>NZ_JAMXLY010000009.1 GCF_024054555.1 Segatella cerevisiae | reverse complement strand
CAAATGGTATAATGAAAAGAGAATCAAGTTAAGATTAAATGGAATGAGCCCGGTACAATACCGAGCTCATTATAGAGAAGTAAATAATTAATGTTCAATTAACGTCCAACTTTTGGGGTTCATATCATATAGGTCTTCACCTTACTCTCATCATATTTTATCCATGTCAAAGAAGAGCCGTCGGCATTCCAGGTCATCGCAGTATTGAAACTGAATTCCTCCTCATTGACCCAATCAGGAATCCCATTGATGATAAAGTTGAATTTACCGTCGGAAGTGATCTGGCTCTCATGATCACCGTCTGTAATGAAAATATTATTGTTTCTTACAAAAGCAATATGCTTGTTGTCAGGAGACCAAAGCGGAATCTGTTGAGATCCACCCTGTGAGAGTTTTTTCAACACTCTGCTTTTCATGTCATAAATGAAGAAATCCGCTCTATAGGACCGTCTGTAGACAGGTTGTACATTTGTACAGATCAACAGTTTTTTACCGTCAGGGCTCATGATATAACTGGAGAACTTATCGATCTTCTCCCCTTTCGTATTGGAGACGTCGAACAATACCGCCAGTTTCTTACCCGTTTTGAAGGCATATTTTATAATCTGTTTACCGTCTTTACTAATGCTGGCATACTGGTCTGTGCCCTGAATGGCGTTGATGCCATTGATTTTCTGCCCTGCAAAATCACCGGCAGCAATTGATTTCAGATCCAAGACCTTCGCAGCATTTATACCGGATACCATAAAAACAACCAATAAAAAAGTCAATAATTTCTTCATGAGGAACATGATTTGAGAATGATCCATTATCCCGGACAAGGGCGCCTATTTCAGTACCGAATAGTCATCCAACTTCAACAGATCGGGAATAGACAATTTGTGATGCTTCATATAATGATTGACGATCCGCACATAAGGTGTATCGTAAATATTATTACCTATTGCCTTGTTCGTGATCCACATCAGTTTACCCATATGCATGTCATGCTCCCAGCGGGTACGCCGGTCTGAGTTTTTCAGGGGATATAAACTGAGGAGATAGAAATTGATACAGTCCGGAACGACGAAGGCGCGCGTCATCGACTGACGCTGATTGAACGGGTAATTCTTCTTGTACAAAGGATAGTTGACTCCGAGGTATTTATCCAGAGAGACGCCCACCGACTTGTCCCCTACGACAACGCTCTGCGTCAGGGCTCCTATCTGGGCATAAAAAACAGGTTTGGGAATATCAGGAATCCAATCTTCCAGATTACTGAAAGCTTTCTTCAACTCTTCGTTGAGGTCATCCATATTGGCATATTCAGTCTCCACATCAGCGATAATCGACTGGAGGGTGGAATCCTGAAAGTAGATCAGGAACTTCTGTCTCATGTTAGGATCATAGATCTCCCCTAACTGCAGCATTTTCTCTATAAGCGTTCTGGTTTCAATGGGATAATCCGTATTCATCTGCTGTAGGGCAGAATAGTCACCGGTCGTAAAATACCGGCTCTCAAGACGATCATAGCGCTGAATCTCCAGTTTGGGTTCAGACAAGTCATCATTGAACGGCTTCCACTTAAATTGACAAGCCGAACAAAGAAATATGATCATTACAATATAGAAACCAATCTTCTTCACTAAATCTCAGATTCATAATATTCCAGACAAAAGTACTAAAAAATATTATTAACTCCAAACAAAAAGCTAAAAAGATTAAAAATGCCTAGAAATAGAGACCTTTTTACCTGGAAAAATGGAGAATAACCAACTTTCCACCGCTCCAAGACCGACCGTATTATTGTTTGAAAAGGCATCTGTACACAACAAAAAAAGGACATCACTCTTTGAGTGACATCCTTTTCGTTTCATCGTCATGAATCAGTTCGCGCACCAGTTAATCGACATTGATGACGCGGCTATTTTGCTGTTTTTCAGATTTCTGGAATTTCGGCAATTCAATTTCGAGCACGCCGTCATTGACTTTAGCGGAGATCTGCTCTTTGTTGACATCTTCCGGCAGAACATAACTCTGTTCAAAGTTCCCGTAAGAGAACTCGCGGCGCAGATAGTGCTCTTTCTTATTCTCTTCCTTATTTTCTTTCTTAGCCTCTACCTTCACCTCTAAGTTGCCGTCCTTATCCACACTGATATTGCAGTTTTCTTTTTTCAGTCCAGGGAAGGCGACATCCATTGTATATGCTTTTTCTGACTCCTTGACATTCACAGCCGGAGCTGTAGTATTTATCATTGGAACCCAATCAGTATCAAAAAACCGATCAAAGAAATTTGGCATCAAATCTGAATTATCTCTACGTGCAAGTAACATAATGTATTTCCTTTCTTATTTATCTTTCTTCAGGTCTCCTACCGCCTGATGGATATCGTATTCATCTAAACGGTATCGGGGAAGCCCTCAGAAATATAGTTTGTTAAATATATTTATGAAATATAATCAATTCTTTTAAACGCCTTTTTAAGCGATTTCGATCTTACGGACATTCTTTTCTACGGTCTTAGCCAATTTCGGCAATTGAATCTCGAGTACGCCTTCGTTGACTTTAGCGGAAATATGTTCAGGATCGACATCTTCCGGTAAGGCATAACTCTGTTCATAGTCTCCATAAGAGAATTCGCGACGAAGATAGTGTTCTTTCTTGTTTTCATCCTTATCTTCTTTCTTGAACTCTATCTTGACGTTCAAGTTGCCGTCCTTATCCACATTGACCAGGCAATAATCCTTTTTCAATCCGGGAACTGCGATGTCCATAGTATAAGTTTTATCATTTTCCTTGATATTGACAGCAGGTGCTGTTGTATTCATCATAGGAACCAAGTCTGTATCAAAAAAGTTGTCAAAGAAGTTTGACATCAAATCTGATTTATTATTTCTACGAGCAAGCAACATATCAAATACCTCCTATTTTTATTTCTTTATTTATTCAACTTCTATTGAGAATTCCTCGATTCTGCAGGATTTTGAAACTCTCTGAAGTCCTTCGGTTCTTTCGAACTTCCGAGCTTCACTAAGCAGTTTGCAATTACTGTGCCTATAGGGGAAACAAGACAAATTGTCACGCAATAATGCCAATTTGGCATTTCACATTATTAGGGGTATTCGATGCCTTGATGCAATGGTCTTCAGGTTGGTTCTCCAGACTACAGCAAACTCTCAAATCAGCGCCAAACATTTAGGAAGAGGCTCACTCCGTAGAATCAGTATTATGAATTTAGTCATCAAATATATCATATTTGAAGTTTTAAATTACTGATTAATAATCACAAAGTATCATATCTATCTTTCTCGAAAGAGGGACGGCACTTTCGAGAAAGGCGGGCGGTACATTCGAGAAAGGAGACGGCTCCCTTTCGAGAAACTGCGAGTTCTCATTTTTTGGTCCACAATGTCCGTTTAATCCTATGTATTCCATCAGGGATAGGCACCGGCAAATGCGCCAACACCTTCTCTCCGCATCGGCAGTATACTTGTGGCCTGACGGCCTGACATCTTCAACGTCATACCTTAAGTAAGGGTTGACGAGGAAGAACGACTCCATCAACAGACAAGAAAAGAGGAACTCCGTCTATTCAATAGACAGAATTCCTCTTTTATATCCCTTAAAGGACTTCTCCTTTATTTTAATCCTTATCCTCAGTCTCAGCAGACTTGCGTGTTGACTTTCTCACAGTCCGCTTGCGCTTTGATTTCTCTTCTTTAGAAGTTGCTTCCGTTTTAATGCCGGCAAGTTCAGGGTCTATCAGAATGCGACCACAGTACTCGCAGACAATGATTTTCTTATGCATCTTGATATCGAGTTGATGCTGTGGCGGGATTTTGTTAAAGCAACCACCGCAGGCATCACGCTGGACCGTTACAATTCCCAAGCCATTGCGTGCGCCTTTACGGATGCGAAGGAAACTCGTCAACAGGCGAGGCTCGATCTTCTTCTCCAATTCAGCAGCCTTCGTCTTCAGTTTCTCCTCCTCGACACGCGTTTCCTCCATGATCTCGTCAAGTTCATTCTTCTTGTCTTCCAGATCCTTCTTCTTGTCATCGAGCATCTGTTGGGCATTCTCCAGGTCGCGAGTCTTTTCATCGATAGTGACGAGAGCTTCTTTGATCTTCTTATCACAAAGTTGGATCTCCAGAGTCTGAAACTCGATTTCCTTGCTCAACGTATCGTATTCACGGTTGTTGGAAACATCGTCGAGTTGCTTTTTATAGCGGTCTACACTGGCCTGTGCATCCGTGATTTCACCTTTTTTCTTCTTAACGGCAGCCTGAAACTCAGCTATACTTTTCTGGATGTTTTCCAAACGCGTAGTCAAGCCGACGATTTCATCTTCCAAGTCCTTTACTTCCAAAGGCAGTTCACCCCTTAACTCTCGTTTCTCATCAACGGCTGACAAGGTCGTCTGCAACTGATACAAAGTCTTCAGTTTCTCTTCAACTGTCAAATCCGTAGGATCTTTCTTTGCCATAATTTTATACTTTATTGATTGAATTTACTGATTAAGAAAAATATAATATCGGGTTCGTATTGAGTTCCGACAGACAGCATCTTACACCCGGACACTTGTCTTCGATGATCTGACGGAATATCTCCTTGGTGTATTGCTCACTTTGATAATGCCCGATCACGCAAATCTGAATCTGCTGGTCATGACCGAAGAATTCGTGATAATGCATTTCGCCTGTTATGAATGCGTCAGCACCTGCACGAATAGCTTCATCCAGCAGAAAACTCCCGGCACCTCCACAGAGAGCTACCTTACGGATCTCCCGCCTCAGCAATTGATTGCATTGCACACATTCCACTTCAAAGCGCTGGCGCAGCATCAGCACGAGATCATCCGCAGCCACCATTTCGGGGAATTCACCGATGACACCCTCACCACCATGACGCTTACAGACGGGCATATTGTCATCCGAAAGGCTTTTGACCTCTACAGTCTGCCGCTTACCGATGAAATGAAGATCCCGCAAGCCGAGTTTTTCAGCTATCTTATAGTTGACTCCGCCCTCAACGGCATCCATATTCGTATGCATGGAAACGACAGTCACATGATGTTCGAGAGCCTTTCTGACCGTCCGCTGCACGGCATCCTCATCGCTTATACGATGCAGTTTATGAAAGATAAGGGGATGATGGCTGACGACAAGATTGCAGTTTTTCTCCACTGCCTCGTCAATGATGGCCTCAGTAACGTCCAGACACAATAAAGCCCCTGAGACTTCCACCTCTGTTAATCCCACTTGCAAGCCGGCATTATCATAGTCTTCCTGCAGGGGCAAAGGCGCGAATTGTTCAAGGGCATCAATCACCTTCTGTATTTTCACGCTATTCCACTTTCTATGTTTTTAATTTACAAAGATAGTCATTTTCATTGAAAGAAAGTAGGATAAATAGTCAGTTTAACGAATTTTGTCTATCTCTTTCACCGTATTTGACAGTCCTCTTCTCTTTATCCTTGAGACGTGTCCCAGATGTTGGTCTGCCCCTCCACTGTTTTTCAAACCTGTCTGTCATTTTTCCATCACAGGAAAGGGCGGACACAAAACTTTTGATTACCTTTGTAAATCATCTTATCAGAAACCAAAGAACTATGACGAGAACAAAAGAAAACGACCTCTTTTATCTTCCGGCAGAATGGGCATTGCAAAGTGGCATTCAGTTGACGTGGCCGCATGACCGGACAGACTGGAAGCCGTATCTTAAAGAGATCACGGATACCTTTGTCGAACTGGCACGCCATATTGCTGAAGATGAAAAAGTTCTGGTCGTCACCCCACATGTCGAATCGGTCAGACAACTCCTGAAAGAACGACTTGGGCAAAAACTGATCGGGAATATTCTCTTCTATTCCTGTGATACGAATGACACATGGGCACGAGACCATGGCTTTCTCACCCTACTCCCCCAGAGCAACAGACCGGTCAAAGCATCTGTGCCTGCCAATACCGAGACATCCTATTCACCGGAACAAGATAATAAGGGCAGACAACCTGCAGGACTTCTCCTCGACTTTCATTTCAACGGTTGGGGGGAGAAGTTTCCTTCAAACCTCGATGACCGGATCAACCGCAGCCTTTATGAGCAAGGCGCATTCAATGGGGAAAGAGAAGACCATGAAAATTTTGTCCTTGAAGGCGGAAGCATCGAGAGTGACGGGGAAGGCACTCTGTTTACGACCACCCATTGTCTGATGGCCCCGCACAGAAACCAACCCCTCACAAAAGAAGAGATAGAATCGAAACTCAAATTTGTCTTTCGTGCCCGACGCATGATCTGGCTTGAACATGGACTTTTGGAGGGTGATGATACTGACGGGCATATCGACACGATTGTCAGGACGGCCCCGAATGACACCTTATTATATATGGGATGTCAGGACGAGAAGGACTCCCAATATGAAGATTTCAAACTCTTGGAGCAGCAACTGCAGTCCTTGAGGACTTTGAACGGTACTCCCTACCAACTGTTGGAGTTGCCTATGCCGGATCCCATCTACGAGGATGGAGAGCGGCTGCCTGCGACATACGCCAATTTCGTCATCACCAATCACGCCATCCTCTACCCGACATACCACCAGGCAGAAAAAGACCGGTCGAGCGGCAAGATACTTTCCAAAGCCTTCCCCGACAAGAGGATCATCGGCATAGACGCCCGCACCGTCATCCGGCAGCATGGCTCATTGCACTGCCTGACGATGCAATTCCCGACAGGAATCATCAGAAACAAGAATTGAGCAACCAGAACAAAAGGAAAACAGGATGAATACAAAAGAAATCAAAATAGGAATTCTCCAACAACACAACACGACAGACCGCGCTGACAATATCAAGCGCCTGGCAGAAGGCATCGATGACCTCGCCAAACGCGGCGCACAACTCATCGTTCTTCAAGAACTCCACAACAGTGTCTACTTCTGTCAGACAGAATCCGTAGATAACTTCGATCTTGCAGAACCCATTCCGGGTCCCTCGACAGGGCTGTTCGGAGAATTGGCAAAGCAATTCAAAGTGGTGATCGTCACCTCTCTTTTCGAGAAGCGTGCCGCCGGTATTTACCACAATACCGCAGTCGTCATAGAGAAAGACGGCTCCATCGCCGGCAAATACCGCAAGATGCATATCCCCGACGATCCGGCTTATTATGAGAAATTCTATTTCACGCCCGGCGACTTGGGGTTTCACCCCATCAATACATCTTTAGGCAAACTTGGGGTCATGGTCTGCTGGGATCAATGGTATCCTGAAGCTGCGCGTCTCATGGCCCTTCAGGGTGCTGAGATTCTCATCTATCCTACGGCCATCGGGTACGACAGTCATGATTCCAAAGACGAGCAGCAACGGCAAAGGGAGGCATGGACAACCGTACAACGCGGACATGCTGTCGCTAACGGGATTCCTGTAGTAGCAGTCAACAGAGTTGGACTGGAACCGGATCCCAGCGGACAGACTAAAGGCATCCAGTTCTGGGGGTCGAGTTTTATAGCCGGTCCTCAGGGCGAACTCTTTTACCAAGCCAGTGAAAAAGAAGAGGAAAGTATCGTCTTGAACGTTGACCTCGCCCACAGCGAAGAAGTACGTCGCTGGTGGCCTTTCCTCAGAGATCGTCGGATCGACCAATACGGGGACCTCACCAAGCGCTTCATCGATCAAGACTAAAAGCGTTCGGGATTCACTTTCCGATGGGATTCATTTTCCGATAAGACTACCGGCCACAACATTCGCGACCATTGTGCGCAATCGGATGACATTAGTCTTGTCTACCGGATGAACGTCGTTGGTGAGCAGAATGATGGCAAGGTCATGGTCAGGGTCTATGACGATAGACGTTCCTGTATAACCGGAATGGCAATAGGTATCCTTGCCGAGCATATCCCCTTTCAGAGAGGCGTAAGGAGACGAGTTGTCCCATCCCATCGTTCTGCCGAAAGCTTCAAGGCCTTTAGGTACGGTCGTCATCATTTTCACGGTCAGCGGGTGCAGTATCCTATGCCCGTTCCATGTTCCGCCGTTCAAGAGCGCGGCACAGAGCACGGCGACGTCATCAGCAGTTGTAAACACGCCCGCATTACCTGAAATTCCTCCATTCATTACCCTTGCCAAAGGATCATGCACCTGTCCCAAGAGCACACTTCCGTCAGGTTGTTTCTCTGTAGGGGCAATAGGAGTCACGCCTTCAGCCTCCCCATTCTTTATCCAACGTGGCCGGTCCGTGTTGATCCACTTGCCTTTACGGTCCTGTTTGCAAGGCAAATAGTCTGTATGATCCATTCCCAGAGGAATGAAAATATTCTTCGCTGCAAAATCCCTCAGACTCTGATGCGAAAGACGCTCGACGATATGCTGGAGGGTGATATAGTTCAGACAACTGTATTGGAAATCGGTCTCAGGTTTGAAGTCGCGTTTGCAGGTGGAAATATAGTCCATCAGTTTTTCCGGATTCGGGGCTCCGTATTTCTCTTTCAGTTCCTGTACAGGCGCATAAGGCGGCAACCCGGAAGTATGAGTGAGCAGATCGACGATCTTTATGGTCACGCTGTCCTTGCCGTCGCGCCAACTTTTGAAATCGGGTATGTATTCATTTACAGGATCTGAAGGTCTCAGCTGTCCCCTTTCCATGAGCGCCATCACGCAAATGGCAGTAGACATACTCTTGCTGCATGAAGCCATATCGAAAATCGTGTTTGTTGTCATCGGTTTTTTGGAAGGATAAACCTGACGATTGCCATAGGCCTTCAGATAAGCCATCTTGCCATGACGGACCACAGCCAGGACAGCACCGGGAGTACGGCCTTCCGCTATGGCATTATTTATCAGTTGATCAGCATAGGCAAGTTGTCCGGCATCCAGTCCTACCTCTTCAGGAGAGACCTTTTGCAGGGATTGGGCGGAAACGGTGATGCCGATAACGACAAACAGAGACAATAAGATAAAACGAGTGTGTACCATATTTATATTTATAATTTCTTAATCGCTTTTTGAGTTGTATGCTCTTCTTTCTTGATCAACAGGCACATCCCGATAAACGTAAAGAGGGCATTGAAGATCAATATCTCATAACTGAAATGATAACCATTGAACCAGCGTTCTGAATTTTCGTCGAGGATAAGGCAGAGACAGGGGGCAGCCAAGGCAACGACCGGAACAAATTTGTCACGGACGGGTTTTCTGATGATCATGCCGAAGGCAAACATCCCCAAGATCGGCCCATAGGTATAACTTGCCAAGATGTAGACGGCGTCAATGACACTGGTATTGTTCAGAATATTAAAGACGATGATTGTCAGGACCATGAGCAGTGCCATGCCGAGATGTACTTGACGTCTGATATGGGAAACCTGCGCTTCGCTCTTGCCTTTTATCCCTAGGATGTCGACCGTGAACGATGTCGTCAATGCAGTCAGGGCCGAACCTGCGGCATTATAAGCCGATGAGACGAACCCGATGATAAAGAGTATGCCGACGATCACAGGGAGATACCCTCCGGTAGCGACCACGGGGAAAAGTTTGTCACCAATATCTTTAATGCCATGAGCTGAAGCAAAGAAATACAACAGGACGCCGAGCACTAGGAAGGTGGCGACAACGACAAACTGCAGCAGAATACTGATGATCATATTCTTCTGTGACTCACGGTAATTCCGGCAACTCAGATTGCGCTGCATCATATCCTGATCGAGGCCGTTCATGGCCACCATGGTGAAGATCCCTGCAAAGAACTGCTTGAAGAAATACTCCTTGTCATTGACGTCATCAAAGAAAAACACCTTACTATAAGTGCTGTCTCCGACCTTCTTCATCATCGTCATGAAAGAGAAATTCATGTCGTGGGCAATAAAATAGATGCAGAGCACGACAGAGACGACCAGACATAAAGTTTTCAGGGAGTCAGTCCAGATAATGGACTTCACACCTCCCTTGAAAGTATAAAGCCACACTAGGCCAACGGAAAAGATGACATTCACCCAAAAAGGGATGTCCAAAGGTCCGAAAGCGAGCAGTTGCAGGGTAATGCAGACAAGGAACAACCGGACGGCAGCGCCAAGCATCTTGGAAATGAAGAAGAACCATGCGCCGGTATGATAGGAGGCCATGCCAAAACGGTCACTGAGATACTGATAGATCGAGGTAAGATGCATCCTATAAAATAAAGGTGTCAGGATAAAGGCAATGATCAACTGTCCCACGATGAATCCCATGACAAGTTGCAGATAACCGAATCCACTGACATTCACCATTCCCGGAACAGAGACATACGTCACTCCGGAAATGCTGGCACCGATCATAGCAAAGGCGACCATATACCATTTCGACTGGCGGTTGCCGGTGAAAAAGGCAGCATTGTCTGCCTGATGCCCGGAAAAGAACGAGACGGCAAAGAGTACGACAAAATAAGCAACTACGGTAATCAGAATAATTGTTGGAGACATATCTCAGAATATTAAATATCGGATGATTTTTTCATATAACAGATGTCAGTTTTCTCTCATTCGTCACGGTACAACAGGTATGGCGCACGCTGCTGCTTGAATTTCACGACGTCTGCTTTCCAGCAGGCCTTGATCTCATCGGCAGTTTTCCCCTGTTCGATCATCTTCCGCACGTAATCCACACCAATCAGTTTTTCGAAAAAGGACGTGAAGAATTGATCCCCGACACCCAACTTGTGATAGGCATCGATGATATAACTCAGGTCGAGTCCTTTCCGCCATATCTCCTGATCCGAAACATTCCTCAAGTCCACGCCATAACATTTCCGGTTGAGCAAAGGCGGATTCTTCGCTCCTACCTTGCTGCGGGGTGTAAACGTAAAGGTACACCCCTTCATATTCGGATGCCCATAGACCTGAAAAGGAAAATCGGTCCCCCTTCCCAAACTGACAACCGTCCCTTCAAAATAACACAAGGATGGATAAAGGTATACAGCTTTCATATTTGGTAGGTTCGGAGAGGGAGCCACCGTGATCCGGTATTTTGTCCGGTGCGTGTAGTTCTTGCACGGAACAACAGTGAGCGGACAAACCCGTTTGTCTGTCAACCACCCTTCCCCGTTGATCATACGTGCCAATTCTCCCAAAGTCATCCCATAGACGACAGGTATAGGGAGGATGCCCACTCCCGACTTATATTTCATGTCGAGTATGGGACCGTCGACATAAAAGCCGTTGGGATTGGCGCGATCAAGGATTAGGACCGGCAGATTCAGTTGGGCACATTGATCCATCAACTGATACATACTTATATAATAGGTATAAAACCGAAGTCCCACATCCTGAATATCAATAACTAAGATATCCGCGTTTTTCTTAAGATAAGCTCCCAAACTCGTACTGTCACCACTTTCGTAAAGAGAACGGATAGGGATTCCCGTCTGAGGGTCTACACTGTTGCCAACTTGTTCCCCAGCATCGGCATTCCCCCGGAAGCCATGTTCAGGAGAGAGGATACAGGTCACTTTCATGTGGCACGCCAATAGGTGATCAAGGATATGTTGTCCGTTCACCATACCCGTATGATTGGAAAAGAGAGCTACCCTTTTGTTTTGAAGCATAGGCAAATAAATCGATGTCTGAGCATCACCGTTAAGAACCTGATTATCCTGAGAAGAGTGTGCCATTCCCACAGTACAACCCATAAAAAACAAAAGGAAAGCCAGCAACTGATTTTTCATTTCCATGCGATTTAGATTTGAGACAAAGATAGTAAAAAATTATAATTCGATAAGACACTCATCCGTTTTTTCATCTTTTTACTTATTCCTCCCTATTCTAATCTCAAATACAAATTCACCTTTCTTCCTGAAATGATAAAGGAAGACAGATCGCGGAAATTTATAGTGGAAAACCTCTTTTATATCAAAGGTCACACACGTTGCTGCAAAGGTACAAATTTTACGAATTACTTCGACAGACAATTCCTAATATAAATAAATAAACTATTTATTATTACGATTCGGTTGTAATTAACAATATACTATATCAATAAGTAATATAAAGTATAGTAATTACTATCAATTCGAAATGCACAACTAGTATAATACTCAAAACGACATTAAAATATATCACAATACGATAAAAAGATATAACTTTGCGCCTATAATAATCACATAGGAATATATAAAGCAATAACGGAATCACTTTGTACATATAACAAAGTTTGGATTAAAAGAGATTTAATGAGGATAAGACGACGACAGTAAACAGATTTTGATCGACAGGATTTCTCGTTAGTTTCCAACAAACACCATTACGTTATCCAACTGAGGAATTGGCAAATGAAGTCAACAATGATCTGGGGAATTGAATCAATCACAAAATTCTATAAAGAAAAAGAATGTCGAGAGATGTAATAATAATTGGGTTTATGAATAGCATGATCATGCTTACGGATTTAAAATTAAAATTTTAGTTGTATAAAGAAACGTTACTCTTTGTCACTTTTGTCCTGTTTGTTGTTAGGATTGCCTATAGGGGGGATATCAGCTCATCTTCCTTCGACAACATCTAATGAGATATTACAACAAGACAATGGAAATTTAAGGCGTATTTCAGGACAAGTTGTGAGCCCGTCAGGTGATCCTGTCATCGGGGCAAGTATTAGAGTGGATGGTACACACTCGGGGGTTGTCACTGATGTTGACGGCCAGTTCACATTAAATGTACCAGTCGGAAGTGTATTGCACATTTCCTATTTAGGTTTTGTCGACAAAAAGGTCACTATAACAAATGCTTCAAGTTACAAGATCGTCCTTGAAGAAAACTCCCATTCCCTGAATGAAGTCGTCGTGACGGCAATGGGAATCAAGAAAGACCGGAAAGCATTGGGCTATTCCGTTTCGGATATGAACTCCGCGGAACTATTAAAGAACAAATCCACTAACGTCATCAACTCCCTTGACGGCAAAATACCGGGATTGAACATCACGCAGTCGGGCGGTTCTGCAGGAGCCGGCTCTAATATTGTGATCCGTGGCGGTAACTCTGCAAGTGAAACCCGAGACAACCAACCTCTGTTCGTTGTCGATGGGATCATCTATGACAACTCTACCGTCAACAGCGGCAATTCAGCCACTGACGGTGTAACAAAGACCGCTACGACCTTCAGCAACCGTGTGATGGATATCAACCCTGAGGATATTGAAAACATATCTGTCCTTAAAGGTGCCGCCGCTGCTGCCCTTTATGGTTCACGTGCCGGAAACGGCGTCATCATCATCACGACGAAAAAAGGTAAAGAGGGCACTGTACGTGTAAATGTAGACAGCAAGTATACCTATTCGTGGGCAAACCGCCTGCCGGATATACAGAAGACCTATGGCCGAGGCTATTACAATGAGGCAGGTACCTTCAGCGACTACACGACCCAGTCATGGGGAAAGGAGATCGATGGAAAATCGTATGATAACCTAGGTGATTTCTTTCAGGGTGGAAACATCTTTGATAACAGCGTAAGTGTATCAGGTGGAGGCAAGAACAACAACTTCTATGTTTCCGGATCCAATTATGATCAGACAGGTATCATCCCGACGACCGATTTCAAGAAGACCACATTCCGTTTCAACGGAGAACAGAAATATGGTGACTTCCTGACTGTCGGTGCCGGAGTAGCCTATTCCCAGGCCAACACGAAAAAGACCCTCACGGCAGGAGGTATTTCCGGACAAGGCGGAAACGGTGCTTTGGAAGCTGTCTATGGCTGGTCTCCCAGTGATGACATGAAGCATTATCTGAATGATGACGGCTCAAAATACCGGATGTTCGAAGGCCTTCAGGACTTGCAGGATGACGTAGAAAACCCGTACTGGATCTTGAACAAGAACAAAATGACCGATGAGACGTCACGCTTCACAGGATCACTGTATGCCGAACTGAAACTGACGCCTTGGTGGAACATCACAGCCAGGACGGGTATTGATAAGTATACGACCAACTCCTATACGTATGAGGCCCCCGGTGGCGCCTTGCTGGAGAAATACCAGAACGGATTCCTCAGCAAGAGTCGGGAAGATTACCAATATATCTCGACCAACGTCATGTCCAACATGAACAAAACCTTTGGTGATTTTGATTTCAATCTCCTGCTGGGTACAACTACTGAAAGCACCAAAATACTGAACAATACGGATTGGGGATACGATTTCGTTTCACCCGGAGTAATCAGTTTCAGTAATATTGCCACTGCTGATCAGTTCCTGAGAGACCAGACCATCCGGAAGCGCCTGGTCGGTGTTTACGGTGAGTTCCGCGCCTCCTACAAAAGTTTGGCTTACCTGACCGTTTCAGGGCGCAATGACTGGTCCTCGACATTGCCAGTTAAAAACCGCTCCTATTTTTATCCTTCTGTATCGGGGAGTTTTGTATTTTCAGAACTGCTCCCCAAGAACAATATTCTTTCGTTCGGCAAGATTCGTGCTTCATGGGCTCAAGTCGGAAAGGATGCTGATCCCTATTCCACGAGTTTTTACTTGTGGCCTGTAGCGACTGTCAATGGCGGCAAACTCGCCCTGGGCAACAACTGGACGGGAGGAAGTTATGACCTGAAACCTGAAATTCAGACAGCTAACGAACTTGGAACAGAATTGCATTTCTTCAATGACCGTTTAAGTGTTGACTATACCTACTATTATACCAAGACCAGAAATCAGATCTGTTCTCCTCGTCTGACACAGTCTACCGGTTATATCTTCCTGACGCTCAACGGCGGTTCTGTCACCAATAAAGGTATGGAATTGGCCATAACAGGAAAACCGATCATGACAAATAATTTTCAATGGGAAACGACCTTGAGTCTATCCGGCAACAGAGGCCGACTGGGGAAGTTCATAGACGGTGTAGGCGTATTTTACGTAACTGACGCTCAAGTAGGTGGAGCCAAAGCCGGTTCTATCCCCAACGGTTATTTCCAAGGCTTGACAGGTGACCAGTTTCTTACGGCAAAAGGCGGTGATGGCAAAGACCACTACATTGTAGACGAAACGACGGGACTTTACGAAGACAGTAAGGTGACGACGAACATCGTAGGAAACCGTGAACCGAAGATGATAGGAGGACTGAACAACAGTTTGACTTATAAGAACTTCAACCTTTCCTTCCTGCTCGATTTGAGATTAGGGGGAGATATCTATAACGGAACTGAATATTACCTGATCAGCAACGGCCTCAGCACGAAGACCCTGGATCGGAAACAGGTCACTGTAAATGGTGTTTCCAGTACTACCGGTAAAGACGTAAGCTACACTTATGAGTCCGGGAAGAACTATGTAGTCAATGGTGCCACAAAATCAGGAGACTATATGATCCAGCAGTACTGGCAGAATTATTGTTTGAATGCAGACAACTTCATCACCAAGACAAATTGGATCAGACTACGTTCCATTTCCTTGTCTTATGATTTCAAGGACCTCCTGAAGAGCCAGCATATCATCAAGGGATTAGTAGCCACACTGACCGGAACCAACCTTCTTCTGATCACCAACTACAAAGGACTTGATCCGGAAGTCAGCGCAGCCGGTTCAGGCACAGGCGGTTCAGGCTCCTCCGGCATAGACTATTGCGGTGTTCCTTCTACAGCCGGCTTCTCGTTCGGCATCAATATTACATTCTAAAGAAAACTATTATGAAAATAATAAAGTATATACTATTCGGCGCTTTTATCTTATCCACAGCCGCTTCATGTAACAACTATCTGGATGTCAATACTGACCCTGACAACCCGACATCAGAAAATGCAGCCATCAAAGAGCGCCTGCCTTGGATAGAAAACTACTATACCTATGCCTGGGGCTGTGCCAGTATGAGGGCGTGCACGATCGCAGGACTGCTCACCCAAACATCCACCGCCAGCAGCGCCGGTCTCCTGGCTGCATGGAATCCGACCCAAGTTGTCTCTGTCACTGTCTATCAGAACATTTATCTGGGTGCCGGAGTAAATATAGACCCTATGATCAACCGGGCAAAGGAAGAGAATGCTTATTCCTATGAAGGAGCAGGATTCTGCCTGAAGGCCATGAGTTTTATGACCATGCTCGACCTCTACGGTGAGAGTCCGATGTCTGAAGCTTTTACCGGAAAGACCAACCCCGGTTATGATGACGGAAAGAAGATCTACTATCAATGTATGGATTGTCTTGACTCGGCAATTACTTATTTTCAGAAAGAGCAACCGGCTTCGGCAACCAAATTCTCTGACGGAGACATCTGGAACGAAGGTGACAAGGACAAATGGTTGAAATTGTGCTATGGGCTAAAGGCCCGCTATATGCTGCGTCTATCCAAAAAGTCTGACCTGTTCAAACCTCAGGATATTCTGGATGCATTGGAAAAGGGACCACAGTCCAATGATGACAACACGTCTGTAAAGAACTATAATGTAGACGGTGATGAGACCAATTTCACAGTTGGCGATCCTTACCAAACTTCCTCTGTTTGGGATTATACCGCTTACGGCTCTACCCAAAGGGAGACCAGATGGTACATCAATTTACTGACCAATCAGTTTACTGGAGGATCAGGGATTATCGACCCTCGTATGAGCAAACTCGTACCTGCGATGATGAAGGACATCGCCTTGAACAAGACCGGAAAGGTCCTGAGTTATGGTTGGTCAAGGGATGCAGGAGTTGACATGATGAATTCCGATATCAGACAGAATGGCGGCCCGGTCAATGCCAGTTATGCCACCTCTGCTGCCGTCAACCTGACTTACGACATCAGTGACGCGACGGCACTCAACACCTTTGTCACTGCCATGCGGAAGATTCATCCGGTCTCGGTATCGGGAAGTAAGGTGACTGTCACCTATGCTCCGGGATCCGCCTATTGCAATACGACAGACTACCGGCGTGCCGGAGATACGCTTTACGTGAATATGCGAAGCAACAGTCTTTCGACAAGTGGAAGAAGTGCCACGGATTTGTGCTATTATCCTGCATCGGGCTATGACTTTATAGGAGGTACCGGAACATTCTATGCTCGTCCGAATTCTGATACGGACTTACTGACTTACTCTGAAATGTGCTTTATCAAGGCCGAGGTTTATTTCCGTATGGGCGACAAGGCTAAGGCTTTAGCAGCATATAAAGAGGGCATACAGGCAAACTTCGACAGAATGCAGACCCGTTTGAATGAATGGAAATCTGCAGGCAGCACGAATCCTGATGAGATGCCGATGAACGACGGCGACATTGCCGCTTACATGAGCAGTAAGGCGGTGTGCCAGGATGCGTCCAACTTGACGATGGCGGACATCATGAGACAGAAGACGATCGCCTTGGGAATCAACTTGGAGGTTTGGAATGATATGCGGCGCTTCAATTACAGTGCAGGAAACGTAGGCAACTTCGGTGTCGTCTACCCTGACTATAAGAGACCTGCTGAGTTTACGGCCACCAACAAGATCACCGGCCAATCTCCTTCAGACCTGACTTACTGGTTCCAAAGATTCCAACAGAGTTCTATCGAAAGCAGTTATAACTTGTCACAACTGGAGGCATCCAACAAGTTAGCTATGAAAGATGCGATCTGGTCTTGTCCTGTATGGTGGGCTTGTTCTACGGATGATGAATACTATGGCTATATCAAATAAACAATTCGAGCTGATTTCATAAACTCTCTTTTAAACAGGTGTATCCAATCCGGATATACCTGTTTTTTTTATGGTCTACTCATTCATATAAGGAGAAAGACAGACAACCTTATCTTCATTTCTCAACAATGGCAGTATCAGCCTATGAAACGAAGATAGCCTTTACTTGCACTCACTCTTCTTCCTGCTCTTTCTCTTCTTCCCTTTTCTTACCAAACTCAGGGTCGAGTTTGATGAATGCCGAAACGATGAAGAGAAGCAAACTTGAGAAGACGATAATGATAAAGAAATGACGATACCCTACCAACTCTTGACAAGCCCCGGCAAAAAGACCGGGAATCATCAGGGACAAGGCCATCAAGGCCGAACACAACGTATAATGACTACTCTTGAGTTGACCCCGACTATAATAGATCATATAGAGCAAATAAGCCGTAAAGCCAAACCCGTAACCGAGTTGATCAAAGAACACACAGACATTGATAACCGTAAAACTCGAAGGCAGGGCATAACTCAGATAGACATACAGCAGATTGGGCAGTGTCGCAGCGAAGACCATCGGCCACAGCCATTTCTTCAAACCATCCCTACCTGCACAGTATCCGCCCAGCAGACCTCCCAAGGTCAGTCCTATGACACCCACTGTTCCCTGCACCAATCCGTACTCCTGGGGAGAAAGTCCCAAACCTCCATTGTGAGGGGCATCTATCAGGAACAAAGCCGAGACTTTGAACATGAAACCTTGAGGAACACAATAAAGCAATATGAAAAACAGTCCCGAAATCACTTGCCCCAAAGAATACTTTGTGAAAAAAGTGACGAATGTCTTCTTGAGACCCTTCCCTATTCCGGACAGACTCACCTTGCTTGACCTCTCTTCTTCAGGATGAGGAAGGACATAATTATGCCAGATCCATAACATCAGGAAAAGTCCCATGACGCCATAGAAGAGCAGACTCCAGGAATATTGGATATCATTCCGAAAGATCACCTGCAGATTGCCTGCAATCATCACGAGGACACCTTGACCGAAAATCGTGGCGATACGATAGAATGTAGAACGGATACCTGAGAAACAAACCTGCCCATGCTCGTCTAACCCCTGCATATAAAAATCATCGGCTGCAGCAGTATGCGTTGCACTCGAGAAAGCCATCACCCAGAAAAAGAAAAGAGAGCCTTGCAACCAGAAAGCTGTAGGGATCGTAAAGGCAACTCCTCCAAATGAGGCCCCGATCAAAAGTTCCATCGCCTCTATCCACCAGCGTTTGGTCTTGGCCAGTTCAATAAGCGGTCGCCAGAAAGGTTTGATGACCCAAGGCAGATAGAGCCAGGACGTATAGAAGGTGATCCAAGCATTGCTCAATCCCAATTGCTTGTAAAGAATAATGGAAATGGTCATGACGGTCACGTAGGGCAATCCTTCGGCAAAATAAAGGGAAGGCACCCATGTCCAAGGTCTGGCAGAATTATGCTTAGCCGCAAGATTTCGTATTTGGTCTTTCATCTCCATATCATTTAGATTTCGGATAGTTTGAAGGGGTATTCAGGCTATCTCAGTCATAGAAGGTTTTACATTCATTCGCTCCGGCATCCGACCTTTCAGGAATAGACTTTCAACAGCTCTGCATCCCGGTAATAATGGAGCAGGATCTGATCGTAGGGATAACCTTTCTCGCCCATCACGGCAGCGCCGATCTGACAGAGTCCGACGCCATGTCCCCAGCCTGCGCCCAGAATGATGAAACGGGCAGGAATACCTTTGTCGTCCGGATCCAATCGGTCTACCACGAAAGCCGAACTGTACAAGTGGCTGGGACTTAAAGTCCGTCTGATCTCGAGTTCTTTGCCAATGATCAGCGTGCGTTTGGTACCGACGATCTTCAATTTCGACAGGCGCCCGCTTCTGCCTCTCTGCACCGGTTGCAGGTCTTTGATGTCTCCAAAGTCCATGTGTAACTTGTCCGAGATCAGTTTCTGGAGTTGTTGCTGGGTATATTCGACCTTCCAACGGTAAAAGTCTTTCGTCTCCTGATCATAGTCATTCAGCACCTGACCTAATATTTTCGGGTCATGGGTGTTGCAGAATGCGGGGGGCTGAGAACGGATCCACTTGTCAGCCTCAACTTCAACTGTCAGGTCAGGGAAGTCAGAATGTTCATCTGCCGTATCCCGGACGGCTGTCAAATAGGACTTTGGGGTATCCTCCCAACAATATTGAAATTCTTCCGTTACGCCACCGCAGCATTTTGAAAAACGGGCATCGCAGATCTTTCCGTCATCGACCAGAATCATTCCTCTAGTCAGGCGTATGGCTTCAGTTACATTCGGCGAAGTCTCACGCGTGATCCCTTCATAGCGCTGGCAATGGTCATCGGCACACACATCGAAGAGCGTGTGGTCATCACGGTCATACCACCTGATCAACTCTCCAGGAGTTTCCGAGTGTTCTACCGAAGAAGACTTCTGAGGGTTCAGTTGTCGCTTTTCCATTTGCGCCAGCAGCCAACTCCTGGAGATGACTGCATGAGCCTTGAGCAATTCCAATGAAGATGTCGCGCTCATCTCACTCGAGATGACACTTTTCAGGTAATCCTCGACAGGCAGTTGATTGATGGCGCACAACTTATCCCCGTTCATGACAAAGTTGAGTGCGCCTTGAAACACCTGCGTCTCCGTCCTCTCCCAATGGAAACCTACGCCGATCATCACGTCATCCAGAGAGAAAGAAGCCGTCTGTTTCCGTGGAATAAAGGCGAGTTGGCCATACGCCTCACCGTGCCAGAGAATCTTTCCTCCAGAACAACTCACGTCCTGTTCACCGGTCACTGCATTGCCATCGATCACGTACTCGTCATTCAGGACAAAATGCATCCGAGTGGCAGAAACAATGCCGACAGTCACATCCGGCTCATGATGTCCGGTAACGATTAGAGTAGAAAAAGTCTTGTCCATGAAATCTCCTATTTGCTATTCTTCCGCAATAGAGTGACTACTGTTGCCATATCTTCATCCGTTTCTCCGCATTCTTTGAGAATGTCAGAAGCCTTCTCCAGCGTAAGTTTCTCAAAGTCCTCTTTCCGGGGCGTAATGATCAGCCCTGACATATCCAGAGCCCCCGGGGATACCAAGAACTGCTTTTCTCCGGTAGCGAAATAGCACTCAGGGCGATGCTTCCTTCTCGGAATGACAACGGAGATATAGTCCTCTCCGTCCTTCCATGAAACGATATTCATCATCGGCTCCGGATGTGATGTGCCCGAGCCACATGATCTGATGCCGGCGAGAGCTTTGTAGAGTTGGGCAAAGAGACGATCATCGCTTTCCGCACTCCTGCTCCGAATGATGAAGAACGGGACAATGAAATCCTGGCATATACTGATTCCTTCTTCTGCATTCAACTTTACCACCGGCTCACTCTTGGCACTCAACTCTTTCCAATTAATTTGCAGAGGGATCACTCCGCTTGTCCCAGCCTGTAAGTGGGCATGGTCAGGTGCTGAAGCGCCACACTCAGGGCCATTGTAGAAGACCATCAGTCCGGCATATTTCTCAAGCAGGCGGTGCATCTCAGCATAACAAACTGATATTCTCTGAGGCTGATGCTCCCTTTTCGGAAGAGTGAAATGAACCGGCAGGATAGGATACGGATTGATCAACAGTTCGAAGTCATTATCCTGAGGAAGTTCCATCTGCTCCTCCGGACGATTCTCGGCACAGAGGAAACAAGGCCGTTGGGCGAGTGTGCTCTGATCTATCTTTGCGCCTGTGGACACGATCCTTGCAGGATTGAACTGCAGACGGACGTCAGTATCCAAGACTTTCGTCTGTACGTTGCTCAAATCTTGGTAGCGTTTCCTCACCGTCGGCCAGACTGTGAGTTGGCGCTCAAAAAAATCTACCAGGCTTTTTTTTTCCTCTGATGTAGAGGGATGGGCATTCAACTGTTGGCGGGCAGAGATCTCAAGTGTCCTGAGACGGTCCTTATATAAGTTATTCGCATTCGTTTTCTCTACGCTCAGATTGGCGTCACTGTTTCCGCCCCATCTGCGACAGAGATAGAGTTCATCAAAGATCCTGCCTATCCTGTAATGGCGACTGAAGATCAAGCCCACAGCATAATCCTCGCCATAACTGGTATTCGGGAAACCTATCTCACGGATAGCAGGGGTGAAGAATGCCCGTGGAGATCCCAGGCCGTTCACCCGCAAAGCGTTGTTGCAGCCATTCTGATCCGTCCACTCTCCATGGTCGATCAACCCTGGAGGCAAGGTGTGAAGATTGAAATCACACATTCTGTATGAACCGATAACCATCGCAGTTCCTTCCCTGCGGAAAGTGTCCACAATGCGTTGGACGGTATGAGGTGATGAATAGAGATCATCAGAATCCAACTGCATGGCAAAACGGCCACACGCCTCACTGTTGACAGCTTCATTCCAGCAACCCCCGATACCCAAATCGGTGCGATGAGGAACGATGAGCACCAGACGGCCGTTCGATGCTCCCTGTGAAGACTGCTCAGAACGTAAGAGTTCATCCAGGATCTCTCCTGTACGGTCAGTCGAGTGGTTGTTGACCACGATCACATTATATTTGAAGGACGTTTCCTGATTCAATGCACTTTTGACAGCATCGGCAATGGTCTTCTCACGGTTGAAAACAGGGATGATGACAGAAGCCTCATTCTTGAATTCCGCATGGTCGAAATCCGGCCGCTTATTCTTATAAGGGTCTATCAATGCCCCGATTTTCCCGAGATGGGCGGTCACTGCCTGCTCCATCTCCAACTGGACCGCACGATTTTTGGGATTGACATAGTCAAACTGTTTCTCTCCACTCTTGCGGTCGTCCAACTCTTCCTCAGTATAGAGGTATTCATTCAGATGGAAAAGGTTCCCGCCCTCACGACTCAGAAAGAGTCGGAGATCATAAAGGGCAGCATACTGATAATCCTTGGCAGACGCATCAGAAGAACGGTCTGAAATATAAGCATGAAGTTTCGAAGAGCGGATCAACAGCAGAGAACCGAAATCAAAATCATCCCTGACACTACCCAACTGATAGTCGATGGAAGGATGATTGACACGATGCCCTCCCACCATAGAATAACGATCACTGTAAACCATAGCTGCACCACTGTCACAAGCTACAGCCACCAGCCTTCGGAGCGCATTCTGCCCGAGGGACAAAGGTGCCGGCTCAGTACAGAGGAGGACATAGTCTGCCTCTGTCTTGCTTTCGATCTGACGGATTGCCTCAGAAGAGGCAACGAATCCTGAAACATCACAACCTTCGTCTTCCACTATGACGCGACGAACTATTGGGTCATCGGATAAGGCTTTCAGTGTCGCTTCAGACAACTGAGGCATTGCATGTGGTACAAAACAATCTATTTGTTCTCTCATGAAACTGGTACTTTAATATGTGAATGATATAGCTCCCAGAGTATCAGACCGGCATATTCCCTGAAAATCAGGAATAGCGAACATCCTGTGTTCTTCACATTCCGACCTCTTTCTACCTATTCTCTCGCAAAGTTAACAAAAATCTGTAAAATCGACGTCGTTCTATCATAAAATCCACCAAAAATGACTATCTTTGCAATATGAATGAAGAAATGAGACCACTCATGGGCAAGACACTTTCAGAATTGAAAGCCGTTGCACAAGAATTGGGAATGCCGGCATTTACCGGCACTCAGATCGCTCAATGGCTCTATGTCAAGCATGTCAAGAGCATTGAGGAAATGACGAATATATCCAAAGCCAACCGCACCAAACTGGCTTCGGCTTACTGCATAGGATGTGAAAAACCGATAGAAAGCAGCACTTCCAAAGACGGGACGATCAAATACCTCTTTCCTGTTAAAACTGAAGTACAGGATGAGCACCTGGACGCCGCCCCTAAATTCGTAGAAACCGTTTTCATCCCTGAAGAGCATAACAGAGCCACACTTTGCGTCTCCTGTCAGGTCGGTTGTCAGATGAACTGCCTGTTCTGCCAGACCGGAAAACAAGGATTCCATGGCAATCTGACTGTCGCTGACATTCTCAATCAGATCTATTCCCTTCCGGAAGTCGACCAACTCACGAATATCGTGTTTATGGGTCAGGGAGAACCGATGAATAATCTCGATAATGTCCTCCGCGTCACACAGATACTGACTGCTGACTACGGATGGGAATGGAGTCCTAAACGAATCACCGTGAGCAGCGTGGGAATCAAGAAGAAACTGGAACGTTTTTTGGACGAGAGCGATTGCCAGGTTGCCATCAGCCTGCACTCCCCTATTCCGGAACAGCGGGAGCAACTGATGCCTGCACAGAAAGGTATGGATATTCGGGAAATCGTACACTTGTTGAAGAAATATGATTTCTCTCATCAGCGCAGACTCAGTTTTGAATATATCCTCTTCAAAGGGGTAAACGATTCTATGACACACGCCAAAGAACTCGTCAAACTCCTGAGCGGATTAGACTGCCGAGTCAATCTGCTGCACTTCCACCAGATCCCTAATGTCTCTTTGCAAGGGACAGACACAAGCAAGATGGAAGTTTTCAGGGACTACCTGAATCACCATGGAATCATCTCGACCATCCGTGTCTCAAGAGGACAAGATATAGAAGCTGCCTGCGGACTGCTTTCCACAGCACGCAAAGAAAGAATGAACCTGCAAGTATAGGTCCCCCCACTTGAATCGGATCGAGTGGACTAACTTTTTCTTCTCCCTATCACGTTAAGTCCGACTTATACTTATAGAAAAGCGGAACTGTGAATCTCACCTTTTTGAAACGGCACATTCATAGTCACCATAAAATATACAAAATCAATCAATATGGAAGATAAAAAGATTCGTGTGGCCATTACACACGGCGACACAAATGGTATTGGATATGAACTTATCTTTAAAACCTTTGATGATCCGGCAATGCTGGAACTCTGTACTCCTATTATCTACGGGTCGCCAAAGGCTGCGGTCTATCATCGCAAGGTCTTGAATCTCAATACCCAGTTTACCATCATCAATTCTGCCAATGAAGCGAAAGACGGTCGTATCAATCTCCTGACAACATACGAGGAAGAGACGAAAATAGACCTCGGACAGGCTACCCCGGAATCCGGCACGGCAGCTCTGAAAGCGCTGGACAAAGCCATGAGTGATTTCCGTGAAGAAGCCTACGACGTGCTGGTGACTGCTCCCATCAATGATTCGAACATCAAGGTGGAAGGCTATCCTTTCCCCGGCGACACTCAGTATCTGGAGACCTGTATCGGAGAGGGCAAGAAAGCGCTTGTCATTCTCGTCAATGAGCAGATCCGGCTGGCTTGTCTCACGGAAGGCATGAACATTAAAGATGTGCCGGCTGCCATTACCCAAGAGAATGTGGAAGAAAAGACCCGTCTGTTCTTCAATACGCTGCGGAGGGATTTCAGAATATCCAATCCACGTATCGCAATATTGGCGCTGAACCCTCAGACCAGTGAAAACGGGAAATTCGGAAAAGAAGAGGAAAATGCCATCATCCCTGCCATCAAGGAATTGGCAGATCAGGGCGTCGAAGCTTTCGGCCCATATCCTGCCGAGGACTTCTTTGGAAATGGTGAATTTACTGCTTTTGACGGTGTCATGGCGATGTATCACGACCAGGGTTTTGCACCTTTCAAGGCACTTTCTCCTGACTATGGTGTGATTTACAATGCAGGATTGCCTCTGATAGCAACTGCCAGTGACCAGACTACAGGGTATGACAAGGCCGGCAAGGATTTGGAAGACCCGAATAATTTCCGCCACGCCATCTATCTTGCCATTGACGCGTTCCGTAACCGGACACAATATGATGAAGCCGGTGTACATCCTTTGGGAAAGCTCTATCATGAGAAGCGGGATGAAAGTGAGAAATCACGTTTCGGCATCCCAAAGAAACATTCCAATACCCCCTTCCCAGATAAGAAACCATCTACAGCCTCTAACACAAAAGAAGACCATCAGAACACTGCCCCAACCCAGACAACTGAGTAATCGATGAAAAGGAAATATCAGAATATCTTTTTCTTCATTGGTATTCTCATGTTTGCCGTCATGATAACCAAACTCGATTTCAAGGAAGTTTGGAATGGCCTTTACAGGGCCGGCTATTGGTTTCTGGCAAGCGTGTTCCTTTGGATATTCCTCTATGCCATCAATGCGGCATCGTGGAACGTCATACTCAGATCACAACGCAACAAAGACGGGTCGAAGCCGAAGAAACAAGTGCCTTTAGGGTATCTCTACAAACTCACGATTTCCGGATTCGCACTCAACTATGCCACTCCTGTTGGATTAATGGGAGGAGAACCCTATCGGATCATGGCCTTGGCACCTATCATTGGGACTGAACGAGCGACGTCATCGGTTATTTTGTTTGTCATGACGCATATTTTCAGCCATTTTTGGTTCTGGCTGGTGTCTATATTCCTGTATGTTCTCACAAAACCAATCAATACGGCAATGGGAATATTCCTGACTGTCATCGGACTGTTCTGTTGCGTGGCTATCTGGTTTTTCATGGTAGGTTATCGGAAAGGACTTGCACTGAAAGGGATGGAACTCGTCAGCCACATTCCCGGTCTGAAGAAAAAGACACTGAAGTTTATTGCGAGGCATCTACAGCAACTGGACAATATCGACCACCAGATTGCAGCACTGCATGCACAAAGTCACGGCAGTTTCGTCACTGCGGTTTTTCTGGAACTAACCTGTCGTATCCTGAGTGCTTTCGAGATCTTTTTTGCCCTATTGGTCGTCACGCCTCATGTCAGTTATATCGACTGTATCCTGATCCTCGCCTTTACGAGTTTACTGGCGAATGCCTTGTTTTTCATGCCCATGCAACTCGGCGGACGTGAAGGAGGATTTCTTCTATCGGTCAAAGGGCTGGCAATGACAACCACTGACGGTATTTTCGTCGCTTTGATTATCCGTGTCAGGGAATGTATTTGGATTGCAATCGGACTCTTGCTCATCAAATTTGAACAGAAAAGGAAAAAGAAAATCCCCTGAAACAGCCTTGAATGCCAAATAGAGGTATCTGCAAGGGGACTCCATCAGGCAAAAGTTTCGAGAACTGTCTTTCGATTAAGGAGAGGAACATAACCAGCCCGTATCTTAATGACTTGATTCTAAGGAAGAAATTAAAAAAGTCTGCCAAATTTGCAGTTTTCTCAAATAAAAGATGTAATTTTGTCATTCCAATGAATACAACAGAACTTCAGAATCTCAAACAAAGATACAATATCGTTGGAAACAACGAGGATTTAAATCATGCACTTGATGTTGCTATCCAGGTAGCACCAACTGACCTGAGTGTTCTCGTGGTCGGAGAATCAGGAGTCGGCAAAGACATCATCCCACGCGTCATCCATGACAATTCGCCCCGAAGACGAGAAAAATATTTTGCGATCAACTGCGGTTCTATCCCTGAAGGGACGATAGACAGTGAGCTTTTCGGACATGAAAAGGGTTCCTTTACCGGTGCTATCGGACAGAGCGAGGGTTATTTCGGAATCGCCAATAAGGGTACGATCTTTCTCGATGAGGTCGGGGAACTGCCTATGGCAACACAAGCCAGACTTCTCAGGGTACTGGAGACCGGAGAATTTATCCGCGTCGGAGGACAGGAGATACTGCACACTGACGTCCGAATTGTCGCCGCCACAAATGTGAATATGCAGAAAGCGGTCAGTGAAGGACGTTTCAGGGAAGATCTCTTCTATAGATTAAATACCATCCCTATACAAATGCCGCCACTTCGTGAAAGGGGCAACGACATCATCCTGCTCTTCAGACTCTTTGCCATGCAAATGGCTGAGAAATATCATTTGCCTAAAATCACCCTGACCGATGACGCCAAGCAACTCATGCTCAAGTACAAATGGCCGGGGAATGTGCGGCAATTGAAGAACATTACGGAACAGATGTCTGTGCTCTGTGAAAAACGGGAAATAGATGCTGATATACTCAGCCACTATATTCCTCAGGACATCGAGAGCACCCAACTCGCTACGATCAACAAACCGGGTGCCCATTCCTATGAGAGCGAACGGGAAATCCTCTATAAGATCCTCTACGAACTGCGGGGGAATGTGAGTGACCTGCGGAGAGATCTCAATTCCCTTCGCAAACAGGTCAGTGAGACCCGCGACCTGATCGGTGCCCCAGGATTCGATGCCTCCCACCTCGGAGCAGAGAAGGGTGCTTCCAGACTGCCTGTCATCAACGAGGCGGCAGAAGGACCGGCAGCCGGAAGGGCATTCCCAGTGATCAATGCCAACGTAGAAACACCGACACCTGAGGATGCAATAGCAGAAGAGATCAACGAACCGGAATCATTGAACTTAAATGATATCGGCCGACAAATGGTGGAAAAGGCTCTTGAAAGAAATAATGGCAACAGAAAGAAAGCTGCCGAAGAATTAGGTATATCTGACCGCACCTTATATAGACGCATCAAACAGTATGGTTTGGAAAGCAAAAACAATAAATAAAATGAAGAAGAAACTGTCTAGACCCGTTTTCTTCTCAGTACTCTGTATTGCCATTTTGCTTTCAGCGATGGCAGCCTGCTCTGTCAGTTATAAACTCAATGGCGCAAGTATCGACTATACCAAGACCAAGACCATCCAGATAGACGAGTTTCCTATCCGCTCCACCTATGTATGGGGACCTATGGGACCGATGTTCAATAATGAACTGAAGGATGAGTTTGCCAACCATACGCGTTTACAACAGGTCAAGAGAAATGGAGATATGGTCATTTCGGGTGAGATCACGAATTACTCCCAGCGCAACAAATCAGTTTCCAGCGAAGGCTATTCAGCCCAGACCGAACTGAGCATTACTGTCAACGTACGCTTTACGAACAATGCTAATCACAGTCAGGACTTCGAGAAACAGTTCTCCGCCTCCCAGACTTATGACACGACACAGAGTTTGAATTCTGTCCAGGAACAATTGGTCGAGGACATCATCAAAGATCTCGTCAACCAGATATTCAATGCAACTGTAGCAAACTGGTAAATATGGAACTGACACAACTGATACAACATCCGGAAGAAATGGATAAGGAAACGCTCTACGACCTTCGCAGCCTTTTAGCGCTTCATCCTTACTATCAGACTGTGCGCCTGCTCCTCTTGCAGAATCTGTACATCCTCCATGACCAGTCTTTCAATGAAGAATTGCGGCGGGCAGCGATCTATATCACCGACCGCAAAGTCATCTTCAAGATGGTGGAAGCCGCACACTATCAGTTTAATCATCCTTCCAGCAGTAAAGATGCTGAGGAGGAGCAGCCCACAGATCAGGCGACTACATCAGGTGAAGACCGGACCACTACGCTGATCGACAATTTTCTGGATTCCATTCCCCCTGAAAGTGAAGAGGAACAGAAAAAGAAGAAGCACCGCCAGCCCACACCAGCAGATGCTGCCGTCGACTATGTCAGTTATCTCATGGCCAACGAAAGTGATGAAGAGAAACAGGCAGAAAGCAAATCTGCGCCTAAGATGAAAGGACAGGAACTGATCGACAGTTTTCTGGATGACGGCGGTGGATTCCATCTTCAGACAGAAGAGGAAGAGAATACCGACAATCCGGGAATTTCTTCCGAGACAGGAGAAAGTCAACCAATTGTGCAAGGTGACGGTCAGAAACAGAAAGAAGAGGAAGAAATCATTGATGAAGGCTATTTTACAGAAACTTTAGCCCGAATTTACATCAAACAAGGCAGATATGAGAAGGCTTTGGAAATAATTAAGAGATTATATTTGAATTATCCAAAAAAAAGCGCTTACTTTGTAGACCAAATACGGTTCTTAGAAAAATTAATAATCAATAATAATAAAAAGTAGAAATGTATACAGTATTAATTGTCATTATTGTACTGGTATCAATTCTGATGATTGGCATCGTTTTGATCCAGGAATCAAAAGGAGGCGGATTGGCATCCAACTTCTCTTCCTCCAACCAGATCATGGGTGTCCGCAAGACGACCGACTTCATAGAAAAGGCAACATGGGGATTGGCTATTGCCATGGTAGTCATCAGTATCATGTGTGCTTATGTGGCACCTAAATCAACAGAAGATTCTAGTGTGATGGAGCAATCCGCCACTCCTACAAATACGGCAATTCCTGCAATGCCAGGTCAGAGCGCTCAAGGTGTTCCTGCCGGTAATGCTGCCAAAGGTGGTGCAGCACCTGCAACAGGTGGAGCTCCTGCTGGTGCACCGTCTGCACCTCAAGCACCCAAGACACCTGCGAATTAACAAATCTGCAAAAAAGTAAGGGATTTATTTGGTTAAATTAAAAAAATCCCTTACCTTTGCAATCGCTTTCAGAAGAGAGCATTTATCAATAAATGGTGGGTGTAGTTCAGTTGGTTAGAGCGTCAGATTGTGGTTCTGAATGTCGTGGGTTCGAGTCCCTCCTCCCACCCCATCAATAACAATGAAATACAAGAAGTTCTGAGTTTAAGATCTTCTTGTATTTTTATTTTATATAAGACCAGTCTCGTCTTATAACTTGCAGTTATACATAATATTTTTAAGTTCGACAGGAAGTGATTGTCACTTACTGCGAACATACAGAGTTACGAGGACTTTTTTTTGCCTATCCCTTGCATTACCTATCAGGAATCAGCCACATTCAAAGCCTTGAAGCGCAACCGCACATAGTCCGCATACCATTTGCCATTCTTATAGAGTTTATCCCTCAGTGCTTCTGACGTTTCAGAAATGATTTCATCGGATTCGCTTTTGTCAATCCCTCTAAAAGGAATCTGGACAAACATTCTGATCCAATCCTCCATCCCATGTTCACCTATTAACAAAGTTGGTCTGTCAAACAGATGGGCATAGACCATTCTTAAACCTGCTTGCTCCAATAACTGCGCATATTCCGCAATCGAAGGAAAGAAAAATGGCATGACATAATGCAGAGAGTGCTGCGCGAAGACTTTTGCAAGTGCTGCATGAATCAAATCATTATTGCCATATCCACCAAATTCTGCCACTAACTGGCCTCCTGGTTTCAAGATGCGGTGAATACCTTGCAACAGTTTCGGTTGATCTTTGCGGTCTACCCAATGGAAAACAGCATTGGAAAAAACGACATCTGCCTTGACCGGAATATTTAGGGCGGTAATATCCGCTTTTAAAAAATGGATATCAGGATAATTCGTCTGTGCTACCTTTAAAAAACTGTCAGACATATCCACACCTGTCACATCAAAACCCTGCTCTTTTAACTGATGCGTCAAGATACCGTTGCCACAACCCAAATCAATCACTTTACTGCCCTTTGGTGCATCAATCAAGTCTATTACGCCACGGCCATATTGAGGAACGAAATTAAAATTCTTCCCATAATCTTCAGCATTCCATTCTTTATTCATATTCTACGTATTAAAAATGTCAGATATTGAAAAGACAAGTAGGTGCCTATTAATGACAGGTACTTAACTTAGCTCCTACATTCATGTTTACCAACCTCTACGCCACTCAAAAAGTTACGAAAAGGATAACTCCTTGGGAAATGAGATAAAGGAGTTTGTTCTCGTCACCGTCCAAAGTCTCCAAGGCATCATCGTACCTGATAGCCATGGTCTTCCGCTTGTTGAACATATCCATCAGAAGCTCGCCCCCATTCTGGAGACTGCAATTCAATTCTTTTAAGACTCCAAATGAGGACATCTACTTTCTTTTACTTTCCCCCTTGCTAAGGCAAAAGCCAGCAGCACAATATCCTATAAATCCGGAAAATACCATATTATTTTTCTAGGATATCTACGACTTACCACTAACTGTAACAAAGTTAGAAATTCTCGCCAAGTCCACCAAATCATGCTTCACGACCAGATGAACTTTTAATGTTTTTTGGATTTTAAGGATGCCTCATATGAATTACTATCTTAAACGATCAACTGTAAAAGTCCGATCAAACAGTAGTTTCACGATGCTTTTTAAAGGCGATAATCAATTTTGTAACAGGTGAATTGAACCCTGATTATCCACACGACCGCTATAGAACCAAAACATGAAACTTTCTGCTAAAAATTGCAGTCTACCGCCACTTGCCAGCAAGGTACAAGATAATCACTACTGGCTCTTCTGTAGTTCTGTTACAAAGACAGATCAGGAACAGACCGAAAACGAATCCGTTCCCTCCCGTTCCCTCCTCGTTCCCTTCTCGTTCCCTGTACGTTCCCTATTTGGGTTTTTGGTGGACAAAACGGTTGGGGCAATCTGTTGAAGCGCTTTATTAGGGTGTAAAGAAGCGCTTTATTAGGTGCTAATAAAGCGTATCCGGACAATGTCAGGATACGTATGAACAGACCCTCATAAAGCGCTTCATCAGAACCTCAAAAAACTTATTGACAGGACGCAAGAAAAGCATGAACAGAACTTCAAAAAACTCATCAATAGGACCTCAGAAAGCGGTGGGCGGAACGTATGGTTGTGCATCAACAAAATACAGGGATAAGTATCAATACCATGAATGGATATACATCCTCAGTCGCGAAGATGGGCAACAATAGAAACAAAAAATATCATGCCCAGGCAGTTATATTATTTGTTACCATATATTTTCTTCCATTTAAGTGCTTGCTCTGTTAATTTACACATTTGCTTTTAGCTCGTTGGTTCATTAGGATAGAGTCGTTCTATGGCTCCGTCTGAAAGAGCTAGATTGACACCGATCTCCCTAAAGTTCTTTCTGTCTTTAAAATCAGAAATAGACATCATCTCAGTCATCGATAGATATTTTTCTCCCATATTTTCTATCAATTTTTGTATTTGTAGTGTTCCAAAAGTGTACTTAAGAAATGTTTAGGAGATACTTGGGAGATACGTGGGAGATACTTGGGAGATACGTGGGAGATACTTGGGAGATACGTGGGAGATACTTGGGAGATACGTGGGAGATACTTGGGGGGTGCTTAGGGGGTCTTAGGGGGTGAAGGTGTACCTGATTGAGAACAGTTTGTTGAAGTAAAATCTTCAAGATTATTGCTTAAACTGCATTCACTTTGGACAAAATGCGTATATACGCAAAAATATCTAATGAGCAGGAATATTTGTAACGATAATACCATTAGGTTCTACGGTAATCGTTACAGGCTCATATTGGGAATAGTCACCGTGATAGAACGCGTTGGTAATGGGCCTTATCTAATGACGGATCTGGATAATTATAGTTTATTTGTTCTTATTCAAATTTTCTCCATAGCCTCAAGTTTCGGGATATTGATAGCAACAACAAAGATATAGAGAGATACGGTCTCATGAATGTTCTTATCCAATTCCGACTCAGAATAATCAGGTGCACTATGTGACTCATTATTACGCCAACTTCTCAAGTCCTGAAAATAATTACCAAGAGCCTGAAAGCGACTATCCGGATTGTTTTTCAGTCTCCACAATTCCTTAAAATGCCAGGCCGTATTCGCCAGACCACTATTGTGTCCCTCCTCTACTGGCACATCCTCACTATATTCCAAATAGTACATTTTACGCAAAAAAGCCTCGAATTTTGTAGAGAGTTGAGAGAAATACAAAGCCTTGTAAGTTTGGTCGAGATTGCCACAATATACAGCGTTCAGAGCATTCTTCGTAGACAGATTCAGCCCATCAAGTTGGCGGGTTGTAGCTGCCCCCAAGATAACGAAAAAGTCATCCAGCACCTCTTCCAGACTACGGTACACCGGTCCGCAAATCTCAGAAAACTCATCACTGAACTCATCCAACATCTTCTCCTTCAACACGGCTTCATCATATTTAGGCACTCTATCCTTATTCGCATACTCTCCTATAAAGTCTACGATAGCCGTAATGATGCTTTCGCTAAGCGACGGACTCTTTTTCATCGCTTCCGTAAGACTGATGTACTTACCGATTTCGGCCATGGTTTTCTGTCCGAATTTCTTTTTCATTTCCTCCATGATGGTATCCAAGGTATTTCCGGCCTGATACATCTGAATGACTTCGGGGTCGTTCTTCAACTGATCCGCAATGTTCTTAATGAGCCGGTCATTCTCGTCCAAGAAACCGGAATAGGGTTCGTTGACTGTTTTCAACAAGTCATCTAAGGTGATTTCTTCCTCCTGTGGATTCTGAACATCACTTCCATTCGGTGTCTTCAGCACGCCATCCTTCTCATCCAGAACAATTGTCCCCTCCTCAGCCAGCTGCACACGGTATTTATCCAAGTCGATCTTGTTCAGCAAGTCTGTAGGTAAAGTATCCTCGTTGTAAGGCAAAAACTTATAATAAAGTTTGCAGAAAATATAGAAGGCTTCGAGTTTTGGATCGATAAAATTCATGATCTGTGCCAGATACCCATATTGCCGGATATAGCGGTTGACCAACCTCCGATAACGTGTCTGTTTGTCCCTTTCCATCGGTTTGACCTTCTCATCAGTGAGTTTACGCATCATCGGTGAGAGCGCCTCTATTCCCTTAGAGTTATTAGCAGCCACTACAGTTGCCACCCTCTCTACATCTTCAGGAGTAAAAAGGCCATAATTTTCAATGTCATTTTTATAGTCATACAGACGTTGCGGATCATCCTTACCCTCGAGATAAGTCACTTGATAGTAATCCTTGAACGCATCATAGACATCCTTCTGTTTGTTGACAAAATCTATCACCATCGTATCTTCCTTGTCAGGATGGCAACGGTTCAAGCGACTCAACGTCTGAACACACTGGATGCCACCCATTTTCTTGTCGACAAACATCGTATGCAACAAAGGTTGGTCAAATCCGGTCTGGAACTTTTCGGCTACGATAAGAATTCTCTCATCCCGTTCTTCAAACTTCACCTTGATGGCATTGTCTCTGATGCCCCAGCCGTTCAAGGATTCTTCCGTATAGCTCACACCATCTATATCCACAGTTCCGGAGAAAGCGACAAGTGTCTTCACTGCCCCGTTGTATTTCTCCTTGATAATTTTGTCTATCGCTTGCTTATAGCGTACAGCTTGCTTGCGTGAACTGGTCACTACCATCGCCTTCGCTTTACCTTTGATTTTATAGATGGTCTTGGTCATCAACCAGTCCACAATCATTTTGGCCTTGTAATCCAAGACATAAGGCTGGTCATTCACATATTGCATGGTCAGACGAAGCGCCTTTTTCTTTTCGTACGTTCTGTCCTTTTCTTCATCCGGAGTGACCTTCTCGTCCTTCACCAGTTCAAACATCGTCTGTAAGGTCGTATAATTTTGCAGCACATCCAGGATAAAGCCCTCCTCAATGGCCTGTTTCATCGTATAATAATCAAATGCCTTTCCATCCGGTTCTCCGAACAGAGCAAAAGTCCGATCTTTTGGAGTAGCCGTAAAAGCAAAATAAGAAATATGTTTCATCTGCTTTCGGGAGGCCTGCAACTCACTGAGGACATGGTCCAAAGGAGTCTCCTCAACCGGATCATAGTCGTCTACCACATCTTCCAACTGGTCCTTCCGAGTCAATACCTCCTGAATATCCTTAGCTGCTTCATTACCCATTGCCGAATGGGCCTCATCGATGATCACTGCGAAATGTTGCCCCGCTATTTGATTCAGATAATCCATGGCATATCCGAATTTCTGCACTGTACTCACGATGATACGGCTTCCATCTTCCAAAGCTGAAGCCAGTCTCTTGCTGCCGTGTCGAATATCATTTACTGTACCAGGAACAGTTTCAAACTTTTTAATGACATCTGCAACATTCTTGTCAAGCACAACACGATCCGTGACCATGATCACACTGTCAAACACTGGAGTATTGTCAGAGTTCTGAAGATTGGCCAACTGATGTGCAAGCCAAGCCATAGAATTGGTTTTACCGCTCCCTGCACTATGCTGGATTAGGAAGTTTCGTCCCACCCCATCTTTCTTCACCTGTCGAATAATACGTCTGACTACCCTCAACTGATGAAAACGGGGGAAGATGGTCACTTGTCCTTTATGAGTAGAAAACTGCTTGATAAAATGCTGGATGATATTCAAAAGCGAATCAGCCTGCAAGATCTCTTTCCACATATAGCAAGTGGCATAGTCATCCTTCACTATAGGATTTTTCGCATCCTTATTGAAAGGCAGAAACCGGGTAGCTTCCCCATCCAGTCGGGTTGTCATCATCACCGTATTATTATCCATCGCAAAATGAACAAGACAGGTCTTCAGCATCCGGTTTTTTGCATCTCGATCATATTCATACTGAAGCATGGCATTCTGTACCGTTTGTCCGGTAGCCTCGTTTTTCAGTTCCAAGGTCATAAGCGGCCACCCATTGATGAGAATGCACAAGTCAAGTTCGTTATCTTTATCCGAGCCAGCAGACGAATATTTCATCTGGCGCACGACCGCAAAACGGTTTTGCTCATAGAGTTTTTGAGTTTCATCATCCAAATGCATATCCGGTTTGAATTGCAGGAGTTTGAAGCTCACGCCACTGAGGACCACTCCTTCCCTAAGCAACTTGAGGTAACTTTCTCCCCTATCAATCTTATGGTTGACCGCAGTAATCACTGCATTTACGCCTTCTTCTTCCGATCCATAAATATGAAGAAGCCTCCGCCAACTATCTTTCTGTGCTTTTAAAAACCGTACCAGCAATTCACGGTCCACAAGGTGTTCTATATCGAAGTCTTTCGGACTCCTCTGCACATACAACGGACTTGAAGCAAGATAGTCTGCAATATGTTGTTCAAAATAAGTTTCGTTCAGTTTTTCCGGCATATCTCTTTACTTTTAATTCTTGGTTAAGCACTCACTTTCCTTTTTCCAGTCACCACTTCACTAATCAGTGCGGTCTTGTATTCCTTCAATAAGTCTATCTTGCGCTGAGACTTTGTGACAACAGAATCAATCTTTTCACATTTATCATCAAGGTAATCGGCAATGGATTTCTGTTCTGAAAGTGGGGGAATATAACAATATAAGGAAATCATAAAGTTAAATGACACCCTTGGCATTTTTGCTCCATAAGTGGATCCATCGACTACATTGGTAAATTTATCAGAAAGCAATAACCATTTTACAAATTTAGGATAAGCATTTTCTTTGACTGAAAAAACGAAAAAGTCTCCAATGGCATTACCTTCGGTATCAGCCAACCATACCTTTTTAAGATACGGGCGTAATTTTCCATACAAAATATCGTTACATTGAAAACCAATTCCATTACCTTCGAAATTATTTTCTTTAACGAGAAATTTTCCCGTTCCACTTTCTATATTCTCCAAACCTATTTTATTAGAATTGTTTGAAGGAAGGGTCTTTAATTGAATGAGATTTTTCAACCGACATTTCTCCCAATGCTCAGGAATTTTTCCGATCCATTCTATCCCTGAATCCCTCATTTTGACATGAGGATCAAGACCTTTCGTTACGACTCGACTAATAATAGAAGACTTCAGTTCTTTTAATAACTCTATTTTCTTTTGCAAATTACCAATCATCCCATCTATCAGACCACACCTTTTGTCTAAGTAATCAGCAATGAATCTCTGTTCGGAAAAAGGGGGAATATAATAAGATAAGGAAAGCATAAAGTTTGATGACACTCTTGGCATTTTTGCTCCATAAGTAGAACCATTAACCACATTGGTAAACTTATCAGAAAGCAATAACCATTTTACAAATTTAGGATAAGCATTTTCTTTAACAGAAAAGACAAAAAAGTCTCCAATGGCATTACCTTCAGTATCAGCCAACCATACCTTCTTAAGATAAGGACGTAATTTTCCATATAAAATATCGTTACATTGAAAACCAATTCCATTACCTTCGAAATTGTTTTCTTTAACGAGAAATTTACCTGTTCCACTTTCTATATTCTCCAAACCTACTTTATTAGAATTGTTTGAAGGATGTGTCTTTAATTGAAGAAAATTTTTAAATCGACATTTATCCCAATGTTTCGGAATTTCTCCAATCCATTCTATACCAGAATCCTTATAGTGTTCATATCTTCTCATGATTCTTCCTCCATTAATGCCTTCCTATCCTTTTCGCTATCTGCATCCAAGGCTTTGAGATCAGCCATAATTTCCTCCGTGGAACGCAAAGGTTGATAGGTATAAAAAAGACGGGTAAAGGGAAATTCACACCCTAGTTTGTCCTTGGTGCGGTCCAACCAGGCATCAGGAACAAACTTCAACACCTCACGCTGAAAATAGGTATCGATGTCTTCCGTGAAAGGAATGTTCTCTGTATCCGTAAGGTTGGGATCGGGCACTAAGGGACTGTCGTTATCGAAGGGGTCTTCATGCACCATTGGAGCACCTTCCCGAATTTCTCCCAAATACTGGCGGACTTTCTTAATCTGAAGCGCAGTTAATTTCCGAAACACCTTGCTTTTTCGAAGTTTATCAAAGAATGCCGCATCGGTCCGTTCGGAATCGACATCAGGAAGATTGGCGATATTATTGAAAAAGGACTGGTCGGCTTTCTTCAAACTCCCTTGCCGTATCAATCTTTCGATTTTTTGAGAACTATCCTTATATATTAAACGGAGCGGACGGAGGACGGTGACCTTGGTATATTCAAAGTCTTCGTAGGGAATGACCTTGGCTATAGCTGTTTGTTTTCCATCAATATCATCCGAGGCATCACGATAGTTGCGGTATAGTTCCACCATTTCCTCGCTTCCCTCTTTGCTCAGCTCATAGCGCTTCTTGCCCAAGGAATGTTGGAGCAAAGTCTCAAACTTGGGGTAATTGGCATTGATGAAAAGCACCTTTCCCCGACGTTCCTCAGGCCGTTTATTGTCAAGTATCCACAAATAAGTATTGATACCAGTACCATAGAAGAGATCCCCCGGCAGGGCAACAATAAGATCCAGAAGATTCTTATCAAGCAAGTACTTACGAATGTTACTCCATCCTGAACCGGCATCTCCGTTGAAGAGAGGAGACCCGTTGAGAACAATCCCAATACGGCTGCCTTCCTTCGGGCGCATCTTACTGATCATGTGGAGCAAGAACAGCAAAGAGCCGTCACTCGTACTCGGTAGGCCTGGAGAGAAACGACTGCATGAGGTTTCAGCTTCATCCCTAATCTGTTCTTCACTCTTCTTCCAGTCCATACCAAAAGGCGGGTTAGCCAACATATAGTCAAAGGTAGCCCCCCGTTCATAATCGTGAGTCAAGGTATTGCCCAAGTGGATACCACTGGCATCATCCCCCTTCATGATCAAATCCGACTTACAGATAGCGTAAGTCTGTTCGTTGAGTTCCTGACCATGCAAGTGAGCCACATTCTTCCTACCAGTCTGTCTCTCCAAATATTCCTTTGCCAGAGTAAGCATGCCGCCCGTACCGCAGCAAGGATCATAGACCGTATATAAATGACCTTCCCGGTAGATCTTCCGTTCTTCACCGCACATGACCAAGTTGACCAGGAGTCGGATGATCTCACGGGGAGTATAGTACTGACCGGCCTTATCGTTGGTCGACTCCTTCGAATAACGGATAATCGTCTCGAAAACCGTCCCCATCATGTGGTTGTCAACGGACTGCAAACTCAAATCGGCCTTTTGCACGAAGGCTTCCGTCACCTTATACAATAGTTGCTTACGGGCCAAGGTTTCATAGATAGGACTAAGCCCCTTTTCTTTCCCACCCGTAAAGTTGTAAAGGATATCCTTGATATTCTCACTGAACCCATCCAAATACGTCTTGAAATTGCTAGTAAGTTCTTCCGGGTTGCCCAACATCTTTTTCAGCGATAGTTTGGAACGGTTATAAAACGGTATTCCTTTGGTCAGACGCAACGAATCCGAAACATATTCGCTCAATTTATCTTCATCAGGGATTGAGGCTTTCAATTGTTTTTCGACCTCCTCTATATCCTTTTTTTTATCTTCCAATACACAGTCCAGACGACGAAGGAGGGTAAAAGGCATGATTACCTGATCTACATCCTTGTCATTGTAATCATCCCGTATCAATTCCTTGATACCCCATATCATCTGAGCCAATTCTTGTGCAGTCATACTAAAAATAGGTATTTGTGCTGCGAATTTACGAAATTTTATTTAAAGGTGAAAACAAAAAATACCTAAAGTGCGCCTCCTGTCATAGAAGGAAGCACATTTTCGATAAATAGGTCAGAAAGATATTCTTAACCCTTCACAACTATCCTGAAAACTAAGGATGGTTGTTACCGGTTAAAGAACGTGATTAAGACAAATTCAAAAGAAAGCAATTTCTATATCAATAGTTTGTTGAGGTAAAATTTTCAAGATTATTACTCAAACAGCATTTACTTTGGACAAAAATGCGTATATACGCAAAAATATCTAATGAAGAGCAATCCACTCAGAAACATTCTCTTATACTTAATAACTATATGCACTTTAAGCTGTCTGTCCTGACGGAGAAGTCCCCCGTGCACTAAAATACTAAGAAAAGGTTTTTGCATTCCCATTAATATTTCCAAAGCGGGAAATAACTTCGATGTGCTATATAAAATCGCGCACAGTGGTTCAAGTCACATTACTATTACAGGAACTAAAGCCATGAGAATTACAGGAACTGAAGCCATAAAAATGCCGACAAACAAAAGAATAAGAAGCATAAATCCCACTTCATCCTTTTAGAACTTAGTTAAAAACTATAATATATTTGGCGCATATATTTAAAAATAAGTATATTTACAAGTACATAAAAGAAAGAAGATGAAATCGATCTTGAAACTCACATGTATACTGCTCCTTATTTATAGTTGTAGTCAATTGGACGACAATGATTATTCTGACAATACTAGAGTATCTTTAATCTGTGACACGACTTGGGTTGGAGAATCCTACAAGTCACAAGACGGAGATACGACCACATGTTTATATGATTTCTCACGGAATGGCACCTATAAATGCACGACTTTAACTTCCAATGGAAAAGGATATAATATCTCAAAACGAAACGGAAGATGGGCTTTTTATGACAAGAACTTTAATGTCATTTTCTTCGGAGGAATTTCTTATTGGGATATTATAAAATTGACCTCCCAGGAATTTATCGTGTATTCCAGATTGGGCGAATATGGTGATAACGATATGACAAGATACAAATATGCGTTATCCCCTATTACACCTGAATATATAAAAATAATTGGCAAGCAAAAAGAATAGGTCTGATGCCCTAAAAGCAAAACGGAGAAAGATTCCTTATCAGAACATTTCTCCGTCTCTTCTTTCAACTTGTGGAGCTGGCGGGATTTGAACCCGCGTCCGAACAAGGAAACCATATGCTTTCTACATGTTTATTCCAGCCTTCATTTTCGTGTTGCAGCAAGACCTGGACCACCAACTGCAACCTTATCCTCTAAAAATTTCATTCCGGCAGCGAGGCCTGCCAAAACTATTTCCGATTTACCTGCACCGCTTGATCAAGAAGATTCGGAACAACATCCCTTGAGCGATGTCTCGTCCCATCACCTAGTGACGGGATTGAGCCAGTAATCTACTATACTTCGATTAGGCAGCGAGAGCGTAATTGTTTTCGCCAATTAATTTTTTGTTCACTCAGATTTAGGAGCTAGCCAACGAGGCTCCGCATGCTTACATACCATCTCGTCTTGCCGTCAAATCCAGAACAGCCCCAAAGATAGTGGTGCAAATATAAAACCAAAAAATGGATTAACAAAATATTTTCTGCTTATTTCCACATTTTCATCCATTTTCCTTCAATCTGACAAGACAGAAGCTCACCTGACAGGAACACGCGAGATGATTAATTGGTCTATCCGAGTGGTACAAGGTCAGAAGATAAATGTCTCACAGTGGCACAGGAGTTGTCTTCAGATATTCCCCGGACCATTCCATAATAGGGATTTTCCCCTTTTTCTTTAGGGAAAAACCTTGTTAAAAGTACATTTTTTCATTTACCTTTGCCACTAACAAAGGGACATTAAAAGCATACTATTATGAAAAGAATAATTATAGCCCTTGTGGCACTCTTCACCTTCACCGGTACAATAAGTGCCATGAGTTATGAGCAAGCCAGAGACCAGGCGCTCTTTCTGACAGATAAGATGGCCTATGAATTGAATTTGACAGATGAACAATATCAAGCCGCATACGAAGTCAATTTAGATTATCTGATGAGCATAGACAACTATGATGACCTTTACGGCACATACTGGAGAGAGCGGAATCAGGATCTGAGTTATATCCTGCTCGACTGGCAATACAACAATTATCTCAGCTCCCTCTATTTCTATCGTCCACTTTACTGGAACGGTGGTTATTGGCACTTCAGAGTCTACGCCCGTTATCCGCGTCGTGACTTCTATTACTTCGGTTCTCCTACATTCATCGTCAACTATCGTGGCGGACACAGTTGGAGAAACAATGGCGGCAGGAGTTGGTACCGCAACAGACCGTATATCAACCGCAATTATGGCAGACAGTCAGGAATGAGAGATGCTTTCAATCGCGGGGACTATGGCAGCGGAAGAGTGTTCGGGAACATGGGCTCCAGAAATGCAAGTTATCAAAACAATGGGACTTTCGGTTCTATGGATGAGGCTCAAAACACCCGCACTCATATCAACAGTAATGTCTTCGGCAGACAGAGCAGTACCCGCACAACTGTCAAGCGCAACAGCAACAGCGTATTCGGGAGTGGCCGTTCTTTCACGAACAGCAATTCTACACCGAAGCGGACTTTTACCCCTCGCTCCAATTCTGGAAACAGTTCCACTTTCGGGTCATCCCGCTCACGGACAAGTGCTCCTTCCAACCGTTCTTTCGGCAGCGGCAGTTTTGGCTCTCATAGCAGTAGCAAAAGCTCCGGCGGAGGTTTCGGTGGTGGACACAGCAAAGGTTCCTTTGGTGGAGGTTCATTCGGAGGACACCGTTAATTCAGAAATCAAGTAAAATAACACTATATTTATTAATGTAGTTTTCAGGGAAATTAAAGAGTTATAAGAAGCAGCGTGATGGCCGAGATGGTCGTCACGCTGTCAGTTTTTATAGGCCTATAAGAAAACCGGCTATCCGAATATTCTGCCGGTCTATCAATATCTCAAAGTTTGAGGATCCTCACTTCCGCATTCCCCATTTTAGGGATATCTTTCATCTGCTTTCCGTAAAAGACACTCTGGATAGCCTTATTGATGATGCCATGTCCCACACAAAGAACCGTTTGATCAGGATACGTCTCTTTCACCCAAGTCAGAAAATCACGTGCACGTGATTTCAGGCTCTCCAGGGATTCTATATCTTCCGGCCAGTCCTTGCCCTTCAGGTCCGGGATGAAACAGTCTGTAAAACTCCCCCAGTCCCGTTCCCTCAACAGAGGAGTCGTCACCACAGTCTCGACGCCATGGGGTTTGGCAATAATCTTACACGTATCTATCGCGCGTTTCAGATCACTCGATACAAACGCATCGATAGGAGTCTTCAGCAACCGATCACGCGTTTCCTCGGCCTGTCTGATGCCGTTTTCATTCAACTGTCCCTGACGTTGTCCTTGCAGGATTTGTGCAGCATTAGCTACCGTTTCGCCATGGCGGACTAAATATAATGTAGTCATTTTTCTGATTTTGAATGCAAAAATAATAAAAAAGCGAGAGAAGAGGGCAATAAACCATGATTTTTAGTAACTTTGCAAGAACGGTATACGATATGAGATACCAATATATTGAAAATCATAAAGGCAGCCAGACCTGCAATCATCATGGATAAATCAAAAAAACTGTTACAAAGTCATTTCTTCAGAGCTATCATCGCTGTAATCGTAGGTGTTCTACTGGTAAGGTTCCGCAACGAGACCCTCACGTGGATAACGATCATCATCGGCGTACTGTTCCTGATCTCAGGAGTCATCTCCATTGCCACCTATTTCGGTGAGAAAAAACACGCCTCAGAAGCCATCATCTACGATGCTGATGGCAATCAAATCACGGGTCAGAAACCCTTCTTTCCGATCGTGGGAATAGGCAGCATCGTCCTCGGTATCATACTGGCCCTCATTCCAGACAACTTCATTACAGCCCTGACCATCATCTTCGCAATCATCCTGATCATGGGCGCCGTCAACCAGTTTGTCAATCTTGCAGCAGTCAGGAAATATGCGAAGGTCGGAGCAGGATTCTGGATCTTCCCTTCCATCATCCTGATCGTCGGTCTAATCGCTTTGATCAAACCTTCAGCCATAGCCACAGCACCTCTACTGGTCATCGGATGGTGTATGATCCTTTACGGTGTAATAGAATGTATCAATTCCATCAAGGCAGCCCGTTGCAAGAAAGAGTTTGACCAAAATGCCCAGCGCTACCATCCTCAGACCGACAGCCCTGACCAGACGGAAAAGAAGGATTCAGAGCAGACGGACGAGAAGACGGGCAAAGTCTGACTCACTGCTCTCACCCTTGTGGGAGAATGGAAAATGACCTTACCCGTAAATTATGATAGTCCTGTAAGAATAGAAAAGCGCTGGAAAATCTGAATAAGACAGATTTTCCAACGCTTTAGGCATCTCTTCAAACAGGTACAGTTGACCTCGAAGACAACCTAAGCCTGATTTTTCTTTTCAGTTTCATCTTCCTGAATCAAACCTTCGATATACTTGCACAAGATGCTGATGCCCTTGATATTTTCCCCGCCTTCAGGGATGATCAAGTCAGCATACCGCTTGGTAGGTTCGATAAATTGCTCATGCATCGGTTTCAGCACTTTCAGATAGCGGTCGACGACCATTGAGACCGTCCGCCCTCTGTCGATCGTATCCCGCTGGATATTTCTGATCAAGCGTTCATCGGAATCACAGTCCACATAGATTTTCAGATCCATCATATCCCGGAGTTTCTTGTTCAAAAGAGCCATGATTCCTTCAATGATGATCACGCGTTTCGGTTCTACGTGGATCGTCTCAGGTAACCGGTTGCACTTCAGATAAGAATAAGTAGGCTGCTCGATAGCCTGGCCATGCCGCAGTTCGTTGATTTGCTTGATCAGCAGTTTCCAGTCGAAGGCATCAGGGTGGTCAAAATTGATGGCATGTCTCTCCTCCTCTGTCATTCCCGTAGTACTGTTGTAATAAGAATCCTGAGGCACCACAGCCACATAGTCAGGCGGCAACGCTTCGACAATCTTCTTCACTACAGTTGTTTTTCCACTTCCGGTTCCACCGGCAATCCCTATAATTGTTGTCTTCTTCCACATCATCTAAACATTAGATATTCTAAAGCACTTCATCGAACATTTTCTTATAGAAAACCGCTTTCTTCTCTACAGCCATCGGATAGGCACGACTGCTGCTCGGCATACGGTAAAGGCGGATCTGCCGGTCCTCGAAAGGAAACGCTATGGAGTCTCCCATTTTCAAATCCTTGGCATTGATGCCGAAATGATCCGTAAAAACTTTCGTGGCTAGACGGCCGGCAGTCAATACGCCGCGGCACTGAGGAAGATGTTGGAGCAAAGCATCCAGATCCGTCGGTTCTACGATCTCCAGATCTTTATCAGACGCCGTCCCTTTCGTCCGGCGGATGCGTAAAGCAGTATCGAAGATTGCGATATGGTGCAGTCTCAGGAAGTCCTGAATAGCAGGAAGGTCAAAACGCTTCTCGCCAGGCAAGACAAAATGTCCTTTATCCTTGAAAAAGAGAAGGCCGAAGATGCGCCACATATCATTCTGAAAATTGGGATAGTACCAAGACATACACCATCTCTTGGGTGCCGGGGGAAACGTCCCCAGCATGAGCAGTCGGGCGCCTTCAGGCAACCAGGGTTTAAAAGGGTGTGATTCTATTTCAGGCTCTTTCAGGTCCTCACCGTCATCAGCATCATTATTTTTCACAGAACGCTTCATTATTCTTCCACCATATTATATCGTTCGAACAACTTACCTCTCATTCTTTCACTTTCAGGAAATAGGCAACGACGGGAAAATGGTCACTGAAACCGTCCAGCCAGACACCTCCGGCAGTCGTCCGCTTGGGCGTGCCTTTATAAGGACCGGTTTGCTGGACCAGATAATCCCTGATGGCTATCTCGTTCTTCCAGAACTTCAATGTAGAATAGTCCTTCTGTCCTTTCTTGTTAAGTAGGTTAGGGGTCATCACGATTTGATCGAAAAGATCCCAAGAACCCTGATAACTCAATGTCCCCTTACCGTCCTTAGCCAGAATATTGTACCATGGGTTGTACATCTCATCAGGGCCGACCTGGTCTATCTCACCTTTGGCACCCAAATATTTAAACATACTGACATTCGTCGGATCATCATTCATATCCCCCATGACCAGGACCTTGCACTGGGGATCGTCCCGTAAGAGAGAATCCTTGACAGCCTTCACCTGACGACCGGCACTCTCACGATAGAAACTGCCGCTGAAGCGACTCGGCCAATGGCAGACGATGACTGAGACATGCTCCCCTGCCAAGTCTCCACTGATCGTCAGGAAACCACGGGTCTTGAAAGCACTGTCCTTAGCCAACTCCTGATGATACTGGACAAGTTTGACATTCCTTATCTTATAGAGGGCCGGATTATAGAGCAGGGCACAGTCGATGCCACGGCGGTCAGGACCTTCGACATGGATATAGCGGTAGCCCCGCGCTTTCAAAGGCGGCTGGGCGATCAGGTCATTCAAGACATTGTCATTCTCCACCTCTGCCATTCCTATCATCGTGCAACCGACCTTAGGCAGGACATCCGTCCCGATATCAGCCAAAGCCCTCGCCATGTTGTGTATCTTGTGCGTATAACGGAGTTTGTCCCAGTGATAACTCCCGTTAGGCAGAAACTCATAATCATTCTTCCCGACATCGTGGCAAGTATCAAAGAGGTTCTCCTGGTTGTAAAATCCTACAGCGTAACACGCAAACTTTTTCTGAGCAGAAATCGTCAGACTCAAGAACAGCAACGCTGAAAGGAATAACAGTTGTTTTTTCATATCTTCTGATTTATTTACTGAATGACAAATATACGGATTTCGAGGAAGAAAACGACATAATTAACGAAATTAAAACCTAAAACTAATCAACATGTTACTTTTATATGACAATCATATTTCAAAGCTAATACGTTATAATAAAGCGTCTCTTTTCATAGTGCAAATATCGTAATTTCTACTGAATTATCGGCATATTTCATGAAAAATTAATCAAAAAAGCTTTTTTATTTAAAATATATTTCGTTACTTTGCACTTAAGATATAATTTTTATTAAACTACATTCATGCATAATCAGGTAAAAATTGCAGTAATCGCACTTTCTTTCTACAGTCCTCTACTGCTGGCCCAAAACACAAAAACGGACCAGCAGCCGACACCGATAGATGACAATGCCTTTACGATCACTGAAGCACAATTGGGAGAAGATGATGACATGTCACAAAACATCACCATCATGAATTCCAACACGAATGAGTATGCCTCAGAAGTGGGTTATCTCTTTTCACCGGTACGGTTCCGCTATCGTGCGCTCCCGCAGAAGTACAACCTAATCTATGTCAACGGCGCTCCACTGAACGATATGGAGTCAGGACAGTTCCGGTACTCCAATATCGGGGGATTGAATCGTTTTACACGGTCTGCCGATTTTGCACTGCCTTTCGAGGGCAATAATTTCTCCATGCCGGGGATGGCAGGAAGCAACAACTACGACTTCCGCTCAGGCAATCAGGGAGCGGGGAATTACCTCTCTTTAGGCGCTACCAACAGCAACTATACGCTGCGCGGCATCTACACCTACTCCTCCGGATTCAATTCCAAAGGATGGGCTGTATCAGCAGGACTGACCTACAGATGGGCAAACCACGGTTATGTGGAAGGCACATTCTACAACGCCCTCTCCTATTTCTTGGGTATCGAGAAGAAATGGAATTCCGGCAGCACCCTGTCTTTCACAACTTGGGGAAATCCTACGGAACGTTCCACCCAGGGTGCTTCGACGGATGAAGCTTACTGGCTCGCAAATGACTATTACTATAACCCCTATTGGGGATACCAAAACGGACACAAGCGCAATTCCCGCGTCGTACATGACTATGCACCTTCAGGTGTTCTCACCTGGGACTGGAACATCAATGATGACCTGAAACTGACAACCTCTGTTTTCGGCAGATACAGTATCTATAAGAGCACCAAACTCGAATACAGCAACAGTGAAAATCCACAGCCGGACTATTGGAAGAATCTTCCGAGCAGTTATTATGATGTCTGGGATCCTTCCTCTGACAACAATGAAAATTCCTATGACAGTTGGTTGAGTTCTTACCAGTTCTGGAAAGCCAGCAAGGCCAACCGCCAGATCGACTGGAATCAACTCTATTTTGCCAACGAGCAAGCTGCCTCTATCGGCAATGACGCCATCTATTTCATCCAGGCTAAGCACAACAATGCCCTCACCTTAAGTGTCAACCCTACTCTGACAGCCAAGATCCATCAAGGCGGAACGATCCACACCGGATTGACATTGGCAGAGAACAGCGGCAGGCACTATCAGACGATGGATGACCTGCTCGGCGCAAGCCAGTTTCACAATATCAACACCTATGCTATCGGCACCTATTCTGCAACGGACCCGAGGGTACAATACGATCTCAGGACTGCAGGATCTGACGGTAAAGGCAAAGTGGTAAAGGATGGGGACAAGTTCGGTTACGATTATAACATCCTCGTTCAGAAGGGCCTTCTCTGGGGCAACTATGACAATACGATCGGACGCTTCCACGTCATGCTCGCCGGCAAGATAGGCCAGACGCAGATGCGCCGCAAGGGTTACATGCAGAATGGTATGTTCCCTGAAAATTCCTATGGCAAGAGTGGCAGAGCTACTTTTGGAGAAGCAGGCGGAAAAGGCAGTTTGACATTAGATGCCGGCAGAGGCCACGTCTTCAAGATCGGTGTCGGTTATGAGTGGTGCCCGCCTACGGCAAGCACGGCCTTTGTCTCTCCTGAGATGAACAATGACTTCGTTCAGAACCTCCACGATGAGCATGTCTTCAGCAGCGAGTTCAATTATCAGTATCAGAACTCATGGCTGCACGCCAACGTCAATGCTTATTTCAATTATCTGGACCATGTCACAGAATGGCAGAACTTCTACTTCGATGATGCCAACGCTTTCACTTATGTGAGCATGACCGGCATCAAGAAGAAATACTATGGTGTGGAAGCAGGCATGGATTTCAAACTCGCTTCCTTCCTCGACCTGAAGACATTGGGTACATGGAGTGATGCCCGCAACGTCAACAACGCCAGTGTCAATTACATGAATTCCAATTCTGCAGTCATCACTCATGACATCATCATGAACAAGAACATGAGGGAAAGCGGCACACCGCTGACTGCAGCCAGTGCAGGTCTCGACTTCCATACAGGCGGTTGGTACATCGATCTGTCAGCCAACTATTATGACCGCATTTACCTCAGCTATTCCCCCAGCTACCGCTATCAGAACACCCTGACTACTATGGGAAGCGTAGACAACGAGGGCAACCTGATCGTACCTGACCAGGCCAAAGGTCACGGTGGCTGGATGGTCGACGGCAGCATCGGCAAGAGCGTGAGACTGAAACGCGGACAGTTGAACTTCAACTTCTCCGTGACGAACATCCTCAACAACCAGCATATCGTCAGCGGCGGTTACGAGCAGAGCCGGAGCGACTATACCGTAGACCAAAGTACAGGTACGCTGAGCAAGGAACGGGTCTATAAATTCTCCAAGAACCCGAAGAAATTTTACGTGTATGGAACGAACGGAATGTTCCAGGTATCCTATAGATTCTAAAGCAAAACGTCATGAAACTAATTCAAGTTATCAAATATTCCCTGATTCTGTGCATCACAGGTCTTATCACGTCATGCATGGGATCTGACTATGCTGCGCCTGACATCGATCCTGCCAATCCCCCTTACGGCAATAATGACCTGAAGGAAACACAGGTATTGACTATCCGGCAGTTAAAAGACCAGTACAAGACGGTCATCAACAACAGTGCCTATACCCAGATCAACAATGATGTCCAGATCAAAGGCATCGTCACCGGCAATGATGACCAAGGCAATATCTATCAGGAGATCTCGGTTCAGGACTCTACGGGAGCCTTGATCGTGAGTATCAATGCAGGAGGTCTTCACGGGTTCCTGGCAGTAGGACAGGAAATCCTCATCAATCTGAAAGACCTCTATATCGGCGGATACGGTCAACAGTGTGAAGTGGGCGGTGTCTACACCAATGCTTCTACAGGAGCAAAATCCATAGGCCGAGTGGACAGGTACACATGGGAGAACCATGTCAAGTTGCTTGGCAAAGTGGATGCATCCCAGGCAACAGCGCTGACAGAAGACTTTGATGTCAGCAAAATAAAGGATTCCAATTATCTGATTGACAACAGTGGAAAACTGATGACCATTCACGGCGTGACGATAGCAGACGCTGACGGTAAAGCCGTTTATGCCCCCAATGACGGGAGTGTTGCACTTACGTCCAACGCAGTCAACAGACCTTTCTCAGAATATAGTAGTCAGAATCTCGTCCTGCGTACAAGCACCTATGCAGATTTTGCGAATGCAGCCATGCCTACCGGGAAAGTGGACATAACAGGTATCTTCACCCGGTTCAAGAATACCTGGCAAATTCTCCTCAGATCCACGAATGACATTACACCTGCGAAATAACATCAATAAAAAAGAAAAATCCTAATTCATATAAACATGAAAAAGTTAATCTATTCATTGTTTGCTCTGGCCATGACGGCCATGACTTTTACTGGCTGCGAGGACGTTCCGTCGCCTTATGACCTACCTTCCGACAGTGATACCACCCACGTCACGCCCGTAGCCCCCACCGGGACAGGAACCAAAGATGATCCGTTCAATGTAGCAGCAGCCCTGAACTACATTTCAGCAGGACAAAATCTGGACAAGACTATCTATGTCAAAGGCAAGATAACAGGTACGCCAAGTATTGACACATCTTTTGGCAATGCCACCTATAATATTTCTGATGACGGCAACAACAAATTAGTCGTTTTCCGCGGTTATGCACTTGGCAATAAGAAGTTTACTACAGGTAGCGAGATCAAGACAGACGATGAGGTTGTCGTTTGCGGTACGCTCGTTGATTATAGTGGAACCAGTGAATTCAACCAAGGGAATTACATCTACTCTCTCAACGGAAACACAGATGGTGGCGGTGGAAACAACGATGATCCTTCTGGAGACGGCACGAAAGCATCGCCTTACAATGTCGCCAAGGTAAGGAGTTTTGGGACAGGAAACCTCCCGGCAGACAATGTTTATATCAAAGGAATAGTAGCCAAAACAGGAACCGTAGATTCCCAATATGGCGATATGACCTATTATATTTCTGATGATGGGACATCTACAAATGACCTTGAGATCTATCACGGGGCTTATCTAGATGGCGCAAAATTCACATCGGCAGACCAACTGGCCGAAGGTGATACGGTAGTTGTCTATGGTCAGATTACCTCTTATACAGGTACAAATGGAACAACTCTGGAAATAAAAAACAGTCAGATCAGTTCTATTACCGGTCATAAGGCCCCTGATGAAAACAGTGTTACTATAGCTGCTACCGAAATAGGTTTTGAATCAGGTACTATCACTAAGCCAGCAACACTTGCAGATGGTACAACACTTACTTTCGATAAAGGAAAAGGGGCCACTTCCCCAGCCTACAGTACAAGTAAAGGATTTGAGTCTTTAAGGATGTATGCAAATAACACACTCAAGATTACCACTACAGGCAAAAAAATAGTGAAAATATCTTTTACTACGACAGATGCTAATAATACCACACTATATAACGGCAATGATGAGGCATACGCTCAAAGTGGGGATAAAGAAATCAAAATAACAAAAGAGAATAATACACAAGTATCATTCGATAATTTGGATGCTTCTACCATCACAATCGTAAATGCTTTTTCTGGGCAAGGTGGTGGCGTCCAACTCCGGATCAAATCGATTACCATTACTTATGCGAAATAAAAAACTTAGCTGATTATTTGGCAGGGAGCAAAATTATTAGTAACTTTGCTCCCTGTTTAGTTGAATAGAAATTATTGATAATTAAATATTTAGATTAAAATGAAAAAAGGTATTCATCCAAAAGACTATCGCCCCGTCGTATTCAAGGATATGTCCAACGGCGATATGTTCCTTACACGTTCTACATGCAAGGCAACAGAGACAGTAGAATTTGAAGGAGAGACTTACCCGGTGGTTAAGGTTGAAATTTCAAGCAGCTCTCACCCATTCTTTACAGGCAAGAGCAAACTGGTAGACAGTGCAGGTCGTGTAGACCGCTTCATGAACCGTTACGGTAAGTTGAAGAAATAATCTATTTATTCGAATTCAATCCCACACAGGACTTTATAGAGTGTAGTCTGACGTAGTTGCATATGCGTCAGTCTGCACTTTTTCTTTGTCTATCCCTCTATTTAATTTTTATCACATGAATTTATTTCAGTCCAGTTACCTATCTATCCTAATCCTCTCCGCTTTTACTTTTTCAGGATGCAGCAGTAGCAGCAATGACGACAACGGCAGCGGATCCGATATGTCAGGTAACACAAACAGGAATGTTGTCACAACAGGACTGCCTTCCGAAGTTACCCGTTTCGAATTTCCTAAAGTTTCTTCAGCCGGGAACGATACGATCATCGTCCACTATGCACCTGAACCGGGCAGCACCAGACAGGATGTCAACTATTCACTGGCATGGGATAAGACAAAAAAGGCAAATCTTTTCACCTGCTATGAAATGTATGCCAACAACCGACCGAGTAATGCGACAAGATATGAACCGGGAGACGGTGAAGACCAGTATCCACAAGATCCAAGTCTGCCTTCAAAATACCGTTCCTCCATTGACCCCTATAAGGGTTCCGGTTATGACCATGGTCACCTCTGCCCTTCTGCTGACCGGTTGTACTCCACTTTAGCAAATTACCAAACCTTCTTTCTGTCAAATATGACCGCACAAAAAGATAATTTCAATGCAGGGATTTGGGAAGTCATGGAAGAGCAGCTCCGGGACTGGATTTCAATATCCTCACCTACGACCGATACGCTCTTTGTCTGCAAAGGCGGTACGATCAGCGAAGGAAACTATACAACAGGGAAGAACAACCTCGTCGTACCAAAGTATTTTTTCAGTGCTGTCCTGATGAAGAACAAATCAGGTTATAAGGCCATCGGGTTCTGGTTTGATGCCAACAACACGACAACCAGTAAAGACCTCAGACCTTATATCGTGAATATTGAGACACTGCAGGAAAAGACCGGACTTGACTTCTTCTGCAACCTTCCTGATGAAATAGAAAAAGAAGTAGAAAACCTGAATGTTACGAATGTGAAAAGAGCTTGGGGATTCAATTAAAATGTACTGCCTATATTAACGACTGAAGCCGTGCAAGGATTTCCTTCGCACGGCTTCTTCTTTATATTACTTATTACGCCACTTAATCCACTATATCGTATTCTACCGCTTAAGCAGTCTTTGCGGTGCATTCATCTTCTGTTTAAGTAAATTCTTTGAACCGAACAGGCGGTTTTGACCAACGGCAGCTCGAGTACCATCTGTAACACGATCCAACTCAATATAAGCCATGTCGTCCGTATTGGTACCGATCATATAACCATCAAAATAATCACCCTCTTTCAGACTGAAACCTCTCTGGTTTGCCTGAGCGTCCATGACGAACGTTTTATCTTTTGATTTACCGTCAGTACTTTTATATTTGATATTGATATTTCCGTTACTCTCATCCACATACCAATTGAATTGCAGTGTCTGTGTCTGGTCGCCTGATGTATCCGTTTCATATCCTGTACCATTCACGGCATTTCGGTTATATTGCGTGAAAGTCATATCACAGTTGAATTCATAGGTTTGCTGATATTTACCACTAGCATACTGCATCTTCCCTCGCCATTCACCATTGAGAGCCTGTGCCTCAGTGAGAATATAGTCATCATTGTTGTCATTCCGGTCATTGTCATAGTCGTCATTCCAATTATAACCACCATCGCCGTAATTGTACCACCAAGGGTTATCCCAGCTAAAGCCATCATCCCAAGGATTATAATAATCCCAATCATCAGTATCGTCACAACCTGCGAACAAGAATGGCATCGCCCCCAGGGTTAGTGCCATCAGCGCCATTGTTAATTTCTTCATTATAGTCATCTCCTATTTTTATTATTTTCTTTGGCAAAGTTAGAAGAAAATATATTCATTAAGTATACAATCTTCCTATTTTGCAGGGGGATTTCCCTATAAAACAGACTTCTGATACTTCCAATTCTGAATTGAGGACCGGCAAGACATCTAAAGATGAGGCAACTCCTCAGTCACCATCAATACCTATTATCATAATCATAGTCCAATTGGAACCGTATCCGATTACCGCTCCCATCATCTATTTGACCGTCAAAATATTTAGAGTTATCATCCTCACCTGAAATTGACCAGTCGTAAATGTACACGGTACTCCAACTGTCATTATTATAGGTCAACTGTATGACACCGTCACTGACAGCCCAGCGGAAATCGCTTTTATAAGAACTTCCGTCCTGCCCAAAATCTCTCTCCCAGCCATTTCCCTGCCTGGATCCGGGTTTTCCTTCAAAATGCCATACCGTATAAGTGTATTTAGTATGACGAGAGTTGAATGCTTTAACATTGATCGTCCCCTTCCAAGTACCCCAAAGTTCTATAGCCGTTTGTTGGTCTTTATCGCAGGAAGTCAGAAATATAGAGAAAAAGGATATAAGTGCCAACGCCAAAAATACTGTAAATCGTTTCATGGGTTTTCGTTTTATTGTTTATATCAATATTTTCTTTGCAAAAATAGGTATTTTATAATTACGAACCAAGGAAACGACCTTTATTTTATGCTTTTTCAAACCATTCTTGGTCAATTTAACCGACATCACTCATTCTTTTTGCCATTATTGAGGAAAAAGCCTTCATGACAGGATACCTCAGACTTTCTTGCAACCTCTATTCCACTCCAACCAAACTCAACACCAGCTAGACCTATAATAAAACATAAAAGTTTCATTCGTATCAAGTCTATAGGAACAACACATTCGGAAAGTGAAAGACCGTCATTCAGAAAGCTAAATATCGAAAATGAACACTATAAAACTCTCTATTCTACCCCTATAGTATCCTGCTTGAGTAAGAAATGCACCGGTTGTTGCTTCCAGTCACGTTGAGCAAGTGTATGGTATTAAAATCACACAAAACCAATATGGTGCAAAATGGTATACCATTATCCTGCATTTTGGTGGACCATTATCCTGCATTTTGGTCGGTTCCATTCGAATAAGTCAACTGTATCATCATCTCAATGAGAAATCTCTGCTTCCGCCATAAGAATTACAAGCATTTAAAGCAAAATTAACGCCGTCAAGAACGAAACACAATTCTCTGGAAGACGTCGACTTATCCCTAATTACATCAGGATTCACCACAAAAGGGAATCGAAACCTTATTTCAGGCTCCCTCTTCGATATTTGTACCTTTTACAAATAGGTGTATATTAAAATATCCCTAAAAAATGAAATATTTTTCAAAATTCAATTTGTTTTCACGATATAATTAACTATCTTTGCGTTACAGTAAAGAATGAAAAAGAATCAGTTCTTAAACAATTTTATCAATTAGATAAACTAAGAAAATGAAAACAATTTACGAATTCACTGTCAAGGACAGAAAAGGAAATCCTGTATCCTTGAAGGAGTATGCTAATGAAGTGCTCCTGATTGTCAACACTGCGACAAAATGTGGTTTTACTCCAACTTATGCAGACTTGGAGAAACTTTATGAGAAGTATCATGCTCAGGGTTTCGAAATCCTTGATTTCCCTTGCAACCAGTTCGCTCAACAGGCTCCTGGTACGGATGAGAGCATTCATCAGTTCTGCAAACTCAACTATGGTACCAAATTCCCTCAATTCAAGAAGATCAAGGTAAACGGCGATGATGCCGAGCCTCTCTATAAATTCCTCAAAGAGCAGAAAGGCTTCGCAGGATGGGATGAGACACATCCTATCTATCCGGTTCTAGACAAGATCCTCTCCAAGGAAGATCCTGACTACAAGAACAAACCTGACATCAAATGGAACTTCACTAAGTTCTTGATCAACAAGAAGGGTCAAGTGGTAAAACGCTTTGAACCTACCGAGAAAATCGAACACGTCGCTGCTGAAATCGAGAAACTCTTGAAGGAATAATACATATTTTATAAATGGTTTTAGGAAGGGTATGCCAATGAATAATCGGCATGCCCTTTATTTATGCCCTATTTAGTTGCCTAAATCAGTAATTTTTCCAAGAAATCTGATAATCTCAGAATTATTCCTTATATTTGCATTGAGATATAACAAAATCTATAGCCCTTATAGAAGGGACACCTAATTAAATTCATCATGATGAAAAAGAAAATATATTCTATGTGCCTTTTCGCTTTGCTGGCAGCAAGCGCAGGCGCTCAAAATGCAGACTATGCTTTCAACGATAATATGCGGTCACAAGGCAGTTATTCCATTTCCGTGAGTTCTGCAAATCCGAATAACGGCAATGCAATTTCCAAGAACACCAAAACACATTCAAAAAACGCAAAGACAGTTTACCAATTCACGGTCAAGGACATGAATGGCAAACCTGTCTCCCTGAAGAAATATGCGAATAAGGTGATCTTGATCGTCAATACCGCCACAAAGTGTGGCTTCACTCCAACTTACACGGATCTGGAGAACCTCTATGAGAAGTATCATTCCCAAGGTTTCGAGATCCTCGACTTCCCCTGCAACCAGTTTGCCCAGCAGGCACCCGGTACAATCGAAAGCATCCATCAGTTCTGCCAACTCAATTACGGTATCAAATTTCCTCAGTTCCAGAAGATAAAGGTCAACGGCGACGATGCCGAACCACTCTATAAATTCCTCAAATCCCAGAAGGGTTTTGCAGGATGGGATATAACCAACCCCATCTACCCCAATCTCAACAAGATGCTCTCTGAAAAGGATCCTGACTACGAGAGCAAACCTGACATCAAGTGGAACTTCACCAAGTTTCTGATCAACAAAAAAGGACAGGTAGTAGAACGGTTTGAACCGACTGAGAAAATCGAACACATCGATGCTGAAGTTGCAAAACTCCTGAAGGAATAAAACGATTTCTATCTATTATTTTATAAATGGTTTTAGGAAGGGTGTGTCAATGAACTAAATTGGCATGCCCTTTATTTATGCTCCCCCTCTTATATAACAAAAAATGGTTCTCCGAGAGATCTCTACGACCCCAAGGAGAACCATTCACATTACTTTAAAATTTCTGTTACACCATTACTTACGATACTTGCAGCATCCCGGTAATTTATTGTAAGCTGCAGTACTGGCCTTCACGGAACCGGCATCATGACCAACTTTGGCAATGGCAGTCTCCACTTTCAAAGGAGTAGTCAGTTGGTTGTCATAAGCCAAATTCAATTGCTTGCTCTCCACATTCCAAGAAGCCGTTTTCACGCCTTTTACAGATTGTGCGGCTTTCTCTATTCTTGCTTTGCAGGAATTGCATACGCCGCCTACTTTGAATGTCGTCTTTACGACCTTTGCCGATGCTACGCCACTCAATAAGAGTGCAGACATCATTAATACCATCATTTTTTTCATTTCTGTTTGTTTTAAAAGTTATTATTTATATTTGGACTTCCACTATTGGCAGCCCCTCTTTTTCATTATGTTATAAAATCACTCGGAAGATCATCAATGATCCATCATCGAAGGCTTGCCTTCCAATTGGGCACTTGCATCTACTGCAAAAGTACCATTAACTACAATCTGTTCGCCCCTTGACAGTCCGCTAAGGACCACATAGCCATTTTGAAGAGAAGGACCAAGAGTAACCTGACGCATAGAAAAAGCAGTCATGCCTTTCATTGGCTCCTTAACATAGACAACTGAACGTTTCCCCGTCCACAACACCGCTGACTTAGGGACAACGAGATCATTCCGGTAACGCCCCGGCGACACTGATAGATATCCGGAAACAAGCATTTCCGGTTTGAAAAGTCCTCCACGATTAGCCAGAACTATCCTGACCCCTGCCGTCCGAGACTTGTCATCAATAATGGGATCTACGAATGAGACTGTGCCTATAAACACCTTCCCAGGAATAGCCTCAGCCGTGAACTGTATCCGTTCACCCACGTGGATGAACGGCAGATCATTCTCATAAGCCTGGAACATTGCCCAAACAGTAGAGAGATTGGCAATCTGCATCAGCACAGCTCCTTGATTCACATAATCTCCCTGGTTGACACTCTTGGCTATCACCGTCCCTGTCGTATTTGCTTTCAACTCTGCGAAAGGAGAAGGTTTTCTACTTTTCAGCACTCTCCTGATCTGCCCATTGTCCACATTCAACAACCGGAGTTTCTCCACTGCTGCCTCTACCAGAACTTTCCTCTGTCTACTGTCATCAAACTGCAGGGCCTCAACCAATTCCTGTTCAGCGGTATACAACTCCGGAGAATAGATGACAGCTATCGTTTGGCCTCTGGAGATGTGATCACCGACAGCATTCACGAAAAGACGTTCGATACGTCCTGCGACGTATGATGTCTGAGACTGCTGCGTCCGCTGATCAGGTGCTATCTTACCGAAAAGGCGGATTTGCCGATTAAGCGAACCTTCCCCCACAACAGCTGTTTCCACATTGGCAAGAGCCATCGCCTCGCTGCTCATCTGAACAGCATCGGAAGCCATACTCATCCCTGACGAAGAGGTATTCTTCACCGGGACCAGATCCATTCCACATATCGGGCATTTACCCGGATGGTCCAATCTGATTTGGGGATGCATAGAGCATGTCCAAATCTGTTTTCTATGACTCTGACGGTCCACGGTCGGTCTAGACTCACCGGAAGAGGAATGGAAGAACAACCATCCGAAGAACAATCCCGCCAATAATATCAGAACGTATCTGATCCACCTATTGGACTTCCATATTGTTAAAATTTTATGTTTCATCATCTTTCCTTATGCGTACTGAAATCATTTACGGCATCTATATTCTCCATCTCCGCTACTGCCATGTCGTAGGCTGCAACTGCATCATATCTCTTCAACTTAAAATCAATCAACGTTCGTTGTGTCTGCAAAATATCTGTGATTGAAGAAGTCCCATTAGCATATTCAGAACTCATCAAAGAAATAGTATGATCAAGGATTGTACCTTCCTTGTCACAAAGTTGAATTCTCCGCCTTTCTTCTTTGCCCTCTCGAATGATTTCTTCATACCTGCCCCTGAGCACATCCACTTGGGCCGCATAACTCTCATCCGAACTGGCCTTCATCAAAGCGGCAGCCCGTTCCTGGGCCTTCACTTTCTTGCGATAGATAGGCAAAGAAACTTTCAGCATCAGCATCGGCATATCCATACCATTCATGTGATTCATATTGTCACCCATGTCACTAGTTGAATGACCCACATTCCGCTTCTCGTTAAACATCCAGCCTACTCCGACACCCAACATCGGCAACCCCATCTTTTCAGCCTTCTCTTTCTGAGCCAAATATGAATTCCCCTGGGCTTTCAACTGGAAAAGTTGAGGATCTCTTTGTTCAATGTCTTCAACATTGACAACAGGCATCAATGTTTCTATAAGAGTATCAGGAAGAACCACTGGAATATTCTCATTACGGTGCAGCAGAATATTAAATTGTCTCATCAAAGTTGCCAACTGGGATTCAACGTCTTCTTTCTGCTCCTGAAGTTTCTCTATCTCAACCTGAATTCTCAACTGATCACTCATCTTCGCATTGCCTCCACTGCCTTTTCCCATACCATACATGACATCCGGAGTCTTATATTTGAACAAAGCCATCTTTTTGATATTCTCCAACAAACGGATATTGTCCCCTAGTGTATAACTCTGTTCATGAAGAGACAACATCTTGTACCAAGATTTCTGAACATCCAGAGCCAAACTCAGCCCCACCTTTCGGTATTGCTGATAAGCGGCCTCTGCGAGCCAGGACTTTTCCTGTTTGGAAGCCTTGAGTGTCCCAAACCAAGGGAACATCTGCATCACATTGATATTCGCAATGTTCTTTCCGTCCACAAGAGCCATAGGCTTAGGATAAAAGTCTGCTGAGATCTGTGGGTCATCTAGAGATCCGGCAGGGATTATACGTTGCAGGGCAGCTTCATAACTGCGGTAAGCCGCCTGCGCTGACGGACTGTTCTGCACGGCCATGACCATGTAATTCTTCAAACTATCTGTTTGGGCAAAACCTTTTGCCGTGTTTATCAGAACGACAATAAGTGCTATAAAGTATATTTTTTTCATACCGTTAACTTCCTTTTTTCACGTCTTATTTTATTCTTCAACACATTTTCCCGCCAAGAGCACTGCAGGACAGGGACCACAAACATCGTCATGGTTTGAATCAACATACCTCCAAAGGTGGGTATTGCCATAGGAACCATAATATCCGAACCCTTCCCTGTAGACGACAGCACTGGCAACAAAGCGATCAGTGTTGCTGCCGTAGTCATCGATGCAGGTCTGACACGCTTCAGCCCCGCATGAACCACAGCTTCTACTATACCCTCTTTCGTATCCGGATGATCATGCAGGAAGACTTGATGGATATAGGTTCCCATCAAGACACCGTCATCAGTAGCTATCCCAAACAGGGCGATAAACCCGACCCAGACCGCTACGCTCAAATTGATCGTATGCATTCCAAAAAGAGTTCTCATGTTCTCACCTGCTATACTGAAATTCATAAACCAAGGTTGACCGTAAAGCCAAATCAGAATAAATCCGCCTGCAAAAGCCACGAACACCCCTGAAAAATGGATCAGAGAAGCTGTAACCGACTTAAACTGGAAATAAAGTATCATCAGAATACACAACAGGGCCACAGGGATAATCAAAGCCAACCGCTTAGTGGCATGAATCTCCTGCTCATAACTGCCGGTAAACTGGTAGTAAACGCCTTTGGGAAGAACGATTTTACCAGATTTCACCTGACCGTCAAGATAACGCTTTGCCTTATTCACGACAGTTACCTCTGCAGTATTCCCCACCTTGTCGAAAGTCACATAGCCGACAGGAAAAGCATTCTCACTCTTGATCATTGTAGCACCGTCAGCAAACTGCAGGCTGGCTACTTCACTCAAAGGAATTTGGCTGCCGTCAGAAGTAGGTATCAGAATATGCCCCAGCGCATCAGGAGCATTTCTAAGTTCACGGGCATAACGTACACGAATCGGGAAACGGGCACGTCCGTCAACAGCTACACTTTCTTCCATGCCTCCTATAGCTGTAGATATCACATTCTGCAAATCATTGACCTGAATGCCATAACGTGCCATTTTCTCACGGTCCGGATGGATTTCTATATATGGAGCCCCTGTAGAACGGTCGTAGTAAACCGACGATTTCTCTACAAGAGGAACGTGCTTTAAGGCCTTTTCCAACTGCATACCTGCAATTTCGATAGCGTTCAAGTCTGGGCCGAAGATCTTCAATCCCATAGGAGACCGCAGACCCGTGGAAAGCATCACTTCTCGTGTCGCTATAGGCTGTAGTTTGGGGTATCCCGTAAGTCCGGGAAGTGCTGCGACTTCCGATATTTTAGCCCATATATCATCTTTTGTCCGAATCTCCGGACGCCATTGGCGATAATACTGACCATGGGCACTTGGAATCAAACTGTCATCCGGCACAACCCTGAAACTTTCAGAAGGATCATATACCCCTCCGCCTACAAGTAGAAAACGCCCCTTATGATCAGTCTTGAAACGAGCGCGTTTGCCATCCTCTCCTATCTTGTATTCCGGATAATAACTAACTGTCACTTCAAACATGGAGATCGGGGCAGGATCAAGTGCGGAATTGGCTCGCCCCCATTTCCCCACAGCAGATTCCACCTCAGGAATCGTCTTAATACGCTGATCCAAAAGTTTGACGTCATTGATATTTGCTTCTACGCCAGAGTTAGGCATACTCGAAGGCATCAACAAATAAGAACCTTCATCTAGATTTGGCATAAACTCTTTGCCGGTATGCGCCCAAATCATAAGTCCCAAGACGAGTGTCACGCCAGGAATAAGCATAAACTGCCAGCGGTGGGTCAGACACCAGCGGAGGATCGTCTCATAGTAAATGACCAATAGCCACAAAGCGGTCAGAATAACAGCCACGATCGCTGCCACAAACAGTGTATTCAGTATGATTCCATTATCAGGGCCCAAAGGCAGCCATGTGGAAGCAAGTACATACACTGCCAGTAAGACAACGATCCCGATAGACAGTTGATTCAGATATTTCCGATAGCCGGAATTTTTTCTTGCAGCAACCCACAGTCGCAAAGGTTCAATCCGGTTGATGACCGGAGACGTCCATTTAACAATAGGAACGCGTAAAGAAAAGATCCAATAAGCCAGTGTCGGCAATAAAACTATTCCAAGAACCAAAGCTGATGCCAAGGCAAATGTTTTCGTATAAGCCAATGGGTGGAACATCTTACCTTCCTGTGCCTGCATGGCAAATACCGGCATAAAACTTACGATCGTCGTAACCATTGCCGTCATAATGGCCGAGGACACTTCCGTCACGGAACGATAGATGACATCTTCCAACTCCACCCCTCTGACATGACCGTCTTCATCATGCAACTCATACAACCTTCGCAGCGTGTTTTCCATAAAGACTACGCCAACATCGACCATCACGCCAATGGCTATGGCTATCCCCGAAAGAGCGACGACATTCGCTTCTATGCCCGTCAACTTCATTACTATAAATGTCAGGAGCACCGACAAAGGCAGGAGACTCGCCACGACCACCGAAGTACGGAGATTGAAAACCAGAACAAGTACGACGATGATACAAATCAGCACCTCATGATTCAAGGCGCTGTCCAACGTCCCGATCGTTTCCTTGATCAATTGTGTCCGGTCATAGAATGGAACGACAGATACCTTGGAGACCGTACCATCACTCAAAGTCTTTTGTGGCAGGCTATTCCCGATCTGTTTGATTTTATCCTTAATCTGGGTGATAACATCCATGGGATTAGAACCGTAACGTGCTACGACTACACCGCCAACAGCCTCCTGACCCTCCTTGTCCAGTCCCCCACGTCGTTCTGCAGGTCCAAAACTGACATGTGCGACATCTTTGACCCTCACGGGTTGACCGTCACGAGAAGTAATTGCTGCATTTTCCAGATCCTGTAAATTCTTGATATAACCCAGCCCACGGATCTGATACTCCACCTTATTAAGTTCAAGAGTTCCTGCCCCCACATCAATATTTGAATTTTTCACTGCTTGCATGACCTGATCTATATTGACGCCAAATGACCGCATAGCATCAGGATCAAGATCGACCTGATATTCTTTGACATAGCCCCCGATAGAAGCGACTTCAGAGACGCCATCGACAGAATTCAGCGCATATTTGACCTGATAGTCCTGGATTGTACGCAGTTCTTCAGGACTCCAACCTCCTGCAGGCTGCCCAGTTTTCGGGTTACGCCCTTCAAGCGTATACCAGAACACTTGTCCCAAAGCCGTTGCATCAGGACCCAAACTCGGTTTTACGCCTTCGGGAAGCAAACCTGAAGGCAAAGCATTCAATTTTTCCAGAATCCTAGAACGACTCCAATAGAAATCCACATTATCCTTGAAGATAATATACACGAAAGACATACCGAACATGGATGTAGATCGGATCGACTTGACACCTGGTATGCCCAACAATGCAGTGGTCAGCGGATAGGTGATTTGCTGTTCCACATCCTTTGGAGAGCGCCCCATCCATTCTGTCGCCACAATTTGCTGATTATCACCTATATCCGGAATTGCATCTACTGATACCGGATCCCTGGGAATAATTCCGGTATGCCAGTCAAACGGTGCCGTAGCAACACCCCCGATAATAACAGCAATCAAAATCAGTGCTGAAATAATCCGGTTATGCAAAAAATACTTTATAATTCGATTAAGCATTTCAACAACCTATAATTTATATTTTAAATCTGTCGACTTTACCATCGTATAGCACGCCGTGCTCCAAAATGGATAAAATCGGAAAATCAACCTTCTGTACCTTTCGGACTGTGCTTGTGTGCATAGTTGCTCTGGAAGAATTCACCGGACAGTGATATTCTCCCAAATAAACAGACACTTGGACACACATTGAAATCAGATTTCTGTAAAGACAGAAATCCCTTCAAGAAAGTTGATAAAATAAATTATACGGTTGCAGGAGGAGCCCGTAGTCCTCTCCCTAACGGTATCTTCAAAGAATGAAAAGGAGACTGGTAAAGTCCGAAAACTTTCTCTCTGCCCCCTAAAATCATACACAGCGGATCAGGTAGAACTCCTGAAAATCCATGGAGCCAAACCTTCAAGACCACTAATGGTTGAACTGCAGTTTGTGCCCCTTGCACAAAAGAAGATACGTGATAAACATAGTGGACAAAATGGCAATGGCTGCAATGGGAATCCATATCCATGCACATCGCCTTCGCCATACTGTCGCCTTTCTGGTTCTGGTATTGGAAACCATTCATCACAAAACCAATCAACTCCCCATCACAATAATGGAGCGTCTGATTTACACCGACGGTACCCACCATCATAAGTGCAATCAACAGGAATGTGAAAAATCGTTTCATTGGGAACAAAGTTATAAATTATTTATGGTTTAGAAAACATTTCTCTCTGTTTTTTAAATAAAATTATGGTTTAGAAAACATTTCTCTCTGTTTTTTAAATAAAATACTATACTTATGGTATGGGTACATACACAAAGGTGGCAAAAAAAATTCTTATCCTCTCAATATCAACAAATCTATCAGAAAAATTCATTTAGTCCTAGTTTTACATTATATTTGCAGTATATAATGACCAATAAAACACTAAGAAGATGAGACAGAAAAAATTTATTCTTGAAGAAAAGGACATCCCCTATCAATGGTATAACATTCAGGCAGAAATGCCCAATAAACCTTTACCGCCTCTCAATCCTTCAACTCTGAAACCGTTGACGGCAGAGGATCTCAGTCATATTTTCAATGCTGAATGTTCTAAACAAGAACTGGATTCAGAACATCCATGGATTGATATTCCTGATGAAGTACGTGAGAAATACACGTACTACCGGTCAACGCCACTCGTACGTGCCTACGCCTTCGAAAAAGCCTTGGACACACCGGCACATATATACTTTAAGAATGAATCGACCAATCCTTTGGGATCTCACAAGATCAATTCCGCCCTGCCTCAATGCTACTATTGCAAGCAAGAGGGCGATACCAATGTCACTACGGAAACAGGGGCAGGTCAATGGGGAGCAGCCTTGAGTTATGCAGCACGCCTCTATGGACTCGAAGCTGCCGTCTACCAAGTAAAGATATCCATGTTGCAAAAACCTTACCGTTCCGCCATCATGAGGACATTTGGAGCGACGGTAGAAGGTTCACCGTCAATGTCTACGAGGGCAGGCAAAAATATCATCACCCATGACCCCAATCATCCGGGTTCTTTGGGAACTGCCATCAGTGAGGCCATCGAACTGGCCACCACCACTCCCCACTGTAAATACACTCTGGGCAGTGTCCTCAACCATGTCGCACTCCATCAGACCGTAATCGGTCTCGAAGCTGAAAAACAGATGGAGATGGCCGGTGAATATCCTGACCAAATCATCGCTTGTTTCGGTGGAGGAAGTAATTTCGGAGGAATCGCTTTCCCGTTCATGCGCCATAATTTCAAAGACGGTAAGCATACGGAATTTATTGCGGCCGAACCTGACAGTTGTCCGAAACTGACACGTGGAAAATTCGAATATGATTTCGGGGATGAGGCAGGTTATACGCCTTTACTTCCTATGTTCACGCTCGGACACAATTTCAAACCCGCAAATATCCATGCAGGCGGCCTGCGCTACCATGGAGCCGGCATGATCATTTCCCAACTTGTGAAGGACCATTTCATGCACGGAGTAGACATTCCACAACTAGAGAGTTTTAAAGCCGGTATGCTTTTTGCCCGGACAGAAGGCATCATACCTGCACCTGAAAGTTGCCATGCCATTGCAGCCGTGATACGAGAGGCGAAGAAAGCCCGTGAGGCAGGTCAGGAAAAAGTGATACTCTTCTGCCTTAGCGGACATGGACTTTTAGACATGACGGCCTACGAGAATTATATCAACGGCGACCTCCAAAACTATCATATCAGCGATGAAGAAATTCAGGAAGACCTGAAAGATGTTCCTGAAGTCAGCGCCGATCATGTCAAGAAAAATTGAAAACAATACATTGATTGAAGTACCTGAAATGAGGTTTTCCTAAAAGTGGAAAATCTCATTTCAAGTTTCCTATCTTTTCCAACAAACTGCAGGCTGCCTCAACGGAAGGCACATTACTGATGATCATCAGGCGACGTCCGTTCTTCTCTTTCATCTTCACCCGTTTCACATCAGTTGTCGCATACTTGATGACTGCAGCGAAAGTCTGGCTCTGGAAGAAAGGACTCTTCTCATTGCTGACAAACTGGAGTTGCATATTCCCCTGTTTGAGGATGATCTTTTCACAACCGAGATGCTTGCCCAACCAGCGTAGTCGAACCACTCTCATCAACTCCTCACCTTCGTGAGGAATCGGGCCAAAACGGTCGACCAGTCGTTTCCGATAGGCCTCAAGAGCCTGATCATCTTCTATCTGGTCAAGTTCACGGTAGAGCAACATTCTCTCGCTGCTTCCGGGTACATAATTGTCCGGGAAGTACATTTCGAGATCACTCTCCACGGCACAGTCATCCACGAAATCATCACCAGTCACCACCTGACCCTGTTGCATTTCCTCAGAATAGAGATCCTGGAACTCGTCGTTCTTCAGTTCCGTAACCGCCTGAGTGAGGATCTTCTGGTACGTCTCATAACCGAGGTCTTCCATAAAGCCGCTTTGTTCAGCTCCGAGAAGATTACCGGCACCACGGATATCCAGATCCTGCATGGCCAGGTTGATGCCACTCCCGAGTTCGGAAAAGTTCTCAAGGGCATCCAGTCTGCGTCGTGCCTCAGTTGTCAAACTGCTTTTCGGTGGAGCCAAGAGATAACAAAACGCCTTTTTGTTGGAACGTCCTACACGCCCTCTCATCTGATGCAAGTCAGCAAGTCCGAACCGGTGCGCATCATTGATGATGATCGTATTGGCATTCGGGATATCTATACCGTTCTCGACGATTGTCGTAGAGAGAAGAACATCGTAATCATACTGATAGAACCCCATGAGAATCTTCTCCAACTGTTCCGGAGGCATCTGACCATGGCCGATGGCCACCCTACAGTCAGGGACATACTTATGGATCAAATTCGCCAGTTCAGGAAGGCTGGAGATACGGTTGCTGACAAAGAACACCTGACCATTGCGGCTCATCTCAAAATTGATGGCATCGGCAATAACCTCGTGACCGAAGTTATCCACTTCCGTATGAATAGGATACCTGTTAGGTGGCGGCGTACGGATAATACTCATATCCCGGGCACCCATCAGAGAGAACTGCAGAGTCCGGGGGATAGGCGTTGCCGACATCGTGAGGGTATCGACATTGACCTTCAACTTCCGGAGTTTCTCCTTTGTAGAAACCCCGAATTTCTGCTCTTCGTCAATGACGAGAAGCCCGAGGTCGTGCCATTTCACAGATTTGCCCAGTAATTTCTGCGTACCAATCAGAATATCGATCTTGCCGGAGGCCAGATCCTCCAATATCTCTTTCGTCTTTTTCCCTGACCGTGCCCTGGAAAGATATTCCACACGCACCGGCATCTCCTTCAACCGTTGCATGAACGTTTGATAATGCTGATAGGCCAGAATCGTTGTCGGCACCAGTACAGCGACCTGCTTGGAGTCGCAGACGGCCTTGAAGGAAGCCCTGATGGCCACTTCCGTTTTTCCGAAACCGACATCCCCGCATACGAGGCGGTCCATCGGGCGAGGCGACTCCATATCACGCTTGACATCCTGAGTTGCCTTATACTGGTCAGGGGTATCTTCATACATGAAACTCGCCTCCAACTCATGCTGCATATAGGTATCGGGGCTGAAGGCGAAACCCTTTTCCCGCCGCCGCTCGGCATACAGTTTGATGAGGTCACGGGCAATGTCCTTGATCTTCTTCTTCGCCTTTTCCTTCAGGCGGTTCCACGCGCCTGTACCGAGGGTAGACAACTGTGGCGGCTGATCTGTATCATTGCTCCTGTACTTGGAAATCTTATACAAGCTATGAATGGATACATCCACCTTGTCATTGTTCCTGTAGATGATGCGGATCATCTCCTGATACCCCTGTTTGCCATTCCTTTCAGGATGCCGGGGATCAGGGGGCAGAGGAACCCTGACCAAACCACCGAACTTGCCGATTCCGAAATCGACATGGATGATATAGTCGCCGATATCCATCTCCTGCAGTTCCTTCATCGTCAGAGCCATCTTGCCGAGACGGGCACTGTCAGAGCGGAGACTGTACTTATGGAAACGGTCAAATATCTGGTGATCAGTAAAAAGACAGAGTTTGAGATCATTGTCTACAAACCCCTCATGCAACGTATGGTCGACAGGTGTAAACCGGATATGATAAGATGCCAGTTCATCCCCTGCAAAGATCTCCTTCAAGCGCTGGTTCTGCTTCTCGCTATCCGCCAGGATATAGAGTTGGTAGCCCTTCAAGAGGTAGTCCTCCAGACTCTGGGAGAGGAGTTGGAAATTCTTATGATAGAGCGGCTGCGGCTCTATATTGAACGAGAGGACCGTATTCTGCCTGTTGGCCTCCGACCCGAATTCCACGCACTGGAGTTTCGCGGAGTCAGCGACAAACTGGGATGCCATGCAGAGCATGTTCTCTCTTTTCATCTGGAGCATGATCTGCTTCTGGTCCTGTTCAGGGACACCCTCCAACCGTTCCGTCAAAGCCTGAGTGGAAAAACCTTCATTATAGATCTGGTCTATCCGGTCACGGACGAAGGTGAAATCCTTCGACAACAGTACACTGTCCTCAGGCAGGAATTGCAGGAAAGGCATTTTCTCACTCTCATGCTGCGCCAACTCGGGGACAATCTCTATATCGGTCTTCTTGTCCTTGCTCAACTGGTCCTCCACTTCGAAAGTGCGGATCGTATCGACCTCGTCTCCGAAGAAGTCTATACGGTAAGGATATTCACAACTGAAGGAATAGACATCCAGAATACTCCCACGCAAAGCAAACTGCCCCGGCTCATAGACATAATCCTGTTCCTTGAAACCCAAGGTGCGGAGTTGATTGGCCAAGTCCGAGATCTCGAGTTTGTCCCCCACCTTCAGTCTGACGACCTGCCGGTTGAGTTTGGTCCGTGAGATCACCAGTTCCGACAGAGCCATCGGATAGGTGACGATATACGTCTCCATCTCCGGATCAGCCTTTGCCTGTGGCAGTTGAGAGCCGGTCGCAGGGTCCACACCGGTCAATCTGGTGAGGACCTCGGTGCGCAGGATCTCATTGGCGGGATCACGCTGACCGTATTTCACAGCCCGCTTGAAACTACTCGGAAAGAAAAGTACACGGTCCTGACCAAGGATCTGGGTCAGGTCATGATAAAAATATCCCGCGTCATCGTCATCGTCAAGAATAAAGACAAGCGTACGATGAAGGCGGTTGTAGACCGATGCAAAGAGCAAGGGTGTGGCTGACGCAACAAGTCCCTTGAGGAAGAGCGTTTTCTTGGACTTTTCCTCCAGAGACTTGACAAGGGCAGCTGCCTGGGGCAATCTGCCATACAAAGCGCAAAGTTCTTCTATAGTCATGCTTATTCAGGAAGCTTCGGGTACTTGCGAAACCAACTGTTCAGGCGAAGGCGAATCACCCCGAAGAAAGCTTCGCTGAAAATGCCGCCGCTCATCTTACTCGTCCCTTCACGACGGTTGATGAATACCACCGGCACTTCCTTAATCTTAAAACCTATTTTATATGCAGTATATTTCATCTCGATCTGAAAGGCATAACCTTTGAAATGAATCTGGTCCAAAGGAATGGTCTCCAGCACTTTCCGTCTGTAACACACATATCCGGCCGTCGTGTCGTGAATCTTGAGCCCCGTGATCAGACGGACATAGTCTGACGCGAAATAACTCATCAGCACCCGCCCTATGGGCCAGTTGACGACGTTCACCCCACTGACATAGCGGGAACCGATGGCCACATCATACCCTTCGTCATGGACAGCAGCATACAAGCGCGGCAGATCATTCGGATTGTGGCTGAAATCGGCATCCATCTCAAAGATATAATCGTAATGGTGTGCCAAGGCCCACTTGAAACCCATAATATATGCAGTGCCCAGTCCCTGTTTTCCTTGGCGTTCGACCAGGAACAGACGACCGGCAAACTCTCCGGCCATCAATCTGCGGACAATATCTCCCGTCCCGTCAGGACTACCATCATCAATGACAAGAATATCAAAAGGCTTCTTCTGTCCGATGACAGCCCGGATAATATTCTCCACATTTTCCTTCTCATTATAAGTCGGAATTATGACAACCGAATCACTCATATATTTTAAATTTAAGTCCCTGTTACCTCAAACCAAGAAACAGGGTTTGCCGGCACCAAAACAACTTCCACCTGCAAAAATAAGAAAAATTTTTGTAAATCCCTTTCATTGGTCTGTATTTTCCACAAACCCCTGATAATCGGGTTCCAAGGATGACATGATGGCCTCATAACTCTTCTCCATCAGATATTTCTCATTTTTACGGCCTTTACCTTGAGGGAATATCGGTTGATGGATCGTCAATTTCAGGGGGTGCCAATAGACCCACCAGATATCTTTCATCCGGGGCTTTACCTCAAAACTGCCGTTGATCGTAAGCGGACAGACAGGCAACTGGAGTTCATCTGCGAGCAGAAAAGGGCCTCGTCTGAAGACGCCCATGTGTCCTGTCCACGTACGAGCTCCCTCGGGGAAGACGACCAGGGACATTCCCTGTTTCAATGTATTCTGTGCCTCTCCGATTGTCCTGCGGATGCCGGAAGGCGAACGTTTATCGACGAAGATATGATGGCACGCCTTACACGCCGGGCCGACAAAAGGAATATGTTCAAGTTCACGCTTCATCATCCATTTGAAGTTCCTGTTGAGAAAGCCATAGATGAGGAAGATGTCAAAAGTGCCCTGATGATTGGCAACAAAGACATAACTTTGCTTTTCATCCAGATTCTCTCTCCCTTCAATCTTCACAGGAAGGAAAAGCAGAAAGACCGTCCACATCGACCACAGTTTACCTGAGTAATAACTCCAGAAATGCTCATTGCCCACCACACAACCAATAATGGCCATCAGCGCACAGACGATAGTACACAGGATAAAAAGAGGCAAAAAAATCACCAATTGATAAAGACGGTAGAAAAAAATCACTAACCATTTCATAGTTTATTAAGACTAGTTATTTTGATTTCTTGATAAGATTCATACAAGTTCAACATGTTGGGAAGGTACTTTATTCATTCCCCTCATTCTCGCTATATACTTTATTCCAAAATTGTAACGACACTCTTTCATGATTTTATATTTATATTCCCTTATTATTTCCGATGCAAGGTCACCACCACGATTTCAGGTGTAGCCCCGAAACGGAATGGAATCAGTCCTCCCAATCCCGAAGACACATACAGGTACCGGCCGGCTTTCTCATAAAGGCCGTAGTCTTCCCGATAGACCAGTTGTGTAGGCCTTAACCCGAATATTTCCACTTGCCCGGCATGCGTATGCCCGCACAGGGTGAGTTGGGTATGTGAATAGGGCCGGATACTGTCGTCCCAGGCTGTCGGATCATGCTGGAGCATGACGATGAAAGCCTTCTTCCCAACCCCTTTCAGCGTTCTGCGAAGATTGGATTTCCGGGGAAACTTCCTCGAGCCCCCGTTTTCCTCACCGGCGATGACGATCGAATCATCCCCCCTCCGAATGACCGCATGATCATTCTTCAGGAGTTTCCACCCCATCTGCCGTTCCAGATGTTGTATTTCCAATTCATTTCTTTTCCTTTCCGCAGGAGTGGCAGCCAGGTAGACACTGTAATCGTGATTACCCAATATACTGTAGACCGGTGCCCCGCTCTTCCGAGCCAATTGTGCCAAGACCGTCTGACAAAGATAGATCTCCGCGGCACGCGTGTTCACCAGATCTCCCGTGAAGCAGATCATATCCGCTTTCTGTGCCATAATACTGTCCATATCCCGCTTCAAGGCGTGATCCATAAAGCGATTGAAAGTCCCGACATGAGCATCACTGAACTGAACCAGTTTAAAACCGTCAAAACTTGCAGGCAGGTCATCAAAATAAAGGTTGACATGGGTGACCTTCAGTTTTCTCGGTCCTATCGTCAACCCATAGATAAATACAAAGATAGACAGGCCTGCCAGGACTGCACCTACCCGATTGCCCTGATTAATACGGGTATGCCGCAGACGACACCACAATGTGCCCAGAAATGAGCAAACAGAGAAAATGGCTTTGGGATTAAATAGGACTCCTATCAGAAAAAGGTACAACTCTATCCACGCAAAATTATTCGGGATAAAGTTTTTCACGCTTGCCAGGCAGACCGTATAGACTATCATCCCGACTGAAACGATCCCCCACGGCCAAATGATCCACCACCGTATAGGTTGAGTACGATGCCGGACATATCGGAAATAGAGATACAGATCGGGCAATGTTATCAGGAGGATAACCCATATGAATATTCTTGCTATCACACGCTTTCTTCTTATTCTAAGGTTGTCTTGCAGTTTTCTGCTCTTTCACGTTCTTTCTGCAGACTCCCTCAATATCTATATTATAAGGATTGACCACACCAATGATCTCCCCGTTATTTCCATTAGCACCTGCAACCGGTTCATTTCCGGAGCAAACTCGACTGTAGGAAATGCCGCATCAGTTCTATGGGCAATCCCCGTCTGCGGGCATAATCCCGCAACTGGTCCTCACCTATTTTCCCCACGTCAAAATAACGGCTCTTGGGGTGAGAGAACATCAGACCACTCACCGAAGCATGGGGAACCATCATTCCGCTCTCAGTGAGTCGGATTCCTATCTCCTTGATTCCCAGCAAGTCGCCCAGTATAAAGTTCACACTGGCATCGGGAAGCGAAGGATAACCTACTGCAGGCCGGATGCCCTGGTACTTCTCGAGATGCGTCTCCTGAATCGTGAGATGCTCATGAGGCGCATACCCCCAATATCGGCGCCTGACGTCCTCATGCATCTTCTCAGCCGTACCTTCTGCGAGACGGTCTGACAAAGTCTGCAGGAGCATCTTCCGATAAGGATCATCCTGAAGACTCTCCACCTTTACGAGATCTACAGTCGTCGCAAAAGCACCTGCCCGATCCTTGATGCCGGAGGAGAGCGGACGTACAAAATCAGCCAGACAGAGATTCGGTGCACCTTGCGCATCTGCTTTCTGCTGACGGAGCATCGGAATGCGAACGCCGCCGACTAAAAGATCGTCTCCGTCGCTATTGGCATCATACAAACCGAAGACAGCGCGCAGGACCACTTTCCCTTCCCAGGAGTGCAGCACATTCTCCGCTTCTTTCCGAAGGAGAGCCTTCTCCTCCCGCGGTTTGCCGTCCAGACTCCAGGCATGGTAGAAATAGATCCAGTTGATATAAGGTTCTATCTCACTGACCGGATAAGTGAGTATCTTTCGCATTCAAACCTTTTTTTTATAGGTCCTATTCATCACGGAAGTTCTTTGTTCTCAGGTGATCCGGACCTGTCTCAGTGCTGTCGGAAAGCGATTTCCTCGCCCCTGTAATCCGGATCAAACTGACCGTCATGATAGAGGACATGCCCATTGCAGATGGTATCCACCACCTTCCAATGATATTCATGTCCCTCCACAGGACTCCATTTGCATTTACTTTGGATGCCAGCCTCAGTCACCTTCCAAGGCTCATGGGGTTTGACCACTGTAATGTCAGCCTTGTATCCTTCACGCAAGAACCCCCGGTCTTTCACTTCAAAGAGGAGCGCCGGATGATGACACATCAGTTCCACCATTTTTTCTATTGTGAGGACACCTTTGTCAACCAATTCCAGCATCGTTACCAGAGAGAACTGCACCATGGGCATGCCAGAGGCAGCCTTGACGCATCCCCCCTGTTTGTCTTTCAAGAGATGAGGCGCATGGTCTGTCCCGATACAGAAGATCCTTCCATCTACAAGTGCCTTGCGCAAAGCTGCCTGTTCGGTTTTTCCTTTGACGGCAGGATTGCATTTAATGAGAGCACCCTTGACGGCATAGTCATCAGCCGAGAAGAAGAGGTGAGGCACACACGCCTCCAGTGTAATCTGCGGCAGATTCAATGGACCGGAAAGACTTTGGGAAGCCAATGCCAGTTCACGAGCCGTCGTGATGTGAGCGATATGGAGTCTGGCACCTGTTTTCTTTGCCAGAGAGACAGCCAGTTGGCTGCATTTAAGACAGGCTTCCGCACTTCGGATAAGCGGATGCATGGCTACCGGAGGGTCTTCGCCATACGTCAGTTTAGCCTGCTTCATATTCTCATTGATGATCCCCATATCTTCGCAATGGGTCATGACCGGTAATCCTGCAGAAGCAGCAGAACGGAAGGCGTTCTCAAGGGCCCCCAACCGATCGACGAGCAGGTTGCCTGTACTTGCGCCCATAAATATCTTTATTCCCGGTATCCGAGTACGGTCGAGTTGGGAGAACAGTCCTGCATTACTGTTAGTTGCACCGAAGAAGAAACTGTAATTGACATGACTCTCATGAGACGCCCGCTCAAACTTGTTCGAAAGATTCTCCAGCGTGACTGTAGGAGGAGTGGTATTCGGCATTTCGAAATAGGAGGTCACGCCCCCATAAGCCGCAGCCCGACTCTCGCTTTCGACATCAGCTTTCTGAGTCATCCCAGGGTCTCTGAAATGGACATGCTCGTCGATGATTCCAGGTAAAACGAAGCACCCCGTAGCATCTATTTCCTGATCATAGCTGCTGCGGGATGCTCTGTTTTCCGGGATGATCTCATCGATACGATCATCTTTGACCACCAGGTCACCTCTGAAGGAATGTCCTTCATTAACAATCGTACCGCCTTTGATACCTATTCTCATTGATCATCAGTTATATTTGGATGGAGACATCTCACTGTTCTCCACAGAAATTCTTCTCATCTCAACTCGGATACCTGCGCTCAACGTAAGATAGCGACAGAACACTACTACTGGACAAAAGATCGCAACGCTTCAAGTGTACCCGAGTCTTCCGCTACTACCCTGTTCAAATCATTGTTCACTCCTGAACAGAAGCCGGTTGAGCCAAAGCAGCAGGCGTAGGAGCAGGAGCCGCATTAGGATCATTCGGATCGCTCACCGGAGGGCGATGGGCCGAAGGTGATTGAGGCTGCTTCATACCATTCATGATTTGCTCGTTCTCCTGGGCTTTCTCATAATAATCCTTCACATAAGGATCATTCTTGAATTTTTCCGTCGCTCTGCTCATGACATCTTCTATCCAAGGTGTGAGCATGGGATATTCATTCCCTGCGGTCACCATGAAAAAGATGCCGGGGCCTAAGACATTATCGAAATTATTGCAGACAAAACTCGTAATGAACCGGTCTTCTTCCTCGGAAAGGCGGGCTGCCTCCGCATTCAGATGAGCATTGACCACTGCCATATTCCGGCCATTCATGATGCCTTCATCCTGCCGATGCACAAGTTCAGCTTCCTCGTTCTTCAACTGATTATAACGGGTGAAGAATTTGAAGAGTTTATCATTAAGCGGCGTTCCACTGACCAGTTGTTGCGTATTGTCAATCTTCACAGTAATGTCACCACATTCCAGAACAAGGGGCAGAACACTTTCACTATCCATGAAAATACTGGCCATACGTGTCGTATCGACTGTTCCGGCAAACTGGAACTGACCGTGTACGACATCACAGGAATCCAACTTCTTAAAATCATTATCCTTCAAGACTTTCAGATAGAGCATCCGCCCATCAAGAGTCGAGACATTACTCGTGCCTGTAATATGATAACTGTTAGCACAAGAAGTGAATGCCAGCAACGTAGCCAATGCGCAAATCATTTTATTCATAAGTGGCGAATCTTTTACTTTTAACAAAGGTACAATGTATATTCAATCCAAGGAAATATTTTTATCCAATTTAATTGATTCTCTATATCTTTTATATTTTTTTCGCATACCAAACCCCTCAATACTTTCGGGCAGTTTTGTACCTATACTCGTATTATTCGTACAAACAAACCATTGATTGGTATTATTGTGTAGGATTTCCCTTTGCCAGTTCGCGACTGATTCGATGTGTCGTATAGAGTTCTATCAATGCGGCTATGAGCAGGATCGCAACCCATTTGTTATAGACTAAGGTAATATAGGTTTCATAATTGACAAAAAGAGGTTCCAAGAATTGATAGGCGGTATCTACCATCGAGATACCGGCCAGTACAAAGCAGATGTCACTGAAGCACTGCAGTTTCTTCAAGCGCCGTAGCGTGAGATCCATGCTTTCTATCGTCTGCATCATTTGAGAGATGGAAAACATGAGTGATCCTACCAGAAAGATCCAGCACATCACTTTCAATAAGGAAGGATGGAAAAAGCCAAAAGCAAAACAGCCGGCACCGATCACCATCAATATTCCCCCACAGAGGAAAACTATATCTTTTAACCTATTCTGATGTTCCATCTTTTTGAACTTGATCATTGTCATTATTTTGATTGGAGGCTTCATCGGTACTCAACACGAAAATATCCTCGTCATTGGCTTTCATAAAATACTCTTCGCGGGCAATCTTCTCAATGGATCTCGGATTCCGGTCCAACTCGCGGAGTTTGCGTGTATCCACGCGATTCTGCGTCTCGTACTTTTGGATCTGATCCTTCAACTCCCCGATCTGCAACTCATATTTGATACGCATACGGAAACTGTTGTCATCGACGATTCCGACGATGAGAACTCCTGCCACAATGGTAATCAAATACTTGTAATGGGAAAGGAAACTAAACAGTTCATTCAACTGATTTGCCATAACGTATTTTTGCTTTTGCAAAAGTAAGAAATTAAATCGAGAAAGAATGCGAAAAAAGAAGAATTTTAAGTTTCATTGCAAATCCGTTTCTCAAGTGCAAGAGAGTGCTTTACAAGATGATACGGTACTTTTCCAGCCCTTGACAGGGAATCAAATATGTCCGGATTTTCTGTTTATCCTCACATTTTTATAGTATCTTTGCAAACAAGACAATAACAGAAAGACGAGACACAATGGCAGATTATATTGTTTCCGCACGAAAATACCGCCCGATGACTTTCGATCAGGTGATCGGACAGACCACCCTTACCACTACGCTGAAGAATGCGATCAAGAGCGGGAAACTGGCTCATGCATACCTCTTTTGCGGTCCTCGTGGTGTGGGAAAGACCACTTGTGCCAGGATATTTGCCAAGACGATCAATTGTGAACACCTGGACGAAAACGGGGAGGCCTGCAATGAATGTGAGAGTTGTAAAGCTTTCAACGAGAGGCGGTCTTATAATATTTTCGAACTCGATGCCGCGAGCAACAATTCGGTAGAAGACATCAAGAAACTCATGGAACAGACGCGTGTGCCGCCCCAGATCGGTAAGTACAAAGTATTTATCATCGATGAGGTCCACATGCTGTCACCGCAAGCTTTCAACGCGTTTCTCAAGACACTTGAGGAACCGCCAAAGCATGTCATCTTCATCCTCGCCACTACAGAAAAGCACAAGATCCTCCCGACGATCATCAGCCGTTGCCAGGTCTATGACTTCGAGAGGATGACGGTGCCGGATACGGTCAGACAACTGAAGATGGTCGCTTCCAAGGAGGGCATCAAATACGAAGACCAGGCCCTCACGCTCATTGCCGAGAAGGCTGACGGCGGCATGCGTGACGCCTTGTCCATCTTTGATCAGGCTGCGAGTTTCTGCCAAGGTGATATTACGTACCGAAAAGTCATCGAAGACCTGAACGTCCTCGATGAGGATTACTATTTCAAGATCATTGATCTGGCTCTCCAGAACAAAGTATGTGACATGATGTTACTGCTCAACGAGGTGCTTTCAAAAGGTTTTGACGGCGGTGACTTCATCGACGGCCTCAGCGAACATGTACGTAATGTGATGATGGCAAAAGACCAGCAGACCATCATCTTGTTGGATGCCAGCGACGACCAGAAAAAGAAATACAGTGAACAGGCCGGGCGCTGTCCCTTGCCTTTCCTCTATGGGGCTTTGAAAGTCATGAACGACTGCGACGTGCAGTACCGCCAAAGCAGCAATAAAAGGCTTTTGGTGGAATTGACTCTGATTGAAATAGCCCAATTGAACGGTGGGGGCAGTCAGCCAACTGATGAACAAAAGCCTCAAACGCTGAAGCCGATGTTCAATTCCCCTGCTTCGGCAGCAGCCCCGACCGGTTCGCCACGGCCTCAACCCCGGCAAACTGAAAGTCAGGTGGTTCATTCGCAACAAGCAGTGCCACCCACCCCTCAGACGCCGCCTACCCCACCTGCAGAAACCGCTGCAAAAGTCTCAGAAGAAAAGACCGCTGCACCGTCAGCACAACCAGCACCGACAGCCTCACCCGTTCCTCCAAAAGAACCGATGGAAACGGCAAAAGAGGAAACGACTCAGGATACGGGGAAAACGACAGTACATGCAGACAACGCTTCTTTCAAACCCGGAAATATCGGCATGTCATTCCAGTCTTTCCTTCACCCCAACCAACCTGACAATACGGCGAAAATGGAAGACACGCCCGCTTCCTCAGGCACTGAAGAAAAAGACGTTTTCAATCAGGAGCAGTTGCAGACGGCATGGCTGAAGATGTGCAACCGTATGCCTCAGAAGATGGTCGGTCTAGCCCAACGCTTGAAACACATTAGTCCTAGAATCACCCAGTTTCCCAATATTGAACTCATTGTAGACAACGAGATATTCCTCGAAGATGTCAAGAAGATCCAGAACAGGATCAAGACAACGCTCCGGAAAGACCTCCACAATCAGGAGATATCAATAGATATCAGACTTGCAAAGAAAGAAGAGGTGGGAAAAATCCTGACGAAAAGAGAACTTTTCGATGAAATGAGGAAGAATAATCCCGGTGTGGAAAAACTCCGCGATCTCCTTGACTTGGACTTGAACTGACAATAAGTAGTTCAAAGTTCAGGACATTTAAGGTCAACAAGTTGTAAGTTTGACGTTTTCTACATGGATAAGTATTGAGGCAAAACATTCGCAATGCTTGCCGATACCCTTTCGCTATTCGATCTGCAAACACTCCTATTTATCAGATCAGATTCACATTAAAACATAAAGTTCCGCAAAGCGATTGTCTTGCGGAACTTTTCATTTTTCAGATTAACTTCATCCCATATTTTTCGCACTCCTTGCGCATCTCTTCCGGCCATATACTAGCCTGGATTTCTCCGATATGTCCCTTGTGAAGCAAGAGCATGCACAACCGGCTTTGGCCGATACCACCACCGATGCTCAAAGGCAGGGCACCATTCAGCAGGCGCTGATGGAAATAGAGTTTTTCGCGCTCCTCTTTTCCTTCTGACTTCAATTGACGCAGCAAAGCTTGCTTGTCTACACGGATTCCCATAGAACTCAGTTCGAAGCTTCGTCCCAGGACAGGGTACCAAACCAGAATGTCACCGTTCAAGCCAACCTTTCCATTCTCAGCCACAGTACTCCAGTCATCATAATCCGGAGCGCGGCCATCGTGCTTCTTGCCATCAGAGAGTTTACCGCCAATTCCTTCTACAAATACCGCTCCATATTCCTTGCAGATCGCATCTTCACGCTCTTTCGGGGACTTGCCGGGATACTTATCCAACAAGTCCTGACTATGAATGAAATGTATTTCCTTAGGCAGGAAAGGTTTGATCTGTGGATAATTTTCACAGGTCAGATATTCGGCACGCAGGATAGCACTGTAAATCCGACGGACCGTATTTTCCAAGAAAGCGATGGTTCGGTCCGGGCGTGTGATCACAGCTTCCCAATCCCATTGATCCACATACAAAGAATGCAGATTATCAAGTTCCTCATCAGGGCGGATGGCATTCATGTCAGTATAAATACCGTATCCTGCAGGGATATGATATTCAGCCAACGCAAGGCGCTTCCACTTTGCCAGAGAGTGCACCACTTCGGCTACCTGATCTCCAAAATCCTTGATCGGAAAAGAGACAGGGCGCTCCACGCCATTCAAATCATCATTGATACCAAGTCCTTTAAGGACAAACAAGGGTGCTGTGACCCGACGTAACCTCAGTTCTGCAGACAAATCCTGCTGGAAAAAATCTTTGATCAACTTGATTCCCAACTCAGTTTGCTGCATGTCCAGAAGCGCTTTATACGCCACCGGCTTAATCAATCTACTCATTATTCTAAATTTATCTTATATATCAAATCTTCTTGCAAAGATACATATTATTATTAACTTGCAATCATATTTTAGGAAGATTTACCAAATCGAAAGAATTATTTTTATTTTAATTACTATTTGTTTAGGGATCTGGAAATATCCATCATTTGTGTGGAAAGATTAAAAAAAGAAAAAACTTGGTATAATCAAACTTATTTAGTATCTTTGCATTCGCAATAAATCATGGCCTCGTAGCTTAGCTGAATAGAGCGTCAGATTCCGGTTCTGAAGGTCGTGGGTTTGAATCCCACCGAGGTCACAATACGAACAAGCCTATTTATCGTTGCCTTATTTTAGGTATCTCAATCCTAAAATACAGTACACAAATCACTGATGACACCCTCCATAAGTTTTTTGCGTAACTTGAACTTCTTATGGTCCAGGACGAATAAAGAGACTCCTGCCGTTACAGTTTTGGCAGTACCCCACATCATACTTTCAAGAGATCCTCCTACCTCAATTACAGTAAGGGAGAGGGAGATTTTATGCGACACTCAGGGAACAAAATCCGTTGACTTGGGAGACCAGGTGTAATGACGTACGTCCTTAGGTGCTCATGTCGTACGTCCTTAAGGTCTCATGACGTACGTCCTTAAGGTCTCATGACGTACGTCCTTACAGTATAAGAACGTACGTGAACAGAACCTCATAAAGCACGTGAACAGAATCTCATACAACTCATTGATTATTCCCATGAAGCGGTGAACAGAACATATAGTCGTGCGCCAACGAAAGGTATGGATAAGTATCAATAAATGTATGGACGTGCATCTCCAGATGCGAAGATGTCCGCCAACGGGTAGGAACAGGCCATACGATAGAGACCGGGCATGACAAAGATTCCCAACCAAAATATGGCCATTCAGAACTCATCCGTGAAAAAATAGGAATGCTCGATTCTTTTTGTCTATTGAGTAAAAAGTGAAAAATAATCCTATAGAAACATTTGCGAGTTACTTGTTTTTGCAGTATTTTTGCAATCCTATTACAGATGAATAAAATTCGTAAAAAGATTGTTATCTCATGAAGACAGATTACGAGATCGCACACGGGATAAAACTTGTTCCGATCACGACAATAGCAGAGAAGATCCATATTCCCCAAGAAAGTCTGGAACCTTATGGAAAGTATGTGACCAAGGTTCCCTACACGCTCATTGACGAGGAAAAAGTAAAGAAATCAAATCTCATTTTAGTAACGTCCATCACCCCCACGAAGTCAGGTAATGGCAAGACGACCATGAGCATCGGATTAGCTCTTGGCATGAACCGAATTGGGAAAAACGCCGTACTGGCGTTACGTGAACCCAGCCTCGGCCCCTGCTTCGGCATGAAGGGAGGCGCCACAGGGGGCGGCTATGCTCAGGTCTTACCTTCAGAAAAGATCAACCTTCACCTGACAGGGGATTTCCATGCGGTGACGGCAGCCAATAATATGATTGCAGCACTCCTGGACAACTATATCTACCAACATCAAGATGAAGGATTCCGGTTGAGAAAAGTTTTTTGGAAAAGAGTCCTTGATGTGAATGACCGCAGTTTACGGGACATCGTGACAGGACTTGGCGGACCTTCCAACGGACTGGTGGCGGAAAGCGGATTCGACATCACGCCGGCATCGGAAATCATGGCGATATTGTGCCTGGCAACTGACTTGAAGGATCTGCAGCGCCGCATCTCTAATATCCTGCTCGGCATCACGACAGAAGGGAAACCTTTTACCGTCCGGGACCTGGGCGTGACCGAGGCTATCACCGCCATCTTGTTGGACGCCATTCATCCGAACTTGGTGCAGACCACAGAGCAGACCCCTGCCTTCATCCATGGTGGACCATTTGCCAATATTGCGCACGGATGCAACAGCATCATCGCTACGAAGATGGCAATGACCTTCGGGGACTACGCCATCACAGAAGCAGGCTTCGGTTCAGATTTAGGAGCGGAGAAGTTTTTTGACATCAAATGCCGTCTCGCCGGCATCTGCCCCAAACTGACGATGATCGTCGTGACAACACAAGCCTTAAAACTTCATGGTCACGTCGATGTGGCTGCTATCACAAAACCCAATGCCAAAGGTATACAAGCCGGATTTGCCAATATGGACAAGCATATCCGGAACATGCAAAGTTTCGGTCAAACGGTTGTCGTTTGCCTGAACCGTTTCGCTGCTGACTTGGACGATGAAATAGAAATGGTCCGGCAACACTGTGAAGCACTGGGCGTGGGATTTGCCGAGAACCGGGCTTTCACGGAAGGTGGAAAAGGAGCTGAAGAGTTGGCCCGTCTGGTAGTAAAAATGATAGAAGAGAAACCGTCGGGAGACCTGAGATTTGCCTATCAAGTTTCGGACAGCGTTCAGACAAAAATAGAGAAAGTCGCCAAAGGTATCTATGGCGCTGCAAAAGTGATTTTCAAACCGGCTGCATTAAAACAATTGAATCATATTCAGGAGTCAGGTTATGGACACTTCCCCGTTTGCATTGCAAAAACCCAGTATTCTTTTTCTGAAGACAAAAAGGCCTACGGATTACCTCAAGACTTTACGCTTACCATACGGAATCTGACTGTAGATGCCGGATCAGAAATGATTATTGCCATTGCAGGGGATATATTACGGATGCCGGGACTACCGAAAAGCCCGCAAGCAGAACGTATCAGGATCATCAACGGCCAGATTGAAGGACTTTCCTGAAGAATCTCGGGAAAGTCACATCTCTCCGTTGATCCTCTTATGGACTTTATTCCAGGCCGGCGTCCCGCTCAGGCAAGTGTGAGCCAAGGTTTTCATCATCACATCCAATCTGCATTTGGGAATGGAAAAACTCAGAATATCTTCATCTACCCAAGGCCGCACAGACGGGTCCAGCAAACCCAAGAAACACCGGTAACCCTTATCGCGGTTCTCGTTCACAATGGTACTGATGATGCTGCTGCAACCTGAGCCGAAAAGCGTAGAAACAGTGTCAGGCTCATTCCGGTCAAAAAAGGCCCAACTGCACAATCCTGATAATTCATCAGGCGTAGCGAAAAAGATCAGTCCTTCGATCAGGTCAAGGTCTTCCATTCTGTCTACACGTTGGAAATTCAAGTATTTGGCATGAACACCCTTCACTTTGACCTGATTGATAAAGTGACAGGCCTTCTCCGGGGTCGACTTATACTTTCGCTTCAATGACATAAAATCAGGAATCTGTTCGTGCTGGTCAGTAAACCCCAAATAAAACCTGGCACTCCCGCACCCGATGGTATCGGCACTCAAACTGACAGCATGCCCCAGAAAAACCTGAGGAAAAAACTTAAACATGCAACCGCTCTTCTTCAGCGTCTCTGCGATAGGTTGATCACTATAATAAAAAGCCATCGGTAAAGATGGTGCATTTCCAAATGCTGCACGGAACATGGTTACAAATTCACTGGACTTCATTCTGTTTCTTATTACTACTAGACAAATGTAGCAATATTTTTTGGATTAATAACCTAATGAAGTCTTTTTTATCAAACAAATCATTTCCTAAATAAGCCCCATTCTCCTGCCGGACTTCATCCTGAATGCCGATAGACGATGGAAACCTGATTCATCCGCTATCTCTAATACAATGGCAGTTCAAACCGTAAGACCATGCCTTTTCAGTCAAGGTCAAAGCGACCTTTATAATAATAAGATAGAATGGTGATGAATAATAGGAATGAGTTTGAAGTTCCGTGATAACGCTTGAACCTTCAAACGGAAAAAATTGTCTCCCCTATGGAAATTTCCCATAAACACGGGAAATATTCCACAGAAGATGACAATAGAAAGAATTACAACAGATTAATTATACCCGTTGGCGGAATTAATTTAGTGCGTATTTAATTCTACCGATGGGCTTGCCATTAATGTAATTCATATATTGAGAAACGGTTAGCGCACTGATTTTGCCAATTATTCTGGCAAACAAGCCGTTTG
>NZ_JAMXLY010000099.1 GCF_024054555.1 Segatella cerevisiae | reverse complement strand
CAAGGGGTGAGCGGGGTCATCCTCAACGGCAGCGGGGATGACTACGCGGCCTTTGACGACATGCAGACCTCCGTACTCGCCAAACTCCTGAAGGACCCGGACCAGGACATTGCCTCCCTCGTCCGTGAGTACTATGCAAAATATTATCCTGTCTCTGGAAAGGCCATCGCCGGCTATTACCTCTCCCTCGAAGACATGGCCGTCAAAGACCCGGAGGGGATCCCTTATTATGGGGGTATCGGGGATGAGGCGAAAGCCTATCTCAAGCCTTCGGCATTCCTGGAGTTCAACGGCCAACTTGACAGGGCTTCCAAGTCCATCAAGGGGGACGAGCGGCATCGCCTCAGCATGCTCCTCACCGGTTTCAACTACACGCAGCTGGAACTCATACGGGCCGGACTGGAGAAATACGATCCGGAAAATGTCGAGACCTGCCTCATCGATCTTGAAGGCGCTAAGGAGCTCAAGGACATGAAGGTCTATCGCGAAGCCAACGGACTGCTCTCTGACTACATTCAGTATTACCGCAGTTATCCGCCCAAGAGAATCAATTCCGATAAGGTAACCTGCAACGTCAGTGAACTGACGGACGGACTGGAAGGAAGCGCGTATGACTACCACACCAACTGGGTCATCAGTCCGAAGAAGACCACCTCATACATCGTATCCAGCAAAGGCAGTCTCTCACAACTTTCGCTGGGGTGCCTCCAGGCGCCCGTATGGCATATCTACGCTCCTGCAAGGATTGAGATCCTGGAGAACGGGAAACAGACCGGCGTTGTCAGCCAGCCTTCAGAGAAGAGGCCCCAGGCAGGGGGCGACTTCCAGCACCTCACCTATATCCTGCCCTTGAAAGGCAATGGGAACGAACAAATAGAACTCCGGCTGATCGCACCTGAAAAAGACGGCCGTGTGACTGTCGCCTGTGACGAAATCCACTAGAAATGAAAACACTTATATATACGCTTTGCATCATACTGGCAAGTATGACCTTATTTACCGGATGTAAAAAGGAGATTGGGCCGACAGCAGTAAAAGTTGAAGACTCGATCCGCCACTACCATCCTATCATCAGCGGAGATAAGATCTATATGTCGTATAAAGTCAAGAATATCGGCTCATCCCCGCTCATCATCAACGACGTACAGCCTTCTTGCGGGTGTATTCTGGATCAGGACAGTACCCAAATGGTCGTCTATCCGGGCGATTCATGTCTGTTGCATTTTATCTTCAACAGCACCGAAAACCTAGGATATGTCAAGCATACCATCCGCATTTACGCCAATGCCCTGCCACACGGAGAAATTGACCTGAACTTCGACCTCTATGTCGTTCCAAAGGAAACAGACAGCCATGATTTCGAGCAAATCTATGACGAAAGGATCATTGAAGAGGCCTCTAAGGACATCCATGATAATTTCGATGAAGCCAATGGGAATAGGGGCTATTGGGTGAAAAAAGAAGACGACTATTAGGAGACCTTTAATATCCCGGAAAAGGACCAGTCCGGTCTTTCTTCAGGAGTTGTTTCCATGAGTTCCGTCTTTCCCTTCACTTGTGGACACTTGTCCAGTGGACAGCCTTTTTTCCTCCACCTTTATGGGTTTTTCCGGACAACTATCCGCGCCCCAACAGACGTCAGATATAGGGCTGTGGAAATCATTCTGAGACTTGTCAATCACCGCTATAGATTCATTGCTCCAATAACAAGTTGCCTCTCTTGATGACAGCCATCCGACTGTCAGGAGAGATGCCAAGCGACCGTCAATCCACTATTCCACGAAGCCTGATCAACCTCTGTTCCAAACCTGAAAAACACAATTGGAAATAACGTTCAGCAAGAGGATTCCGCAACTATCATCCGATGGAAAGAACTTTCACGATAATAAAAAAGGCAGGAAACTTTGATATGAACCCCAAAAGTTGGACGTTAATTGAACATTAATTATTTACTTCTCTATAATGAGCTCGGTATTGTACCGGGCTCATTCCATTTAATCTTAACTTGATTCTCTTTTCATTATACCATTTG
>NZ_JAMXLY010000098.1 GCF_024054555.1 Segatella cerevisiae | reverse complement strand
GCTCCGTCCTTTCCAAATAATGGCTTACCGGATTTAAACTGGGATTTTGCTGCCTCCAACATTGCTGAATACTCTTCTTGTGTCATAAGTTTACTTTCTTTTATATTCTTAATAACTCCGAAATATGACTTTTATTGTCTTTGAACTTGACACAGTTGAAATGACAGTCTCCATGTAACTTTGCGCTACTATTTTATGCGTCCTACAAATAAAACACTTTTAGCTGTAGATGCAACATGATGTTAATAACCTTCAACAACTTGACTTTATCTTTTGTAGCGCCTGGCACCAGCAGCCACTTATTATTATCCAATTGTACCTGCCCATTAAATTCTTTATCGGTTGTAATAATCGGCTTCCCGCCATATTCTAGTTTTAATCTTTCAACTTGGTCAACACCTATTTTATTGATACATTTTAGAAACGTTTCCAACGTATTAGACTCTTTTATAGTTGTACCATCAGTGAATGTTATTCCAAGTATAGCTAGGCCTTTACTTCCTCTACAAATCCTTTTCCCCTTAAAATCAGAGCTGACATCTATCTTCAATTTCATTCCCAACTGTTGAGCTATCGACACCAACTGCATATACTTGTTAGCTGTATCACCTTGAGTATTGACATACCATCCATCACCTATGGATCTCATGTATTCCTTGTACCTGGGATAAATTTCTCTAGAGAACATTGGGAGATGGCAAACGACCATTTTCACCTTTTCCAAAGCATCAGGACCAATCTTTTTCAAAGTTTCCACAAAAGTTTCTGTTGAACTAGTATAACAGATAACTTCACCATCCGGGAATACTACCCTTAATTTTTTCGATGCTGCACGCTCTCTTCTACTCTCGTCCATATCATAAATATTTAATCATCTTTTAAAAATCGTTGTCTATTCTCTTAACTTCATTTATTTGAAACACACTCACATCTCAAGTATACTGAATCATTAGGTGTGTCAACTGAATGCCAACAATGTCATCTAAACTCTCAAAAATAGTAAGCCTACAATAAACACAATTATGGTTACCAACAAAAAGTACCTCTAACTTGCCTTCTTTATTGTCTTCAATCACAAAGTTAGGGAATAAATCTGAGAAATCTTATAAAAGAGAACATGAAAATTAACACAAAAACTAGCACATAACAAGAATTCAATTGATAAAACTGTAACTTTGAGAAAGAATCGTTACGAAATCTAATAACATACCTCATAAAACACTCCTTCTCTCATGACTATCTGTCATTGATACCATCCTCCTTCTTCATTGGTTTCAATCTACAGGAAATACTTTAGAGTGCTTTTTCACCGACTAAGCCCAACTTTTTAATGTTTCTAGCAAACGGTTTCAAAGAATTTATCTAAATTTGCCTATAAATAACAAGGAGAACATGGAATTAAACACAGGCATTTACGAACAAATTATCAACCGACTCTTCCAACACAAACTGGAAATTGAGGATCTAAGCCATTATTATATCGGGAAAAAACCTGTAAATCGGGAAAACGTAGCTATCTATTTATCCCAATATCTCTATACCTTACTAAAACAAGCATTGTCTCAATTACCTGATGATAACGAGGGTGTAGAAAAAGGCATAAAACTGGCTAACCAAATTATAAAAGGACTAGTTCAAAACTTTAATTTAGATTCAGGTAACCTAATAGAGAAACAAAGAGAAATTCTAACAGCAGTCATCGATAAAACAAGTTGTGAATACCCTGATATTGCTGCCTATATAAACAGTATTACCCCTACCACTTCACTTACTCACTGTTCTCTTTTTACTGGTAGAGGAGTGACTTTATACTCTGAATTACAAAAAGAGATTTTGTCTGCCGATAAAATTATCCTATTCGTCTCCTTCATAAGGATGAGTGGATTAGATCTCATTTACGACCAACTCAAGAAGGCTACTGACTGTGGTAAACAACTTTACGTCATTACCTCTACTTACATACGGCAAGTTCAATATAGAAGTGCAATTCCTGGGTATTGGTAAGATGGAATAATCTATACCGGAAAACACCTGGGAGTTTGGGGGCGAGTAGCCCCCAATAAGGAGAAATTTGACAGGCAATGCAATAA
>NZ_JAMXLY010000097.1 GCF_024054555.1 Segatella cerevisiae | reverse complement strand
GGGAAGCGTTTTGAAAATTCTATCAGTTTCATTTTGACGAGGTTTTGATAATTGATGCAAAGGTAATGAATATCGGGGAATACTCAAAATTATTAATCACCCAATTGAGGATAATCATATTATTTTATCCACCAATTCTATTCTACGGATTTTCCTATCCGTTCTCGTTTTCATTGCCAGCATATTCCCCATGCAATCCCAGCAACGGGGGAAAGCCTCTTTTTATTCCAAGCGTTCTACAGGGGCACGGACTGCCAGCGGTGAAAGGCTCCACCATGATTCGTTGGTCTGCGCACATCGGTTTTATCCTTTTGGCACAAGACTCAGGGTCACGAACCTCAATAACGGACGTGCGGTCATTGTACGCGTCATAGACAGAGGACCTTTTGGGCGGCAAAGGATCATTGACCTGAGTTGGGCTGCTGCCAAAGCGATCGGGATGATTGGACAAGGTGTCGCGACTGTCAAAGTAGAAGTTGTTCAGGATCCTGTTCCTTTTCGTCCGAATGACGATCTGAACTTGCCGGATGTAGATTTCGAAGTTGCTGAAGCTGGATACAGTTTTATAGAACATTGGAAGGAAACTGAGACGGCGGAAAACCGCTCAAGTTCTGAAAGCGCAAATTCAGGCAAGAGGGAGTCCTCTTCTAGACATGCCAAAGGAAGAAGTGGCGCAAGAAGAACTGAAAGGTATCAAAAAGGAAAAAACACGGCAAGGGCTGAAACAGACAAAAACGATAACCTTCAAAAACAATCCTCAAAAGGGAAATCCAACTCTTGGCGCAATGTGTTCGAAAAACTGAGACATTGGGAGAAAGGTCTGTTGAAATAATTTATCCAGATCCTTCTTCTCAATTGTCCCGCCTATAATTCCGCATCAAGTTGCGGTAGAAGGATCTCCATTTGAGACCTGTCCTCAGAAGATTTATTAATCCGAACGGGTCTGAATATTGAACTCACTGACTTTAGAGATTGTTCTGTTCCCTTGGATTGCACTCACATAAAAGCGTGCATTCCCATCTCTCAGTCTCCCGTCAGCCTTCACGACAGCCGAATAGCGGATGCCTCTTCCCGGATCTATTTTCTCCACATGGATACTGGGAGAAATATAAATATGCCTATTCTTGTTTGCTTCCACGACCACCGGTACAATATCCGTCATTGTCCGACTGCTCGTATTGTAGATCTCGAAAGTAATCCTGCAAACCTCATTAGGACCTAGGATATTATCTCTATTGGAATCTGTTAAACGGGCATTGCGAATCTCCAACTGAGGGTTATAAACATAACCGTTCATTCTAGACGCCTCAGAAGTTGACGATGGTGATATGGTCTCCGGAGCATTGGACTGACCGCCCTGAGCGCCATTGCCATCTACACCGTAGACCCTGTCATCGCCACTGTTGGAAGGATCAAATCCACTCTCCTGTGAACCTTCCTGAGAATAATCGTATGACGACTGATTCCTGTTATCAGGAATAGCTTTCTGATTGTCACTATTTCCATATTGATAGCCATCGTCGCCCTGACCGTTGCCATAGGAAGATGATGAGGAATCATCACGGCCATTTCCATAGCCGTAAACATCATTGCGGTTTCCCTGTGCACCGTTATCTCCGTTCCATCTATTGTTACGATCATTGGACCGAATCTGGTCGTTTCCGCTCTGACGTTGTCTGTCCTGCTGCGCACCTATAGCACCGCCGATAACAGCGCCTCCTGCCATACCTACGACTGTTCCTATGTCAGAGCCATTCCAGCCACCTGCTAAATCACCGATAGAAGAACCCAAGATAGCACCAATACCACTCCCCATGTAGGCTCCCTGGCCTTCATAGGTACCACAGCTGCTTAGAACAAGAGCTGTGCATGCTGATAAGATAAAATACCTTTTCATGTTCTTACCCCCTATATTAATGCGACAAAGATAGTGAAATATTTGTTGTTCTACAAAATTTTTTACTTATTTCAACAGTAGACAAATCCAAAAAAACAATAGGGTGATAGCATACAAGACCTGCTATAGCGGAATAGTCATATTTACGAATATTAATAGGCTCTTTCCAATTAGAAGTGCAAAAACACCTTGGTGCAAAAATCATGAAAAACACCGCGGCGGTTTGCCTCGCGGCTGGGGGTGCGAAGCCCCCAAAGAGCGTCAGGTGATGACTTAAGCAATGC
>NZ_JAMXLY010000096.1 GCF_024054555.1 Segatella cerevisiae | reverse complement strand
AAACGGCTTGTTTGCCAGAATAATTGGCAAAATCAGTGCGCTAACCGTTTCTCAATATATGAATTACATTAATGGCAAGCCCATCGGTAGAATTAAATACGCACTAAATTAATTCCGCCAACGGGTTATTATCTAAAAAATCAATTGCATGAAACAATTCATGCCCAAGTGCAATAGAAGAAGGTTCTTTGACATTTCCATTAATATCCATGCCAATATTTTCTGTATCTTCTGAGAAATTCCACTGTATCAATATATTTTTATTATTAGGACTAGGATATTTTGTTTCATTCCGTCCATAACTTATTTGGATGTCTGAGGTGGTTTTACCACTCAATGCATAAATTAATTTTTTACCAATGCTACCCGCATTAGAGATTGTATTTAATGCATTTCCTATAGTATTTATTGTTATATTGTTCCCTAAATAGAGTTCTCCTCCTTTATAAAACCCAGAAGTATTATCTTTTTGTATATATGTATATTGTGTATAATTCATTACTTGCCCATGCTCAATATTTGGCATGCAATAATAAATGCTATCTCCTCCAATATCTATAGCATTTACCGGATTATTTTTACAATAAGCATACGGGCTCACTTCAGGGGTACGCTCTGCCAGTGGATCCATCGTAGTCCACCTGCCGATAATCGCATCATAGTTTCTTGCTCCATAGTCATAAAGGTTTAGACCGTGCATTCTGTCCAGTTCCTTCCCGTTATACTTATAGGGCTGCAACGAGGCATTCAGGCCGGCATCACCGTACACGCCTCCGAAGGGATAGTAATGTGTCACCTGTTCCACTCTGGCATTCTGATTAAAGACCATACGGATACTACCCTCATGGTCCCTGAGGTAATAGTGCATCGTGACCTTCTTGTCCTTGTCTATAAAGGCATAGCCGTAATCATTTCGAATCATAACCGTGTTTTCTGGAGTGTAAATAATATTATCACAGTAATAGGTATTCTCCCTGGGCAACTGTTCTCCTGTCACATTACTGCCGGCAGACATCATAGACAGTGACGGACTGGCTGACTTGGTCTGAACCTCTCTCCCCGTTTTCTTTCCCGAGGCATCATAGTCGTATACCTCATAAGTACCATCTGCATGCTCGATTTTATCCGGTAAATTTAAGCAATTATATTCAATTTGAGTAATTTCCTTGTTTAAATCTTTTGTCATATTGCCATTCCTATCATAGTCATATTCTACGTCTGAATCTGTATGGTCTGTGAAATGAAAGGCTCCACTATAAAACGGACCAGTCACCTGGTCTTTAATCTTCCTGACCTGATTGCCCTCATAAAAATAAGTCAGTTGGTCAATACTGCCATATTTATTGTCATCCTGAAGGCCCTGGCGGGAGAGGGTGGTAATGTTTCCCATCTTGTCATAGCTGACATTCTCCGAATACCTGTCGAAATTCGTATCCCCGCCCGTCCCTTCACCATAATTGGCTTCAGTAAGCCGGCCGGCTCCGTCATACTTGAAGGCATAACCACGGTAAACGTTGTCGTCAGAGGTTTTCCATCTGATAGCTGAGATATTTCCGTTGAAGCTCCGCTCCGCAGGTGTCACTCCGTTCAAGGCGCACTCATACGTCAGATCCTCAGAGAACAAGGGACTGCTGATCTCTGTCATCCAGTTTCGCACATTGTATTGAAAAGTCACCGGCTGCTGACCGCCTATATTCTGTCGGGACATCAGACCAAAGAGATTATAGGTGTTATCTGCCAGAGTGACTTCGGGATTACCGTCCAACTTATATTTCGTGCTTAGGGGTCTGTCCATATTGTCATAAGTATAAGTTGTAAGCTCCGTTATACTGTCACGGTTGCCGGCACTATGGTCGTGCTGGTGTCCTGACAATTTCCCGGTAAAAGTATACGAGAAATAATCATGATCATATCCACCTGCATCATTTGTAGAATGGGTTTGAATGGTGTTTCCTTTTTTATCATAATAAATGGATCTGACCGTACTGCCTGATGTTCCGGAAATCTTATAGACTCTCTGACCTGTCAACAGGCCACTTGAATTGGGATAGCAAAATGTCTTAGCCTGGAAAAAGTTGACTTAAAGAAGTTAAATTTAAACCAGGAAAGAGATGAAAAAATATTACGAATTCACGGAAGCAGAGCAACGGTCAGTCCTGAAGGATTACTACGAGGGCTGTAT
>NZ_JAMXLY010000095.1 GCF_024054555.1 Segatella cerevisiae | reverse complement strand
GGGATACATTAAACAAATCATTCAAAAATTGAATAACAGACCAAGAAAGAAAAATGATTTTTCAAAGCCTGTTGATATCATTAAGCAATTAATTCCGTAACTTTGCACTTGCTTATGGAATCCACCTTTACACCGCTAAATATAAAATAAGTAAAATTTTCTTTGGGATGTATTTCCTTTATAAGGAATTCCTTGTAAAATACTTTATTTATATTTGTGCTATCATTGACCATATCTTCATATAGGAAATTGAATAAATTAAAATCACCTCTTTTTCTAAAAAAAAAATGATCTAATTTTATTTGTTTTTGTGATTGTTTCGAAATATCATGATCATCAAACCATGTGAGATAATTTATACTATCATTATTCATAATTGATACTTTATACAAATACAATATTGTATCATTTGGCATCATATATTTTGTTTTCTTACATGTTGTCAATATTTGTCCATTTGCTATATTACATATAAATATGATCACAAAGAACAAGGTCAACCGAATAATATTACGCCTCATATTTAATAGTTTTTAATTGTTTCCATTTTTGATTTTAGAATCAGGGCTTTTAATACCAAATTTGTATCTACCTGATGATTAGAATGATGAGAAGCTGCTTCATGGTTATACTTCGTTCTAAAATACATTAAAACATGTCCATTTGCTTCGTGACTGTAGGCTTCTGATCTGCCTTTTAATGACAAATCTGAATTTATATAAATCTGGACATTATCGTTTGGAGAATTTTGTGGTCCGATTTCATCAGGAAAAAGAGTTTTACCAATAGATCCTGTTTCTCCTGTTGATAAGTCTTCAACATTATGTGCAGGATCCGGATTAGGGTCAATGCTAATATCTTTCATTGGATATGGATCAGGTAAGGATGCGATATCTTCATCTTGTTGATATGCAGGTCCTATTTTCCATGGGAAACTCTTACCTAAATATACTTCAACAGTCATCGGATCATTTACAAGTTCTTCAAGACTCTTAGTATTATAATCATTTCCATTATAATTATTTATAACATCTTCATCTATAAATCCTTGTCTATCGAAAACAACAAAAGATCTGGTCTCTTGAGGTAATGTTCCTAAAATCATATTATATTCGTCTTGTCCATTTGGTCTGACTTTTTCACCTTTTGGATCAATATATCTAATAGGGTTATTTTTACAATAAGCATACGGACTCACTTCAGGGGTACGCTCTGCCAGTGGATCCATCGTAGTCCAACGGCCGATAATTGCATCATAGTTTCTTGCTCCATAGTCATAAAGGTCTAATCCGTGCATTCTGTCCAGTTCCTTCCCGTTATACTTATACGGCTGCAACGAAGCATTCAAGCCGGCATCACCATACACGCCTCCGAAGGGATAATAATGCGTCATCTGCTCCAGTGTTCCGTTCTCGTTCACTACTGCCCGGTTGTTGCCCAGGTGGTCCCGGGTATAGTAATGGTACACCGGCTGGCCGGCTGTCGTGAATGTGCAGTAGCCTCCGCCGAACAGGTATTTGTCTGCCTTTCCGTTCCTGAAGATGAAGCTGCCGATATAGTCGGTACTGTCCACGGAGAGTGTATTGGCTGCTGTCAAAGCCAGGGTGTTGCCAATAGGTACGGAGATATTGTCCACTGCCGTACGGTGGATGGTACGCAGCTTCTCCCCCGTGGAGGTATAGACGTACTCCGTCACGTTGCCGTTGGTAAACTGTATTCGTCTTGGTTGGTTCATATTGTCATATTCTATCATCGCTATTCCCTTGTTGGCATCTGATATCAGATTGGCAGTGTAACATGGCGTGCCTGCGCCGTCAGTGTAGTAGAGGTTCTCCCAGAAGCCTTTGCCTGCCATAGGACATGGACGAAACAATCATATAAGTTGTCTGGAGCATGTCTTCATCAGGATCATACATGTAACATACCGATTTTCTATTACTATAGATAATATTATTGGACAGATTCATGATATCGTAGATATATATACTATCTAGAAATTTTCACTAAAGAAACAACTTATATTAAATTTACCTTTATCTCTTAAAACAATTCGAGTCAACAAGATATAACTTCCCTCAAAAGTGATATGAACCCCAAAAGTTGGACGTTAATTGAACATTAATTATTTACTTCTCTATAATGAGCTCGGTATTGTACCGGGCTCATTCCATTTAATCTTAACTTGATTCTCTTTTCATTATACCATTT
>NZ_JAMXLY010000094.1 GCF_024054555.1 Segatella cerevisiae | reverse complement strand
GGGAGTATGGTGGGCACAGCTCCCATAGAATGTCTTAACCACTCTCCCGAAGCCTGTCCGTGTCCCTATGGACAGGTGCAAAGAGGTATTTCGAGAATATTCACAGTGAAACCGTAAATATTCTCAAAATACTGCTTTGCAGGGTGGCAAGCATATTTTTTGCAATAACATTAAATCATTAGTGTCCACTAAAAATCAGTGTATAGATTTGTAATTTATTAATACATAGTGTTTTAGATACAAAAATAGATGGTGACGATTTGAATTGACTATCTTTGCATATCATAAACAAATCAGTTATTCGATGAACACCGGAAAATATATATTCTCTCAACTTATAGAGTTTCTGCCTCAAAGAGTTTTCGACAGAATTGTAATGAAATACGAAGGTAATAAATACGTAAAGCATTTTACTTGCTGGAATCAGCTGCTTGTAATGATGTTCGGACAGTTGAGCAATCGTGACAGCCTCCGTGACCTGGTCAATATTATTACTGCTCACTCCGGTAAGACCTACCATCTTGGATTTGGCAGGAACGTAACGAGAAGCAATCTTGCAAAAGTCAATGAACGGCGGGAACCTCAGATTTTTGAAGACTTTGCTTATCACATGATTAATATTGCAAGAAAGAAGAGGATCAACAAAGATTTTGAGATAGACGGCAAGATTTATGCCTTTGACTCGACGACTATCGATCTTTGCCTGAATGTCTTCTGGTGGGCAAAGTTTCGACATACTAAAGCCGGCATCAAGATGCATACTCTTTATGAAATTGAAACTGACATACCGACATTCATTCATATAACTGAAGCCAGGGTCCATGACCAGCGTGCAATGGACGTAATCCCTTATGAAACCGGAGCTTACTATGTGTTTGATCGAGGATATTTCGACCTGGAAAGACTTTACCATATACAGAAAACAGAAGCATATTTTGTCATACGACAGAGAGGAAATCTCCGGTATGATGTTACAAAAGTGAACAGAACAAACCATAATGAAAACGGAGTGCTCATGGATCAGGTAATAGAACTTACGGGATACCAGACAAGAAAGAAATATACAGACCCTCTTCGCCGTATTACATATTATGCAAAGGATAAAAACAAAACATTTGTCTATCTGACTAATAACATGGAAATGCCTGCAGTACAGGTAGCACTCCTTTATAAATATCGCTGGCATGTAGAACTCTTCTTTAAATGGATCAAGCAGCATCTGAAAATAAAATCCTTCTGGGGGACTACTGAGACTGCCGTAAGAATCCAAATATTTACGGCCATTACCGCTTATTGCATGGTTGCAATTGTTGAGAATGACCTGAAACTGCATAGATCGACCTACGAAGTGTTGAGAATTTTGAGTGCTTCGCTTTTGGATAAAACTCCTATTAAGGATCTCTTTACCAAACAATCGATTGATAGTGTTGAGGATGGCCAATTAACTCTTAAATTTATTTAGTGGACACTAATGACATTAAATATTAATATCTACCCATTTTGAAATTAGAATATTTTCTCTATATGATAAGTATTCGGACAATTATTTAATTTTAATCAAGGTCTGTGTGCTTTAGGTATAAGTTATTTTTATGGTCATTAACTTCACAGACAAAAACAGTAACCGTTCAGACATTCAATCATCACTAATTATGATAAGAAATCAGCTTTATAGTCACATAAACGATATCTCTTATGCCTAAAGATTTATTCTACCTTGATATTTGCAAACAAAAATACTGCAAATTCGCCTAAGAAATAAACTATTTAGATAAATTTCGATCTGAAAATTGCAGACTATCCGTCTGTAAAATGGAAACTTTTGAATTTGAATAAACTCAAACAGAATAATCCGAAAAAGCTGATGAAAGAAGCTAATCGGTTAAAGGAAATATTTGAATAAAATGTAAGTTCTAATCTTTGAAAAGGAAAAAATTAAAGTCCTCATCCTTTCACAAACTTTAAAAAATAGGTAGACGAACTATGTCTTGCCGTAATTAATACTTGATGGCAGGAAAGCCATCGTGCTATTTCCCTTATAGTTTTAAAAGAGAATAAAACATTCTTGCAACAAAATAATGTTCCATCTTCTTCTGTCCCAAAGCTGCGGTTCTGGCTTAAAGCAAGAACGGCAGGAATATCAGCTTGACGGATATTCGGCTTTAAAGGAAACGGTTCTGCTGTATGGGCAGGAAATCGGCTACCTCCCAGTGCAGGGC
>NZ_JAMXLY010000093.1 GCF_024054555.1 Segatella cerevisiae | reverse complement strand
ATACAGCCTTCGTAGTAATCCTTCAGTACTGACCGTTGCTCTGCTTCCGTAAATTCGTAATATTTTTTCATCTCTTTCCTGATTTAAATTTAACTTCTTTAAGTCAACTTTTTCCAGGCTAAGACACTAGTGGTCTGAAATAATCATTTGATTCTACTTCTATCTCTAAACTTTTCTCAGAAAGTGCCAAATCTTTATTACGTAATAAAATAACTGGTATTTCTGCAGATACAGCACCAGAAGGTATAATCATAGAATCCTTTATTTCGGGATCATCGAAAGGCACATAATCCACACCAGGCACTGCTGCATTAGAATCAGGTGTATTTATCTGAGCTAATTTTATAGGACGAACATGATCTGTAGGGAGTCCCATTGTACAAACCTTGATATGAATTGTATCTCGTTTTATTAAAGTATCTAAAATAAAAAAGGAATAGCTTAGGCTGTCTTGCTGTCCGTTAGTTTCATTAGCAAAATAAATAGCTGGAACATTCTCATATTCTTCCATTTTGTTCACTTCACAAGCTCCGATGAATAATATGATCAAAGGGAGCCATAAAATTTTATCGTATTTTGTTTTCATATTTGATTATTCAAAATTAATTTGATCTTTAGGTAAAGGAATATCGTAAGCTCCACTAGGAACCGTATAATTTGTCGGCCATGTGAAATGATCATAATTATGTTTTTTATAGAAAAAAAACATTTGTCCTTCTCCATAAAATTCTTTACGATATTCTTTTTCAAGGCGTGAAAGCAAAGAAACTTCATCAGATGTAGATGTTTCATCAATTGTACTTGATAAAGCTCGTGATTGTCGATATTTTACAAAATAATTTTTAGCTTCCGCTAATGGTAAATCCTCTATAAGTATAAAATACATTTCTACATAACGCAATAAAGGAACTCTATTGTCTGTAGTTATATTATTATTTCCGGTATATTTGTAAAAATGATTGACTTTTGTTGAATTTTGATAAGTTGTAACTTCCCAATAACGATGATTTGCATACCGAATGTCATTTACATGTATCGAACTTTCATAGGCCGCATCAGTATAATCAGAAGTTTGTGTTAAAAGGGGAGTTTCCCCCTTAAAAATTGGCTCTAATATTGTTTGCTGATTAGGGTTCTCTAATCCAAACAAATGCTCAGAGTACATATCTAAACTTGCATCAGATCCTGAAAATGAAACTTCATTGTACAATTGAAATTTCCCAGAATCAATGACCATTTTTGCACATTGTATCGCTTTACTATTATTGCCAATCCAATGATAAAACCTAGCAAGAGTTCCCAATACTGCGTAATAATTAAATCGTCCCTGTCGCAGTAACTGCCAAGAATCATTAGGGATATTTCCTTTACCCATAAATGAAGTGTTTTTTAAACTATCTATTGTCGTACGTACTATTGGATCATATTTTTTTAGTAAATTGGCCGATTGTAGTAAGTCACTTTCTATATCCGACGTTACCTCTTTCCAACTTTTAGAAGTTAATTTAGAATTTTCATTGGTTATTTCTGTAACATAAGGGATAGTCTTAACACTGTCATTTGCTTCAGAAGGGACAGGTCCAAATAATCTTAGTAAGTCTAAATGCAAAAAGGCACGAAGTCCTAAAGCCTCTCCTTTAATCAATTTATCATTATCATATGAAAACTTCACCGTTGAATTATTTAAATTATCGAGGATATCATTTAATTGAGCAATGGCATTATAATAGTTCATAAATAAATTACTAATAGCACTTTCTACAGAACTATTTGTATACTGATGGTTTGACAGTTCGTAAAGAGTAGAGGTCGTTGTAGTTGGAATTGTCCACATTCTCGCCAGCCCATCTAAATAATACATAGAGGCATCTTCACCATACATATCAGCACTAGCCATTTTAATGTAAACCCCATTTAAAGCCTCTTTATATCCATCTTCGCTTTTATAAAGAGTTTCTGATTTAATCTCAGATTTTGGAGTAACGTCAAGCCAATCATTACATGAAAAAAACGAAAGTGCAACAATACAAATTAATATATATAATTTCTTCATAGTTTTAAAATCTAACGGTTAAAGAAAATGAGAATTTTCGTGAAAAAGGATAATCTGTTCCTCTTTCTCTCTTTATAGTTGATTATAATACTCCCCAATTTTAGTACAGGTGCTAAAGTTAAAGAATATTGTTTATCTTTGCACTAAGTAAGAAAGGAACAGAAATGGGAAGAAGAAGTAAGTTTGAACCAAGTTTTAAGGCAAAGGTA
>NZ_JAMXLY010000092.1 GCF_024054555.1 Segatella cerevisiae | reverse complement strand
GCCAAACCAGGTGGCTTGAGCGGTGGTGTCCCACCTCTTCCCATTCCGAACAGAGAAGTTAAGCCCACTTGCGCCGATGGTACTGCAATGCAATGCGGGAGAGTAGGCAGCCGCCTCCTTTTAAAAATAAAAGAGAAGGACTGAAGATGAGGACCCCGGAGGCAGGAATGCTTCCGGGGCCCTCTTTTTTTTGTGCCCCTGGCTCATGTCAGGGCACAGGGGTCTTGACAGGGACAGCTTCAGTGTAAAGAACGTAATTTGGGACAGTCCATAATCTTGAACTCAGTTATTAATCTTGTGGATTTGATAATTTTACTCTATTACTCATAGTATTACGTCGATGATATGGGATTTGATTATGGCACAGTTATTAATCTTGGGGATTTAACGATATCCCTATGCAAACAATTGTGCAACTCTAGATAAGAAAAACTTTACATCTTACACTCCCCTGAAATTAGTCCTAAAACCAGGCAGTCCATAATCTTGGTCTCAGTTATTAATCTTTGGAATTTCCCTCCTGTCCGCTTACTATGTTAGAATAATAAATACTTATAATCAGCTTTGAATCCTTAGAATTTCTCGCTTACGTTGTTCTCCTGTTTTTGTAAACTGCGAATCTGATACATACTATAAGTAGGCATTAATATTGTCAATATGATTTGAATCACATTGGATCCTTGTAAGTTAGTCTTTTCGGACAATAAAGGGAGGGCTTATTCTACTGTTTAGAAAACATGTCTTTATTCTTAAGCCTCCATGAAATCTTTCTTTTAAGGATTTATATATATACATCATTTCTCTATAGCGGATTCTATTTATCACATAAGAAATAAGCACTAGTTACTAGATGGAATTTTGTGATCCCAGTATGGATACCCTACTTTTATAATTTCAATAACCACACCAATTCTGTTTTCTGTATTTTGTTATCAAACAATTGCAAGATAGTTTCCAATTCTTATTGTTCTGAGTATTTTGTGTTTTTAGGAAAGGACGTAATTAGTAAATAGAATTTTGGTTCATATATTTTTTGTTTTCGGATAATTCCTATGGAAATTGTTTAGTCATTAACAAGAATGAACGGGTCTTGATGGTGTCTTTTCTATCAATAATATTAATTTTATCTAGGTAATAGTGATATTTCACTTTAAATAGAATAGAGCTTCTATTTGTCCCTTCACAATATGATTTTATGATCATTTTTAAAATTATCACTAGTTTATTTTTTTTGTCTTTCTTAACAGCGAAATGGGGGATTAGCCCAATTATTCCTTGCATTTATATCATTTTTTTTGTACCTTTGCAAATGTACGATTTAGATAATAGCTTCTGTTGTTCTTGAAGTATTACTACCAATTAAGGATTGGAACTAAGGTATTCAAGGTAATCTTTCTGGCATTTTATTTGTGCCAAAGTATATCCCTTTCTTTCTTGTTCCTAAAATAGATTAAGATGAAAAAAATTGAGAATATTGCTTTAGCTTTTTTGTGTGTATTCATGTTTAATGCATTAACTACCTCTGCTCAATCAGAGGATTCGATTTTGATATTAAAGCCTGGAAGTTCAACGAAAGATGTTCTTGCATATACGGCCAATCATTCTAAATTCTCAAATGATGTTGCTGATACCCAATATCCGGTGATGGGTATCGATACTGTAGGAGACGACATCCCTGACAGTGTAGCTAAATTTAATTGGACACCAATCATAAATGGGATAATTCAAGTAGAAAGTAAAGGAAATCCCAAAGCAGTAAGTGGCTTATCTGTAGGAGTAATGCAGATTACTCCGGTTTTAGTGTCAGATTGTAACCGTATCTTAAGAAGGAGAAAATGTCGGAAAAGATTTTCATTAAGAGACCGATGGAGTGTTTCTAAATCGAAAGAGATGTTTTTGATATTCCAGTCTTTTTATAATCCCTTGAATGATTTGGAGCGTGCGATAAGATCGTGGAATGGTGGCGTGCACTATAGTATTAAGCGGACACAACGCTATTTTGAAAAAGTAATGGCAGCAATGAAAGCCCTCTAAAGAACGATCAATCCATTTATAATTTGACGTTTTTATAGATATTCTTTTCTTGAGATCTTGAGTTTATTATAATTATATCGTTATTCCCTTTTTGTGTCTTGGTTGATTTTCGATTTTAAATATCATGTTCAACTTCCATAGCGGATGCTATTGGAGAGGAATTATTGTTTGAAAGAAGATGATATCAAATCGAAAGGTTATAGAGTGTTAAATATAGACTTAATCTAAGATATAATCACAGAAAAGGTATCGTAATAAGCAATTTTTTCGTATCTTTGCAACCGCAAATCGAGAAGAGGCGCAATAAATATCGCGGAGTGGAGCAGTTGGTAGCTCGCCAGGCTCATAACCTGGAGGTCGCACGTTCGAGTCCTGCCTCCGCAACTAAATCGCTCGGAAAGCTTTTTAAAAAAGCTTCCGAGCGTTTTTCGTTTCTATCAGGGACGAGAATGGGACAATTTTTGGCACAGTTATTAATCTTGGAGATTTAATAATTTGCCTATGCATATATTTGTGCAACTCTGTATAAGAAGAACTTCACTATACTATACCCCAATTTTAGACAATGTTTAACTTTTATTTAAATAATATACTCATCCACGGAGAGCGCGCATAGCGGCAAGAGGCGTCGTGTAACGCCTCGGCGAGCGTCACGCTGCAGATTG
>NZ_JAMXLY010000091.1 GCF_024054555.1 Segatella cerevisiae | reverse complement strand
CTAAGCCAATAGCCGCAGACAGCATACCGCAGCCTGCTTATTCTTTTATTGTGTCAAAACAAATAAGTTAAACCTGAATAGCCGATTTACTGGCTGTTCGCAATAAAAACATTTTCGAATGAAAAAAGTTTTAAATATCATTTTTGCAAGTACCCTCACCCTGGGTCTCGCATCATGCGGACTCAATGGAGTTGAAAACATAACGGAGCAATCAACGGACAATTTTCCGGCCAATGCAGCAGATGCTGATGCAACAATAGCGGGCATTTATCAGTGTCTGAATCAGGTTGGTCAGTATCCTCAAGAGAGTTTCTTTTACTATTCGATACTGGCCAGTGACGATCAATTGGGAGGTGGAGGCACCAATGACAAATTGGTGCAGGCACAGGATCTGTTGTGCAACTATGGAACTAATATGACGAATGATTTTTGGCGTATTCGTTATCAAGGTATCAATCGTGCAAATACTTTGATCCAGGTTCTTCCTCAAACCAGTCTTAGTGATAAGGATAAAGATAAATACATGGGTGAAGCTTTGTTTTGCAGAGCTCTCTATTACTATGAACTTGCCTCGATGTACGGTAATGTGCCTTTGATGACCGCGCCTACCGGAACTGTTGTCAAGCAGGGGAATGTAGAGACGCTTTGGGGACAAATCATTCAGGATTTCAAGGACGCGGCAGACCTGTTGCCCAGTACGTCAAACAATAATAACGGCCATGCCGACAAGTATTGTGCAGAGGCCATGTTGGGACGTGCTTGGTTGTTTTATACCGGAATGTATGGTGATGGAACTGAGTTGAAAGACTTGACAAGTACGGTGTATAAACCTTTGACATCTATAACCCTTCCTGATGGAAAAACTCTTACGAAACAAGACGTGTCGAAATATATTGATGACTGCGTGAATAATTCAGGTTATTCCCTCGTACCGGATTATCGTAACCTTTGGGCTTATACCAATAAGTATACGGTAAATGACTATTCCTATACAAAAGGCAAGGGACTGAAGTGGTGCCAGGACGATGAAAATGGAACTCATAATCAGGCAGATGTCGAGGATATGTTTTGTATCAAGTTCAGTAAATTGGCTTCATGGTTGACAACTGTTGGCTATAGCAATATGTATGCCTTATATTTTGGCATTCGCGGCGGACAGGATTATGCCAATACTTTCCCCTTTGGTCAAGGTTGGGGATCAGGACCTGTGGCACCTAATCTGATGTCAGATTGGCAAGCAGCTGAACCTACTGATATGCGCCGTGATGCTTCTGTTCAAGTCTTAAGTCAACTTCCCAAATATAAAAGAGGTGGTTGGACCGACTATATACAGGAGACTGATTACTATGAAAAGAAATTAGCCCCTATTACTTGTAGGGATTCGACCCAGCCCGGAGGTATCGCTTGTAGCTTTGAAGTGACGATGTACGGTTCCGACGGATGGTCTAATGGTGTAAACATGCAAACATCGAATATCCATGATTTGGTCTTGCTCCGCTTTGCAGACGTATTGCTGATGCAGTCGGAACTGGAAGAGAATGTATCCGGTATCAATCGGGTGAGAGCCCGTGCCGGACTGTCACCTATTGGCAGTTATTCATTGGCTGCACTCCAGAATGAGCGTAGATGGGAGTTTGCCTTTGAAGGGACGCGTTGGAATGATATCCGCCGTTGGCATATTGCCGCTAAGGCTCTTTCAAAACAAGCAGACCAACCTATTTACGTCGCAGGTCAACCTGCAAAGAATGTAGCTCATAATGGAGGATATGCTGCGAGATACAATGAAACTGCAGGTTTCGAGAAAATGCCTGACGATGCGGTTTCTATCGGCAGTGTAGTTCAAAATCCGGGATGGGAAGACAATAGTTCAGAATACAATGGATGGAAATGATTTTCCTTCATATAAAGAAAAAGGGAATACTTATGAAAAAGACATTTTATTTGGTATGGGCAGTATTTGCAATGATGCTGGCTTTTATTTCATGCAGTCCTTCGCATGAAGATATCAATCCACGTGGGGCAATATCTGAAGACCAATTGACAGCCGGATTGATCCTGACTCCAAAATCGCAGGGGAATAATAATATAACTGTAACGACATCACCGGTACGGTATATCAAAGTGTTCAATGCCGATACAAAACAAGAGATCGGTGAGGGAACGAATGTTTCCTTGCAGGTCGCTCCTCCGACAAAGAAGTTGGATGTGTATGTCGAGACGATGAATGAAGACGGTACGATCGTAAAATCCGGAATTAAATCACTGGATATCACAGAGTATACGGACCTACCGGCTATTTATGATCAAATATTTGGTGATGGTAAGGGCGGTTATACCACTACTTATTGGACTTGGGATACAACAGACAATAAGGGTGTCGTCTGTGGCTTTGGAAATTATATGAGTGACATTACACCTGCAAAGGGACAGATCACGAAAGACCAAATCGATGGCCAGGCTTTAAAAAATGGTCTTGAAAGAGACGGGCTTAAAGGATGGTTCTCTTTGAGTTTGTCGACCGCAACAAATAGCCGAGGGGAGACGGGGGCTGTAACTGTTTCTTCCAATTCTGTAAAAGCAGGTTGGGATATAGGTACAATGACTTTTTCAGGTACTACGCCTTTAATGGGAGTTCGGTTGAATAGTGGGAATGCCAACCAATTTGTCTTTCACATCTTGAAAGCCGATGGTGACCATCTTTACCTTTGCGCATCTGAGTCGAATATGACGGGCCAAGGTGGGAATGCCTATTTTTGGTGTTTCAAGAAAACAACGAAGGAATGGTGTAATGCCCAAAAGTAACTTTGGATAATTTCTTGGGATAGTTGCCTTTTCTTATTTTATAAGGTAACTATTCTTCTATAGCATAAAAAGTCGTGTCTCTTTTGGTTCTTTGTTAAATGAGAGGGTGTGTCAAAATAGACATATCCTCTTTTTTTATCACAAAGCCCCGACTTTCTCAAGCCAGGGCTTTGCCATGTCCAAAAATTTTTGTACCTTTAGACATATACTTTATAACTATGGCAAAGT
>NZ_JAMXLY010000090.1 GCF_024054555.1 Segatella cerevisiae | reverse complement strand
ACTTTGTATATTTTGAATATGCGTGCAAAGGTACCCAATTCAAATGTCGGACATACTTTTCTGAATCTAAATTATTGTGCATGAGAACAATACAAAAAAAAATAAATAATTTTAAGAGACACTAGTGACCTAAGGTAAGGTTTGTCATTGCAAGAATGGTCGTAAAGGGTATACAATTGTATATCAGTTCGGCTTGTACTTGAGTATGATTTGGTATGGAAGACTTGCCGTGGCTTTCCTGATATTTTAGTGTTTTATCAAGAATATGATTAACAGATCGTATCCGTTTCTGCTTCAGTTGGAGAGAAAGCAGAGGGAAAAGTTCTCTGATAAAGCAACGGTTTTTCTTGGAAACGCATGTATCCAATTTGCTTATAGGTGAGTACCAGACTACCTGACCATACTCCTCAGAAGGAAAGATGGTCAGAATATTTCCTTGCTGGAGTTCCATTATTAATTGTAATTTTCCGTCCAGATCGGTACAGGCTTTATGGAATCCATCTGTTTTGCCCTGGGCATATTCTTGGATAGAGGGACCGAGTATATAGTTGCCGTCTCTGAAGAAGTCATTTACATTAGCATATTCCGGCAGGTTGAAGCGACGACGTATCTCTCTATTCTTGATTCGTATGAACGGTTCTTGATTCCATTCTGAAGAGTAGAATATCCAACTCATTACGACCTGTTCTGCCGTCATGCCTTTATAACTTCTGCTATTATGGAGTTTGTTGGTGAAGTCGAGGGCAAAAGTTTGTAACGGACAGATACGGTTGTCATAATTGATGAATAACCGCCCGAACTTTTTTGCAGTTTCCTGGGGGATGACGGTAGCAGCCCGTGAAGGCTGAAAGCAGAATGGACCGATAAGCAGAGCCAGGGTCAGTAACCCGTTACGGACAGACACCTTGTGGAGGAGTTGGCGGAAAGTACCTTTGGGGTCCAGTAATAGCCAGAAAAGACTGACAAAGAGCAGGGCATAGCCGATATAAGTAACGGTAATACCATAAGGATCCCTGTTGATACTTAGATAACTGCCCATATTGTCAGTATCATAGCTGGCCTGATAAAACCTTACACCTCTGTACGTAAAGATATGATTCATGGATACCTCTGCAGGGATAGTTTTCGTGCCGTCGATAATCTTGAACTTTGTGATGAAATTGCTTGGTGCAGTTGTACCTTTATGGTATGTGATATTAAAGTGATCCAGACGCACGGAAAAGGGCAAGTTCAAACTTTCAAGCGTACCATCTTCCTTTTGCTCTTCTACACGGTTTGTAGATTGGTCACCTCGCAAGTACATCATTCCTCTGAATGCCAGGGTATGCGTGAGCATAGCACCGATGAGGATAATTACCATGGAAAGATGAAGAATTAAAGTGGAGAAATGACGGGCAGGTGAAAGATGCCGGAAGATATAGAAAAGGCCGGTTATGATGAGCAAGGCCCACAGAAGGATAAACCACCATGAACCGTAGAAGTACTGGTCTGCAAATGGAGTACCTTCAATGTTTTCCACAAGGGTTGCTGAAGCAAGTGCTACGATGAGCAGGATATATATGGAAATGACTGTTTTCTTGATCATATCTTGAAATAATAACGGCTAAAGAAACATTTTGTTGTTCCTTTAGCCTGAAAAATCACATTGTAAATATAAGCAGATTACATTTATATAGCATTAATGAAAGCAATGACCGCGTCACGATCGCTCTTGGGAAGATTATAAAACTGTTTTGCAGCAAAAAAGGCATCACTTTCTTTGCTGTAGGCATGCCACATAATAGCTTCCGTAACATTTCGCGCACGACAGTCATGCAGGCGACTTCCTTCACCTGTTTCCTGGGTGGATAGTCCTCTGCCCCAAAGTGGAGTGGTACGACACCATCCGGTACGGATGTTGTTGATGATATGGAGGTTATGCTGGATAAGATCAGTATAGGGCCAGATGGTGGTATTACTATAATCGGGCATACCGTTGCCGATAGAACAGAACTTGCGCGATACAGGGTCTATCCAACTGTTGTCTTTTCTTATTTTCCATGAAGGACGATGGCAACTTGTACAGCCCATTTGATAAAAGAGTGTTTTGCCCCGTTGTATTTCTTCATTATCCAGATTACGTGCCTCTGGTACACCGAGTCCCTTGTGCCAAACGGCAAAATGATAGTAATCTTCATCTTTCATCTCTTCCTCACCGTTCCAAGGCGCTCCCTTGACGAAATACTTGTCGTAGGTGGCGTGGGTCGCATCATCGTTGCCGCTGAGGCTCAGGAGTTTGTTCACCATATAGGAGATGCTGTCTGCCGAACCGTCGGCATAGTAAGGATGGAGGAGAGAGGCTGTGCTCTTGCCGTCTTGCTGGATCGTGCGGATCACCTCTTCATCTTCGCTCATTGCCTTTGCCCATGCAGGGGTCGTATAGAGGTAATGGCGGTCAGAACGCGTCACGTTGGTGATGTTCCACATCGCATTCGCACCGGGCCCATCGAGAAGGGCGGCACGTGTCAGGGCATAAGTGTATTTCTTGATCCGCTTTGTGCCGTCTGCCAACAGATACCACGCACTGCTTGCCCAGTCATTGGCTGCAGTATTCCACATATCCGGATTGAGGGTGACATAGCCTTTGGCAGCCTCACTTTGGTATTGAGCTTTCATGGAATCCTGGCTGATGGCATCCAGAAGACCTGTGCCATAGATACCGATCGTTGATTCCAACCTTACTTCATAGTTGGTAGGTTTAGGATCTGTGTTGAAAGCCGTGGCGTCAATGCTGACATCAGGATAGATGAGTTCGAAAGTCTCTCCGTCAGGAAACTGTGTGGCAGAAAGTCCTGAAGGCATTGTTCCTGTCACCTTATTCCAAGTGATATGAATACCGCTCTCGTCCACTGGCGGTTTGAAAGGACTCATCGCTCTGGTCTGAGGCATGCCGGTGACCTGGCGGATATAACTGTTGGCTGCATAGCTGACACCGTCGGGGTCTGTCCCTGCTGTCGGATGATAGATCACCAGCAGATAGCCGTTGCCCATTTCAGAGGCATCATACTTGGTCTGTCTTTTGCCATGTCCGTAACTGGGGTGACAGTATTCGCATCCCGGGCGGACCCAAGCCGGACCTAGACCGCTATAAGGTCGGTTGAAAAAGGTAAAGTCGTGCTCGAAGAAAGTTTCCCCCTTTTTGAAGATCTGATAGAGACTGTAATCGTCTGCAACGATAGGAGCAGGAGGGTGTGTCAAAATAGACATATCCTCTTTTTTTATCACAAAGCCCCGACTTTCTCAAGCCAGGGCTTTGCCATGTCCAAAAATTTTTGTACCTTTAGACATATACTTTATAACTATGGCAAAG
>NZ_JAMXLY010000008.1 GCF_024054555.1 Segatella cerevisiae | reverse complement strand
GCATAGAAGTCAACCTTTATCAGGATTAGAAGATAAAATGTCAACCATATGTAGGATTAAGGAAAATAATGAACAACTTAATTCAGGCTTAAGGCTAAAAGTGGTCAACCAATATTAGGCTACCACATAGCACAGACGGGTAAGTTCTTTTTCAGTATACACTATTTGTTGAACTTCAGTAGTTTACCATTTTCCGTTGTCAATTTACTTTAGAAAAAATAACTTCTCTCGGAAAGAGAGTATCAGACTGATTTTCCGTGCCACAAAGCTGAAGTGAGACATCTGTCAGAGATAGGTCTCAAAAAATGGTTGTCTCGAGAAAGTGTCAATTGGTTGTTTCAAGAATGGGAGAGCGTTTATATCTTGAGAATGGGAGAGTGCTGTCTTGAGAAAAAAAACTTGGTAGTTTCGTGAAAAGAGAGGGGTATAGTTTCGAGAAAGAGAGACCTGACTTTCTCGAAACAAGACGTCGACTTTCTCGAGACTACGAACTCCGTTTTTTGTTGGGTGAAAAAAGCGGTCGGAACGGATCAAATCCAGGACGGAAAAGGATGTTACAGACAAGATTCACAAGTTAGGCGGCATCACACTCCGAGACCGCTTGTTTATCCTTTCAAGGGTATGATTTCTCTTTATACACTATTATAGACACGGTTTTCCAACGAGACAAAAAGACAGTTGTCAGTGCCAATCTGTCTAAGATATGAGTAGGGCATGCTTCTTGCAAAAGGCATAGAGAATTCGGGGCTTCGCCTGAAAAGGAGAATCCCGAAGGAGGCTTCGCAAGAAAAGGAGGTATCAATTATGAAAGTCATGCTCTTGTTAGCAGGTTTGTTCTTCCTTGGAGGTTACATCATTCAGAGTACCTTTAAACACGTGGAAAGATAAACCGACAGTTAATTCTGAATAACAAGTTAGATGATATTTATTCTGAAGATGAGAAATTAGAGAGATAAAGATGAGAAATTAGAGAGATATAAAAAACAAGAAGAGAAAAGACAGTTAATCCATTTGAGAAAATTGGTTAACTGTCTTTTTTTATTCTAACATCAGTTCTTTCCCCATCCAATCGGTCAGCGGACGTCTATTTTGATGACGACGACCCGCTGATGCTGATCCGGTTCATTGGTCAAGACTCTTGCAACATGCCAGTCGCCCGGAAAAAAGATGTTGAAGTAACCCGGATGACTCTTGATGACCTTCGTACGGTCTTTGATGAAATCATAGTGGATGACATCCCGCGACGGGTCATATTTGCAGTTCGGCTTACTCGTGTAATGGTCGATCAGACCGAAACCCTCCACGCCTTTCACCACATATTGCACATCGATATGGTGGTAGTGGCTCTCGGATATCCGTTTGTCCAGAGGTTCGTTCTCCCCATCCTCGACGCTTGCCACAAGTGTGGTGCCGGGAATAGGATGCCTGCCTTGAGGCAGAGCCAGCAGATCAGTGTTTTGGAGCCATTGGAACATCGCTTTCCACTGTTCCGGATTCTTATGGTATTGCACATAGAAATCGATGGCATTGACACTTGGGTCAGGCGAAGCCTTGGTAAAACCATTGCGCCATTCACCGGATGATACCCACGCCTTGGCAGTCTTGGCCAACTTCGGGTCATTCACATAATGCGTGAAGTAGCCGCTCTTTTGGGCATGAATAGCAAGTCCTGCAAAGAGCAGCAGATTAAAGAGGATAATTCTTTTGATGTTCATAGAATATAAATTAAAAACCGGGGAGCACCACTTTGATGTCCCCGATAGGATGGCTGGCCTGTAGAGAATCAGAGGATTGTCTTGACGGCTTCCAACATTCCTTTCTTCTGAATCAGGTCAAGGTCTTTCTTGACGAGAGCTGTCAGACCCGGGATTGCATTGAGGTCTTCGCCCCAGACATAGTCGAAGGCAAGTACCCCTTCAGCGATCTTCTGCGTATCTCCGGTAGCCCAGAGGTCTTTCAGGTGCTGCATGATCTTCGGATCATCTTTCGGTTGGATAGGCGTACCGTCTGCACGTTTCCCACCTTTATAATAGGTGATGATGGCAGCCAGTCCGAATACCAGTCCCTGAGGGAGTTCTCCTTTGCGCTTGAGATAGATCTTCACGCCGGGCAGATCACGGGTATTGTATTTCGGGAACGAGTTGAGCATGATCGAAGTGACCTGATGGTCGACATAAGGATTGTCAAAACGCTCGAGCACGTCAGAAGCAAATTTCTTCAGTTCGTCCATCGGCAGGTCAAGTGTCTGCATGAGTTCGTCAAACTGGACCTTATGGATAAATTTCCCGATGACCGGATGCTGGCAGGCAGCTCTCACAATATTGAGTCCACTGAGGAAGGCCACAGGTGAGAGAACGGTATGAGGACCGTTCAACAAAGTGACCTTGCGGGCATGGTAAGGTTTCTCGTCATCAGTGATCAGGACATGCAGTCCTGCCTTTTCTGCCGGAAATTCAGCCTTCAGTGCTTCAACGGTCATATTCTCAGGTCTTTCGATCACCCAGAGGTGGAAACTCTCAGCCTGGACGACCATGCAATCTCTGTAAGAAATCCGTTGCTGGATCTCTTTGATGGTCTTCCGGGGAAATCCCGGGGTGATACGGTCAACGAGGGTAGCACACACATAACAGTGGTCAGTAAACCATTTCTTGAACCCTTCATAGTCTTTTCCCATGTCCGCCTTCCAGAGTTCGATGTATTTGTAGATGCAGTCTTTCAGGTGATGGCCGTTGAGGAAGATCAGTTCACAAGGCATGATGATCATGCCCTTGGTAGGATCACCGTCGAAAAACTGGTAGCGATGGAAAAGCAACTGGACCAATTTGCCCGGGTAGGAGGCTGCAGGCGTATCTGCGAGTTTGCAACTGTCATCGAAGGCGATGCCGGCTTCTGTCGTGTTGGATACGATGAAACGCATATCGGGCAACTCCCCCAGAGCCAGGAAGGCAGGATTCTGAGTGTAGGGGTTGATGGCACGGCTGACACAGTCCACACGTGTTATCGTGTTGACGGGTTGTCCGTCCTCCCTTCCCTGTAAGTTGACGTGGTAGAGGCAGTCTTGCCCGTTCAGCATATCAATCATTCCGGAAGGGAGAGGTTCGACGATGACGACGCTACTGTTGAAATCAGTCTTCTGGTCCATATTCCAGACGATCCAGTCTACGAATCCACGGAGAAAATTACCTTCACCAAACTGAATGATTCTTTCAGGCATCACACTCTTCGGAGCGGTATGCTTATTCAATGACTTTAATTCTGACATAATTAGATTTGATTTAATGTTTTAGATTGATGTTTGTTTTTAGTCTACTGCAAAGATAACAAATTATGTGTGAAGTTTTCCCCTTAGAACAAGAAATCCCTACGCAAACCTTTGCGCAGAGAATTCCGAAACGTATTTTTTACATGGCGAAGACGTTGAAGCCCCCGTCGACAACTGCTACTGTACCTGTGACGAAAGCTGCTGCGTCACTCATCAGATAATGGATCGTACCACAGAGTTCTTCCGGTTTGCCCATTCTCCCGAAAGGAGTCTGGCGGATGACGTCTTTCCCACGCTGGGTATAACTGCCGTCAGGATTAGTCAGCAGGGCACGGTTCTGATTGGTGATGAAGAAGCCCGGTGCAATGGCGTTTACCCGGATCCCCTCGCCGAATTTTCTGGCACATTCGGCAGCCATATAAGCGGTGAAATTACTGATTCCTGCTTTGGCGGCAGAATACCCGCAGACTCTGGTCATAGGGCGGAAAGCAGCCATTGAGGAGAAGTTGATGATATTGCCTTTGCCTGCCTTGACCATCGGTTTGAGGAAGACCTGAGTAGGGATGACGGTTCCCACAAGGTTGAGGTTCAGGACCTTTTGAAACTCGTCTGGTTTCAAATCGAAGAAAGTCTGGTCAGGGGCAATCACTGCGCCTGCCATATTTCCGCCTGCGGCATTGAGGAGCGTGTCCACTTTCCCGTATTTCTCGAGGATAGCCTGACAGTTTTGTTGCACCAGTTCCTTGTTCATCACGTCAGTTTTGAAATAGGAAGCTTCGCCGCCAGCCTTCTTGATGTCATCAACGATCGTCTGTCCGACGTCCTCGCGCCGGCCCATAATCACTACTTTTGCACCTTGGAGTGCGAGATACTTGCCGATGCAGCGGCCCAGCACACCTGTACCGCCTGTGATCACGACAACATTGCCTTTGATGTCAAATAATTCGTTCATATCGTTTTATTATGGTTTAATGTCAAATCCGGGGAACAGTGTCATTGGGGGTGACTCGCTTTTTGACTATCGTCAGACCTGAATCATTCGTCTGTCTCCGGGTTCCGTTCAATCGAAAAATCCGGGTTGATGGTATTGCAAGCCCAATTCCCTGTCTACTGTAGCCAGGATGCCCTGCACTTGTCCCAGGGCGAACATACGCCCGAGGAAAGAGTAACCGGGATTGTACCCTCTGTCCTCGTCTCCGAGCATCGTCATGCCGTGGTCTACCCGCATCGGCAGTTTCGGGTTAGTCTTCTCGAAAATCCTGGCGAGTTCGATCACGTCCGCTCTTCCGCCGAGATGACTGGCTTCCGTAAAGTCACCATTCGGATACACATGGCAGGAGCGCAGGTGGACGAATCTGGTTCTGTCAGCATATTTTTTTGCCAGTTCCACGACGTTGTTCTGGGCGCCTGCCGACAGACTGCCGGCACAGAACGTCAGACCGTTATGGGGATCGTCGACAGCATGCAGGAACCAGTTGATGTCTTCGTCACAGGTGACGATCCGCGGAAGTCCCAGAATCTGGAAGGGGGGATCATCAGGGTGCACGCACATGAACATGTCGTATTGGTTGCAGGTCGGCATGATCGCATTCAGGAAATATTTCAGGTTCATCCGGAGTTTTTCCTTATCCACCCCTTCATAGAGGCTCAGGAGATTCCTGAAGAGTTGTACGGGATCCTTGTCCCCTTCCTTGATATTCCCGGAAACGAAACCTTGGGTTTTCACGATGATATTCTCGACCAGTTGGTGATCCTTTTCAGGGGTCATGGTCTGCTTCAGTTGGTCCACTTCTTTCAGGACATCGGCAGTCCAGTCCTTTTCTGCGTCTTTCCGTTTCAGGATGCAGATATCGAAATAGGCAAACTGTGCCTGAGAGAAATAGAGGTTATAGGTGCCGTTGGGATTCCGGTGCATCAGATCCGTTCTGGCCCAGTCCAGGACAGGCATGAAATTGTAGCAGATGGTATGGATGCCGCACTCGGAGAGGTTCTTCAAACTGACTTTGTAGTTCTCGATCAACTGGTCACGGTCTGCCCCTCCATATTTGATACTTTCACTGACCGGCAGACTCTCCACCACGCTCCAGCGCAATCCGTAGCTTTCGATGAAAGATTTCAAGTCATTGATCTTTTCTTTGGTCCAGATTTCCCCATTGGGGACATCATGCAATGCCGTAACTATTCCCTCTACGCCGATCTCTTTCAGCATAGGTAAAGTTATCCGGTCCTTTTTGCCGAACCATCTCCACGTTCTTTCCATAGATTTATAATGTTTTAAAGTAATTCATCCTCCTGATTCCTGTCATATCGTATTGTGGCTTTCCGAAACGGATTGGATTTTTGATTAACTGATTTATTTTGCTAACAAATTTACTAAAATATTGCGAAGCAGCTTTCTTTTATTCATGAAATCTTGCGAAATTCGAAGAAAAACCCTAACTTTGGACCAAAAGGACAGAAGGAGTATGAAAAATATAACACCGGATAATTTCGACAAACTCTATTCCGACCCCGTAGAGCAACAGCAGATAGATCTATTTGTCTGCAGGGAGATGGTACGGCAGGTCAACAGGTACATCAAAGCGATGTCCGGCTCCAGAGAGGGGACGGAGCGCTTCAGTGCCAAACTTTCCCAACTCGATCTGCACCAGAAGGAAAAGGCGATTGCCGGATATATTGACTTGAACAGAAAGATCGTCGACGGACTGGATTGGAAAATCATTCTGGCGCGGGCTTTGGCCAACTATTCCGAAACTTTCCCTTACCTGATGGCACTCATCAGGAACAAGCGGAAGATGGTCCGTTACCTGCAGCACATCAAACAGACGTACCTCAGGTTCCATTCCATTTTCGAAGATCAGGGCAAATTCGGGATGAAAGACCATGAAGGGAAAGTGCTCATACCGGCAGAGTATGATTTTCTCAGGACGCCCTATGTCTATATGGACAATTTGTCACTCGTACCGGTCATTGCAGAAAAGAACGGTAAAATGGGACTGATATTGCCTGATTATCACAATACGGTCGTTGCAGATTTCCTCTATGACGATATTTCGCTGAGAGATGAATATCCTTATTTCGAGGCGAAGATAGGAAAAAGAAAAGGGACACTGGATGCTCAAGGCAGATTCAACGAAAAGACGAAGGCAGGTTCTTGAGCCTGCCCCCTTTATTCACTGCCTAACCCGAAAGTTCTAATAACCTAAATGAAGACATGGTAAAATGCAGATGCCCATCAGTTCATGATGGGGTTCATTTGCATGCCGAATGACTGTTTTCGACACGCCGAAAAGGGGTATAACTGCCCCCTGAAGAATGTCTTTACGCAAATATATGAAGAATGTGTCAAAATATGTTATTTCTATTTGTTTTGTAATAAATTAGTTCGTATCTTTGTCAAAGATACAATAGGATGACTTTCTAGAAATACAAAAATTATGGCAAAATATAATATAACGGTGAGAAAAGAGAAAGAGGTGGCTTACCGTACATTGGTTAGCCCCAGGATGATGGAGGAACTCAAGCAAAAAATTCTTGAAGTGATTCTCATTCAGAAAAAATATAAGGATAAAGATTATTCAGCGAAAAAACTAGCAAAGGATTTAGGAACAAATACAAGATATATTTCAGCAGTCGTGAATGTGAAATTCCACATGAACTATACTTCATTTGTCAACAAGTTTCGTATCGAGGAGGCAATGTCCCTTCTCGTGGACCATCGCCACAATGATCTGAACATGGAGGATATCTCGGATATGGTCGGCTTTTCCAACCGCCAGTCTTTCTATGCTTCATTCTACAAGATCAACGGATGTACGCCTCGGGAGTACAAGATGCGGAACATCGCCTGGCATCCTTCCATTAAAGACAAGAAAAAAAGACGTGAGAAGAAATCAGTAAAATAAAAGAAGGACGAATACTATAAGACATGGAACAAACTGATTTTAAATACGCAGATGAGAAGTTTGCGGATCTGCAACTCCTACGTTATCAACTCTACGGGTTCGAGACGCTCTCTCTGCAGCAGAAATGCTATATTTACTGTCTGTCCAAGGCTGCCCTCTACGGTCGAGACATCACTTTCGACCAACAGGGCAAATACAATCTCCGGATCCGGAAAACTCTGGAGACTGTTGTCGCTTCCTACAGTGGATCTGAAGACGATCCTGATTACATCGCTCTGGTCACTTATCTGAAAAGGGTGTGGTTCTCCAACGGGATCTATCACCATTACGGATGTGAGAAATTTGTCCCGGAGTTCTCCAGAGATTTCCTCTGTGATGAAATTCTGAAGGCACAACCGAAGGACTTGCCCTTGCATACCGGTGAAAGTATCGAGCAATTGATCAAGGAACTGTTTCCCGTCATCTTCGACGCTGCAGTTCTTCCCAAACGTGTCAATCAGACTCCCGGCATCGATCTGGTCAAGACTTCCGCCTGCAACTTCTATGAAGGGGTGACGCAAAAGGAAGTGGAGCATTACTATGCCCGGAAGAAGACTGACGCGCCCGAACAACCTTCATGGGGACTGAATTCCAAACTTGTCAAGCGTGACGGCAAGATAGAGGAAGAGGTCTGGAAAGTTGACGGCATGTATGGCACGGCCATCAAGGAGATTGTCAAATGGCTGCTCAAGGCCCGTGACTTTGCTGAAAATGACGCACAGAAGGGCGTGATTGACCTGCTCGTGAAATATTATAAGACCGGAGACCTGAAAGATTTTGACCGGTACTCGATAGCATGGGTAGGGCAGCAGGCCGGTGATGTGGATTTCATCAACGGTTTTATAGAGGTGTACGGTGATCCTCTGGGCCTGAAAGGAACTTGGGAGGGGCTCGTGGAATACAAGGACCCTGTAGCGACAAAACGCACGCGCACCATCTCAGAGAATGCCCAGTGGTTTGAAGACCACTCGCCTGTAGATCCCAGATTCCGCAAACCCCACGTGAAGGGTGTCACTGCAAATGCGATCTGCGCAGCGATGCTGGGAGGTGATGAATATCCGTCCTCTGCAATCGGCATCAATCTGCCGAATGCCGACTGGATCAGGGCTGAGAAGGGGAGCAAGAGTGTGACCATCAGTAATCTGACCCAGGCTTATGACCAGGCTGCCAAAGGCAACGGGTTCATGGACGAATTTGTCATTGATCAGCCCACTGTCCGGTGGATCAGGAAATACGGTGATCTGACGGATGACCTGCATACCGATCTGCATGAATGTCTCGGACATGGCAGTGGACAGTTGTTGCCGGGAACTGATCCCGACGCACTCAAGGCTTACGGCAATACCATCGAGGAAGCCCGCGCTGACTTGTTCGGACTGTACTATATCGCCGATCAGAAACTGGTTGACTTGGGACTGCTCTCTGACAAGGAGGCTTACAGAAGCCAATACTATACTTATCTGATGAACGGCGCGCTGACACAATGTATGCGCATCAAACCCGGACACGACATCGAGGAAGCTCACATGCGAAACCGTGCGCTCATAGCCAACTGGGTATTGGCGCATGCCGAAGGTGCTGCGGAGATCGTAGAAAAGAATGGCAAGCACTACCTTTTGGTCAGTGATTATCCGGCTCTCCGACAACTCTTTGCCAAACTCCTGGCTGAAATCCAGCGCATCAAGAGCGAAGGGGACTATGCCGCTGCTGAACATTTGGTGGAAGGCTATGGCGTGAAGATAGACCCGGCAATACATCAGGAAATCAGGGAGAGGTATGACCAACTCAATATCGCACCTTACAAAGGCTTCATCAATCCGAGATTCAAATTGGTGAAAGATGACAAGGGAAAGGTCACAGACGTTCAAGTAGACTACACGGAGAGTTATTCGGAGCAGATGCTCCGCTATTCCCACGAGTATGCGACATTGGTTTGAAAATTCGATATGAAAGAAGATACTAAGGAAAAACTGAATACCATCAAGCGTTCTTTCAGGTTGCGGATGAATGGTCCTGCAGCTGCCTCTATGAGGGAGAAAGGCTTGGATTATAAAGTCAACTGGGGTGTCAATTTCGTAGAATTGAAAAATATGGCTCGGGAATATGGCAAGGATGAAGAACTTGCCATAGAACTCTGGAAGGAAGATATCAGGGAGTGCAAGATCCTTGCCACCCTGATTATGCCTCCGGAGAAGATGCTTCCTGATCTCGCTGAAGTGTGGATGGAACAGATCCGGGGACAGGAGATGGCTGAGATGATCGCTTTCAACCTCCTGCAATATGCCAAGGATGCGCCTATGCTGGCTTACCAGTATATCGCTTCCGACAAGGAGACCTATCAGATCACGGGATTCTCTTTGCTGGCGAGATTGTTCATGAAAGGGCAGGAACCCAATTCCCGTGGCATCAATGAATTTCTAGACCAGGCTGCCGCTGCTCTTCAGGGCAAGTCTCTCGGCGTGCGTCACGCTGCTGCCAACAGCGTCAGGCGCTTTGCCCAATTGGGTGAAGTTTATTTGCGTATGGCCAGGTCAGCCATGAAAGGACTGATGGAAATAGACTGAATACGCGTTCTCGGTACATCAAACTCTGAACATAGAAGAAGGAAAAGGTTTGCAGTGTCTTCCGTTCGGGAAGCAGATGCAAACCTTTTCTTGTTTTGTGATAACTAAGTATCCAAGGTTCTTCAAGAGAAACCTTGAATGCAGAAATAGAGTGTAGCCAATCCGTCCTGTAGATTATGACAGATGTTCCTTGCGATTCGGGTCACGGCTGACGACAGTGCCGTTGCCCTGATGCGTGGCGAGGACGAGGACTTCGGCGATCTGGACATGTTCTGGAGCGCTGGCGGCATAGTAGGCGACATCGGCAATATCATCTCCACTCAGAGGATGGATACCTTCGTAGACATGGTTAGCCTTTTTCTCATCACCTTTGAAACGGGTGATACTGAAATGCGTCTCCACGAGTCCGGGTTTGATATTTGTCACCCTCACGCAAGTATCGGCGACATCTATCCTCAGACCGTCTGACAGAGCCTTTACTGCAGATTTGGTCGCACAGTACACATTTCCGCCGGCGTAAGCGGCATCACCTGCCACACTGCCGATGTTGATCACATGGCCGTGATTGCGCCTCACCATATCAGGTACGATCAGGCGGGTCATGGTGAGCAGTCCTTTGATGTTCGTGTCGATCATGACACTCCAGTCATCCGGATTGCCCAGATATTCTTTGTCCAGTCCCAATGCAAGGCCGGCGTTGTTGATCAACACGTCTATCTTCCTCCATTCTTCTTCGAGGGAGTCGACAGCCTTGAGCGCAGCAACACGGTCGCGGACATCGAAAACAAGAACTCGTGTCTGGGCACCCTGAGCCTGGAGTTCTTCAGCCAACGCTTTCAACCGGTCAACTTTTCTGCCGGTCAGAATAACATTATATCCGCCTTTGGCGAATTTCTTTGCACAAGCTTCACCTATACCGCTTGTAGCACCAGTGATTAATACGATTTTCCGATCCATGATTTCTTTTATTTAATGATGATGCTCGGTTTCCGAAAACAATCAGACTCTTTCCGAGTGACTAGACAAAGATAAGTATTTTAGTTGAACTACGATGAAGGCAGCGGACTTATTTTTCAGTTTGGGAAATTACTGACGGCTAATTTCTCACAGTGATAATCAGGTGAAAATAGGAAGTCCGATTGTCTTGATTTCTTTTTGGAAAATTCTAAAATTATTAGGATTGATTAGTATTTAGATTGAGAAAAAATTTCTATTTTTGCGATATGATATCTGAGAAATTAGAAAATGTATTCCATCTGTTCAATGATGCGAAAAAGCGGAAAGATATAGACCTTGTCCTCTCTACAGGAGGGGCACGTGGTCTGGCGCATATCGGCGCCATTCTCCAGTTAGAGGAAATGGGCTATCATATCCGTTCCATTGCCGGGACTTCTATGGGAGCCTTGGTAGGGGGATTGTATGCGGCAGGTGGATTGCAGGATTTCAGGGAATGGATGAAGACCATTGACAAGAAGAAAATCCATCAACTCTATGACTTTTCTCTCAGTCTCAATCATATTGTCAAGGGGGAGCGGATCATCAAGGCGTTGAAGGAGATCGTTCCCGACCGTAATATTGAGGATTTGAATATCCCTTATTGCGCTGTAGCTGCAGACGGGATCACCGGAAAGGAAGTCATTTTCCGTAAAGGCAGCATGTACAAAGCTATCCGTGCTTCCATATCCATACCGGTATTCTTCAATCCTGTCCGTCAGGGGGAAAGAATGTATCTGGATGGCGGTTTGGTCAATCCTCTGCCTCTGAACAGGGTGAAGCGGAGCAAAAAATCACTTCTGGTCGCCATCGACGTGAGCGGACATGACTATCAGGGGCAGATCATGATGAACCAGTTGATCCGCCAGAGAAACATTGACCACAACTTTGCCTATTCTATCTTGAACAAGATACTGCCTCATGATGATAAGGGGTTGGATATCAATTATGTTTCTTTGCTTAATCGGACCTATTCTATCATGATCCATCAGAATACCCAACTCGCTTTGAAGTTGACTCCACCGGATATCTATGTCGAGATTCCCATGAGCCGGTATTCTACTTTTGATTTCGACAAATCCGAACGACTTATAGCCATCGGCAGGACAAAAACCAGGAAAATGGTAGAGCGTTTTCTGGCAAAAGGAGAATCCGATTGATCCATAAAGATGTATAAGTCAGCAAAATAAGTTAATAGCCTTTCGAATACGTTAATATCTGTTATAGCCAATACTTTTTCTATTGGAAATTTGTTCTGTAATTTATTTTTATATATCTTTGTTACAAATTCCTAGGGAAACTTTTTCCAACGGAGGCACTAGTCGATAAGTTGGGGAAGATGGGATTGAGAATTGGTATAAATATAAATGAACACTGCTATTGAACATGAATATGACTGGTCTTGGGAGAGATCGGTTTTAAGGCAGCAACAAAGAAATTGAGAATTAAGTGTTAAAATTGAAACAAAGAAGGGGAGTAAATATGAATGTAACAGAATTAACAACAGAAGAATTTAAGAACCGAGTGATGGATTATGATAGGAATCCTACAGTATGGAAATACAAAGGGGAAAAACCTGCTATCATTGATTTTTATGCCACATGGTGTGGTCCTTGCAAGGCCACGGCTCCGATCGTGGAAGACATAGCCAATGAATATACGGGTAAACTCGATGTATATAAGGTAGATGTCGATCAGCAGGAGCAACTAGCTGCATTGTTTGGCATCCAGTCCATTCCTACCATTCTTTTCATTCCGAAAGAAGGTACACCGAAGAAATCCGTAGGTGCTATGATGAAGAGTCAATTTGAGGATGTTATCCAAAAAGAACTCTTGAAATAGTTTTTTCATGACAAAAATTAATTGATTTGACTGCCGGGTTTTCCGGCAGTCTTTTTTGTGTTAGAAAGACAAAGAGAAAATAGGGGATATCAGAATAGGCTATTTTCCGAAGTGTCTAACTCGATATTCTATTCAAGAGTCCTCAACAAATTATTTATCGGCTTCAACGATCTCTCTTGTATCACCATTCACAATCACAGCTTGCGTATTGCTAATAGGCAAGAGATTCAGCAATTTATCATATCTACGGACCACCTCATCATTGATTTCCACAAAAGGTTCTTCTTTATAATGAGGAACAGAATAGAAATCGACCACTCCCAATGCGGAGAAAGATTTTAGCAATGGTGCCTTCTCCTTTGAATAATTGACGCATTTCATATAAGAGATGTCTGGGGCAACAAGAATACTTCCAGCTGATTCTCCAATATAGGGTTTGCCTTTCAGGATCTGGTCTTTTATTAACTTGTCTGATCCGGTTCGTTTCAATTCTTGCAACAAGAAGAACGTGTTTCCCCCGGAAACATAAATATAATCACTTTGGTCTAATTGTTCTGCAATCTCTTTTGTTGAAATTGAGGAAATATCCATATCATTGATTTTCATTCCAAGGTTCTCAAAGGCCTGACGGGCAGTCGCTATGAAAAAATTGACCTCCTCATGTTTTCCTGCCGTAGGGATGAAAGCTACAGTTTTTCCCTGCAAGTCTTCCCCTGCAAATTTTGGCAATAAACTTGCCACCTTTTCAAAAAAGGAACATAAAAACATTTTCTTCTTATTCATTTCTTTGACCATTTAATAATAATCTATTTTGTAAATGTACAGCTTAAATTTGGAATCAGTCCCTTTAATTTAGTGACTTTACTAAATCTTACACATTATTAAATGATGAAAGTAATGCACGGGAATGAAGTGGATAATATTAGAAACTCCCCGTCAGTCCACATCCTCGGACCATTTTCCACCTTATTATATATAGAGGACGTATAGCGGGCCGACACAGTAGCTTCTTCAGGTATCTCCATATCTACTCAGTCTTTTTGGTCTTTTCCATATACTTATCGCCATAGAAATTCTTCAATTTGTGGTGTTGGGAAAGATTTGGTCAGTTCCGCCATTAATATTGGCAATGATTTTACTTTCGTCTGACAGAGTTTGATGTTTTTCGTTTCTGTTAGTACTCATCCTCGCATCTGAAGATGCACGTCCATTCCTAATGCAGACACTCATCATTGCATTTCGTTGCTGCACGATTATACGTTCTGTTCACCGTTTCATAAGGTTTTATTGATGGGTTTTTAGAGATTCCGTTGATGAGTTTTATGAGGTTCTATAGATGGGTTTTATGGTGTTCTAATAATAAGTTTTATGAGGTCCTGATAAAGCGTTTTATTAGGTTCTGTTCATACGTATCCTGACATTGTCCGGATACGCTTTGTTAGCCCCTAATAAAGCGCTTCTTTATACCCTAATAAATCGCTTCAACAGATTGCCACAACCGTTTTGTCAACCAAAAACCAAAATAGGGAACGGGGAGGGAACGTACAGGGAATGAAGAGGGAACGGTAGGGAACGGATTTGTTTTCGGCTTGTTCCTGATTTATCTTTGCAGCAGAACTACTGAGGAGCTGGTGGTGATTATCGGGTACTTTGCCGGCAGGTGGCGGTACACTACGACTTTCAGCAGAATTTTTCATTATGTACTATAAGATGCAAAAAATATAAGAAAGGTTCTTTTTAGGAGAAAGTTATAAACTCCCAAAAAGAAAGATCAATGTAATGATATTACGCTAGGGAAGCTAATTGATAAAAGTTGACTTTTTAGAGAGGTGCTCTTAGAATGCTACTATTTGTATCTGAATTATTAAGATTTCTTTCTGCTCTCTGTACCTTTTTCCCAAAGTTTAGGTTCCACGTAATCCCTAATGTAAACATATTTCCATTATCATGAATAGAGACTTTACTTTTGTTAGGGTTATATTTAGACAGTGATTCATCAATGTAATTACTTCCACTCGGTGTAAAAGGATTGAATAGAGCTGCTGTAATAGAAAAATCATGTTTTTTCCATGTTAACATAATTCTTGACACCTTCTCGTCTCGTGATATAATCTCATTAAGTAGAGCCTTCGACGGCTGCATAAAGTAAGTAGATAAAGTAAACTGCTTGTAGTACATTTGAAGAGTTACATTCCAATAGATATTATTTAGAGAATGTGATACATCTTCTGTTTTCGCCCCATAATGACTATATCCAATTTCGCCCAAAAGATTTATAAATCCCCAAATGTCCTTTATAGATGGGGAATAATTGAAGTCAAGCCGATAATTGTGAATACCATTTATATAGCTCTGCACAAATAACTGTTTTAAGTTGTCATAATTTATGTGCATGAAGATAGGTCTTGAGGCAAAATTATAGGTGATTTGAAAATCTGAATTAAATCTCCCTTTAGAATATGAAAAAAGGAAGCCATTATAAAGATTATGTGTTGGCTTTAAGTCAGGATTGCCTGTCATCAACTGTAAATCATCTATTTGCTGAGCAACGGTGGTTAAGGCATACAAACTGGGCATAGTGGGATAAAACATTGTATAATATCTAAAAAAAATATTACTGTTGGGGGTATACGACAACACAAGTTGAGATTGATTATTCCAATATTTCCTGATTGTTCCATTATCCATCTTATTATACTTTAAGCCGGTACTAATGGAATATTGAAATTTCCCAATTCCACCGTCCCATTGTGCATAAGAGAACAGATTATTCTCACTTAATCCATCTTTAAAATTATTGGGAACATAATAAGTGTTTGTGTTTTTTCCATATAAGCTTTGTACTCCAATTTTAAGACGGTTTGAACCGATATTATGTAAATAGAAAAGTTCACCAATTAAAGAGCGCCTTTTTGTGTCAGCAGGCATATCGTATATACCCAAGATGTTAGCTCCTTGAAAATCTTTCATGGTATAAACGGATTTTCCTTTAAATCCATAGGTTCCAACGAGATTTACTTCCATCCTGTCATCATTTCTGAATCTCTTGCCATAGAAAATATCTATAGAAGGGGTATATCCTTGAAAGGAAGAATTGACCTTTCTGTAAACTCCATTTTGCAACATAGAATTTGGTTTGTCATGTTGATAATATAGAGGATTTCGTATTGTCATACTAAACGAGGATGTTTCATTAAACGAATGTGTATAGCCTATATTAATATTTTGGCTAAGATAGCCAAAACGACTTTCTATTCCATGAATATTCCTTATTATAGTATCCGTTGGGGTAATAAAAAGACTATTCACATCTTTAGTCCATTTATGGTAGCGCCTATAAGATGTGGAATAACTAATAGTAAAATCCTCTTTCCCTTTATGGTAACCCATCTGAACCCCACCATTAATAAAACCTGTAGTGGCAGCACTCATCACATTTGCTGTAATAGAACCTCCATCCTCTTTCTTTTTTAATATGATATTAATAACTCCCCCATAACCTGCATCTCGTTCACGAATCGATGCTACATCGCTATAATCTATTCTGAGGACATCTTGGGGACTGATATTTGTTATTTCACTTTGATCTTTAGGAACTCCATTTATCTTCCATAAGGGTTTTTGACCGCCAATTTTAACAGTTTTATTAAGGATATCTATCCTCATGTTTCTTAATTTCATCACCATTAACAGACCATAAATATCTTCTGAAACTTTAATATCATTTTTTGACGGTACAACAAATATCCTGTCTATCTGATTTCTATTTGCTGATATCGTAACCTCCTTCAGTTCCGTGTTCTGCTGCGACAAAAAAATTTTACCAACATCTATTGTCGTATTCTTTGTTTCCGAAATTGATAGGAAATAAGGCAAATATCCTATGTGGGTAATTTTCAGAATCACACTTTTTGAGGTATTCTGTGCTATCTTAAATTTACCATTTGCATCTGAAATGGATTTATTTAAAGATGTACTATCTTCTTCTAACAAACAGTCAACGACAGCCCCCGCAATTGCCGTAGAGTCATTTCTATCATAAACGAGACCCGATATTATATTTTGACTATACAAAGGCAACTCGAACATCAATAGTAAGAAAAAAATAAACTTCCTCATAATAGCTGAATCTGTTTGTTTATAGGTTTATAGTATTTTCCTTTTAATTCGCATAACTTTTTATGTGACCCTTGTTCAGTAATTTTTCCATCTTCCATGAGAAGAATTTTTTCTGCATGGACAACCGTGCTCAATCGACACGCAATAATAAGAACTGTCTTATTATGGAATTATGAGAAAAGATTTTCCATAATGTTATTCTCATTTTCCGCATCCTGCAAATCTCTCGTAAAAGAGAAGATGTGTTCAAGCCTTCCTGATAACTGTCCTACAATATATGTAATCGTCATAAGAACTCCTATAGAGCAATGACCATTTACAACAAATATTGAAGCTATTATTATAATGATGACCTCTCTTATCCTATCAAAAAAATGAAGCTCCCCAAATTTGATAATAATTTAAGAGTAATGATTTTAATGAAATGTCATTTAATTTAACCTGTGACAATTTCCATTTCCTCAATCTGTCACTTTCGTTATTATTTACTTTTATTTCAGGAATTTCATATCTTCATGCTCTTTAACAAAGAGATTTAAATCTTTCATATCTTTCTTTTTTAAGTTAAAAGATGCCTCAAATTTAATAATATATTTTTATATATACAATTTTTTATCTTTAAAAGCACCATGTTAACAATATTTAAATATACTTGTTTTGACAGAAACGTATTCAGCAATAGCCTATGTTGATTATCAGACATATAGTTGAATTTTAAGAAAAAACATTTCAAGAAGTTTCAATTGTCCTTACTTTGCATTGGCTGTTTTTGGATTTATCCATTTGTCGTGGTTTGAACCATGATGGTCTAAGACGCATCCCGCTTTAATCAGTTTTCGCTGTAGTTCACTTAATTTCATTTTAGAGAGAACACTTTCATTTTAACACAAAGTTAACGAAAAAGTTATACAGATGCAAATATTTAGGTAACTTTTTTGTTATATGATTGATTTTCAACACTAACCCATAGACTTGTAAAGGAAAAATAAAACTTAATACAACTTTCTTTCCGGTATTATAAATGAGGGCACTTTTATCGCTATTCTCCTTAATTATGCTACGTTATAGAAAAATTGAGGGTGATTTTTCTATAACGTAATATTCGATACCGCTCTTTCTACGTTTAAAAATGTCGCAAGCGCAACTTACGATGAAAAAGATAGATGATAATAATGCTAGCGTGATCCTGAATTATTTCGATCAATCGAATAGTGAAATAATAAAGCAAAAAGCTATTGATGATTTGTAGGAGATAGAGGATCTGAGAAGAGATAATCAAATATTAAGACCATGTATTGTGTGGGGTTAGGATTCTAAAGCTCCACATAGAACTATACGTAGGATACGGATCTAAAAAATATTTTAAAACTGAATACGATTAGCTAATATTCATAATATTTTAAGTGATTAGTATAAATATCTTTTAAAAAATTGCATTGATAAAATAAATATTCTATCTTTGTAATGTTCCAATCAATATTGGAATCTTTTGAAGAGGGGTGCTAAGTAAATAACTTGGCTGAGATTATACCCGTAAAACCTGATGCAGGTAATGCTGCCGTAGGAAGAACGAGCTAAGAATAATTAGGTTTATTCGATTGATCAACAAATAAGAGCCCTTCTTAATTGTTTTATTAAGTTGGGATGTTTTACATTACCTCATTAACTATTGCGGGTTCTGATTGCAGCGGTGGTGCCGGCATACAAGCAGACATTAAGACGATGTCCGCTTTGGGCGTTTACGCAGCCTCTGCCATCACAGCGGTGACCGTTCAGAATACTCAAGGTGTACAGTCGGTATTTGCTGTGGACGCCGAAACGGTAAGAAATCAGATACTTGCCGTCTGCCAGGATTTGAATATCAAGTATGCCAAGGTCGGAATGGTATACGATAAAAGCACCATTCAGGCTATTTTAGATGCACTTGAAGTTTATTCCATTCCTTATATTGTCGTAGACCCTGTCATGGTCGCCACGAGTGGAGACCGGTTGATGCAGGAAGATGCCTTGGCACTGTTTGTCAAAGAACTGGTTCCAAAAGCCTATTTGCTCACCCCAAATATTCCGGAAGCCGAAATACTTGCGGGTATGCCGATACACAATGCGCAGGACATCAGAAAAGCAGCAAAGAAGATCGCGGCATTGCATTGCCCGAACATTCTGATCAAGGGCGGTCATCTTGAGGGTAACGAAAAGACGGATGTATTGTTCAGTTTTCTTGATGACGGGAGATGTCAGGAGCATGCCTTCAAAACTTCCAATGTAGAGACAAAGAACACGCATGGGACCGGTTGCACGCTGTCTTCTGCCATCACCTCTTACTTGGCAAGGGGAAATGAACTGCCGCAAGCCGTAGAACAAGCCTGCCACTATGTACATCAGGCGATAGAAGCTGGCAGTCATGTTTCCATAGGGCATGGTCATGGACCTGTGGACCATTTCTTCGAACCTCACACCTTAATCAAGACTTTTAAGCCATGACCAACCTTCAATTTATCACCCACCATAACGAGCGGTATTCGTATGTTGAAGGGGCTTTGATGGCTCTCAAAGGAGGGTGCCGCTGGATTCAACTGCGGATGAAGGAGGCTTCCGACGACGAAATCATCAGTGCGGCTGCACAGATAGAACCGATGTGCAGGAAATACCACGCAACCTTCATCATAAACGATCATGTAGAACTTGTCCGAAAAGTCAAGGCTCAAGGTGTGCACCTGGGGCAAAAAGACATGCCTGTAGACAAAGCCCGGGAAATATTGGGAAACGGATATATTATAGGCGGGACGGCCAACACCTTCGAGCAAGTCAGAACGCAATATCTCCGAGGTGCTGACTATATCGGTTGTGGTCCTTACAGATTTACGACGACGAAGAAAAAACTGGCCCCCATTCTGGGCTTGGATGGATATAGGCAGATCGTCAGCCAAATGAAAAAGGCCGGCATAACGATCCCTATAGTCGCCATCGGGGGTATCGGTTATGACGATATCGGACCGGTATTGCAGACGGGAGTCAATGGGGTGGCTTTGAGCGGCAGCGTCCTCAACGCAGAGGACCCGATAGGAGAGATGAAAAAAATGATCTCTATTTCAACCAATAAAAATCTAAGATGATGAACGATAATATCAAGTTTTCTTATCCCAATTCTGAGAAGGTATACCTCAAGGGGACATTATATCCGGACCTTAAAGTGGCAATGAGAAAAGTCAGTTTGACTCCGACAATCGTAGTCAGAAACGGCAAAAAGGAGAAAACGGAAAATGCGCCGGTCTATATCTATGACACCAGCGGACCCTATAGCGACAAAGATGTCCATATCGATTTGCAGCGGGGGCTGCCCCGTCTGAGAGAGTCTTGGATTCGGGCGCGCAACGATGCGGAACAATTGCCGGAAGTGAGTTCGGAATACGGACGTCAAAAACTCGCTGACCATTCCCTAGACCATCTGCGCTTCGAGCATATTGCCTTGCCTTATAAGGCTAAAAAAGGACATGGGGTCACTCAGATGTACTATGCCAAAAAAGGGATCATCACGCCTGAAATGGAATATGTGGCAATCCGGGAAAATATGAATTGCAAAGAACTCGGCATTCCGACTTATATCACTCCTGAATTTGTCAGGCAGGAGATTGCCGCAGGACGGGCCATTATCCCTGCGAACATCAATCATCCTGAAGAAGAACCGATGATCATAGGTAAAAATTTCCTGGTGAAGATCAATACGAACATCGGCAACTCTGCAGTCGACTCAAACATAGAAAAAGAGGTCGAGAAGGCCGTATGGAGTTGTAAATGGGGTGGAGATACCTTGATGGATCTGTCGACAGGAGACAACATCCATGAGACGAGGGAATGGATCATCCGAAATTGTCCTGTTCCTGTAGGCACTGTCCCCATCTATCAGGCGATGGAGAAAGTACATGGCAGGGCAGAGAAACTCTCTTGGGAAGTATACCGGGACACACTCATCGAACAATGCGAACAGGGTGTGGACTATTTTACCATCCATTGCGGCATCCGCCTGAAGAATATTCCCTATGCCTTCAAACGGCTGATGGGAATTGTCAGTCGAGGCGGCAGCATTATCGCCAAATGGTGCGAGATCCATCAGAAAGAGAGTTTCCTCTATGAACATTTCGATGATATCTGTGACATCCTCGCGCAATATGATGTAGCCGTCTCTCTTGGTGACGGGCTACGGTCAGGTTGCATTTATGATGCCAACGATAAGGCACAGTTTTCTGAACTCGATACCATGGGCGAACTTGTAGAACGGGCTTGGAAGAAGAACGTGCAGGTCATCATCGAAGGTCCCGGCCACGTCCCCATGCAGAAAATCAGGGAGAATGTGGAGCGTCAAACTGTAAAGTGCCACGAAGCACCGTTCTATACCCTCGGGCCGCTTGTCACAGACATTGCCCCCGGTTACGATCATATTACGAGTGCCATCGGGGCGGCCCAGATCGGGTGGTACGGCACGGCAATGCTCTGCTACGTCACGCCTAAAGAGCATTTGGCTCTGCCGGGGAAAGACGATGTGCGCATGGGCGTTGTCGCCTACAAGATCGCAGCTCATGCAGCCGACATTGCGAAAGGACATCCCGGTGCAACAGTCCGCGACAATGTCCTGAGTAAGGCACGTTACGAGTTTCGATGGAAGGATCAGTTTAATCTGTCCCTCGACCCTGAGCGGGCATTCGAATACTATAAGGCCTCCAATCATGTGGGGGATAAATTCTGTACGATGTGCGGTCCTAATTTCTGTGCCGTACGTATCAGTCAGACTCTGAATCAAGATGATCATTGTTCAATTTTATAAATAAAAAAAGATGATAGAAACACAAGTATCACAAGGTATTATCAGTACCTATTTCAAAAAACTGGAGAAGTGTCTCGAACTGGACGTCGCTGTTGTTGGTGGTGGTCCTTCGGGTATTGTAGCAGCCTACTATCTGGCAAAAGCCGGACTCAAAGTGGCTCAGTTTGACCGCAAACTTTCCCCCGGTGGCGGCATGTGGGGTGGCGCAATGATGTTTAACGAGATCGTCATTCAGAAAGAAGCTGTGCCGGTCATCAAGGATTTCGGGATCAAGATCGAACCTTATCAAGATGATTTGTATGTGATGGATTCCATCGAATGTACTTCAGCTATTCTCTACAAGGCTGCTCACGAAGGTGCCTCCATCTTCAACTGCTATTCTGTAGAAGATGTCGTCTTCAAGAAAAACAGAGTGAGTGGTGTCGTCGTCAACTGGACACCTGTGCTGCGGGAAGGTCTTCACGTGGATCCTCTGAACATCATGGCAAAGTTTGTCATCGACGGCACGGGACATGACAGTGAGGTCAGCAAGACCATTGCACGTAAGAACGGCGTACATCTGAACACGGAAACTGGAGGGGTCATCGGCGAGCGCTCTCTTGACGTGATTGCCGGTGAAGACCTGGTCGTGAAGGGTTCGAAAGAGATCTATCCCGGACTGTATGTCTGTGGGATGGCTTCTTCAGCTGTATCCGGCACTCCGCGTATGGGACCTATCTTTGGCGGAATGCTCATGTCAGGGAAGAAAGTGGCCGACGAGATCATCGCAAGACTCAAGAAATGATGGTTCTGAAAGGAATTGATGATTAAACTCTGATCATGAAACTGATCGTTATTACTTCTCCCGACAAGGTGCCGGGAGAAGTTTCTAAAATCTGCCAATTACTGGACAACGGAATAGATATTCTCCATATCCGGAAACCTGATTGGACTGAGGCACAGTGCCGTAAACTCATCGAGCAGATTCCTGAGCGCTACCGGCACAAGTTGGTCGTGCACCAATATTTCAAACTCTGTCAAACTTATCATCTGCGGGGCATACACCTCAACAGGCGTCATCCTTTACTTCCGCCGAAGCATCAGGGGACCGTCAGTTGCTCCTGCCATTCGTTGGAGGAAGTCTCCACCAGAAAACCTGTCATGGATTACGTTTTCCTGAGTCCCATCTTTGACAGCATCTCGAAACAGGGTTATCATTCTGCTTTTCCGCTACCTGTTTTGAGGACAGCGCAGGAGGAAGGCATCATCGATGAAAAAGTCATTGCTTTGGGTGGTGTCACATACGATAAACTCCCGTTGCTCGAATATCTCTCTTTCGGCGGTGGAGCGATGCTCGGGGAAATATGGGGAGCGAACCAATAATATCTGAAATGTTCTGAAACGCTCTTACCGTTAATTTGCGCATATATCGGTGTAATCGTTTTTGAAGTCAGTATGTATCTTTTCGATTATTCCAGGGATAACACTGAAACTCTTTGTCAGTCAGAAATCTGAATGGGAGTTTCATAGTCACGTAATCTTCCTGATTACGGAATTATTGCTATAAATATTGGTCTGATGTTATCAATATGATAAAATAAGGCAAAAAACTGAAATTATGAACCATAACTCCAGTTTTTTTAATACTTTTGCACCGACTAATATTCTCATTTTGTATTTTATACTGAATCAAGCGTTGAACACATTTTATTATTGATGAAAAAATACTTTATTACATTAATCCTCTTGCTTTTGTGTATCCTTCCCTCCGAGGCCGTTTTAAAGGAGCAGAATCTTCCACAAACATTGTCCGTACTACGGGCAGAACTCCAAGGCAGGTATACCGAGCAGAAACAGATGCTCTCAAGGTTGAGTCTGATGAATGAGAGACAGCATGAAAAGATGATCGCCATCATGCAGAAAAGTGATGAGATCGGACTGATGCTCTATTCCCAGAAACAGGACTACACCTTTGACCTGACTTATGCCTGTCATGAAGCGACAGAGCAATACCGTCGATTCAATGAGAACCGTCTGCCTTATGACGAGATTCTCCAGAGAATCAATACGAACATCACAAGATACACCGGTCTTATAGAGACCTTGAAGCAACTCCCGCCTTCATTGGTCAAGCACCATCATCACCGGCATCATAACAAGCGGTGGACGAAACTCCATGACGGAAAAATGCCGTTCCTATTGAATAAGGCAGGACAGGGTGACCGCGCCGCTTGTCTGAAATATGCCCTCGCCCTGCGCTACCGTATGGTCCAGTTGAGGGACATCATCATCAGGGATAATGACAACTATAACAGGATAGCCAGCAAACTGAAAGAGACCAATGACTATGCCCTCAAATGTTACCGCGATATTCAGAACAGTATTTTCGTGAACGGCGATGACAGTTATTTCGAAATACTCAAAAAATTCGGCAGGAACGTCAAACAGGTCAAAAGTGACATGTCTGATAAATACGCGACCAACCATTATCATGTGCACAGTGAATGGCGGGGACCTATCGTCATAGGACTTGTCATCTTCGTGATCTTCTATTTCGTGCTGGCCACCATCCTGAGCAACGTGATCGTACGGGTACTGATACGGAAAGTCAAACGATTCCAGACTTCGGAATTCAAGAAGAAGAAAGCTTGTCTGATCATGGCGGCGGATGCCTTGCTCTTTGCCATTTCCATCATGATCGCACGACTCTTCTTGAACCATAATTTCTTCATTATGGCTTCGGGATTACTGGTGGAATACGCTTGGCTGCTCGCTGCGATCTTCGTCTCTCTGCTCGTCAGACTGAAAGGGGATCAGATCAAGAGTGGATTCCGCATCTATTTCCCAATCATATTGGTGGGATTCCTCGTCATCGCTTTCAGGATCATCTTCATCCCCAATAACCTCGTCAACTTGATCTTCCCTCCGATACTGCTGGCATTCACATTATGGCAATGGAACGTGATCATGCGCCATCACAATAATGTAGCAAGAAGTGATATGTTCTATACTTGGGTATCATTGGCGGTCATGGTCCTGTCCTGTATTTTCGCATGGAGCGGCTATGTCCTGCTTTCCGTTCAGATCTTCATCTGGTGGCTGTTCCAGTTAACTGCCATTCAGACCATCACCTGCTGCTATGATCTGTTGAACATGTACGAATCCAAAGTCTTGTCCAAACGGATCAAGAGATATTATGCCAGTCATGCGCCTAGAGTTAAGACGGTTCCCAGTCGTAAGAGCGGACGTGGCAATGACATCCAGATTACCTGGTTCTTCGATTTGATCAGTATGGCTGTGGTGCCTGTAGCCAGTGTCCTGTCCGTACTGTTCTGTATCTGGTGGGCAGCAGACATCTTTGATCTGACGGACACCTGTCTCTACATCTTCAAATATCCGTTTGTCGACGTGAAGAATGTCTGCCAGTTGTCCTTGTCCAAGATTGTTCTGGTGGCCGGTATGTTCTTCATCTTCAAATACATCAACTATGCCACCAAGGCGTTCTATCATTACTATAAGTTGGCTGATTTGAAGAGAAGACATATCAGCATAGACCGTCAGGTCAATTTTACGCTCCCGAATAACCTCATTGCAATAGTCGTATGGGGTGCCTATTTCATCTTCGCGCTTATTCTGCTGAGAGTTCCAAAGTCCGGTATATCCATTGTTACGGCCGGTCTTGCTACTGGTGTCGGTTTCGCCATGAAGGACTTGCTGGAGAATTTCTTCTATGGCATCTCATTGATGGCAGGTCGTGTCAGGGTAGGCGACTATATCGAATGTGACGGTATCAGGGGCAAGGTCGACAGCATCACTTATCAGAGTACACAGATAGAGACGGCTGACGGCAGTATCATCGCATTCCTGAACAATTCCTTGTTCAATAAGAACTTCAAGAACCTGACCAGGAATCACTCTTATGAACTGGATAAGATTCCTATCGGTGTTGCTTATGGGGTCAATATCGAGAAAGTCAGGGAACTGCTTCTCAATGCCGTGAACGCTCTCCAGGAAAAGGATTCCCGGGGCAGGGACGTGATCAGTACCAAGCATCCGACGAGTGTCATCTTTGACAGTTTCGGAGATAACTGTGTCAATTTAAGCATTCTGTTCTGGGTGCTCGTTCCTGAAAAAATAAGATTTACAGGCAAGGTTCAAGAGGCTGTTTACAACACTCTGAACAAGAACCACATCGAAATACCTTATCCTCAGAGAGACGTGTATATCCGAAAGTTGCCTGACCAGACCGAAATAAAGAGCAACAATGAAAAGGGAAAGTGATTTTGCTGCACTTCTGATCATACGGGCGGCATAGTTTGATACAGCGATAAGTATGTCGCCTTGGAGTACGAATGTATCTCTAGAATGAGAGAACCGGCCACCATCTGCAATAGATGATGCCGGTTCTTTTGCTTTTCCGTACATTGACCCAATGCTTCATCAGGAAATGCCTTCTCCCATATTCAGAGAGCTGCCGGCAATATCAGCTTTCTCTAGGTGAGAGTAATCTGATCTCATTGAAAGCAGGTGATTGTTTATCACTGATTTCCACGGACACGTTGGACCTTATATTTTCGGTCTTTACCGGAAATACTAAGCTTTCTCCTTCCTGATCAAAGAGATAATGTGTATCTTTGTATCGGAATGAATTGAATTTACATATCAGCTAAAGTAATTGAACGATAATAGTTATAAGCATGAGCACAAATTCTTTCGATAAGAAATATATTTATCACCATCTCGGCATTCCGACCAAAGAGGTCAGACCAAACGAAAGATACAGTAAGGCATTCAAAATGTATACTTCTGATGCTGACGGGGATTTCAGAATCCAGTTTCATCGGTTTGAACCCGGTTGTCCCTTGCCCAAACTCATACAGACCATGCCTCACGTGGCTTTGCAGGTCGATAGTCTGGAGGATGCCATTGCAGGGCAGAAATTATTGCTGGGGCCTTATGAACCCATACCTGATTATAAGGTCGCTATAATTGACGGAGGTGGTGCACCTATCGAGTTGATTGAAACGACATTGACGCCTTCTCAGTTGTGGGGCAAGGCAGAGAAACAGAAAGACCTGAACACTTCAGGTCTACACGAAAAGGATTAAATCTAATCTGTATCTGTCTAGTTAATCCTGCCTGAGTAAACACTCTTTGCTTCAGATATCCCGTCCTTTTCCGTGAACTCTCCTTGCATAAAAATTAAATGGTCTTGCAAAGCGATGAGGGAGGGAGGTATGTTTTGTATTCTAATCCCGTTTCTGTCTTTATCCTTTGTTTTCAACCTGTCCGCCTGAGAATATTTTCCCGTATTTTCCAAAATAGACTCAGTTTGTTTTGTCGGAAAGGGATAAATGCATTATCTTTGCCAATACGTAATGATAATAGGCCTATTAGTCACCGTTATCAAGGTCGCTGGTACGGCTTTATCCATTATTGTAAGCCTAGTCCGGAAATGATTTAAAATTAAATTCTTACAACGTCAGACATGAAAAATACCTCCTTAAGAACATTCCTTTTAAGTGGAATCATCCTCTTGTTGTTCTCTGCATTCAGCATAGGCACTATGGCAAAAGACAAGAGAACTGTCCAGCGTGGCATGAGCAAACAGGAAGTGATGGAAATTCTTGGAAAACCGAGAGCTACCAGTTTCAATCAATACGGAGAGCATTGGGAATATTTTAAATATGGCAGTTTCCTTGATAAATATGATGACAAGATTCTTGTAGACTTTGATCTCAATGATAGGGTCATCAATTATCAGGATATTCTCGTCACTTCAGATGACGTTACGGTCGACAACAGGACTCCGGCGACAGCACCACCTTATGCCACCCTCCCTTCTGGCGGAGTTCCTTTTCCGAACCGTCCTTACCCTGTCCATTGCCTGGATGAGAATGAATTCTCGGTCTTGTACCGCAAGGTCAAGGCTGCCAGTTTTGACGATAACAAATTCGATCTGATCGAGGTCGCCAGCCTTGGCGGATATTATACCTGCAACCAATGTGCCAGGATACTGGAACTGTTTCCGTTCGCCAACAATCAATTGACGGCCCTAAAGTTCATGGCACATCATATTGTCGATCCGCAGAATGCTTACAGCATTTACCACTTATTCCAATTCAATGACGACAAGGAAAAAGCTGCACGGATCATGCAGGGGAGATAAAGACGGTCATTTTATCTGATAAGTACATCTCTCATTGTACTTATCAGTTTATTCATACAACACACCCAATTTGAGGTCCGTTACAGAAAAGGATTGCTGCCCGTCAACACTTCAGTTTTTTGACTGGAGGCAATCCGATCTCTTTTTCCTTTCTGTGTTGAATCATAAAGGACTTACTCAATACTCGACATCTGAACAGACTGGAGGAAGAGAATATACTTTAATTATCTGTTATTTGACGGACTTTTTTCGATAGATTTCGCATCCCGGATCCTGCCGTCCGGCATTGATAGAGTATAATAATTGAACAAAGGATCTTTATGGAAAGAATCATCTCTTGGTCATTTTGAGGAAGTATCAAGAGATTTTTTATCAATATCATACTTTTTAGGTATTGCATTGCTATGATATTTCTTTTACATTTGCACCGATTAAGTTAACTAAATCTATATTATAGCAGATATGAATAAAATTTTTGTAATGGGAGCGATGGCTGCCACGATCCTTGGTTTTTCAGCATGCAACAATGATAGTGACGGACCTACATACCCCAACGTTCCTATGACCAATGATTCGCTCATACAGGTGCTGAAAGACAAGGGATTCAAGTTTAATGACAAGAACCAACTCTTGTTGGACGACAAGGCTTTGAAGACGGATTCCTTGGACTTGTCAAGAACGAAACTGAAAAACTTTACAGGACTTGACCAACTCCCTAACCTGAGAGCCGTCAATCTGCAGAACAACGATTATAAATTTTCTGTCGATGTCTCCACTCTGCCTTCACAGGTTGTAGACTTGGACTTGCGCAATAACGATATCTATGAGGTAAAAGGACTTTCTAATACGACGCTGGTCAAGGATTACGGTTTCGGGAACTGTATAATCATGCATGAGTTCGACCAACTCTATCTGCCCGAGAATGTCAAGTATGACCAGGATCAGTTGGTCGCCTTCTATGCGAGAAACAAGTCTGACAAGAAAACGGTCTATATCAATCTTGCTGATGCAAAAGGGAAATTGACTCCTTATAACACGTTCCGCTCGGTCCCTGACAGGAAATTGAGGCAATATCTCTATAATCATTTTTCTCAGGTGTTCACCGTCACAGACAATAAGGATACCCTTATAGATCTATCGAAGACTTTCTCTTCTGATGATCAGAGTTCGGCGCCCATAGCCCCAACATTTCAGCCTTCCACCTTCGACGGATTCCAATATATCTGGAACAATCCCACTTATACAGGTACCACCCTCATGGTTAATGCGGGACCGAATGATCAGGATATCCCCGATCTGAAGGTCAATCCTCAAGCCTCCGTCCTCAAGTTCAATCATGTCAACTTTGTCAACGGTTTGGATTTGAGTCAGGCGACAAACTTGTATCATCTCGAAATGTATTCCTGCAAAGGTGTCAAGACGATAGACCTGAGCAACTCTAATCTTTTCGGTCAGAGGGCTTATGCCACTGAAACTGTGGGACCGGATGTGTCGACGATCGATGTGGAAGGCTGTGACGACATCGAAGAGATCAAATACCCGGAATTGGCTACCGTTGTAGAAGTCAATCGCTTTGTCTTGTTGCCTCATCTGAAAGCATTGGATTTGAGCGGCCTTGAGTTTTTCGGCAATCTGGAACTCGGTGATCTGGATGCGTGCAAGATCAAATACCCGACTATTCAGTATTCGATCGTAGATGGAAAAATCGTGAATGACGGTAAACTCGACAACTCTCTGTTCGGGATATACGATGATGTGTATCAGAAAGCGGAGACCCAACCATTCATCAAAGCCAATCTGAAATATCTCAAACAGTCTTCTGTCACCATTACAGACAAATACCTGAAACCCAAACAGAAGGCGTCTGTTAAGTGGAAAGATATGTAAGTGAAGAAATCAATGTCAGGAAAAAGGAATCACGGATATCGAATGCTGAATCCTGCATAGTAGGGAGGGGCGATACCTCTCCATTACTGAATCATTTTTATACTGACTTTAAAATAGAAAAGAAATCTGAGGTTATCAATAATCAACGTGATTATGACAGAACATAAAAAATACTATAATCGGTCTCTGATCTCTGTAGGCATTATCCTTGTATCAATGCCCATTGTACATCTGATCGCAAAGTTTTTGAAAGACAATTATACGGGCGAACAACTCCTGGGTGCCGGTTTTTTGCTCGGCCTTGTAGGTTTGGGCATGGTGATCGCCGGAGTATTTGTGAAAGGTGATACGCGTCAGACACTCCTGGGACTTATCGGAGGAATCTTCTTCTGGACAGGATGGGTAGATTTCCTCTTCATGTATTATGCCGACCGGTTCCATACTCAGGCAGAACTTGATCCGCTCACGGGACAGATCCTCAGTCGCCCCGAATACTTGTTGCTGTCTGCAACATTCGGATTGTGGGCAATGGTCATGGTGCTTTACATCTTCAGTACCAGAAACGGCTGCAACTTCATCAACTGGTTGCAGGACAGATTTCTGGGAAAGCGCAAACATGAGATCGCGGCCCGTGCAATGACCCGTCATACGAGCATCATCACTTTTATGGAAATCTGTATGATGCTGTGGACCTGTTATCTGCTCTTGATGTTCTGCTATGACAGCCATTTCCTCGGGCGTGAGCATCCGCTCACATTCGCAGTTGCCTTAGGTGCACTCATCGGGACACCGTTTATCTTCAAAAAACAATTGTACTTGCGTAACTGGGGCGCAAATATCCGAATGGGTGTAGCTACTGTCATCGTCTTCTGGATAGCAGTGGAAGCTTTCACCCGCACAAAAATTCTCAGTAAGATTTGGAACGATCCTTCACATTATCCGTACCATTTCGCAGTATTGGCCATCGAATTACTCGCCCTGACCATCTATCTGATACGGAAAAAAAGGAAGAAATATGACGCAACCTGCCATTGAGATCATTCGATGTCACTAGGGGCTTATCTGACAATGGATCTTTAGAAGAAGTAGGGTGTTGCTGCCTTTATTTTGATTGCTTTAGATGACCTCAGGGACAATGATTTTTCCTTTTCCGCCACAAAACTTGACGGTTGTATCGATGATCTGCTGGGCTGTTTGTTTGACCAAACTATCAGGAGTAGCCTCATTTCCTTGGACGATATAGAAGACATTCGTTGTAGACTTGTCGACGAGGGTTTTCTCAACTTGTCGGATTTCCAGTCTGCAGAGAATTTCATTTGAATCATCAATATAACTGTACTCATGAGGTTTTACAGGTTGTGGCTCTGTTTGTCCTAGGGGAATGTATTTCTCGTCTCCACGGGTAAAGCGGAGGGTGACATTCCCGTCCACATGATCGATATTGTGGGCTCCGAGCGCAAGTTCGCTTTCAAGGGAGATCAGATTATAAATATCCACGACCTTATTGATATATAACAAATTGCTGTGCTTCTCAAGGAGTTTGATGAGGTTTTCACTTGCCGGTATGTTCTTCCTCCGCCTGACACCGGTCTTGTCATGGAGAATATTGAATCCTTCCAATATGGGATCAGCATGTACGTCTATACCACCGTACTTTTGATATAGTTCTGCGATCTTGTTTTTCCTATACGACAGCCATTCCTGACTGTCTTGAGAGTTGTCCAAACCTTCAATGACCACAAACAGGATTTTGACACCTGCGTCCAGAACTTTCTTTTCGACTTTGAATTCCATATGCATCCGATTTTAAATCTATAACATTCTGTGCAAAGATACCGCTTTTTTGAATACCAGAAAATCCCATAAATAGGGTAGATTTGATTAAAAAATGAATAAAGGGTTTCTGATTTTCCTTTCTTATAAAAAAATTGTACCTTTACGAACTGAAAACATTGACTGATAAAGTGAATGTAATACATCTAATTGTTTCTTGATGAGATGAAAGAACTTAAAATAGAAGTTCCGGGGAAAGAATCTAAAGTACTGCTTCATACGTGTTGTGCGCCTTGTTCTTCGGCTATTATCGAATGCTTGTTGAAGCATGGCATAACCCCCGTGATCTATTACTGTAATCCGAATATTTATCCTTACGAGGAATACCGTATCCGTAAGGATGAGTGTACGCGTTATGCGCAGTCTTTAGGATTGGAAATGGTTGACGCGGACTACGACCATGAGGGATGGTTGCAGGCGATAAAAGGTTTGGAGAAGGAACCTGAAAGGGGGAATCGGTGCTTGAAATGCTTTAAGTTGCGTCTGAGATTGGCTGCCGTCTATGCACATGAGCATCATCTGAAAGTTCTGACGACTACGTTGGCTTCAAGCCGTTGGAAAAGTTTGGAACAAATATCTGAGGCTGGTCGCTTTGCCGTGGAACCATTCGATGACGTTGTGTTCTGGGAACAGAACTGGCGAAAGGGCGGATTGAGTGAAAGACGCATAGCTATAATCAAACAATATCATTTTTACAACCAGCAATATTGTGGTTGTGAATTTAGTATGCGTCACGATTAATCGCTTCTTGATGTAAATGGTCCACTTATTAGGGACGTGGGAACTTGAATACCACGGAGTACAAATATTGTCGCACTTTTCTTTTAGAAAGAATTAGAGAGATTAACAAATAAGACTGTCCAAAAGCTTTTTTTAAAGGATATTTTCCTTAAAAACTTGTACAATTAGAATAAAAACCTTATCTTTGGCTTGTTTTCGAACTGGTAAAGAAATTCGGATGTCTATCATTTTTTTACTATTAATAGGGAACAAATACCATTTTTATTGTCTAAATCCATCTAAAAGAGAATCTTAACCTGAACAGAAATGAAGAAATCTATTCTAACCGCCCTTTTTGGCTTTCTGCTTATTTTCTGCATTACAGCCTGTAGCTCAGAAGACAGTATTTCATCCTTCACAACGGACTCGGAAACCTCACAGGCTATCCGACAAGGTACATTGAAAGTGACAGCCGATGCGACCACCAAGTTCTTGTCCTTCACCTCTGATGCCGGCTCCTGGGAAGTTACGGTAGATAGCACGGAAGGGCAGGAATCATCCCAGTGGTGCCAGGCATCCGCTTATGAGGAAACTGACGGATGGCATGTGCGAATTGACATTGATGCCAATCCTGATATCGAGTCCCGACAAGTGCCGCTCATCCTGACGTCCGGAAATAAGAAGTATAGAATTGTTGTCCGGCAGGAACCGAAAAAACAGATGAAGGTAGCATCGGATCATGTCGATATCGTGAAAGAAGGGGGCAAGTTTTCTATTTCCGTGAAATCGAATGGAAAGGCTATGCCAGTGGTAACGATCCCTTCTTCTGCCACTTGGCTTACCTGTACGGATAGCAGTGTAACTGAAAAAGGCGAGGAAGCCCAGACCGTCCGGTATGATTTTGAGGCTCTGCAAAACACTGATTTGGGAAGATTAGCAGAATTGCAATTCTCTACGGACGGTGCTGAAAACCTCCAGGTTGGTGTACACCAGTGGAGTCGTGAACTGAAAAAGGAAGAGCATATCCAGGTGACTGAACCCGGACAACTGCAAATCTTGCTGGGAGGAAACGCCCATGACTGGAAGAATCTGGAATCGCTCACCTTGTCGGGATTACTGAATACAGCGGATATGCAGGCTTTGCGCATCTTGCTCCATCCCATGGTGAGATGTGTTGTGACTAATACAACTGGGAATGTTGCCGTGGAGTCGGAAGCGTACCTGAATCTCCGCCATCTGGACCTGAAAGACTGCCAACTGGCTGAAGGTGGAGAAGACTATGCGGAGAAAAGTATTGTCGGAGAAAAAGATACTTATGAGTCCAAATACCAGACTCTCAATGCTTATGCCTTCGATATCACCAGAACTCCGATAGAGTCAGTCGTCCTGCCTTCCCAACTCCAGAGGATCGGATACAGAGCTTTCAATATGTGTGAGAGTTTGACGCGGATTGAAATCCCTGCTACGGTAAAGAATATCGGAGACTATGCCTTCTTCAACTGTGAAAGTCTGTCAGAGATTCGGATTCCTGAGGATTCGCAACTGGAAGAACTCGGAATGTTCTCTCTGAACACAGGGTCTACTCTGGAAGATATTTCGTTCCCTCTCTCTTTGAATGTCAAGGAAAATGCGGGCATACTCGGAAACGTATCAGCCGTGAACATCCATGTCAAGTGGGCAACCCCTCCAGCATTGGTCCAGTTTGGGGTGAACAAGAACTCGGTCCTTCATGTTCCTGCCGGTTCCGTGGACGCTTACCAGAATGCTTACGGATGGAATAGGGCTAAGGAGATCGTAGCAGAAAACGGGAACAATTAGAAAGTGACTTCTTCTTCTGAATCATTCTGCTCACGTTTGTGATAATTTATTCTTGAAAGGGTTGCATAAAAAAACGAAGAGGATGAGTCTTTGAAGTGAACCCCGAAAGTTAGTTGTCTAACTTTCGGGGTTTATTATGCTTATCAAGAAAAGAAATACTCTGCAATCCAGCGATATTATCCCTAATCACTTTCTCCTGTTTCTCCTTTCTTCAGTTCAGACATCAGATCATAGGCATTCCCCAAAGCATATTCCGAATGCCTTCCCATCGGGGTGAGGATCTCCGTAAAACCGCCTTCCTCTATTCCCGTCTGTATGGCTTGAGGCTGGAAATGCCACTTCCCTTGTTTCTCGGTGACGGTAAAGATATATTTTATCCCGCCCTCATCGACTACGCCGTCACTGGGTATCGCCTGCCTTTGGACAGGTGCTGTCGAAATTCTGGCCTGCACGTACATTCCGGAGATCAGACCATTTTTACTCCCGTTAATGGAAACACGGACGTGAACGGCATGAGTCTGATCATCGAAAACTTTCCCGATGGATGTCACTGTCCCATGGATTTTCCGGCCTGCTGACTGGACGGTCATCACAGCAAACTGCCCCGGCCGGATCTTGGAGATGTCTTTTTCAAAGACCATCAGATCGGCAAAGAGATGTTCCGTGTTCACCACATTGAACAAGGTCATCTGGGGGTCTGCATACTGCCCCGTCTGCACATTCACCCGTTCGATGATCCCACTGATAGGACTGACTACGGCAATTCTGGTGATGACTTTCCCACGGCGCACTGATGCGGGACGGATTCCCAACAACTGCAACTGAGACCCCAGCGTCCTGATCTCTCCTCTGAGGGTGTGGTATTCCGACTGTATCTGCTGGAAATCTTTCCCAGAACCAACTTTTGCAGAATAGAGTTTCTTCTGCCGAAGGTATTCCTGATAGACATAGGTCATCCGACTGGAGGCTGTCAGATACCGGCTTTGCAACTCGAGTAAATCCGGATGACTGAGATAAGCCAATACCTGTCCCCGTACAACTCTCTGGCCTTCAGTGACCAAGATATTCTTGACATTTGCCCCCATGAGAGACGTCACTGCAGCCATACTCTGAGGCATTGCCTTCAGTCGGCCGTTCGCAGTCATCCAGTTTTTGAAACGATGCTCCAGAAGGTCACCGGTCCTGACAGACAGTTTTTGAGTTTGAGCATCAGTCAGAACAATTTCAGTGGATGTTTGCCGGTCTTCTCCGCCTTCTTTATTCTGCCGGTGTGAGGAGCAGGCAACGGTCATTATGGCACACAGAACCAGTATGAAAGATCTAATTTTCTTCATGATTATTGATAATATTCTAAATTCAACTTCGTGTTCAGATACTTGGCATAAGCATCCAGATACCCCATTTCGATCTGCACGGCATCATGCATATTCTGGATGAATTCCAGATAGTTGGTCTCTTGTTCTTTGTAGGTGAGGAGCGCCTTCTCCTTTTGCTTTTGTGCCATAGGCAGGGCGGTCTGACGATAGTACGTGACACTCTGTTCCCATTTCGCAAGTTCTGCCTGCAGTTCCTTGATGGAGAAAGAGTATCTCCGTCTTACATCGTCATAGTCGGCCTGGCTCCGTTCACGTTCTATCTTTGCAGAACGGACCCTGGATTTCGTAGCCCCGAAGACGAGCGGAATGCTCAGTCCTACTTGCCAGGAATAGTAACCGTTGACAGATCCTATTTTCTGACTGCCAAATTCAGCAAACAATTTCGGCAGATAGGCGGAACGTGCCTCTTTGATGCCCGCATCAGCCAGTCTCGCCTTTTCTTCAGCCAGTCCCAGTATGGGATGGGTAGTGGAAGAGAGATCCAACAGGCGCTCCTGCTCGGACAGCATCATCTTGTCATCCGGTGTATAGAGGGTATCGGCACTAAGCCAGCGACTCAGATTCTGATTGGCCATCAACAGATCGTATTGGGCTTGTTTTAAAGTGACTTTTATTTGACGGGCCTGATTCTGTGCTGCTAGATATTCCAGACGGGAAGTGGCTTCAGTGGTATACCGTAACTTGGCGGCCCGTTCAAAATCACTGTAGACGGAATCGAGTCCTCGTAATTTTTCAATTTTGAGCCGTGCGACAAAAGCACTGGCATAATCAATGCCTACTTCTCGGATAAGATTACGTTCTAAGAACTGGGTTTCTGCTTCTGAGACACGTGTTTGCTGACGAAGCATCTGCCGTCGGACACCTATGTTGAAGATATCTAGATTTTGTCTGACTGCGATGAGTGTACGGATACCGTCATTCCCTTTCCCCATTTCCTCAGCTCCTGAACTCATTTCTGTACTGCCTATGTCCCAGGCTGTCCCTTCAAGAGCCTTCCGGCTGGAAGTATTGAGATGGGATGAACGTAAAGTGGGGTAAGTGGCGAGAGCCTTTTTAAAGGCTTCCTGCAACGATATCTGTTGTTGGGCTATCGTGACGTGAGTTACCGACGCCAGTAAAAACAGAATAAATGTAAATCTTTTCATTTCTTGTGTTTTAAGTTCAATAAAGCATATAATACTGGTATCACTACTAATGTAAGTAAGGTCGCTGTGAATAATCCTCCGATAACAACTGTTGCCAAAGGACGCTGTACCTCTGCTCCGGCTGAGTTGCTGATTGCCATAGGCAGGAATCCGAGCATGGCTGCCAGGGCGGTAAGCAAAATAGGCCGCAACCGTTCTTGGGTACCGATATAGATTCTTCTGGCAATACTGGATATTCCTTCTTCTTTAAGAGTGTTCAACCGGTTGACGAGTACGAGTCCGTTAAGGACAGCTACACCGAATAAGACGATAAAGCCTACACCGGCTGAGATACTGAAAGGCATTCCCCGTAAAGTTAGGGCCAGAATACCGCCTATCGTTGCCATGGGTACTGCAATGTAAATCATCAATGCTTGACTGACAGATTTCAAGGCAAAATAGAGCATGATAAAGATGAGCAGTAAAGCGACCGGTAAAACGATACCCAGACGTGCTTTGGCTTCTTGGAGGTTTTGAAAGGAACCGCCATACGTTATTCTGTAACCGGCAGGAAGACGAAGTTGACTGTCGAGTGCTGCCTTGATATCGCTGACCACGGACTCAACGTCACGGCCACGGACATTGAGTCCTACGTAAATACGTCGGGAAGCACCGTCACGGGAGATCTGCATCGGACCTGGTTGATAACTGATTTCGGCTACTTCTCCTAATGGGATCTGAGAGCCATTTGGGAGATCTACATACAGGTTTTTCAGATCATCGATGCTCTTACGGTAGCGGTCACTCAGACGGATAACCATATCAAAACGCTTTTCTCCTTCAAACACTTCTCCGGCATCTGCACCGGCAAAGGCCGCACTGACATACTGGTTGAGTTGATCTACAGACAGTCCGTATTGGGCCAGTTTTTTCCGGTTGTACTGTACTGTGATCTGTGGCAGACCGGCAGTTCTCTCCAATGCTACATCTTTAGCGCCTGGTATTCTGCTGATCATTTTTTCCATCCGTTCACCGATAACATTCAAAGAATCCAAATCTTCACCATAAAGTTTTACAGCTACATCTTCACGTATACCCGTAAGTAATTCATTGAAACGCAATTCAACGGGTTGGCTGAAAGAGAAATTTAACCCGGGTAATGTGCTGAGTTTCTTTTTGATTTTACTGATCAATTCTTCTTTCGATTGAGCGGACGTCCATTTTGACCGGTCTTTTTCCAGAATGATGAAACTGTCAGTATAGTCAAATCCCATAGGGTCTGTGGGAATGTCCGCAACTCCTATACGGGCACATACGGTCTTGATTTCTGGAAAAGAAGATAGTAAGAGTCGTTCTACTTCTTTCTCACGCTCGACGGTCTCACTCAAAGAACTGCCTGGCCTCAAAAAGGTCTGCATGGCAATGTCTCCTTCATCCAGACTCGGAACAAATTCTCCTCCCATCCGGGCGAAGATAACACTGGTAAGGATAAAGAGCAACAGGGCGGTGGACAGAACGGGCGTCTTATGTTTTAACGCGAATTTGAGAACGGGATGATAACAGGTGTATATTCCGTTCATTAAATGCCAACTCCAGCGCTGCAACCTTTCTTCTAATTTTGACAACCATCTCAAATGATTTCCCAAGGGGCGCATCACTACGGATGTAATCATCGGCACATAAGTCAGACAGAGAATAATAGCTCCTAACAGGGCAAACGAAAAGGTAAAGGCCATCGGCTGGAACATCTTGCCACTGACTCCTGCAAGGAACAAGATGGGTGTAAAGACAATAAGTATGATCAGTTGACCGAAAAAGGCAGAATGCATCATCGTGTTGGCAGCATCGAAACTGACCTGGTCCATCGCCTTTTGTGATACGGCCAAATGCCCGTGGATCTTACCTGAATATCTCTTCTCGAGTTCATGTACCGTTCCTTCTACGATGATCACTGCTCCATCTACAATAATACCGAAGTCTATTGCTCCTAGACTCATCAGATTGGCCCATACGCCGAAAATACGCATCATGATAAAGGCAAACAACAGTGATAGGGGAATGAGTGACGCAGTGACAAGGCCTCCACGCAGACTGCCTAAAAGAAGAACAAGGACAAAAATGACAATCAAGGCTCCTTCTATCAGATTACGGGCAATCGTAGAGGTGGTCCGGTGAATCAACTGTGAGCGGTCAAGGAAGGACTGGATCTTGATCCCGGCTGGTAATGTTTTCTGAACTTCTGATATACGGTCCTTGACGGATTTTACGACTTTACCGGAATTGGCACCTTTGAGCATCAGGATCATCCCTCCGACAGCCTCATGACCGTCTTGTGTGAAAGCTCCATAACGGATCTGACTGCCATATTTGACATCATCCGCGACATTGCCTATCGTAACCGGAATGCCTGTTTCTGTCCTTACGACTATGTTCTTGATGTCATCAACTGATTTGACCACACCTTCACCGCGGATAAAATTGGCTTTATGGTCTTTTTCTATATAGGCACCTCCTGTATTGACATTATTGCGCTTCAAGGCATTGAAGACTTCACCTATGCTCACGTGCATGGCATTGAGACGTTCTGGGGATAAGGCTACTTCATATTGTTTGATGCTTCCGCCAAAGGAATTGACTTCCACGACTCCGGGAATCATCGTTAATTGCCTTTTAATGGTCCAGTCCTGGATTGTGCGTAATTCACGGGGACTGTACATATTGGTATCGGCATGGAGCGTATATTGGTAAATTTCTCCCAGGCCTGTCGTAATAGGGCCCATTTCCGGATCTCCGAATCCTTCTGGAATCTCGTCCTTCACTTCATTCAATTTCTCTTGAACGAGTTGGCGGGGCAGGTAAGTTCCCATATTGTCCTTGAAGACTACTGTGACTACAGAAAGCCCGAAACGGGAAACGCTTCTTACATCTTTTACTCCCGGAAGAAGACTACTGTGACTACAGAAAGCCCGAAACGGGAAACGCTTCTTACATCTTTTACTCCCGGAAGGTTGGCCATTGCCATTTCTACCGGGTAGGTGACAAATTGTTCTATGTCTGCTGTGGAAAGATTCTGAGACACGGTAATGATTTGCACCTGATTATTCGTGATATCTGGTGTTGAATCGACGTTAATGGTCATGAGTGACCAGATTCCGCCTGAGATAATCGCCAATACCAACAAGCAAATAATAAACTTGTGCGTGATGGAATAATAAATGATTTTCTTGATCATCTGTCCTGTTTTTAATAAGGGTAAAGTGTAGGTTTCCAATCTTATTGATAAGAGGATATAACTGGTAAATCATCTCTGCTCGGCTTTCTGAACGCAGTCGCTTCTGCCCCGGATATGCTTGCAGGAATAGGCATAGGGTAGCAATCCGTAGCTGACAATGATCACGGGCAGACTGCTGTTTTTTTTATCAGAAAAACAGTAGGATTGGAATTAAAAAGTTTTTGTTGGTATTAACAGACTGGGGGACCTCTTCGTCCACTGCAACGTATCAGCAAACAGGTATATAATAAAACAGAAAAGCGGTCATGTTCTGTTTTACGGAAAAATGATTTTAGATAATGTTGAAGATATCCAAGTAAAGAAGCAAAAAGCAGCAGGAATAGTTTTCCGGTATTGGATGTAATTGTCTCGTACAGGGATTTTTGTCCGATGGATTTTCGGACAAAAAACTTACAATCTGTATGATGGTCAAGTGATCCATAATGACTGGTATGACAATCATTGACCTGACCGTCTAGATCACACCTTTCTGTCATGAAACACATTCTCATCGAATGATGATGGTGGGGAATGACAGAAAAAGCCATCATCATCATGATGGCAAAAGTAATAAATCCTATCGAGACCTTTTTTTCCATTCAGGTCACAAAGGTAATATGTTTTTTTTGCAACTCAGTTGCAAACTGTATCAAAAGTCAACTTTTAGGTTTCTGTTTTGATTTCTTATGGACTTTTCGTCTTCTCCACCACATCAGAAAACCGGTAACTGGCAACGAGGCTATGATCAGACTCACTAGAAAGGCCAGAATGTTTCCTGGTAATCCGGCTATGCTTCCTGAATGAATGTCATACGACATCCTGAATATTTTGTCCCCGGTTGTCAGACTGGAATTTCTGATACCGAAATTTCCTCCACCAGAAAGTTCCTTCAGGGTATACTGGTCATAAAACCGGTACTCATTGGTATAATGCCGGCCTGGAACTGGATTGTAACAGATGGTGTAGGCACCTGCATGGTCCTTTGGAAAATTGAATTGCAGTGTTCCTTGTTGACCTACTGGATAAATGTGGCGGATTTTTTTCCATAGCCGAATGTCTGCATGATTTATAGTGTCCACGGCTGTCGTGTCAGAAAGTGGAGAGGTCCATTCTTGATAAGTTCTTCCTGTAAGGGCCGAATAGTATACTTTGGAAAGAGAAGAAAAACTCCATGTGAGACCGGTAAAGGCGATCAGAAAGGCAAAGATCAACACGTATCCGCCCAGGGTATTATGTAGACTGTAGAGACGGCTGCTTACCGATGTACGCCATTGTATGAGCATACGTGAACGGACACTGTGCTTATTCCATTTTCTTGGTAACCAGAGGATAATCCCTGACAGGAGTTCAAAAACAAAGATTACAATACTCCAACCGATGACTGGACCTCCGATGGCGGGTGGTAGCCAGAGACTACGATGCCCTTTAAAGATAAAATTGAAAAAATCCTTGCCGAAAGGGTAATGCATGATTTTACCGGTATAGGGATCAATGGTCAATTCTGTGTATTTTCCTCCCTGTAAAATACAAGTGGCGGTAGCCGGCTTTCCTTTAGAGCCATAGGTTATACCTGTAACTGTACTCTGTGAATCCGTGGGCTGAATGCGTATCTGGCGTTCTACTTGTGCCTTCAAGGTTCCTGGATCAAGTAGAACCTGCCCCTTTCTGACGTATAGGGCAGGGGTACCGGCTGATTCTATATCATTTGCAAAAACTAAAAAGCATCCGGTAACAGCCATAATGAAGATGACTATACCTGAGAGTAATCCCAGCCAGAGATGGAGTTTCTTTGTCAGAGTTCTTGTTTTCATTTTCTTTAAAAATTATAAGTCATGCTCAACCGGAAATTACGCGGTGGTTCTGACTGCCAGTAATAATAATTGTTATAATAGGAACCACTGTATAGGTAACGGTTCAACAGGTTGTTGACATTAAGCATCAAACTGATCTTGTCGTTCTTCCAGCCCAAGGCTCCGTCTACACGGATGTAATTGGGCAGGGACTCTACGTTGTCAGAAGTTTTGCCCCATGACCAGGTACTGCGGTCCAACAGCGAGGTTTCGCCTAAAGATGCGCTCACGCCTTTAAGCCAACCTCTTTGCGCCTGATACCTTACCCAAAAGTTGAATTCACGCTTGGCATATCCTGGCATACGGGTACCCACGGGACTGCTTGGATCTTCAGACTTTGTGACTTTGTAGTCGGTGAATGCGTAATTGGCCATAACGTTCAACCCTGGTAAGATCTCACCGTTTAAGTCGAATTCTACACCCTTGGAAACGGACTGCCCGATTTGGATCAGATAGCTTTCTGAAGAGGTGTTCTGTGGGTCACTGGAGGTCTCATTATTATCGAGGATACGGTACAGGGACAGGGTGGTCTGCAAATGATTGTTCCACCAATAGCGCTTTACTCCTACTTCCCAGTTATTCCCCGTGATTGGTTTCACCTTCTTTCCATTGCGAAGTAGTCCCATCTGTGGAGAAAAGGTCTGGTCATAAAGGGCGTATAAGGATGTCGTGGCATTTAGTGAATAACTCAGTCCGAAGCGGGGGGTAAAATGGTTGACTTCTGTTTTTGTCGTTCCGTAAGAAGCGTCTTTTACATAAGTAAATCGTCCTGCAAGGGTCAGGCGGAGTTTGTCCTGGAAAAGACCTAATACATCCTGTAGATAAAGTCCTGTATAGGATTGTGATATTTGCGTATTGTTCGCCCTTTCCTTCAGACTTTTGGAACGGTCGAAATGGGGATAGCCATAATAGGGTGAACCTTTGGTGTTCTCCTTGAATATATTATAGGTGCCCACGCTGTCCAGTTGGAAAGTCTGGCTCCAGTCATACCAGGCATGTTTGTTCCCGGTATCAAATCCTGCTAGAATTGTATGTGAGATCTTTCCGGTATGTTCCTTACCATTCAGATAAAGTTGCCCGAATTTCATTTCATTTAGGACATCTGCATTAGAGATGTTCCGTATCAGGTCCCCGTTTTCTGACAGTGAAGCAGGCCAAAGTGAACTCCCCGTGCGGTGATAATTGAAATATGCAGCCTGAGCTGTCAACTTCCAGTTGGCATTGAAGTCATGCTGGAAGTTCAGAATGGCTACATGGTCATAGGAAGTCGTGGGTTCTAATCCTGGTTCCAACAGGGAGTAGTTACGTGGTAAAGTGGCATATCCTGTAGGTGAGAAGACATAATAGGAACCTATATTGGAGGTCTGCATATACTGCAGGTCATACTCAAATGTGAGCACGGATTTGTCATCTATGATATAGCGCAATACTGGCGCGATGCTGTAACGCTTGGTGAATTCATATTGTCTTTGTGAATTTGAAGACATTCCCATAAGGTTCAGGCGATAGAGCAGTTTTCCTGATTTGTTGAGCTTTCCGTCTAAATCGAGTGTCCCTCTGTAGAAGTCATAACTTCCAAAGGTCAGACCGACCTGTCCGCGGGTCTGTCCTGTTGGTTTCTTTGTTACTACATTATAGAGACCGCTGGGTTCTCCGTTGGACATCATGAATCCTGCCGGCCCTTTGACAAATTCGATATGGTCCACATAACTCATGTCCTCTGTCATTGGCCCCCAGTTACTTGTAACATTCATTCCTTCACGAAAAGCTGCAGCACGTGACCCACGCATATTCACCCGTACATAGTCACTCCAATGCTCCAGTTTGCTGACTCCGCTGACGGTCCTTTGTATGCCGTCTTCTGCTGTATAAATCTGCATATCGTTCATCAAATCTTTGCTGACCACCTGAATGTTCTGAGGAATTTCTATCAGTGGTTGATCGAGCCGGAGACTTTCTGAAATTTTCGCTGAAGTATAACGGGGTTGATATCCCTGTACGACAACTTCATTGAGTTTCTGGACTGGAGTCTTGATCGTACTGTCTGCTTCCTCATCTACATATCTTCCACTTCCCCAGATGGAAAGGGCAGAACCGAATAGTAGGGAGGTTAAAATTATCCTGATATTCATAAAAATAGATATAATTTAGTTACACTTAAAATTGCGCCTGCAAAGATATAACTATTTTCTATTTTACAAAATACCTTAAAATAACCATTTTATTCTGGTTTACTGATGCGGTTCATACCGAATAATGAGTATAGGAAAAGCATAGGGAATAGAGCGTTTTACAGTAAATGATGATCTTTTCATTTTCTGTATTTTCATTCTAGATGATGTCTCTTCAGCCATATCCTGGCATACGAACAGGTGGCTGCCACATGGAGGTCTTGCTCTTGGGCATATTGACAGATGTATTCGACGAGCTTTGCTGCTATTCCTTGTCCTCCTAGTTCTTCTGGAACGTAGGTGTGAAATATGTTCAGTATCCCATCAGCACATTCATACTGGATCTCAGCGATGAAACCGTCTTTTTCTACCCATGCTCTCTGATTTTCTTTGTCATGATGAATTTTCATAATGCTGATAAATTTATTAAATGCAAAAATTAGGATGATCGTTATCCCCATACTGGTCCGTATAGGCAAAACCTTCATGTTCAAATGCTTTAAGGTCTTCAGAGTTATGAATCCGGTTACAGATCACATAATGAGCCATAGCTCCACGACAGGTCTTGGTATATATAACGATGGTCTTAGGTCTCCCGTCTTTCATAATGAAAAAATGAGGTTGTATAATGTGCAGTTCACTTCTGACCCGCTTCCAGTCAAACAAAAGTTTCATTTCTTCAGAAGCAAGATACAGGAGAATGCTATCGTCAGCTTTGACACTTTTCAAAAGCAGATCAGTAAGACGGCTCCTCCAGAAATCAAATAGCGTTTTCTCTTCTGAAGCTTCGAGCGAGACCTTTCCTTCAAGGCGATAAGGATGAATCATATCCATGGGACGGAGCAAGCCGTACAGAAAAGATGTTATCCATAAATGAGATTGTGCGAAACGGAAATCTTCTGTTTTCCAACTCGGTGCTTTGAGATATTTGAAGACCTGACCGAAATAAGAAAAAACGGCAGGCAGTTCATGTCCTTCATCAAAAAAACGAAGATAGCGCAATTTTGTCTCCGAAGCTATAGATGGACTGCACTGCAAGACATCCACAAACCTGTCGGCCGTCCACTGGCTGAGTTCCAACGCAAATCGTCCGGCCTCATCCCTGAAACGGGGCAGGGTAGTGAAAGGCGACTGCATCGTAGTGGCGTCCCGCATAGTCTTGGCACAAGAAAGGAGAATCTGCATAGAACCAAACGTTTTTGTTTTGGCGAAGATAATAGGTTTTCCACAATTCACCAAACAAATTGGATTTTTTCTTATAAAGTTCAATCTCTTTTAATGATTACGATTGTATAAGGAATAATATACCTCTCTATACGAATCGCGGAATACAGAATTCATACAAAACAATTAAAACTTATTAACTGGCTTGAATCCAGCCTGTAATAACTTCATCAGAAAATATACAAAGTCAACTTGTACTTTTGCACTTAAATTTTTAAAACGAAAAAGATGAAGAGATGGATGTGTTTCATCAGTTGCTGTCTGGTATCTATAGCAGCATTGGCAAATATGTCAGGATGGAAAGTAATAGGGAAGGTGATAGAGAAATCCAATCACAAGCCTATCGAATATGTTACCATAGCCTTACGTAACGGAAATGGCAAACTTGTGTCAGGAACCATAACGGATTCCTTGGGAACATTTAAGATGAATGGTATTGCCGACGGCAACTATCAGATAACTTACAGTTACATAGGATATGGTGATATCAATCACAGTCTCATTGTCAAAGGGAATACAGACTGCGGTATCGTTTCCTTAAACAACAGCACAGCCACTTCCTTAGGAGAGGTGATCGTAAAAGGACGACAAAGGGCACTCATCCAACGGCTTGACAAGAAGGTATATAATGTAAATCAAGACATCATGTCAACATCAGAATCCATAGGCGAACTGCTCCAGCATATACCTTCTGTAGACATGGATATCGATGGAAACATCAGTGTACGAGGGAATCAAAATGTAACTATTCTTGTCAATGGACGCCTTTCTACTCTTTTTAATGGTAAATCGAAAGGTGATGCCTTACAGCAACTATCGGCAAGCAATATTGAACGTATTGAAGTGATTACCAATCCGTCAGCAGCCTATAGACCTGATGGAACAAGTGGCATTATCAACATAATCTTAAAGAAGAATGCCCGAAAGGGGTTGAATGGAAGTCTGTATTCCAATATCGGCAACAAAGGCCGCTTTAATGCCGGTACAAACCTAAGTTTGGGGACGGATAAATGGAGCATTTTAGGAGGATATGCCTTCCGTCAGGACCGTTATGACCGTACCACAACGGATAACCGCGATAGTAAAGACGGACAGGTCAGTCAGAACACAATCGGTACCGGACACCCAAAATCACATACTTTCAACCTCGGCGGAAGTTTAAAAGTAACCCCTGAAGATGCAATCAACTTTTCCGGCAATTACGAATATCGGCGTTTCTTACGTACAGAAGATGTAGAATCAAATACCCAAAACCTTTCAGGAGTAGAAACCGAAAACTATTCCCGACGGCGTAATGCAGATGCACGAGAGAACATGTACGAAGGTAACGCCGCTTACGCACACAAATATGGGAATGATAATCAATGGGGGATAAATTATGCTTACTCATCGCAGACGGAAAATGAGATGAACTACTATCAGACTTCACGTACTCTTCGGGAAACCGTATATTCAAAAAACAACGAAAAGGTCTGGAATGGCAATTACCTCCATACTGCAAAACTCTACTGGCAATTCAATCCCTGGCAAGGAGGTAAGTTATCAAGCGGATACGAGCTGGAACATCTGAAAACAGAACAGGACTATCATGTAGGAGATTGGAACGGCAGCAACTATATTCCCGATGCATCCAATTCCAGTGATTTTACATATTGGCGGACTGTTCATTCCTTCTATACAACCATAGATATCCAATCAGGAAAATGGAATATGACAGCCGGAATACGTGGCGAATATGACCATCAGAGAAGCCTGCTGGCAAAAACTGATTCTTTTATCCGAAAAAATGAATTCTCGTTGTATCCTACCTTCCACAGCTCCTGGCAACTCACCGAGCATCAGGAACTTCAACTCAACTATAGCCTGCGTGTCAACCGTCCAGTCGGAGAAGATATGGATCCATACGCAGAGCATATCAATCCACTAAGCATGCAAACCGGGAATCCGCATCTGAAACCCGAAAAAATCCACTCCTTGGAAACAGGATGGATGTGGCACAATGATGTGAATAGTACTCTTACGACAACTCTTTATTATCGTTACACTCTAAATCCGATAACGAATATTTCATACATGAATAAGGATACCCTTATCACAACAAAGGAAAATATGCAGAACAGTCAGGATGCCGGACTGGAAGTTATCTGGAGTTGGCAGCCCTTACACTGGTTGTCGCTCAACATCAATGGAAATGGATTCTATCAACAGATCAATGCATCCAAACTCGGCTATGGCAGTAAACGTTCCACGTGGGCCTGGAGCAGTCTGATGAATGCGGACATCACCCCCCTGAACCATCTCACCATCCAGTTCAATACCCGATACAATTCACCGCAGCTCATTCCACAAGGTCATCTCAACGGAAACTATATTTTCAATATGGGAATACGCTATGAATACCCCAAAACGGGACTCTCCATCATTGCCTCTATATCTGATCTTTTCAACACCTTCCACAAATCATATACACTTAACACCGATGATCTCAGACAAAAAGTAGAGAAACGTCGCAACCCGAGAATTGTCTATATCGGGTTAACCTATAATTTCGGACTTGGCAAAAAGAAAAGTCAGGAGATCAAATATGATGACAAATTATGACGAAAAGAGCCATTCATTCATCAGGCTCAGCATGCACAACGGTGGTACATCTCGGAATCAAAGATGCTATATCCTTTTCTATTCTACTGCATATACAATGTGCTGTCTCGAGATCTGTATGGGGATGAATATGCACATTTACCTCAACAAACGTATCAGGTCCTGCAACACGTATTTTCAAATCATGATAACACACAATATCCTTATTGGATTTTAGTCTGGACTCAACCTTCTCGGTCAGTCCGTCTGGCACCTTGTCAAGCAATACGTCAATAGCCCTCTTGCCCAGGCGGTAAGAGATTCCCAAGACGATGACGGCCACCCCTAATGCAGAAATGGCATCGGCCTTATGGTAACCGAAGTTGGCACATATCAGTCCCAGCAGGACTACTCCGGAACTGAGAATGTCAGTGGAAAAATGTATGGCATCTGCCTCAAGAGCCTGACTGTTATCGCGCTTTGCAACCTTGAAGAGCATCCGGGAACGACCGATGTCCACGGCCATGGCGGTCAGGACGACAAGATAGCTCCATACGGTTACGCGTATAGCCGTATTACCTGAGATCAAACGGCTGATCGCCTCATAAATAATCCATACGCAGGTGATGACAAGCAGTATGGATTCGAAGAAAGCTGAAAGATTTTCTATCTTTCCATGACCATACTGATGTTCCTTATCTGCTGGTTTGTCTGATATGCTTACGGAGACAAAAGTAATCACGGCAGCTAACAGGTCCAGAAGGGAGTGGAGTGCTTCTGAGATAATTCCCATACTGGAAGTGAGAATGCCGACAATAAACTTCATAGTAGTCAGGAATACGGCTGCGATGATTGAGGTTAAAGCTGCTTTTTTCTTGCTTGTCATAATCTGTATATTAAAAGATGCCTATAAATGAAGGGAACACAAGGATATATTTCCCTTAATCCTGCTTCCCTCGAATTTAAATTCGTAAAAATATGAACAAAAGTTGATCTGTGCAAATTTACAGGGAAGAATTTACATTATCCATTGTCTTATGTGACTTTGCAAGAGCCATGAGGAAAGGAATGGAAGCCAACTGTGAGATGACGGAGACCGTAACCATTGCAGGAATGGAAGTGTCATAGAGTATCCCCAGAACCCAACTCCCGATGAACCAGCAGACCCCAAAGGATACTCCGAAGACACCGAATCCTGTGGAGCGGTTCTCCTTTTGAACTAAGGCCGTGACCGCCGATTTCAGGATAGATTCCTGAGCACCCATCCCGATTCCCCAGAGCGCAATTCCGATAATAATATAACTAATGGAGTGGGAAGTAAAGATGAACAGTGCGAAAAAGGCCGATAGAAAGTCAGAGAGGATCAGAACCTTTATCCCATATTTATCATACATCCAGCCAAAAACAAGTGCAGCTATGGCATCTACCAGCATGGCTCCTGCATAGAGCAGCGGGAGAAAAGAGGAGGGGATGATGGAAAGTCTTGATACATGCATCGTAATCATAGGGAAATCAATGAATCCGAAAGCTAACAAACTGGTAGCCACGAGATATAAGATGAAATGTGAGTTTAAAGACCCTATCCGGGGTCTGTCGACACTGGTCTCAAAATTCTCGGGATGGGCAAATTTACGCTTCGCTCTCAAAAGAAAGAACAAAGTGAAAAATGCCGGTATGATTAATATCGCAAAGCAGATCCTGTAAGCAGAAAATAAATCACTACTGTCTTTTCTTAAGAGAAGGACGACAAACAAGAGCAGAGGGCCACAGAAAGCACCTATCTGATCCATAAACTCCTGGAGGGCAAAGGCCTTACCTTGTCCTACTTGAGAAGAGGCAAATGATACCAATGTATTCTTGGAGGGTTGCCGTATTGCTTTTCCGAGTCTTTCCAGGATAATCAGCAGGCAGGCCCATTTCCATCCATCCTTGGAGAACAGGGCGATCAACGGGACGGCAGCCATATTGATGGAATAACCTACAATGGTCATGATCCAATAATTGTGCTTCTTGTCGGCAAAGTAACCGGTGACCAGACGAAGGGCATAGCCTATCAACTCTCCCAGCCCCATGACAAATCCGATGGTGGCGGCAGAAGCTCCGGCAAGCGCCAGATAGGCACCGTAAATACTCCGGGCACCCTCATGGGTCATATCCGAAAACATGCTGACCACACCCATCATGATCACAAACGATAGGGCTAATTTCTGTTTCCTATTTTTCATAACAGTAGTGTTAATAATAAATTACTCCTGCATTCTGGCCCGGTGCCCATGCAGGAGAAACTTAAACGGCAGTTGTTTTCAGCAAGAACCGTTTTGTTGTTCGCAAATATACAAACAAAGAAAAACACGCGCAAATATTTACTGTTAATTTATGCTTTTCTCCACCTGTTTCCCATGACGCCGGGCCCCGGAAACGCAAAGAGTAAACCATATCTTAAAACTCATCCCCCTATCCTTTCGGACCAGGGATATTCAAGGCAAGCCATACCGATGGGATATAGATGTTAAAAAAGTAAAAGTCATAACTCCTTTATTTTGAAAAGGAAGAAAGACCGCGGAAATTTTCATACTTTTGCAAATAATAAATCATCATGGGTTTCTCCTGATGAAGCCGTAAAAAATAATCATTTGAGTAATAGAACAAGAACGATCAAATCGAAGGACGAGAGTTTCGACACATACATACAGACAAGCCACAACTCACGGAGAATGGGGAAGACTGTCTTTTTAAACAGGCATTCAGGATGAAAAAGAAAATCTTACAAATAGGTATTCCTCTACTGGTTATTATCCTTGTCATTATCGTGATTCTGACACGAGGCGGCCAGAAAAGGCATACCGTCAATTCTCCCCGTGACCTTCCCGGAAGTACCATCGGCGTACAACTGGGGACGACTGGCGACCTGAAGGCTTCTGCTTTTGAAAATGACAAGGCAGGAACACGCATAGAACGGTATACCAAGACGGCCGATGCCATCCAGGCGCTCGGAGAGGGGAAGATCGACTGCGTGATAGATGACGAAGAACCGGCTAAGGCCTTTGTGGCGGAAAACAGTAATCTGAAAATTCTTCCCGGAGAATTTTCCACTGAGGAATATGCCTTCTGCGTAGCTCGGAACAATGTCAAACTGGCGACGCAAATCAATGAGGCTTTGCGGAGACTTCAAAATTCCGGTGCCCTTGATACCATTATCGACAGACACCTTCATGACCATCTCTCTGTGGCCTGGCAGAAAAAAGCGATCGGACGCCGGAACGGAACTCTTGTCGTGGCTACCAATGCCACCTTTCCCCCTTATGAATATTATGACAATGGGCGTATCTGTGGCATCGATATTGATGTCATGCAGGCTATAGCCGACGATCTGGGGATGAAACTTGATGTGGAGGATATGGACTTCGAAGCCGTAATCACCAGCGTACAGACCGGAAAGGCAGATGTGGGGGCATCAGCTCTCACGGTCACAAAGGACCGGGCAAGAAATGTGCTGTTCACTATACCCTATACTCGTTGCCGGCAGGTCATCATCGTAAGAGATGGTAACCTGGCTGCACATAAACAGAGTCTTTCGGACAAGTTCAAGGCTAACTTTATTACTGAGCACCGTTATATCTATCTTCTGCAAGGTCTTGGAAATACGCTGGTCATCACCTTTTTTGCCATGATCCTCTCCCTGGTCCTGGGCAGCCTGATCGCCATCGTACGAACTTCACATGACCGGAACGGCGGACTGGGAATCCTCAATGCCCTTTGCCGACTCTATCTCACCGTGATCAGAGGTACGCCGACGATGGTCCAACTGCTTATTATCTATTATGTAGTCTTTGCTTCCGCTAACGTGAGTAAGGTCTTTGTAGCTATCATCGCTTTCGGTCTCAACTCTGCAGCCTATCTTGCAGAAGTGGTGCGCTCGGGAATCATGTCCGTGGACAGAGGACAGATGGAAGCGGGCCGCAGTCTGGGACTTTCCTACACACAGACGATGAGATACATCCTTCTTCCACAGGCTTTCAAGAATGTGCTCCCTGCCATGGGCAACGAACTTATCACCCTGTTGAAGGAAACTTCCATCAGCGGTTATATAGGACTGGTAGACCTTACGAAAGGATCTGATATTATCCGGTCCATTACTTATGATGCACTCATGCCCCTTGGCGTGGTAGCACTCATCTATCTGGTCATCGTCATGGCCTTGTCGGCAGGCGTGAACAGACTGGAAAAGAACATGAGAAAAAATGAAAGATAAAGTTCTGATAAGAATCGAGCACCTGAAGAAATCATTCGGTGATCACGAGGTGTTGCATGACATTGACCTGACGATCCGAAAGGGGGAGGTGATCGCTATCATCGGTCCATCGGGTTGTGGAAAATCCACGTTCCTGCGTTCGCTCAATCTTCTGGAACGTCCGACAGGCGGGAGGATTCTCTTCGAAGGTACAGACATTACCTCTCCTGAGATCAATACAGACCGTATGAGGGAACGTATAGGAATGGTCTTCCAACAGTTTAATCTGTTTCCGAATATGACCATTCGCCGTAATATCATGCTGGCTCCCATAGTCCTGGGGAAGATGGGAAAAGAAGAGGCGTCTGAGAAAACAGACCTGCTCCTCAAGCGTATCGGGCTGGAAGATAAGGCTGATACCTATCCTGACGTCCTGTCAGGAGGACAGAAACAACGCATAGCCATCATCCGCTCCCTGATCATGGAACCTGATGTGATGCTGTTTGATGAACCTACTTCAGCCCTGGATCCGGAAATGGTGGGTGAGGTCCTGGAACTGATGCGCCAGTTGGCTGCCTCGGGAATGACGATGATCGTGGTTACCCACGAGATGGCCTTCGCAAGGGAAGTAGCACACAGGGTGCTTTTCTTCAGTGACGGTGGTGTCACGGAAGATGGAAAACCGGAAGAGCTCTTCCTGCATCCGAAGAGCCCGAGGTTGCAGGACTTTCTGAGTAAGATACTCTGAATTATGATTTAGACGGTGAGGAAAAGCCAGATAGACACCGCAATCATCATGATCCCTACGACACGCTGATAGGGCTTCTTATTAACGTTTCGAATAAGCCTGAAAGCTATCCAGTTTCCGGCCATCATCGCGCAACCGATCAAGAGGCCATTCAGGAAGATATGCTCGTTCATGAGATTGAATTTGCCGTAGGTGATAGCCTTCACGATGTGCATGGCAGCGGCGGCAGTAGCCTCACTTGCGATATAAGAGACCGGTGAGAGGTCAAGGGTCAGGAATACCGCGCTGCTTATCGGGCCGGATATTCCAAGCATCCCGTTGAGCAAACCCGTGAGCATGCCGCCACCGATAACCGTTTTATGACCTTTCGGCAGATGAATCTTATTGCCCATTTTCATGATTGAGAAAACAATCAGGAAAATGCAGAGAAGCCGTGTCATCAGGGTTTTGTTAACGAGGGAGAAGCCGCAAGCGCCCAGGGCCGTGAAGGGTAAGGCTGGAATGAGAAACCAGAGAACCTGTTTCCACTTGATCTCCTTCCAGCCCATAGCTGCACGGGAAAGGTTGCTCATCATCTGGGCAATGGTAGAGACGGGGACTGCGATTTCCACTCCATAGAAATACGTGATAACCGGCAAGAGAATCATCCCGCCGCCAAAACCGATCGAGCCGGATAAGGTGCCGGCGATCAATCCCACAATAATCAATACGATATACATCAGAATACAACTGTAAAAACATGCTGCCCATCTTGATAATGGTAGCCCACCTTCCATCCATGATAGTCACAGATAGACTTGACAATAGCCAGCCCCAGTCCGTTCCCTTTCTGGTTCTTCTGAGTGCGGTAGAAGCGGGAGAAGATCCGGCTGCCGTCCAGGGGCGCTTCTGCCGACGTATTGGAGACGGAAAGCTGACGATCAGCGACGGTAATGGTGATGGATCCTTCCGGGCAATTATGCCGTACGGCATTTACTACCAGATTATTGATCATGCTTACCAGCAAAGTTTCATTACATTGCAGGTCAAGGTCATTCTGGATGAAGTTCTTCTTGATGACAATATCGCCAGAAAGACTCTCCAGTTGGGGAAGGATGGATTCTATCTTATCCGTTAAATTGACATGATTCAGTGTCTTGTATTGATTGTTTTCTATCTTTGAAAGCAAGAGGAGATTTTTGCTGAGACGGCTCATGTGCAGCAGCTCTTGTTGCATTTCCTGGATCTCACTGGCCTGATATGCGGTCAGATGCTCATCCTGCAAGAGATTATCTATCTTGTTGAGCACTATAGACAGCGGAGTCTGGAGTTCGTGAGAAGCATTCTCTGTAAATTCCTTCTGTACCCGATAACTTTTAGCACTGGTAAGCAGGATCTGGTTTAAGGTAGCATTCAACTGATCAAACTCTTTCACTCCCGTATTGGCTGGCAGGGTGACTGGGCCTTCCTCAACCTTGAATTTACTGATCGTAGAGAGCGTCTTCCTGAAAGGCTGCCACAACCGTCTTGGGACAAACTGCAGGACCAGCAGAATGGTCACTGCAAATGCAGCCATAATGCCAAAGAACTGGATGAAAAGTCCCACCAGCACATCCTTATTTAAGTCTGTGCGAGGGCGTATACCATAATCTTTGGCGATACGCACCAAATCCTCCGCATAGAAATGTGTAGTCAGTTCATATAAAAAAGGAGTAGTCAATATCAAGATAATGACCATGCTGATGGCGAATCTCGTCATCATCTTATTCATCAAACTTCTTTCCATCTGTATCCCGTCCCATAAATAGTCTGGATCATCCCCTTGACGCCATTCCTGGAGAGTTTTGCCTTTAAGTTCTTGATGTGAGAATAGATAAAATCATAGTTATCCATCATGTCGGCCATTTCTCCACTGAGATGTTCAGCAATAGCTGCCTTGGAAATCACCTTGTTACGATTACTGATCAAGAAGAGAAGCAGCTCATACTCCGAACGAGTAAGTTCGACCGGATGATTGTTTACGGTGACCGATTTGGTCAGGAGATTGATTTCGACATGATTGGAAGACACGACATTACTGGCCGAGAATTCCTGACGACGGATCAAGGCATAAATACGCATGGAGAGTTCCGGCAGTGCGAAAGGCTTAGGAAGATAATCATCTGCTCCTATCTTCAGGCCGGTCACCCGGTCGTCCAGAGAGTCCTTGGCAGAGATGATGATCACTCCTGTACTCTTATGTTCCTTCCGGATAGTACGCAAGATGTCAAGGCCACTACCTCCGGGGAGCATCAGGTCGAGCAGGATACAATCATATTCGTAAGTGCCCGCCATCATTTTCGCCGTCTTGAAATCAAAAGCTTGCTCGCAAAGATAATTCTGACCTTCCAGATAGTCTTTCATACTGTCTGAAAGCCTGTGCTCATCTTCTATAATTAATATTTTCATACATTCAGACATACTAACGGACTTTGATTGTTATTTATTATGCACTGATCAATAAAATTATCAGGGTAAGGTAAAAAATAGACAACAGGATGTAGGGACGCCTGGTCACCGGTTTGGTCTTGATTTTACGGCTGAGAAACTGGAATGTAAAGTATGCGAAGATAAAGCCTATGAGGGCACCGCAAAGGACATCTCCTGGATAGTGTACCCCCAGATAGATTCTGGAATAGCACAGCATGCCGGAAAACAACACCAGGGAAATCCGGGTCAGTTTGTCTTTATAGATCATTCCCAGCCATGTGATGATCCCTACTGAAACGGTTGCATGACCAGACACGAATCCATGCAGGCCACCTCTGTAGCCGTTGACGTAATGGAGCAGTGGTGCAATAGATGGATCATGTGAAGGGCGTAAGCGACCAACGAGGGGTTTGATCACACCGGAAGAGAGTCGGTCCAGAAAAGCAACTAAGGCGATCGTCACAATAAAAAAAATGAGTTTGTCGAGTTTTTCTTTAGGGTAGTCCCGGACAGAACTCCACAAGGATACAGCTGCCAGTGGTATCCATAACGTTTTCTGCGAATAATGATACCAGAAATTGTCGGTAAAGGTTGATCCCTTGAAATTCAGCATCAGCATCAGTTTCTTATCCATGAGATCCAGTACAGCCACATATTCACTCCACTGACCGATGACGATCAGCAATATACCCAGCAGACTCGTCAGGGTTAAAGCCTTGGCAGCCGCTTTACGGTACATCATGTTAACTGAAATGTACCGGACAGTAGGGGTATATTTCATGTTAGCAGAGATATAGTTTGAGTACATGGTTCTTGCCTTTATATATTTGTGGCGAAAATAATAACTAACTTTGGAGAAATCTTGGCGAATAAAGACAAAAAACAAAAAACACAGATTCTCTACAAAATCTAAGGACTATTTAAATATTTGGTGATCAGAAATATAGAATTTATGCTTATTTTTGCGTTGGAAATTTTAAAATACAGATTTAAGCAGATATGAATACAGACTTATTTCGTCATAAGGCTACCTCGTACAGCAATCCCGTACATCTTATTGCGGTTCAGTTTTTCGAATTATACCTGGTTGCAGGGTTCATTCTTCGTATCATATTGATGCTTACCGGTCCGGCGGCCGGCAATTCCTTTTCCTTTCTTGAAATCGTACGCCTTCTGGGAGTAGGAGTACTGTCTGACAGCAGTATGTGTGTCCTGCTTCTGCTGCCATTGCTCTTGGTTTATTTAGGCCTGAATGAATGGAAGTACAGCAAAGCAGCTGGCTGGGTGATTGAAGGATTGTGGCTGGCAGCGTTCGTCTATGTATGGTTCTTTCATTCTATATTTGCTGACTATGGGGGCGCCGCCGCCAGAATTGCCAGGATATTCCTTACCTGGAAACTGATCAGTTTTTCCCTGCGGTTTTTTATACCGGGCTTACGGAATACCTGGCGTAAAATATCTGTTTATTTTACGTGGATCCTATATGTCTTCCTGTTTTTGATCGTCTGTTTGGCTGAATATTTCTTCTGGCAGGAATTCGGCGTGAGGTTCAACTTTATTGCAGTGGATTACCTGGTCTATACGAATGAGACCATCGGGAACATCATGCAGTCTTATGCCGTCATACCTTTATTTACAGGCGCTTTTATCCTCTCTCTATTACTGGTTATCCTGACTGCAGGCAGGCACCGCTTCAGGTCAGGCGCCTTGTATAGCCCTGTCGGTCTGTTGTCACAGACAGGGGGATATGCAGTGGCATGCGTCATTGCCTGGTGCTTGGTGTCATGGACAGGAAACCTGCAGAGTGAGGACGAATATGTCACACAACTGGAACAGAACGGCCCTTATGATTTTCTGAAAGCATTTCAAAGCAACAAACTCGATTATGACAAGTTCTATGCCATGATCCCGAAGCAGACGTGCATGGCTGTCTACCGACACGAAGCTGGACTGGACAGTCGTGGAGAAAAAGTCATCAGCAGGGGAGAACATCCCAGAAAACTCAATATCGTCCTCGTGACAGTGGAGAGTTTGAGCGGGGATTTCCTGACCCGCTACGGCAACAAGTGTCATTTGACACCGGAACTGGATCGGTTGCTCCCGAAGAGTCTGGTATTCGATAATCTCTATGCTGCCGGCAATAGGACTGTACGGGGGTTGGAGGCCTTGTCTCTCTGTGTACCGCCCAGCGCAGGCGAGAGCATCATCAAACGGGAAAACAACAGGATGGGAAACTTTTCCGTAGGTGCACAACTCAAACAACTGGGTTATCAGGTCCAGTTTCTCTATGGCGGGGACAGTTATTTCGACAATATGGGAAATTATTTCTCCCGCAATGGCTATCAGGTGATTGACAGAAGTCAGATCCCGCAGAAAGACATCACCTTCTCTAATATTTGGGGTGTTTGTGATGAAGACATCTTCAGGAAGAGTCTTCAGGTATTCGATCAGGACGCTGCCAAGGACAGGCCTTTCTTTGCACAGATCATGACAACCAGCAACCATCGTCCTTACACCTATCCGTTAGGGAAAATCAAGGTCGACGGCAATCCGAAAACACGTGAGAACGCTGTGCGGTACACGGATTATGCCATTGGGCATTTCATCTCTGCTGCTTCTCAAAAACCCTGGTTTCATCGCACTGTATTCGTCATCATCGCTGACCATTGTGCTTCGAGTGCAGGCAAGACCTCTCTGCCTGTGGAGAAATACCATATCCCCTGCATCATCTATTCGCCGGGGAACATCCCGCCTCATTTTGTAAGTACGCTCTGTTCCCAGATTGACGTCATGCCAACGGTGATGGGACTTTTGCACTTGCCTTGTCGGGTAAAGTTCGCTGGCGGGAATATTCTCGGCCCTCACTTTATTCCCCGAGCTTTCATGGCAACTTATCAGGACTTGGGATATATGCAAGACCATACGCTCACAGTACTGTCACCCGTCAGGAAGATCCGGCAATATCAACTCCGGCCGACTGGGGAATGGAACGACGATGAAATACTCAGAAAACAACCTGACCGGACTTTGGTCAGAAAGGCACAGGCTTATTACCAGTATGTCAATCTCTATTTCAAGGGAAGAAAATAAAAAGGTTATCCTATTCAAGGGAAAAAAGGTTATCCTATAGGATAGCCTTAGCTATCCATGCACAGGCTTCGGCATCTGCGAGCGCATGGTGGTGCCTGGTCAGGTCGTACCCGCAGGCAGCAGCAACAGTCTGCAACTGGTGGTTCGGCAGGTCGGGGAGAACTTTCCTCGAAACTCTGAGCGTGTCATAAAAGGGGTAGTCGGGATAATCCATCTGGTAGCACCGGAATACGGCCTTCAGGCAACCTTCGTCAAAAGGACTGTTGTGGGCGACCAGCGGCAATCCGGCGATCTTGGGTGCGATCTGCTGCCAGACGAAGGGGAATACAGGCGCGTCGTCGGTGTCTTCACAGGTCAGTCCATGGACCATCGTGCAGCGGAAATTGTAATAGTTGGGTTCGGGTTGGATCAGTGAATAGAAGGAGTCGACAAACTGCGCTGCCCTGACGATCACGACACCTACGCTGCAAACACTCGTACGTGAGAAATTGGCGGTTTCAAAATCTATTGCTGCAAAATCTTCCATTACCCTTGGCTTTCTGAATGAACCTCGACACTTAAAATCAGTTTGAAGACAACTCGTCTGCAAGATACTAAACAAACTGTCTTTGGATGGACAAAGATAGCATTTTATTTCGGAAAACACCTTCCCTGACTGCCGCTAATCGAAAAAATAATAACCGAAGAGCACAAGATTATCTGATTTTTTATTATTTTTGTAAGGTGAAAAGACCTGAATCCGTCATATCTTTAAAATCTTCCAATTCAATGAAAATCATACACACGAGTGACTGGCACCTCGGCCAGTATCTGTACACTTTCGACCGCCGCATTGAGCATCAAGCCTTTCTGGACCAGTTGGTGCAGATAGTCCACGACGCGCAACCTGACGCCATGGTCGTCAGTGGGGATATCTTCCATTCCATCGCTCCTTCAGTAAAGGCGCAGAAGATGTACACCGATGCCATGATCCGGATACACGATGCAGCCCCTGATATGCCTGTATTCATCACTGCCGGCAATCACGACAGCGCAAGTCGATTGGAGGTGGACAGCAATCTGTGGCAACTCGCCAATGTGCATGTCGTCGGAACATTGCGCCATACTGCTGACGGTCAGGTCGACTGGCACGGGCATATTTTCCGGGTCGACGGCAAATGCATCATTGCGGCGGTGCCGTTCCTTTCGACACACAATTTTCCCCCGGCTCCTGAGGGAGAAGACCGGCAGAAGTATTTCTTCCGGACTTTGGGAGAAAAAGTGCAGAAGGTCAACCCGCAGCATCTGCCTGTCGTACTGATGGCGCATCTCGCAGTGCGCGGTTGTGACATCACCGGACACAAGGAGGATGACAATCACACCGGGGCAGGAGGACTGGATTATGTTTCTCCCGACGTCTTCGGGGACAACTTCGACTATGTTGCCTTGGGGCATATCCATCGCCCGCAGACATTGTCGGGAACTGGTAAATGCATCAGGTATTCAGGATCGCCCATTCCCGTCAACGTGAATGAGGATTACAGGCACAGTGTGACGATAGTGGACTTCAATGACGGCAACCTGCCTAAATTGTCAACGCATGAGATTCTCAATCCGCTGCCCTTGCGCGTCGTGCCAAAACAACCGGCCTATACGGAAGAGGCGCTGAAAGCCCTCGCACAATTGCCGGATGACCAACCCATGTACGTGTTCATGAACGTCAAGACCCGCGATGCTTTCGATCCGGATATTGACGAGCGTGCCGTAGAGGCATTGAAAGGCAAACAGTGCCGCTTCTGCAGACACCTTGCAACTTTCGAGAACCAACCTGCCGATGAGATCCGGGACGACATCACACCCGAAGAACTCGCTGACATGAGCCTGCAGCAGGTCGCCGGCCGCTATATGGACCAATTGGGCATACATTCACAGGAATTTGATGAAATGCTGGACGAGGCAGTCCGCCAAGTTGAAGAGGAGAGACACAAATGAAACTACTGAAAGTTACGATCCACAATATCGCGTCTATTGAGGACGCCACGATTGACTTTACTCAAAAACCATTGAGGGATGAACCGCTGTTCCTGATTGACGGCAACACAGGTGCTGGGAAATCGACCATTCTCGATGCGATCTGCCTAGCCCTGTTCGGTCAGACGCCCCGCATGTCGTTCCCCGACAGTGAGAAATATTCCACCGGAATGAAACGACAGAATGGGGATGAACAACTGATTCCTGTCAACAGCAATGCCCAACTCCTGCGTCGTGGCAAGAGTGAGGCAAAGGCAATCCTCGAGTTTGAAACCACCGACGGCATTCCCTATAAGGCGACGTGGGCTGTAGCTCGTGTCAGGAACAAGATCAACGGAGCAGTCAAAGCGGATGAGAACTTGTTGGAGAATATGCAGACGCATCAGACCATTGACAAGAAAACGGAGGCCCGCCGCCGTGTCACAGAACTCATCGGTCTCAGTTATGAACAGTTCTGCCGCACTTCGATGCTGGCACAAGGTGAATTTACCAAATTTCTGAAAAGCAAACCCAGCGAGAAGTCGGAAATCCTCGAGCGCCTCACCGGCACTGAGATCTACAGTGAGACAGGGCGGACGATATTTGAGATCACCCAGCAAAAGGGGGAAGACAGCAAACGCAAACAGGACCGTTGTGACCAAATCCAGATACTGACGGGTGAACAACGGCAGGAACTACTTGACAAGCAAACTGTCGATGATAATCAGAAAAAGGCTTTGGAAAAAGAGATCGATGCACTCCAGAAACAACGCGACTGGCTTCAGCATTACCAGGAAACTCACAACCGGTATGCTACTGCCTTGAAAACTAAGGAGGAGTTGGACAATCAGATGAACAGTGATGTCTATCTGACAGAAGAACAGTTGGTTAAGGATATTCATGAAAGTAACGAAGCACTGGTCAATTACCGAGACCAACTTGATGCCGTGACCAGACTCGACAAAGAGAAGGCTCGGGAATCAGATCTGAAGTTGTACTATGGGGCGCTCCTGACGGCTCATCAAACACTTGATCAGAAAAAGCAGCTGGCAGAGAATACGCTGCCACAACTCCGGCAAAAGGTGAATGATGCCAAGACTGAACAGAATCAAAAACAGGCGGATTCCGCAAAGCAAAGACAGAAAATTGTTCGCCTTAATGTCGAATTGGATGCATTGAAACCCGATGAAATTAGGCAAAAGGATAAACATTTGGAAACTTTCGTCCTGAATTGCAATCAGGTTGACAGTGACCGGAATCTTCTCGAGGAAAAAGGGAAGCAACTGCAGGGCGAAGAGAATGAACTCAGTCAACTCCAAAACGAGATCCAAAAGGACGAAGGGGAACTCACGAAGACCGAACAAACTTTCAAGACGGCTACTGAAGACCTGAGGGTCAAGAAGGCAGTGTACGAAAAACTCGAGTGGAACACGAAAGAAGTGGTGAAGCAGATCCGGCATGACCTCGCCCCAGGCGACCGTTGCCCGGTTTGCGGAAAACCCATTGACGCGCATTTGGACGATGCGCATTTTGCCTCTCTTCTCGAGCAACCCAAACAGGAATACGATGACGCAAAAAAGCACTATGATGACTTGGCAACCTCGTGCCGTTCCCAATCCCTTCTCATCAAAAGCAAGAAGGCAAATGAGAGCACAAAAGCCCGAAAAGTGAAGACTGACAGGACAACCTATCAAAATCAATTGGATCAGTTCCTGAAAACACTGATCAGGTTGGGTATCCTCCATGACAATGAGACATTCAATCTGCAACTCATCCTGGGCAAGATTAATCTACTGCGACAAGATGCCGATACGCAGCGCAACCAACTGGCAAAGAAAATCGAACAGATCAACAGTTTAACTCAACTTATCGGTTCGGAACAGAAGACGCAGACGGCGCTCGACACGGCACTACTTAATGCCGGACAGAATGTCTCAAAAGCCGAGAATAACTTGAAGCAGACGGAAGACCTGATTGCGCAATATGCCCAAATGCAGACCACCATTCAAACTTACGAGAATAACGCGCCTGAAATCTTGCAGACCTGGGGAAAGGATATACCCGCAGCAACCATTCAGATACCGGTGGAGAAATTGGACAGCAGTTGGCTGACCTTTTCTCAGAAGGTCATCAACTGGGATGCCGCCATCGCATCCTGCACTCGGGAAATAGGAACCAAGAAGAAAGCCCTATCGGACTTTTTCTCCTCTCACCCTAATATCACGCAAATGAGACTTCAAGAACTCAGCCGGTATGACAAAACTGCCATTGCCAAAATAGAAGCAGCCCATCAAACCTTGAAGACTAATCTGGACAAGGCAAAAGGTGCCATACAGACACTCGCTAAGCAAATTCAGGAACAGGAAGCCAACCGGCAAGTGAAAGAGGAGGGGACGACCCTCCAGATGCTGGATGACCAGATAGCAGGGAAGAAAACGGAAAAAGACACACTGACTCGGGAATATGGGGAGATCACACAACAGTTGAAGGCTGATGACGAGAAGATCAAGGCCTCTGCGCAGGCACGTGCCGAAGCAGAGCAAGCCCGGCAGGAATATATGCGGTGGAAGCGGTTCTCGTTCTATTTCGGAGACAGTGCCGGTACGAAGTTCCGCAATATCGCCCAAAGTTTCATCCTCGGACACCTTCTGAAGATAGCCAACCGCTATCTGGAGCAGTTTACTGACCGTTTCATCCTCACCTGCAGTCCCGGTTCATTAGTGATCCTTGTCAAGGACAAGTTCATGGGCACACCGCCCCAGAGCACGAGCATCCTTTCCGGCGGCGAGAGTTTTATGGTCAGCCTCAGTCTGGCTTTGGCACTGTCCCAACTCAGCGCCTCCAGCAATAGCGTAGACACCCTCTTCATCGATGAAGGATTCGGGACTCTAGACCCCGAATACCTGCAAGCTGTGATGACGACTCTAGAGCGTCTTCATCAGATGGGCGGGCGTCGGGTAGGCATTATCAGCCATGTCGCCACTTTGGCGCAGACGATCCCCACCCAGATTCAAGTCCGGGAGATCGATCCGACCAAGAGTAAGATAGAAGTGGTACAACTCTGATGTTTCCCGCAGAGAAAAGCTCTGCAGGAAACGCCAGTTTGTCAGGAAATATTCAGCATCCTTTACCGTCGAGACTACAGGAAGGACCTTCAGCAGAAAAACCTTTCAGTCCCACGTCCTCAGGATTGAGGGTGACTGTTCCGTCCTCCAATACAAAGCAGGGGATACCAACAGAACCGGTAGCTTTGGCTTCATCGAATACTGGATTCTGATCCCGCAGATGGATGAAAGCCTTGAGGTCTTGCACTTGTTCGCCAATGTCTATCATGACGAACCGCTTGTCATTCTTAATCTGCCCGGCCACAAATTTGCAGTCATGGCAGGTTTTCATTCCATAAATCTTAATCATATCTTTCTATTTATCGCTATTCTTTAAACCATTCTTTTATTTTCAGATAATTTTTGGAGAAGGCCAGTGCCTGTTCAGGCGATGCTTTCTTGACCAGTCTTGCAGGCACACCTGCCCAAATTTCATAAGGCCCGACTTTCGTACCCTCGAGGACCACTGCACCTGCAGCCACGATAGCACCCTCACCAATGTCAGCCCTGTCGAGGACAACGGCATTCATACCGAGCAAAGCCCCCTTGTGGACAGTGCAGGCGTGGGCAATGGCGCCATGGCCGAGAGAGACGTCATCCTCTATGACAGTCGGGAAGCCGCCCGTCTGATGGATACAGGCACAGTCCTGAATATTCACGCGGTTGCCTATACGTATAGCGTCCACGTCTGCCCGGAGAACTGCCCCGAACCATACGGAACAATCATCGCCCATCGCAATGTCTCCGACGAGAGAAGCATTCTCTGAAAAATAACAATTCTGTCCCCAACGGGGAGACTTACCCTTCACAGTTTTAATCAGTGCCATAACTCTATTTCTGTTTTTGCAAATATAGCAATTTTTCCGGATTCATCGCCTGTTTCGCATTGATATCCACACGAATGTATGGTCCCAATAGACCTGACGGATCTGAACAGCAAACGGAAAGAGTTAAACCGGTATTCCAATCTATCTGCAAAAATCATTGTCTGTCAATAAGATACAAGAAAAGACAATCGAGTTGATCAAAAAAGAAGGTAGAACACAAGGCTTGCTTCAGAAAAAAGACTATCTTTGTAGAGAAACAAGAAAGGAGGTCTATATGTTCAGAAAATACACTCAAGATCTAGACGACAAGTATGGTTGGAACGATCCGTTCCTGACATCGAGAACAGTGTCACAGCCTGACTGCATTCTGTCAAGTCACAGGAAAGGGCATCGGCCGGACTCCACTTCCCCCGTATTGCACGGCAAATAAGTTGTAGTCCCTTCAAACTCCCTTAAAGATTCAGTTCATACATCGAGAAAGAAGGGATAGTGGTTATTCCGCGCTCCAAGTCGACATCCCCGGCATAGCAGAACCCGAATTTCTCATAGAGTCGGCGGGCTGGCGTATTGTCGGGAACGACATCAAGTCGGATGGCCTGAAAGCCATGTCGCTTGGCATAGTCAATGCAATACCTGACCATGGCACTGCCGATACCCTGATGCAATTGTTTGTCATCAGCAGCAAGAGAATGGATCACGAGGTATTGCCCCTGTTTCAGTTGCCGCTTCCACCGGGCTTTCCCATAACTGCCCTTGGGGTCCGAGTTGATGACGAACGCACCGCAGATCCGGTCACCGTCATAACAGGCAAACTGGTTTCCTGTGGCGACATCTTCCTTGACAGAACCCACGGAAGGATAGACTTTGTACATCCATTGTGGATAGTTGATATGGTGGACGAGGTCATAGACGATACGGTCATAGAATCCACCTACCGCAGGAACATCCTGCACTTCACATTTTCTGATCTTGAACATGACGCAAAGTTAAGCATTTTCCATCAATTGCCCGCATCTTTTTCCAGGAGATGAAACGGAATATCGCATTTCAGACACTCGGAAAACCGTTCAACTCAAACGCTTTACCAAATAAGAATCAATGAAAATAATAGGAAACATTGTCTGGTTGATTTTCGGAGGACTGGAGACAGCCCTCGAATACTTTGTCGCCAGTCTGGTCATGATGGTGACCATCATCGGTATTCCCTTCGGAATAGCCTCCCTGAGAATAGGGATATACGTCTTGTGGCCTTTCGGACAGAAAGTCGTCAGCCAACAGAATGACAGAGGTTGTCTCGATGCCATCATGAACGTGATCTGGTTCCTGATAGGAGGCGTATGGATATGGCTGACACATCTGTTGTTCGGCGCACTGCTCTGTATCACGATCATCGGCATTCCGTTTGGCAGAAAACAGTTTCAACTTGCAGGATTGGCCTTGACGCCGTTCGGGGTCAGGATCATTTCGGATTGAAGATGAGGGCAATCAACTTATCGTTTTCAATGAGCCGATTGCTGTAACTGCCGTCTAATCCATTCCATTATCACTTCTACAGCATAGTGTTGCTCCGCTTTGGTGAGTTCTCTCCCGGGCGGGATGTGATGCCATTTGTAGAAGCATTGCCGGCAGCAACAAGCCGTAGCATGCTGGGCGAGGAATACAGGCGAAGTGCCATGCCGCATAGGTGTCTGTTTCCCGTCATTGGGGATGACCGCCGGTGCCAGTCGCTTTGCTATGATCTCTTTCGCATGGTGGCGGATTGTCTCAAGGCCTTTCTCCTGAATGATTGCCCGATCTTTGGCATTCAGATAAAAACTCGCACGGAACTTTGACCGGCTCAATCTGTCAAACAGATCCGTCAGATCATAGTGTTTCTGTTCCAAAGGATCATCATCTGATTGCTGGTCAGGAAACAGATCCAATTCAATCACTCGATGCATTTTATTCAATATTAATCATGTAATAACCGTCTTTATGACAGTCTATTACATTCAATACCATAAAGTTTTCATTTGAGACTTGGCTGAACTTTCTACACACATTAAAGTACAACATTACGAGATTCCATGTCGTGTGCTTATTGAGGGTATAGGTGACTCACGATCACGCCTCAGTGGTATGAGATACAAAGATATGAAAAGTTTTTCAGGATAAGTCAAATTAAGGAATTAAAGATTCTGAGTTCCATATCTCGTACCTCAGCCTCAACCACTGAAACTCAGAATACCATGTAGTCCTGCTAAAGACCAATCCTTATCTCAATAGGATCATAAACGAGTACGTATTCTGAATAATGCCCGGGATATACTCAAAAGCAACAATTATCTCAGACTGGTAATTTTGTACTGAGAAGAGGAAAAACAACAAATGCCGTCCCGGAAAGGAACGACATTTGTCTTTCAAAACAATGATTTTCAATCAGGTAACTCGATGGAATCAGATATATTACGATCAGGTTATCCAATTATCAGATGAGTGTCAATCAAGTTATTCCGTCATAAGATTACCGATGTCTGTACGATTGATAGAATTTGTTCGGTCCACCAATCTTGAAGTATCTCTGTTCGACTTTCTCCTTGCTATAGCAGTCCACCTTTTCCTTCACCTTCTCGGTAGCTGCCTTTGTCGAGTAATTGGAGATGCCGGAAACATAGAAGGCATTTTCGATATGCTTCAGTCCTTCACCGTTTTTGCTGAACGAATAAGCGAGTCGGTTCTTGAAAGTCAGGGGAGAGGAATCCGCCGAATAACTTTCCAGTTCGACTGTACTGTGAGGGAAGTCCTTGTGTCGGTCGCAGGTCATCTTCAGTTCGGGGTTAATATGATACTCACTGATAACCTTGTAAGCCCGGGCAGGCACGCAGATCAGTTCTTTCTCCTTTTCCGTGACCGATTTACTCGTCCCTTTGAGCAGTTTGGTGAGTTCCGAAACCGTTGTCGGCACGAAATACCTTGCAGGCCAATAGCCGCCTATACCCGGATAACTCTGGCTGAGAGAGAAGTCCACGCTTTCAGCCATAGTGCGGGTCGTCGTGAATTCCCGGTTTTTGAAATAGTCATAGGCAGCACCATTTTTGATGAAGAAAGTCTGCCCCATGTCCAGGAAAATATCCCTGTCAGTTTTGTTCTGTACGATGAAACCGATAGATCCGTTTTCTCCCCAAAGATTATACATCACTTTGAGGTCATTGTTCTCATACACCAGCGAATTGTCTTTCTGGTCCAGGGAATCCGAGTTGACCTCGTACACCTGATAGTAAAGTTGCTTGCAAGACGTGAATCCGAAGCAGATTACGGTGGCAATCAAGAGCGATGCCAGTGAAGTCCCAGTTTTTTTCATAGCAATGATATTTTATATTAGAACGACAATGATAAATTATTCTTCGATTTTTGTCAAAGACGTATGGCAGACGTATTGAGGGCCCTCTTCGAGCGTATACTCGATAACAGCTTTGTCACCTTTGATGGAAGTCACGGAGAAAGTCCCATCTATATCCCCTTTGGAGTCATAGAGAATGATCTTGTTGCCCGAGACCTCATATTTACAGGAATAACTACCGCCGTACCACGTACCCAAAGTTTCGAGATAGTAGTAGTACTTGTAAGTACCGTCACCTCTGAACAAGATGCGTTCTTTTTCCTCCAACGGCAGATCCTTATCTACTGAGATGATTTTCTCATCCTCAGTATCGTCATAGGTATAACCGGAAATATGGGTCGTCTCCCATAAACCGACGATATTGTTCTTGATGTCATCGGAAGATACACCGTCGTCATCATCGGAAGAACAACCTGAGAAAGTAAACAGACACACAAGCAATCCTAAAAGACTGTAAAGATTCAATTTTTTCATATAAGACCTATTTAAAGTGAATAATTTTTAATTTACGGCAAAATTATAGGGGATATGTCCATAGAAAGTGAACGAATTGAAAAATTTTGTTTATTTTTGTAAACCAATCTATTCCTAATGGCAAATACAAAAGATTATTCTACAAGAGAAAAGGTACTCGACAGGTATCTGCAGGACCGAAGAGGGCACTCCCGGCAAGAACTCCAAGACCTCTGCAATAAAGAACTTGAACGCAGGGGGGACAAATTGATCACCTCACGCACGACCATTCTCAATGACCTGAACGAGATCTCCAATAAATACAATGTGGTGATAGAAGCGGAGCAACACGGGCGGATCACCTACTATCACTACCAAGACTCCGACTTCAGTATCTTCAATTCCGAACTCACAACAGAGGAATACGAAAAGATCACTCTGGCCCTTTCAGCCTTGAAACGCCTGCATGGCATCCCGAGATTCGCATGGATAGATGAGTTGGAGGCACGGCTGGACATTGCTATCAACAAACCCGAACGGCCTATTGTCATGTTTGAGGATGCCAGTTATAACCGGGGTATGGAACATTTTACAAAACTCTATGACCTGATTGCCCATAAAGCGACAATCCTCTTGACTTATCAGGACTTCAGGCATGACGAACCCGTGCAGAGGACCGTCTATCCTTATCTGCTGAAACAGTATAACAACAGGTGGTTTCTCCTGGGGTCGGACAAAGGGTATGACACCGTGAGCATCTATTCCTTAGACCGTATCCTATCTATAGTACCTTCCGAAGAACCTTTCGTGGAGTCTAAGTTAGACCTGTCTGCCACCTACTTTAATGATAAGATAGGCGTCGGCGTCATGAAAGGGGAGAACGAGGTCAAACAAATCATTTTCCGTGTATCGGCACACCAAAAGCCTTACTTGATCACAAAACCGCTCCATAAGAGTCAGAAACTCGTATATGAAGACAGCGAAGGGGCAGTGTTCTCCCTGCATGTCAAGATCAACTTCGAGTTGCAACAGGAACTCCTGGCTTTCGGAGATTTGATCGAAGTCCTTTCACCGGCAGATCTGAGAGCGCATATTGCCGAGAGAATAGAGAAAAGTCTGGCTCATTACAGAAAGAAATGAATCTATCCACGCTTAGCGAACGAACCGTCCTTATATTCGCTCATGCGACATAATCAATAAAAAGAAGGTCAAGTACGATGAAAATCCAAAAGAAATTATTAAATTTGCGTCAAACGCAAATATCTCCACTATAATGGAAGACCTAAATAGAATAAAAGTTGTCTTGGTGGAAAAGAAGCGCACCAACAAATGGCTGGCAGAGCAATTGAGCAAAGACCCTGCTACAGTCTCCAAATGGTGCACCAACACCTCACAACCCGATTTGATGACTCTACGCAGTATCGCAGGGTTACTCGACGTAGATGTCCGTGAACTGCTCAATAAAACGAAGGAATAAGGATGAACAAGATGACCAGTCCCTATCTATCCCTTACAGGATGTTCTTTTCTATATTATGAGTTCCGGCGCATATTGCCGCTGTTGATGGCTCCTGATTCCGATCGGCTGCTCAAAGAGGAGGTTGAGCATAACCACGTGATGCAAGTCAACACCCTCAGTGCCAGAAAACGTTTTATCTCTGAGTTCAAGCGCCGTTTCCGTTCCGTTCCCCGCACTTTCTGGGAGACATGGGAGAAAATGGGAGAAAACGGGCAGCGAGTGGGCCTGTTCTATGTCCTGCTGAAGACCTACAAACTCATTTTCGACTTCCATTTCGATGTCACTGTCAGGAAATGGAATTCTGTCGACCGCCATTTGAACCGTATCGACCTGATAATGGAAATGAACGAGATTGCGGCAAAGGACGAGAATGTCGGCAGCTGGTCAGATAAAACGAAAGACAGGTGCATTTCGCACTATATTACCATCCTTCGTCAGACCGGCTTGATTGAAGGCAAGGATAATCAACTTGTACCGGTCAAGATCTCAGCCTCTGACAGTTCATATTATTTTAGGACAGGGGAGACATGGTTCCTGGAAGCTTGTCTGCTCTATCCTTATGAGATCGAGAATCTGAAATCACAACAGCAATGAGAAGCCTTACCATCCCAGAATTGTACAATTACCTCTGCTCACCTCAATTTAAGGATGCAGAGAGTGGCAATATCTTCTACAACTATTATATCTATCAGTATCCGGCAAAAAAAGAGTACGAGATACGCCGGCAGATCAAGGAATTCCTGTCCAAACTCAGGAGACCGGCAAATTTCATCAATGCGCTCAGTATAGACCTTTTTGAAGCGTTCTGCGATTATCTCCGGACGGAATCTTTCGGGAAACAGTCGTTGCTGGAGATGACTTTCGATGAGGACAAGTCCACTCCCGATGAAGTGACCAACGAACTGTCTTATGAGGCGAACAGCGACGAGTTCTATGCCTTCATCCATCAGCGTATCCTCAAACACATCCATAGTGACGACGGCTACAAGCATCCTTACGTGTTTGTCCACGGCATCGGCAAGATGTTTCCTTACCTGCGATGCAACGTGTTTCTCAACGGTTATGAGAAATACAATGATCCCGGATCTTACCGTATCATCGTCTTCTATCCCGGTCACTGCGTCGGCAATTCGTTCTCACTTTTCGATACGCTGCCTGATGAGCATACCTATAGAGCTATCCTTTTAGTAAATGAATAAAACAACGATATGAAATTCAAAGACCTATACAACAGGGATCTCAACAGAAAAGTTAATCCTGCTGTCTCAGCTTCCGACCTGGATGAAGAGACAGTGAAAATAGAAATTAATGAATATGTTTTCACCAATGAGATCATCAATAATCTTTACCATATCCTCACTAATATCCGTGAGAATCAGGGCAGTCATACAGGCATATGGATCAACGGCTACTATGGATCAGGGAAATCACATTTTCTGAAGTTCCTCGATTACTGTCTGTCAAAGAAGTACGGCACTGAGGCTCTCCACCGCCTGAGAGAAGCTGTTGCTGAGCGCAAACCTCTCGAGTTGGATGTAGAATTGGGTGAACTGAATGACCTCATACGTTGGTATACTGACAAAGCGCAGGTAGAGACAGTGATGTTCAATGTCGGTACTGTACACGATGCCAACAGTGGGGAAGACGAGGTCTTCACACAGGTGTTCTGGAATCAGTTCAATGGCATGCGGGGCTTCAATGACGAGCATCTGGCGATGGCACAGTATCTTGAGAAAGCCTTGGCTGACGATGGTAAATACCAGGCATTCCTCCGGTATGTAAAGGAACAGGGCTATGACTGGCAGCGCAATATCCACAGGTTCAGCGGCTCCAAACTCGACCTGGCTCTGGATATGGCTGCCAAGGTTGATCCTTCACTTTCCATCGATGTCATCCGCGAACGCATCAAGAGTAATGACGTAAACATCAGTGTGGATTCTTTTGCAAGTGAATTGAAGGAATATATTGATAAGAAATCCGACCCCAATTACAGGATGGTGTTCCTCGTAGACGAGATCAGCCAGTTTATCGACCAGCGCAAGAACGTGCTGCTCCAACTTCAGGAGATCGTGACCCGTGTCTGTGAGGTCTGCCAGTCTCAGGTCTGGTTCGCCTGCACAGCCCAGCAGGACTTGTCCGAAGTCATCGATGCCTGCAAGATCCTGCAGGCAAGTGAAGACTATGGCAAGATCATGGGCCGGTTTGAAGTGAGGCCGTCCCTTCAAGGGACCAATCCAGAGTATATCACCCAGAAGCGTATCCTCGACAAGAAAGGTGAGGCGGAAATCTTTCTGGAGGAAATGTACAAGAAAGACAAGGCAAAGCTCGATGCACAGTTCATCCTGCCCACGACCTATTCTTCCTATAAGGATGCCAAGGACTTTGCCGATTATTATCCTTTTGTACCTTATCAGTTCCGCCTGATCATGAAGGTCCTCGATTCCTTCGTCAACTTGGACTATGTGGACAGACAGGTGAAAGGAAACGAACGTTCGCTGATCAATATCACCTTTTCCATAGCCAAGGAGACGGCAGAACATGATGTGGGCGAATTTATCCCTTTCGACAGTTTCTTCGGTGCCATGTTCCAGGGTTCTATGCAGCACCTCGGACAACGCGCTTTGGCTAATGCGCGGCAGGCTTTGGAGCAAGTGGAAGAGAGCAAACGTCCGTTCTATCGTCGGGTGGTCTATGTACTCTTCATGATATGCAACCTCTCTGACGAGGACAAGCAGCAGTTCTCTGCAACCATTGATAATATCGTCACCCTGCTCATGACCAAAATGGATGCTTCAAAAGCTGCCATCAAGAGTGATGTATCTGAAGTTATCGACTTTTTGAAGGAAAAGGCTGTCATCAGAGACCGCCAGACGGCAAACGGCAATGAGGTATTCGAATTCTATACTGAAGAGGAGAGTAAGGTTGCCCAGCTCATCAAGAACCAACCTGTAGACAACAACACCTATTGTGAAGAGCTGAAGGAGCTTTTCTTCCGTTATTTCGGGGGACTGAGCAACAAGGAAAATTTCGGAACACGGTCTTTCAAAGTGGGGGCAAGCGTAGACGGCCGTAATTACTTGTCCAACAACGCTGATGTCAATGTATGCTTTATTACCAGCACCAGTGAGGACAGGGAATCACCATATCAGTATGCTCTGACCAATGAAGCCAAGAATCTGGTATTCTTCATGAGCCCCCAGTTGAAGAACGACAAAGAATTGAACAGCAAGTTTCTGGAGTATTGCCGCATACAGAAATTCTATGGTGATTCGAGTAATGCCGTCAGCGAGGAACGGCAGCGTGTGAAGGATATCTTCAGCCAGCGTGGCAAAGAACTCTATGAAAATGATATCAAGCAGAAATTCCAAACCATTCTTGATACCTGCCCGGTCATATCAGGACAGAATGTCCTCTCACCGGCAGAGACAGGCTCATTCCGCCAGAAAAAACGCTACGAACATCTGATCCAGTTCCATCTGCAACACTTCTATAGCCAAGGAAAACTGGTGGATGTCCCGGAGACGCCGAAGACTAATATCGACTTGGCGGCGAAGATCAGACGCCCGATGGAGCCTCAACTTCTCGAAACGCCGCTGTCCCAACCTGAACAGAAGATCAAGGCTTATCTCGAGCGTTCTCCGCATGATAATACAGTGGAAGATGTCATTCTCAGGTTTGCCAAAGAACCCTATGGGTGGGCAGATACTGCTACAGTCTACTACCTCAATGAACTTATCCGCCGTCACCTTTATGCCTTCAGCTACAACAATAATCCTGACGTGAGCCGTGAAGAAGTTGCTCAAAAGATCATACATGAGCCTACGCACTTCACCATCGAACCAGCCAAGGCAATCCCTCAGGAAACTCTGAACAAGTTCATCGAGAGTTGGAAGCACATCTTCAATGTGATGACTGTTGTCGGCAGCAACGACAGTACCGAACTCTACCAAAGATGTCACGATCAAGACAATTCGGCACTCAATCAATATCTCCACAACTATGGCAAACTCTCGAGGCTTCTGGGAAAGCATCCTTTCACGAATGTTGTGGAAAAGACGGTCGACCTGCTGGAACAGTGGGCCGTAATCCGTGAGCATAAGAAGTTCTTCGAAACAATCATCGATGCCCGTGAGTCCGCTGGTCAGTTGATGGATCAGTGCAAGACCATCAGCACATTCTTTCATGATCAGTACGAGACTTACACGGATATTATCAATTTCATTGATCTGAACCACGACAATTTTGACTTCCTCGACCAAAACAGAGATAAATTTCCGTTCCTCAGCCCGGATTTTCAGAAAACAGTCAAATGCCTGAACCGGATCAAAGAAGATGAGCACCCCTGGGAGTCTTTGCAGTCTTATGTCAAGATGAAGCGGACACTGGAAGCACAGATTGGCAAGTGCAAAGAGAATCTTATATCTGACATTAAAGGAAAATATGATGCGGTCTTCAATGAACTGGAACAGTATGCCAAGGAATCAGGTGTGTCCAGAGAAGCCTTCGCCGGTCGTGATGTCACAATATCTTCGAAAACAAATACAGAGAACTTCTATGCGTTGAAAGCCAATGCCGACACTTCGGCGTTCTATGAACAACAGTTGCAGCAGATCAATGCAGCAGTTCCCAAACCTGCGCCTATTCCCAGCAAAGATGAGACGCATGAGCCTTTTGTGCCACCAAAACCTATTCGCAAGATCGTACATCTCCAGACGCATACCGCAAAACCAATGCATACGGAGGAAGATGTTGACCGCTACTTGCAATCATTGAAGAAACAACTCATGCGCTTCATCACAGGGAATAATGATATTATCGTAAACTAAACACATGGATACATCAGGACTGAAACGCTTTGCTACCGAAGCACGTAACATATTGATTGCCGGGGTCATGCACCGCCTCGAAGGGCTGGGCTTCGACCTCAGCACAGGCAAACCTTCTGAAAAACCTCAAAAGATGGAAGGGGGTGCTGTCTTTATGGGTGAAGTCACCTCTACCACTTTTTACAACCAGTGGATGTCACTCAATCATGCTATTATAAAACATAGTGTCCGCGATGTGGAAGAAGAAGCTGCCTATACATGGTTCAACAGACTCATTGCCATTCGCATTATGAGTAAGCGGGGACTAATTGCACCGGTATTGACCTATGAGAGCAAGGATATTCCTATTCCACTTATCGTATCTGAAGCCAGACAGGGGCGTATACCCGAGATGCCGGAATCTATACGGCAGCATCTCATGCAACTCCTGGAAGATGACAACCGCACCAATGAACAGTTTGCCTTGCTCATCGTGGCATTCTGTCACAGTAATCCGATCATCAACCGTTGCTTCGGGACAATAAACGACTATACCGAACTGCTTCTGCCTCAAGATATCCTGCGTGACGGTGGTTATGTCGACCTACTCAATCATACCGATTTTATCACAGATGAGGACTATAAGTCCGCAGAATTGATAGGCTGGCTTTACCAGTTCTACATTTCCGAGCGCAAAGATGAGGTATTTGCCAAGAAGGGCAAGTATGATCCTGACGAGATTGCGCCTGCTACCCAGATATTCACGCCCAACTGGATCGTAAAATATATGGTAGAAAATACGGTCGGCAGGATGTATCTTGACAACAATCCTTCTGAAAAAGACTTAAAGGATCAGTGGAAATATCTCGTGGATATAGAGCCTCGCAAACCGGAGGATATCTATCATTTTGAGGATCTGGAAGACTTGCGGTTAGGCGATTTAGCATGTGGCTCCGGGCATATCCTTAATGAATTTTTCAATATTCTCTTCTTGCTCTATACGAGGAACGGTTACAGTCGCCGACAGGCGATAGAGAATATCTTCCGAAAGAACCTCATCGGTATTGATTTGGACACACGTGCCAAGCAACTTGCCACTTTCTCGCTTTTAATGAAAGCCTGTGATTTAGACAAGGATTTCCTTGATGCCCGAATAATGCCGCGGATATATGATATGCCTCAACCTTTCTGCGAAGCATTTGGAAAAGATATGCCCGAAGATGAGGATGACGAACTGTCATTCATCAAAAAGCAGATGAAATTCTTCATCGCAGAGGGTGATTCCGCAACACTCGATAGCGTAGCACATGCCATTGTCTTAATGGATAATGCAGATACTTTGGGCAGCATTATGAAGTTTGATATTTCTGAGCACACCCGCAGCGTATTATTGCAGAGCTTGCAGAAATATGAACAACAGGACAAGATACCTGAAGACATTTCTACCATCATACCTTACGTGCAGATTATTCTCGCCCTTACCGAACAATATTCGGCATTAGCAATGAATCCGCCATATATGGGAAGTGGCAAGTTCGATAGCGTGCTTTCGAAATATGTGAAAGATAACTATCCAGACTCAAAAGCAGATTTATTTGCCGTATTTATGGATGTATCAACTAACTTGCTGGCAAAAAACGGCAAGTATGGCATGATTAATATGCAAAGTTGGATGTTCCTATCCTCCTTTGAGAAATTACGTACACATCTGCTAGAAACGGAACAAATAGACAATTTGCTCCATCTTGGTCCCCATACCTTTGACGAACTAAGTGGTGAAATAGTTCAAAATGTTGCCTTTGTATTAACCAAACAAATACCTTATTCCGTAAGCACATATTATAGGCTAATAAAAGGGAAAGACTGTACTCAAAAACAACAGTTATTTATTACAGGAGCGAACCTCTATAAAAAAATAGATCAGAAGAAATTTAAAGAAATACCAGGTTGTCCTATAGGATATTGGGCTTCTGAACCTCTGCTTAAGGTATTTAAGAATCCCACATTAAATAGTTATGGAGTAACTAGAAAAGGGATGTATACAGGCTTTAATAGATTATACGTCAGGAATTGGAGAGAAGTTTCCTTAAACAAAATCGGTCTTCATTTAAAAAGGTCAAGTTATAAAATACAGAATAAAAAATGGCTTCCTTTTGCAAATGGGGGTGATTTTCGAAAGTGGTATGGAAATATCGAAGATACCGTTTTATGGGAAAATGATGGCTATGAACTTAGGACAACACGCAATGTAAACGGAAAGGTAAGGGCTGGTTGTTTTAATGATGAATTTATTCTTAGAGAGGGGATGTTTTGGTCCTCGATTACTGCAAAACAACTTTCCATGAAATACCTTCCCGAAGGAAACCTTTTTAGTTCAGCTTCGAATGCTTGGTTTCCATTTGACAAAGTCAATACAAGATATATATTAGGCTGTATTAATTCTAAAGTAGCTTATATTCTTATGGATATTATGAATCCCACATTAAATATTAATGCTGGAGATATAACAAAGATCCCTATTATTCTAAAGGAAAATAAAAACTTAGAAAGTTTAGTAGAAACTTGCATCTTAATATCTCACCAAGATTGGGATGCTCACGAAACTTCCTGGGATTTTAAAGAAAACGAGTTTTTTCGTCTCTTTCATGAATTAAAAGGAAAGAGTACTGTAAATGAAAGCAGGGAATCTGAATCTAACTCTTACAATAAAACTAACAATAACCCTACAGAAGATGGCATTTCACCCTCTTTGAAACAAACTGTTTCGGATCCCCAAAAGACTACAACTCCAACTTTACAGCAATGCCTTGATCGTTATAAGTCTGAGTGGACAGAAAAGTTCATGCAGCTCCACGACAATGAGGAGGAATTAAATCGCCAGTTCATTAATATTTATGGTCTCCAAGATGAATTAAAACCAGATGTTCCTCTAAATGAAATTACAATTCTCCAACAAGGAGAGATAAGCATCAAAGATTAATAAGAAGGGAGACATACTGATAATACAAAAAAATTATTGCATTTGCTAGAATCTAAACAAAATGGCTATCTGACCCACTGGTGCAGATGATGATGACAGTATTTATAAGTTGGTTAAAATAGGTATCTATATTTTTAATTACAACAGAAAACTGATATAATAATTTTATAAATCTTTTGTATTTTGTGATGAACAATTTTAATAAATTAATTTGGCTCGGAGTAATGCCATTACTGTTTACTGGTTGGGTGGCGGGAACGATAATAATTGTTTCCGTTGTCCTCGCCGTTGTCATGGCGGTTTGGAAAGACAAGTCGGGCTACAATGAAATCCATGAGATAATGAAGACATGGAGACACCTGCACATGTTCTCGACCTACAAAGTGGAGAAAGAATATATCGACAAGGAAGTGGCACGCCTGAGAAGAATAGGAAAAGTAAAATGGGCTGATAAAGTCATAGATAAAGTAAATGAGGAAAGGTAAACGACGATTAAATTGACACACGATGAAAGAAATATTGTCATGTGATAGGACGGGGATATTTAGACGATTACTGTTTTTGAGGTAATAGCTAAAACCACTATAGAAAAAAGTGGGACCAAGTCAAGTGGGACCAAGTCAAGTGGGACCAAGTCAAGTGGGACCAAGTCAAGGTCTCGATTTGTTCCTAGTCAAACAGAATATAAGAAAATGCTAGATTATTGTACTTCACCTCGCTCTTTGTCAGCTATTCTTAGCTATATGGGGTATAGCAATCGATCAAAATTCCGAAACAAGTATATCACACCTATGATTGACGAAGGAAAATTGAAAATGACAATCCCAGATCATCCTAACAGTAGGTTTCAACAATATTTGGCAATAAGTGAAAAAAGTAATAAGACGGACAATGGATATAACAAGTAATAAGCAACATATTGTTTGGCATGATGATGTCATAATGAAACAACTCATTAGTTATGCTGTAGGGTGTATGATGGGCAGATATTCCATTGATCGACCGGGACTGATCCTTGCTAATCAAGGAGACGGATTGGAAGAATTCCACAAGTTAGTGCCCAACGCCCGCTATGAAGCGGATGATGACGGCATTATTCCACTGATGCCTGCTGACAGTGAGTTCAGCGACAATGCGACAATGCGCTTTAGGACATGGCTCGCAACAGCCTTTGGCGAAGAGAATCTGATAGATAATCTGAATTCCATTGAGGCTGCTCTCGGTAAGTCTCTGGATGATTATTTCGTGAAGGATTTCTGGAAAGACCACAAGAAGATGTATAAGAACCGTCCTATCTACTGGCTCTTCAGTAGTAAGAACGGAGCATTCCAATGCATCGCCTATATGCACCGCATGAATGCTTACACGGCTGAACGCATCCGTACGAAATACCTTCTGCCTTATATGGAATGGCTCAAGAACAAAACATTTGATATGATTAAGGATATTGACAAATTCACTTTACAGGAACGCCGTAAACTTGACAAGATTTCGAGCCAGTTTGCCGAATGTCGTGAGTATCATGACCGTCTTCATGAAGTAGCTGACAAACAAATCGCTTTTGATTTGGATGACGGCGTACTGGTGAACTATGCCAAGTTCGGAGACGTTTTGGCAAAGCTAAAATGATTGCAACAGTCTCTGTTAGGATGAAAAGCAGGAAATGGGACATTTACACTTCCGACAGATTATGCGTACAGAATAGAGTGACAGGGCTGAAAGGTCTATAGGTTCAAAAGAGTTGATGTGAAATGACAGAAATACAAAATAAGATAATCGGTTACTTTGAGCAAAACCCGGATCTGAGGGTGCTGTTCATCTTCCACGACAGTTTTCTGGTGGATGAACTGCGTACGATGGATTGGGAGGCAAAAGGCTATAAACTCATTGAATTCAAAGGTGATTGGTTTACGACAAAATATCGCCTTGACCATGAGTGGGCAGACAAGAAAGTGATAATGGCATTCGATCAGTATTCACCGCTGGAAAATCCTTCATTGCAGGAAAAATTCCCGTTGATGGATGTGCTCACAGCTAATATGGAATACCACAGTCAGGACTATGCCTCTTTCATGCAACAGCATGATCTGCCGGCAACGATGATGCAATTCGTGAAGGAGAACGTCCAGCAATTGCAATCCTCAAAGATGATGAAACTGCTGCAACCTTATTTTTCAGACCATTCTTTTACTGAAGATGTAGGCGTGAGGGCATTCCTCTGCAATTTTCTGGGTCTACAACAGATCAGAGAGTGGGACAGCATTATCCTCAGAATCCTCTTTCTCAGTTGTCCGGGAGAAGAAAAGAAAAGTCTGGACTTTTACAACAAACTTCTCCGTAACAAGATCCTCAAGCAAAGACTTCAGGACAAATTGACTGCCGTCTTTGGCGTCGGCATCGACGAGAATACCGAGGAAAAGGTGAAAGATATCATCAAGGTATTCAAATACAATGCCATCGTCCAGAATCTCGCACCGGTAGATGCAGACAACTACAAGCAGGAACGCATCACAGACAGTCTCGGCTTGCAACAGATGAACAGGCTTCTGGAATTGGCCCTCAGTACGGATAAAAGCGCTGACGCCCTGATGCAACTTTTCGAAAAACTCGGAAAGAGTATCCACGACGACGAGCTGATACGCTGGTACGGCACCGATGCTAATTTCTATTTTGTCCCACGGCATCTCTGTCTGCCGATATTAAAGACCTTGCTGGAACAGAAACTTGAAACGGAGCCTGGAGCGGTGATTGAAAAGGTGGAAGACCTGCTCCTGAAGCATAATGACCACGATGAAACGGCAAAGGTGATGAACTTCACCATCATCGCTGCTCATCTGTATCAGAAAGTTGACGCTGTAGGATCCCTGACACTGGATTCCCCTGACGAATACGTCAGGCGTTACACAGAAGATTACTATATGATCGACCAACTCTACCGACAGGCACAGGAATGTTATTTCAATATAGACCCTTCATGCGAACTGTTCGGTACGGTGCAAGAAGCGAAAAAGAACCTTGATCTCTATTACAGCAAGTTCTGCAATCGCCTTAATCTGGAATGGACACGCTGCATTAAGGAGACAGGCGGCATGAGCGGTATACACCTGCTGCGGCAACAGGATTTCTATAGGAAATGTATTCAGCCTCTCCAGAAAAAGGTCGTGGTCATCGTGAGCGACGCACTGCGCTATGAAGTGGCTCAAGAACTGACCGGAGCACTCGCAAAGTCCCGACATGTGGCTACTCTGAAACCGGCACTCGCAATGCTCCCGACAGAGACCAAATACTGCAAACCGGCACTGTTACCTTATAAAGAACTGAAACTCTATGGGCAGGAAGACCATCAGGACATGTCAGTGGACGATCATGTGCTCTCCACGACGGAAAAGCGTTCTGAACATCTTCAAAAATACAAGGAAGGCGCTGTCTGCGTGCCTTTTGAAACTGTGGCAGAATATAATCTGGACAAGAACAGGGAAATATTCAAGCACCCTCTAGTGTACATCTTCCATGACATCATCGACAAGACAGGACACGAAGGCAACGCCCGGCAGGTGGCAACGAGTTGCAGGGAAGCGATCGATGAACTCTCGACAATGATCCTGAAGATCCTCGCATCCTACAATGTGACAGAGGTGTATGTCACGAGTGACCACGGTTTCCTGTTCAATGACATCACCTTTGCCGACAAAGACAAGCATAAGGTGGAGGAGAAAACGCTGGAGCGGAGCACACGCTATTACCTCACACACTCAGACAACCCTGTATCCGGGATCATGAAGTTTCCGCTGTCGGAAGTATCGGCGATGTCCAACGTCGGCGATGTCTTCGTAGCAGTGCCTGAGGGTACTAACCGTCTCGCTGCGCCTTCAGGGGGATATCTGTTCACTCACGGCGGCGCCTCCCTTCAGGAGATGCTTATCCCAGTGATAGCCAGCCATCAGGAGCGTACTGACAGCAAGCAGTCTGTAGGCGTGACAGTTCTGGACCGCAACCTGTCTGTGCAGGCTTCACGTATCAGGTTCAAACTCCTGCAGACGGATATGGTATCAATGGAGACGAAGGAGCGGGTGGTTACTGTTGCCCTATATGACAATGAAGAGCCTGTGACGCAACTGCAGACCATTACGCTCGACAAGAGTGACCCGTCCCTCGACAACAGGAAGATACAGGTTGACCTGACACTCAACAAGAACGTGGAGACCAAAGTGCTCCAACTGATCGTCTATGATATCAACGATGACATGAATCCTCTGATCAAGGAGAACGTGACGAACAATACCTTAATAGAAAACGATTTTGACTTTTAGATATGACATTACAGGAAAAGATCATGGATGCCTTTTTAGGCAAGGTGGTACGCAAGGACCTGGCTTTTCAGGTGAAATCAGGACTACCCGTACCGACGTATGTTTTGGAATACCTCCTTGGACAGTATTGCGCCAGCGATGACGAGGAGGTAATCAAGGATGGCCTGGAAAAGGTGAAGACTGTCATCCAGAACAACTATGTGCATCGTGCCGATGCTGAACGGGTGAAAGGAATCATCCGGGAAAACGGCCACTATCGAGTAATCGACAAGGTCACTGCCACGCTGAGCGAGAAAGAGGACGAATACCATGCTGCCTTTGCGAATCTAGGACTGACGAGGGTGCCTATTGGCACGGAATATATCCTGAAGAACCCGAAACTTCTCTCGGGCAATGGGGTGTGGTGCATCGTTACTCTCGGTTATAATCACGGCGAGGATTTGAAGGTGAGGTGGGAGGTACAGAGCCTGAAACCGATACAGATCTCTCATGTCGACAAGGACGAGTATGTCGAGCAGCGCAAGAAATTCACGACTGATGAGTGGATGGACCTTCTGCTGCATACCTTGGGGCTGAATCCTGATATTTTGAACAGAAGGGAGAAACTGATCATCCTTGCCAGACTTTTGCCTCATGTGGAGAACAATTTCAATTTCATGGAGTTGGGTCCCAAAGGCACCGGCAAGAGTCATGTCTTTCAGGAACTGTCGCCTTATGGCGTACTAGTAAGTGGAGGTGACGTGACTTCGGCACGACTGTTCGTAAAGATGAGCGGTAATAAGGAAATCCTTGGACTCGTAGGCTACTGGGATGTCGTGGCTTGGGATGAGTTCGAACAACAGAAAGGCCGCAGCGTAGACGCTGTACTGATAGATACCATGCAGAACTATCTTGCCAACAAGAGTTTCAATCGTGGCAAGGCGACTCATGAGGCGAGTGCGTCAATGGTATTCGTGGGCAACACGAAGCACACCGTACCTTTCATGATGCGCAATTCACATCTCTTTGAGAGCATTCCGACAAGTTTCATCAAAGGAGCTTTCCTCGACCGTATCCATCTCTATAACCCGGGTTGGGAGGTGAAGATGCTCAAGAAAGCAAGTTTTTCAAAAGGCTATGGTCTGATAACAGACTATATTGCCGCTGTGCTTCATGCCTTGCGCAACACCGACTGTTCCAACATCATGGATGACTATGCCAAGTTTGACGGATCCCTCTCTGAGCGTGACCACCTGGCCATCAGAAAGACCTTCTCGGGTATGATGAAACTCTTGTACCCAGACGGAAACATGACTGACGAAGAGGCCTACGAACTGGTCGACTTCGCTGCAGAAGGACGCAAAAGAGTGAAGGATCAGTTGTATAAGATAGACGAGACATTCCTAGCTGAACCGGCAATCTTCAAATATGTCAATCTGAAAAGCGGAGAGACGGTATCGGTCAAAACTCTCGAGGAGGTAGAGAACCCGACGTTGTCGGGACAGACTGTAAAACCTGTGACCGAAGGACAATCTGCAGAAGCTCCGGAGTCAAGTGCACCGGAGGATGTCAGGAAAGCACCTCGTCCCAGAATACCCATTTTAAGGGAGGGGATGCGCGCCATCAGAATGAACCAGAAAGGCATCACGTACAAATCTCTCTTAGGTGACTACCTGTGCACGGCACATAAGATCAAGATCGTGGACCCCTATGTGCGGGCTCCCTTCCAAATCGACAACCTGCTGGAACTTATTCAGACTGTTCGGGAAGTCAGTGATACGCCCGAAGAACTCTCCATCCACCTGAGCACGGCAAATGAGGAAGACAAAATCCCTGAGTCTGAAGAAGCCTTTACCAGTATCGCCAATGATCTTCAACCTCTGGGTATCGAGTTTACATTCGACTTCAAGGCGGACCATGACCGGTGGATTATCCTCGACAATGGTTGGAAGATACAACTCTCACGAGGGTTGGACGTGTTCGAGAAACCTGACCGCTATTCTCTTGCAGCCATCAGGCAGGCAGAGCGCAGATGCAGGGCATTCACCATCAGTTTCGTTAAAGACGAATCCGTAAATTTTAAGTCCGGCGATAGGGACAGCACATTGTCTCTGTCGCCGAAAAAAGAGGACTGTCTCTACCTGACTATCTCGCAGAAATATTTTGACCAAATCATAGCGGGAACAAAAAAGGTGGAATACAGGGAGATCAAAGACACTACGGCAGGAAGGTTTCTGGAGCGTAATGCCGACAAAACACCTGCGATGGATTCTGCAGTGACAGAGCCGGGTAAAATCTATTATTTGGATGATTATAACAACGGGCATTTCCCGTTCTTGCCCAAACGTTTCAAATATCTGGATTTGGCAGTAGGGTATCACAAGGAAAGAGACTCCGCTGTTGTGGAAGTAACGGATATCACCTTTTCTCCTGAAATGGTAAAAGACAATAACTTCTGTATCTGGGTGGAGGAATTTCATTTGGGAAAGATCGTGAACTTGTATCGAAAAACCGAGAACGACAGACACTGTGCTTCAGAAGCTGAAACGGATGATGGTCAAAACGGTATTGTATAATTTCTGAACAGAGATTAGATGACAGCAGAGCCTGCGAGTTGACGAGAAACAAAACAAGTGTCAGAGTTTCCAGGAGGATCAAGAGCGGGAGAGTACAGTTCCAAACAAGAAAAGTACATACATCGGATTGAGGAGTACTGTACTTCCAATTTCGGAAATGCAGTGGCTCAAGTTTGAATCACGAAAATCGCGATATGCAACACACCATTTCAAATTGGAAATCACTGTGACTTCCAATTTGAAATTCCAAAATTTCTGATAAAAAAATACTTTAACATCAGTAAGCGTGAACTCCTCTGTCTCGACGAAAAAACACAAAACTTGCTCTCGAAAAACAGGACGTCAAGTTTCGAGAAACAGCGCGCTCTGTTTCTCGAAACTACGACCCTTACTTTCTCAAAAGATAAAACTCTGAAAGCGGAAACATATAAAAGATCGTATTTCTGATATTTAATGTCGCTTGTTAAAGGAAAACATTTCAAAACAGGAAAGAGACGCGCCATGTATTCAGGAAACCGGACAAATCCGTAAGTGCTACTGAAATGCGAAAAGTTGCAGGCACATTGGTTTCTTCAAGATATATTTTTGACAAAAAACTATCAAAAAGACTTGGAAGTTACAAAGAATAATATGTATATTTGTAGTCGAAATATGAAGATCATAACCCTATAACAAATAGAAGGTAACTTCGTATGAGATTGTTTTCGTCCTTATGGTAACATGGATATTTTAAAATTACAACTGGAAGATATTGTTAATCAGCGTCCTGCGCTGAAGGCAAAACATGTCTTATCAAAGACAAGCATTCAGGAAGGAGAGTCCTTCAGCAAGATATTGAGAGGACAAATCAACTTATCAGTTGTAAAGAAAATATAGAAGAGGCTAATTTAATAAATTAAACAGAACAATAATTATGCAATTGAGAAAAGATTTTTTGAGAAACAATGATCTGGGGCTTTTAGTCCTGCGTTTGTCAACCGGGGGATTGCTCCTTTTTCATGGAGTCTCCAAGTTAATACATGGAGTAGGACCTATCGGTCAGATGCTTGCTGCTATGGGATTACCTTCATTCATAGCATACGGAACACTCCTTATCGAGTTTGTAGCCGCATTGATTTTGATACTAGGTGCGTGGACACGTGTGGCAGCAGCAGCAATCGTGTTTAATATGATTGTGGCCATCTTAATGGCACACTTGCCAGTTTTTTTCTCTCTGACACCAGAAGGCGGTTGGGCACTAGAATTGCCTATGCTCTATCTGTTGCCGGCATTAGCATTGGTATTCACCGGTGGTGGTCGCTATGCATTGACCCACAACAATATTTGTTCATGATATATGACAGGTTCGTATCCTGACCGATAATACGGTTAGGATACATAATAAGAACATAGCGTGTAGACATTACTCTATGCGCTATTTTTAGTAATTGCCTTCGGTAATCAACATGGGAAACATTCACAAAATGTAAATTAAATAGACTCGATTCTTTATTACAAGTAAAACTATCAAGGATGATCCTTCGAAATGTACTGTCAGAAGATTCCTTTCTCTATAACCCCTTTGAAAAACACCGTTACTTCCAATATCTCGATATTATACCGAAGAATTTCAAACTTAGATTCATGTTTAGCGGTGATGGGCTTGAAGATTCGTTTATAGATAAGCAACTTTCAGTAATCAACTATGCCATTTTGGATAGCCTTCCCATAGAAATAGTCTTTTCCTTTGTGAGGAGAATTAACAAACAAGAAATTTCAAGGTTTGAAAAGAAAACATTCTCATGAAAATGAACCTAACGATTATAAATACGAATGGTGTTGATTTATAAAATAAATTTGCTATTTTTGCAATAACATATAAGTACAAATATTAATAAATTGATTTTAGATTATTCAGTATGGACACTAAGGATATATATTCAAAATCACCGAAAATTTTTATTAGTCATTCTAGTAAAGATGAAAGCATTGCTTCAAGCCTTATTGATATTCTTGAATTTCTTGGCATCAAAGATATTTTTTGCAGTTCCGTATCGGGATATGGTGTAACAGCGGGTCAGGATATATTTCAATGTATAAGAAAAGAATATGAAACGTACATGATCGTCTTTCGCCAAAGGGAATGAAAAGGGATTTTTTGTATCTTTGCCACAGTATAAACCCTTTAATCCTTTAGATATGTCGAATCAGAAGCAAGAAGTCTCCTTTTCAGA
>NZ_JAMXLY010000089.1 GCF_024054555.1 Segatella cerevisiae | reverse complement strand
TCAATCTGCAGCGTGACGCTCGCCGAGGCGTTACACGACGCCTCTTGCCGCTATGCGCGCTCTCCGTGGATGAGTATATTATTTAAATAAAAGTTAAACATTGTCTAAAATTGGGGTATAGTATAGATAACCAAAACAAATCTTCCATATAGCCATTAATTGCCAGATAGCTGACTGATAAATGCTTCTTTATCCATTCCTGTGGAAATTCGTACCCTAAGTTTAATGATGAGCCATAGAATGTGTTGTCTTTAAAGACAAATCTAGACGTAGCATAAGTTGGTGTAAAATCCGTTACGCTTTTAAATTTTACAAGATCACCTGGCTTTTTCCATCGATCATATAGCGCCCGTCGATCTGCGTTATCATAGGGATTAATATTTTCTACTTTATTAGCCAGAGTGCTATTGTAAGCATATCCTCCCAAACGAAAGCCACAAATCACATTTAGAGAAAAACCTTTCCAACGTACATTCGTATTAATATTGCCTTGAATCTTCGGTTCGGCAACACCGCAGGGCACTTCATCCTTTGCATTCCATATAAATGTTTCAGTACCATCCGATGTAATATAAATTTCTTTCCCAGTACTCGGGTCAATACCTTTGGAACGTACTGCATAAATGGTATTCAGTGATTGACCTTCCTTGTACAAAAAACTAGGATTATATGAATCCTCACTAGTCAGTTCATCATTTAATTTTTGCAAAGAATTTGAAATTTTCTCAATTTTATTTATATTACGTGCTGCTTTTAAACCAACTGTCCAATAAAAATTATTGCGGAGGTCGCGGATAATTTGAGCGGAAAAGGAAACTTCATATCCTTTATTTCTTACTGTTCCAATATTGTCCTTATAACTTGAAAATCCACTGGATAAAGGAAGGTTAACATCTGCTAATAAGTCATGAGTCAACTTATTATACCAATCGAAATTAACCACCAATCTGTGTTTAACCAATTCTAAATCAAACCCTAAATTCAATTGTGAAGTAGTTTGCCATTTTAAATCAGGATTACCATAAGCTAATAAATATACACCATACCAATTTTGAGTACTTTGCCCACTATATATTTGATATGTTCGCATACCTAAATAAGAAGCGAAATTTTGAGATCCCGTTATTCCATAAGAAGTCCTGAGCCGAGCAATATCAATCCATTTGTATTTTTTCATGAATTTTTCATTATGAATATTCCAACCGATTCCCGTTGACCAAAATGGAGCAAAATGATTATTAGATCCAAATTGTGAAGATCCATCATATTTTCCATTAAGATCAATAAAATACTGTTGGTTATATGTATATTGTAAATTGCATAATAGACCAAAATCACGTGAAATTGATTCAGTTCCAGTGGGTGTAGTTCCTTCCATATATTGTTTAGACATTCCGATGAAATCCATTTTATCAATGGATAAGCCTTCCCCAATTATAGTATAAGATTCTGATTTAGATTGATCTATAGTCAATCCAAAACCTCCGAATAATTGGTGTTTACCAAAATCTTTCGTATAATTTAAAGTTAAACGACCATTATATTGCATTGACTCTCCAGGATTATATGTATAACGCCCTTTACGTGAATAATCATCACCCGTATAACTGTCAAACATAGTATTATCAGCCGGAATATATATATCAGACCTAGTAAATTCTTTTGTAAACGAAAATTGACCTCTAAGGAACAGTTCAGGAATAATATACCACTCTATAGCACAATTATTAGTAATATCTGTGTAGCTACTCGTATTCTTGCTCGGCAGATAAGCATTAAATAAAGGATTGTATACCTTATTCGTACTTTGGAGACTTTGATAGAAATAATCCTCAAGTATTTTGTTTAGGTTTCCGTTATTATCATAAGGGGTATAGTAAGGATTCAACGCACAATAATCGCTAAATGATCCATAAGGAGAATTAGAGGATTTCGTATTGGTGACTTCCAAGCGATTTTGGAAAGAAATATTTTTGTATTTATAAAGTAATGACATACTGCCATCTAATACTTTTCGTTGAGAACCTTTTAAGGCACCTTCAACATCATTATAACTTAAATCTGCGTCATAACGTAGATTTTCATCCCCTCCTTCAGCTGAGATGTAATGCCGCGACCCTATACCTGTTCTTATTGGATATTTTAACCAATAAGTATTAACTCCTCTTTCCACATTTATTTTGCGCTGATTATAAAGGTCCTTAAGTTCTTGATCATAGATTGCATTGCTTGATTCATATAGTCCCGCAACTTTTTCATACTCTAATTTTTCTGTTGAATTCATCAAATTATAAGACGATAAGTCTGGGGCTTCTACATCCAAAGTCCCTTTATAGCTAATTCTTAATTTTCCAGGAGCAATACGTTTGCTTGTAATTACGACAACACCATTGGATCCTTTCGACCCATACATTGCTGTAGCATTAGCATCTTTTAATAAAGTAATGCTTTCGATCTGGCTTTCATCCATATCCATAAAACGTGAAAGAGAAATTTCAAAACCATCTAATATAAATAAGGGTTGATTTGCAGTTCTTTGATTATCTGTACTTACTTGCAAATCCTTAACATCCGTTGGTAGGCTAGACGTTCCTCGTAGTGTAATCGAAGGCAAACTGTTAGGATCAGAACCTGTTGTAATATTATCTGCAATACTGAAACTAGGGTCCAAATTACGCAAAGAAGAAATCAAACTTCGGTTACCTGAAACTTCCAATTCTTTCTTACTAAAACTTGTAGCGGCCCCAGTATAACTTGCACGAGGTTTATTAAAGATCCCGGTGACAACTACCTCATTCAAATTTTGAGCATTAGGTACTAGGAAAAAGTTTTTTGACTTACTATTATCTTTTCCTATTGTCTTTTCCATAATATCATATCCAAGACTAGAAATTACTATTGTATTTCCTGATATTAAATCCAAATAAAATTCTCCATTAATATTAGTTACAACACCAGTTCTTTCCCCCTTTATTCTTACCGTAGCTCCAATTATAGGATCCCTTGTCTTGGCATCATATATGATGCCATGCAATCGTAAATGATTTTTTTCGATAATAATAGAATTTTGAACTATTTTGAATTGAAAACCTTTATCGTCAAATAACTGATGCATTACATCTTGTACATTTACTTGATCTACATCCAAATTAATTTTATCAAATGATTGAAAATCTTTATGATTGTAAATAAAGTTAAGATTAGTTTGATTATGTATGTCTATAAATAATTCATCTATAGCAATATCTTTTACATGCAGTGTCACTGGAGTAGTATAAGTCATGCTTTTTTGGGCATTAACAACTAAAAACGAACTATAATACTATAATACTCCCCAATTTTAGTACAGGTGCTAAAGTTAAAGAATATTGTTTATCTTTGCACTAAGTAAGAAAGGAACAGAAATGGGAAGAAGAAGTAAGTTTGAACCAAGTTTTAAGGCAAAGGTA
>NZ_JAMXLY010000088.1 GCF_024054555.1 Segatella cerevisiae | reverse complement strand
TGCATTGCTTAAGTCATCACCTGACGCTCTTTGGGGGCTTCGCACCCCCAGCCGCGAGGCAAACCGCCGCGGTGTTTTTCATGATTTTTGCACCAAGGTGTTTTTGCACTTCTAATTGGAAAGAGCCAAAAGATGAGAGAAAAATACTAAATAAAATAGCAATTGTTACCAACCAAATTTTAAGTGCACCTTTAGAACAACGTGTTGGTACTGCGTGGCTGTATAAGGAAAAAGAGTGTATTATCTTTGATACGAATATAGTAAAATAGTTAGGTGATAATAGCGCCCTTGCCGATATCAGGATGATTACAAGCGGATGCACTAAACGGCAACCTGATGTCGGATGCCAACAAAGGTATAGCTAAGATAGAATATGACACGATGAACCATCCAATGCGAATACAGTTTACCAACGGTAATGTAACGGAGTATATCTATGCTTCTACAGGTGAGAGGCTGCGTACCATTCACCGTACGGTAGCAGACAATATACTCTCCGTGGACAGTACCGACTACATCGGCAACTTTATTTTTGAAAATGGAAAAGCTGATAAATATTTGTTTAATGGAGGATATTGCTCATTTACCTCAACCGGCCTGCCAATATATCATTACTATACTCAGGATCACCTGGGTAATAATCGGGCCGTGGTGAACGAGGACGGAACACTGGAACAGGTGACACATTATTATCCTTTCGGTGGTATATATGGTGATGCCGGCTTGAATGCTTCGTTGCAGCCGTATAAGTATAACGGGAAGGAACTGGACAGGACACATGAATTAGACCTTTATGACTATGGAGCAAGAAACTATGATGCAATTATCGGCCGTTGGACTACGATGGATCCACTGGCAGAGCGTACTCCAGAAGTGAGTCCGTATGTGTACTGTGTGGACAACCCGGTAAATGCTATAGATGTTGATGGGAGAAAAATATATGCCATACAAATTGAGGCACAAAGAATGATTCTGAACACATTGCCCGAAGATTTAAGACAATATGTACAATTTGATAAAAAAGGATATATTCGGCAGGATCCACTAAAAACAATTCAAAGTGACAGTCAGAATTTTCAAAGTCTAAAGACAATGGCTCTTTCTGATAAAATAGTTGAAGTTAAATTGGATGATAAATTTAGATATAGAAATAAGAAAGGAATTCTATGTGTTTATCCTATGCATTATAGTGGGGTCGATAGATCATTTGTTGGGAATAATAATGGAAGGGGCATTGGAGCATCAACTGGTGAAACAGGTCTTCTAGGCAAAACTCTTTTTCCTGATAGTAACGGATTGCAAAATTCTCCAAATAATAATATTATCGTCGTTATTAATTCAAAATTATCAGAAGAGGGAAGAGCACAAATATACAGTCATGAAGCAAATGGGCATGCTTATGTTTATATTATAACAAAGGGAGATAGAAAGGAAGCCTCTCATCAATATGGTTTAGGAAATACTGACCTAAATAGGTCTTTATTTGATTTAATAAATAAATCGATGAATGAAACAATTCAAAATATGAAATAATATGAAGCAGATTTTTCTTACAGTTTGTCTGTTATTGCTTATGGTTGTACCAAGTACAATTTATGGGCAGGGCAGTAAGTCTCTGGATAGTACAGTTTATCAAGTTATGGAGACAAATCCTTCTCCGTCATATAATGGTGGATATTACTGTCTACTCAATTATATTGATTCTGTTTTTAAATATCCAGACATTTATGATGATGCATCAATACAAGGAAAAGTTATTTGTGAATTTATAGTAACTAAAGAGGGAGATATTAAAGATATTAAGGTTATTCAAGGTTTAGATGCTCCACTTGATAATGAGATTATTAGAATTCTAAAATTAATGCCTAAATGGATTCCCGGGAAGATAAAGGGTAAAGCCGTAAATGTAGAGTATTTTCTGCCTGTTTATTGTAGGGTAAAATGAATGGATTTAAACAGATTGACACCATGAACCATCCAAGACGGATACAGTTTACCAACGGCAACGTGACGGAGTACGTCTATACCTCTACAGGGGAGAAGCTGCGTACCATCCATCGTACGGCAGCAGCCAATACACTCTCCGTGGACAGTACTGACTATATCGGCAACTTCATCTTCAGGAACGGAAAGGCAGACAAATACCTGTTCGGCGGAGGCTACTGCACATTCACGACAGCCAGCCAGCCGGTGTATCATTACTATACCCGGGACCACCTGGGCAACAACCGGGCAGTAGTGAACGAGAACGGAACACTGGAGCAGGTGACGCATTATTATCCCTTTGGAGGCGTGTATGGTGATGCTGGCCTAAATGCCTCGTTGCAACCGTATAAGTATAACGGGAAGGAACTGGACAGAGTTCATGGCCTAGACCTTTATGACTATGGAGCAAGAAACTATGATGCAATTATCGGCCGTTGGACCACGATGGATCCAGTGGCAGAGCGTACTCCAGAAGTGAGTCCGTATGTGTACTGTGTGGACAACCCGGTAAATGCTATAGATCCGGATGGTAGAAAAGTTGTGGCTGATTCTGCATCAGAGACTAATCGTTAATACTTTGTCTAAAAAAGAAGCGGAGTATGTCCAATTTGATGAAAAAGGGGTATTAAATCTTATAACTGCAACAGGCCTTCTTGTTTGTGAGAAGGCCTGTATTGATTAGATTTTAATGAATTCCTGTTATTATACTTTTGCAGGAACATAAGGCAGTCCGTATAAATCAGCGACGGGTTTGAAGGTGACTTTTCCGTCTACAATATTGACTCCTTCATATAGTGATGCATCTTCGGCACATGCCCTTTTCCAACCTTTTCCTGCAAGAGCCAGGACATAAGGCAGTGTGGCATTATCCAATGCCGGGGTAGAGGTGTAAGCTACGGCTCCCGGTATGTTGGCGACTGCATAGTGTACAATGCCGTTGACTGTATATACCGGATCCGTGTGGGTCGTGGGATGTGAAGTCTCGAAACACCCGCCCTGATCGATAGCCACATCTACTAGGACACTTCCCTTACGCATGAGTTGTAGCATATCTTTAGTGATCAGGTGTGGTGTTTTGTCTCCTCGTACCAGTACAGAGCCGATCACAAGATCTGTATCGGGCAATTCCTCACGGATATTGTGCTCGGATGAGAATAGCGTCTTCACGTTCTTCGGTAGGATTTCACTCAATGCACGTAAACGGGGCAGATTGATATCCATCAGGGTGACATCAGCTCCAAGTCCGGCAGCCTTGAATGCTGCATTGGTGCCTACTGTACCGGCGCCCAGTACCAATACTTTAGCAGGTTTTACCCCCGGTACACCTCCTATTAGCATGCCCTTTCCACCTTGGGGACTTTCCAGAAAACGTGCCCCTTCCTGAACGGACATTCTGCCTGCCACTTCACTCATGGGAATCAACAGAGGCAGTGAACCGTCTTTGGTCTTGACCGTTTCGTATGCAATGCAGGTAGCTCCACTAGCCAGCATAGCATCCAGAAGCGGACGGTCGGAAGCAAAATGGAAATAAGTGAAGACGATCTGTCCTTTCCTGATCAGTTGATATTCCGGTTCTATGGGTTCCTTGACTTTCACGATCATGTCCGCCTTGGCATACACCTCTTCTTTTGTCGGGATGATCTTGCCACCGACTTCAGTGTAGGTATCGTCGGGAAAACCGCTATTGATACCGGCTGAGGTTTCTATCAATACTTTGTGGCCTCGTTTTACTAATTCCGCCACACCAGCAGGAGTCATACCGACCCTGTTTTCATTGTTCTTGATTTCTTTTGGTATTCCGATAATCATAAGCCGTAATATTTAAAGATGATAATTAGGTCGATTGCAAGAATCCAAGGAAAAGATATTTCCTTTCTCTTTCATGGTATTACAAAACTATTCATTTTTTATTATAATGACAAATAAAACCGGTTAAAAATGATATTCGACCGATTGTTGTTACAATATGATGCATAAATAAGTAATTGTACATTACTTTATAACTAAAAATATGCTTTTAATTACAAACAATATTATTCTACCAGAACACCGGCATTTATAAAATCAAGTCCTTTTCCGGATAATTTTCGTAAGTTGTGTATAATACTCCCCAATTTTAGTACAGGTGCTAAAGTTAAAGAATATTGTTTATCTTTGCACTAAGTAAGAAAGGAACAGAAATGGGAAGAAGAAGTAAGTTTGAACCAAGTTTTAAGGCAAAG
>NZ_JAMXLY010000087.1 GCF_024054555.1 Segatella cerevisiae | reverse complement strand
ACCTTTGCCTTAAAACTTGGTTCAAACTTACTTCTTCTTCCCATTTCTGTTCCTTTCTTACTTAGTGCAAAGATAAACAATATTCTTTAACTTTAGCACCTGTACTAAAATTGGGGAGTATTATAGAAATCCATCGAAAAAACTCTGCAAAGCCTGCATCGGCAGTATCATTATCGCCTCGACGTCGGCTCCAAAACCAAGTTTCAATACATTCCCAGCATTCTGCAATATTAACATTATTCCTATTTATGAGTGTGTGGAATGACGTATTGTTAAATTGATTGTTTTTCTCATTTATTACTAATGGTTTGAGATTTTGTGTCGCAGAAAGTGATTCTCCTGTTGTATTGATAACGACAAAAGTCTCTTCTCCATTTTTCCTGTTCTCCATATCAACATACAGAAACGTTAGCTTGTTAAGTAGCCAATCTCCAAAATGCGACATCCATTCTTCATCTTTTCCATCTAATAAAATCTCTATTTTATAAAGAGCATTGAGCATACTTTGTATACTTGGATCTAAGTCATAATCTGAAAAATACCAATCAGCCGACTTTATAGTTTCCACCTTCTTTCGTCTATCTAAAAAGAACTTGCAAACCAAATCACTTAAAAAATACAGAGAAGTCTCACGTATAGAATAATTCAAATACGGTTCTTTATCATCGTTATTATATTCAAAATCAGAGATAAGGTACGAACGATATGTGCCAATGACTTTATTTATCATGCCAAGTAAAAGGTATAGCGTTGTCAAACGTTGCTGACCATCGCAAAGTTGGATGTGGTTTGCAGGAACCTCATAGCCGTATAACAAGCCTAGATTTAATGTTCTTGTATCAGATTTCTGATTGTACTGCTCAATAAGATTTGTTACAAAGTCAGAAACAAGTTCACCTGTTACACCCGTACTTTTCGTATTATCCTCATCTCCCCAACAATAATCACGTTGTAAATCAGGGATTATGATCCTTCTCTCACCTGAAAATAGTTCAGAAAGAGTATACGTTTCACCTGTTACAAAATTTATTTTATTTGCCATATTTTTCTTTAAATTCTTTTAATGTCTCCCATTTGTTTTCTGCTATCTCCTTACCAGTCCATGTCGACTTCGCAAATTTATATATCGTATGTAAAAGATGACGACTCTCAAAAATTTCCTTTTCTGATGGTTCAAAAAAAGTTTGTTTCTTTTCTTCAAAACTTTTATTACCAAAGGCAGAATTATCTCTCCCATACAATAAAACGAGATTTCCTATTGAATGCTCACTTGCGTGCTTATCATTGTAAATACAACTATTTCTCTTAATATAGCTTTTATCAAACGTTGTTGCTTTTTCCCACCTTTTACCGTCACCAGTGACGATATCCACAGTACCATTAGACTGTTGTTCTTCATGCCATACCTTAGACTTAGGGTAAATATGCTCCAATGAACGTTCTCCGTCCCAGATTGATAAATCAAACTTCCTTCCTTTGCCATCTTCTTGTTTATTATCTTCATCAATATTTAATCTAAAAAGCAAGCGGAAAGCTTCCTCTGGTTTTTCAATATATAGATTGTCCCTCTCCAATATTTCATATGTATTATCAAATTTTTCATTGAAGGTTTCTAAATTCTTATTATTGATATAATCTGTCACTTCATTATGAGTCAAGCCAATGAAGGATAGATTGTAATATTTGTCTAATTCTTCGTCTGCCGGTTTTCTACCTGCAAAATACCATTGGATAAATGCATCACGGTCTCCTATTCTCAATATGGCCCCAACTTTATTATAAAGGATGGGATGATTAAAAGCATCCTCAAAACGTTTTTGCAACCTCCGAAGTCCATCAAAAGCCTGCTTCGCTTCGACAGGCTCTTGCTTACTCAAAAATTCTTTTCTAAAACCAAAAAATGATAAATTCTCTTGTTTCTTTGTACGCAAATACGTTGAAATCAAGAGTCCCATTACATTAGAACATTTATAGAGTTTCTTCACATCTGCTCTATTCCACCATTGCAGCCATCTGTCCCATGCGCGAGCATAACGGCTCCGAAGCATATTATCATCCCATTCGATTGCATTCTGCTCCTTAGTCGATTTCCGGGTAAAATCAGGGCGGTTTGAAGAAGCCAAACGTAGCATTTCGGCTTTAATAAGCTCCTCTGCTTTCATCTCAGCCTTGTTGCCGTTCATCATAGAGAATACTTTTGTTGCTTTATCTTCAGGAATATCAATATATAAAAACTTAATATGACTTAGAAGATAATCCAAAATCTCATTTTTAGGCTTATTGAAATTAAATAACTCCTTATTTATAATCCGTAAAGTTTTCTTAAAAAAATAGATATCTTGAAATTTCTCTTTTGTGTTTTGCGAATAATTATTTAACAACGTACCACTAGACAAAAACTGATTTGATACTTTCCTAATATCATATTTTATTGTAAAAGGTTCCGTGAAGCCAAGATATTTTAGTAGTAGATAAAAGAATGTTGTTCGCTGTTGTCCATCAATGAGAATTATCTCATTCGCTTTTTCGCACACAGTAACACCTTGAATAAATATTTCCGTATTCTGTTTAAGTCCAGGAATTATGGAATCTTCCAAAAAATATGTGACAGAATCTTTATCCTCTCCTCTTTTCTGCTTTCCCCATATATATCCTCTTTGGTAATTTGGTATAACAAAGGTTTTTCCTTTTTTCAAATATTCATTTAACGTTATTATAGCATTCATACTAATAGAATTTAAAAATCTCCCATGTTCTCTAACTTAAGCACTTCAATAAAATTAGTTTTACTACTTCAACTAATATATTATACTCAAGTTTCGAATATCATTATAACAAAGTTCGAACAATGTATTTTATAGAGGATATGCCCCGTGGTTAAAATCATAATATAAACCTCATAAACACGAAATATCCAAGCAATATTTCTGATTGATTATAACTCAGAAAAGCTATGTTTGACCACAAGATTTCTATATCTGTATGGACTAACGATTCCATTTTTAGCGGCTTCTCCCTAAAAGGAAGTAAGCTGTCGGACAAGAGGAACTGAAGCTAACTGTAATGACGATGCATTTTAATAACTGGCTTCAATATCTTGACGATTCAAAGTTAGTAAAATTTTATAAAAACTTGAAAGAGTTATTTGTGTTTTTATGGTTAATAGGTAAAAATAAAGAAAAAAGGAACAAAATGCGTGGGTAACTTATCAATTGACAATGTTTCTAACGATTCTGGGATTGGGGAAGCTAAAAAAGAACGAGCCCCAAAAGTTTTAAAACTCTTGAGGCTCTCTTCGGGGGTATTCCCCCTACTTTTCAGGTGTATTAGACGAGGTTATATAGCTAGTTAACGTATCGCTTGTTTGTGGCTTGTACTCCTGTCTATCTTCGGCCGTATGAACGATGGTATTGCGGGATGAAGTAAATCAATGGCTGAACTGATGACTCGCCCTATCCTGATGATTGACAACCAGTGCTTCTGAAGGCAGCACTACAGGGTTCGCATCAGCATATTTGCGTCTTATGCCCTGCAAGCGGAAGCTTTGCTTGGAGCCGTATGACGGACAACAGGTTCAGCCAATATATTTTCTACAGGAACATCATGGAGTTGTGTCTTCACGATATCAACATATTCTTCACTTGGCACCACCTAAATATTCTGAACCATTCTAATGTGTGCGAACCACTCAGCTGTCAATTAGATTAAAGACAGCCCAGCCTCATCACGTCAATAAACTGTGTCGGGTACTCTGGCATACTCATAGGACAGAAGTAGATTCCGATTCCCTAAGACATAATGACCCCATGATCATTAGAATCCGCTTAATGATGAACAGTTCAATGGACGGTATTTACATTTTGTGTGTTAATGAGAGAATATCTACGTGATACTGTTTATAGGCTAATAAAAACAGACCATAATTGATTAGACACACTCTTAACAGCAAGTTCCAGTACTGAAAACATAGGCTAATGCCTTTTTCCTTTTAGCAAAAGAACTTGTCCCATTTACTGATGAATCTTCGAATTTTGAGACAATTTATATATTTTGAACCCTATTATTGTAGAGCGTGTCTAAACTTATTTTCTGACCGCTCAACTTACACAATTGCCTAATACCTATGTAGTAGCCTACAACTGTCGGTTTACATATCTTTACATCATTTCGATTCATTAAGTTAGGGTCCGCTGATTTATTTTCATCAGCCGATGGCGAGAACGGGAGTTTTCTCAGCCACCAGGCTTTGATTTCTAAAGATCCCGGTATTTTCCGGGATTATTCTGATGATTTCCATCATTTCAATA
>NZ_JAMXLY010000086.1 GCF_024054555.1 Segatella cerevisiae | reverse complement strand
TTGTCTGAGGCAGAATACACTGCAATTGATCATGTGCGATGGAAAAATCGCAGCCTGACAGTAAATGGCAAAGATAACTGAGAATGAGAAACAAAAAAGAGGATGTATCTTTTGACACACCCTCTTTTTGCGTATTGCCATCAAGAGAACGACAATGACAGAAACTCACAAAGACCATCATGGCAAAGAAATTCCAGAGAGAACAGACCCAGGCATAACTGCATCAGCCATTAAGACAATAATCAGTCAGAGATTCTATGATTTTCAAATGTCCTAAAACAAAAAAAGGGACTCCGCTGAGTCCCAACCTTTTGTTAACCTTAAATCTAATACTATGAAAAACACGTTGCAAAGGTAATAGGAAACTGTATCCTTTGCAAAAGTTTTAAGCTGTAAATCCACTAAAACATTAATTTTATTGAGTTAAATCAATTTTATCACAAAGATTTGGTCATATCAAAAAGTTTTCTTACCTTTGCAAGTAGTAAAAAATTATAGTAGAGACAGAAGGAATATTGAATTCCGACATCACCACTGAGATGTCGGAATTCAATGTTTTTTACACCTACTCAAATAAACATTTATCAACCAATAAAATAAAAGATTATGGCTTACATGTCACAAGAAGGCTACGACAAGCTCGTAGCTCAGCTCCATGAGCTTCAAACAGTTGAGCGTCCCAAGGCATCCGCGGCCGTTGGTGAAGCTGCCGATAAAGGCGATTTAAGTGAGAATTCAGAGTATGATGCAGCAAAAGAGGCCCAGGCGCATCTTGAAGCAAAGATCAATCAGATGAAAATGGAAATAGCTGAAGCAAAGATTGTAGATACTTCCAAATTGAAATCTGACGTAGTCCAAATTCTCTCAACAGTTGAAATGACAAATCTGGCAAACAACCGGAAGATGAAATATACACTTGTCAGCGAGAGCGAGGCTAACCTCAGAGAAGGAAAGATCTCTGTCAAGACTCCTATTGCAAAAGGATTACTAAACAAGAAGGTGGGTGATGTTGCAGAGATCAAGATCCCCCGCGGCACAATTCACTTACGGATCGACAAGATTACCGTCGGATAAGGAAACCCGGATCCGCATCAGACCATTAGTGCCTCAACAAATTCACACAACCATTACAAAAATTTAATCCTATGAGTACATTATTCAGTAAAATAGCTGCCGGGGAAATTCCAAGTTATAAATGTGCAGAAGATGAGAAATTCTATGCTTTCCTCGACATCAACCCTGTGGCAATCGGCCATACGTTAGTGATTCCACGCAAGGAAACAGATTACATATTCGACATGGAAGACTGGGAACTCGCCGAATTCGAGGTATTCGCCAAAAAGGTTGCTCATGCCATTAAAGCTGCTTATCCTTGTAAAAAAGTCGCTGAGATTGTACTGGGACTGGAGGTGCCCCATGCTCATATCCAACTGATTCCTCTCAATAAGGAATCTGATATCAACATGAACAAAAAACTCAAACTCTCCGAAGATCAGTTCAAAGAAATTTCCAACAAGATCAATATGGAATTCCAGAAACAGAATCCACATTCATACGACCGTTAAAACCAAATGCAGCAATAGTCCCCGTCTTCTTAGTTGAAAAGACGGGGACTATTGCTTTAGGGCCAAAGTTATTCCTTATAGGCAAGAACCGAAAAGACTACTTATAAGCCTTGCGGTCACAACTGATAGCCAAAAGAATCCCATTACAACACATTAAAGATGCACGCCTGGAAAGCGTGTAAACGGCAAAACTGATAATCAAAAGAAAATTCCATTACAACAGTCTGTTTTTCAGATTTTAGATTTATCTTTGCATTTAGAATCTAAGATCAACCTAACTCAGGATATTAAAAACGATTTTGTATATGGGAAGAATTCTTTTATTTGCTTTAGTTTTGTTAAGCAATACGATAATCATGTTTGGAAAGACAAGCGCAAAGAACCAACCGAGTGATAATCTGACGATGATCATCGGAACTTATACAGGCAATGGCAGCAAAGGCATTTACACCTATCGCTTCAACCAAAATACCGGGAAAAGTACTCCTCTTTCTTCCACTGAGGTTGCCAATCCTTCTTATCTGACACCTTCGAAAGACGGTAAATTTGTCTATGCCGTAAGTGAAATGCCAGACTCAACAGCAGCGCTGACCGCTTATACTTTGGACAAAAGTACCGGGCAACTGACTCAACTCAATCGGCAACTGACTCATGGCGAAGATCCCTGTTATGTTTCGACTAATGGAAAAATCGTTCTCACAGCTAACTATACCGGTGGAAGCATGTCCATATTTTCATTGAGCAAAGACGGGAGCCTGAACCCTGTCGTCAAACAGTTTCATGGACATCTCGGCGGTCCGGACACGACCAGACAGAACACGCCTCATATCCATTGCACCCTGTTCAGTCCGGACGGCAAGTATGTATTTGCCACAGATTTCAGTGCCGACCAGATCCTGAGATTCACACTAACAGACGGCCAAATAATCTCTCCCTATGGTACCCCCATACCTATTAACGCCGATTCAGGACCACGGCACCTGATATTCAGTTCAGATGGGAAGTTCGCTTACCTGGTCAGCGAACTGTCGGGCAACGTTACAGCATTCAGGTATAAAGATGGAAATCTGATCCGCTTCCAGGTCATAACTGCCGATGAGCATCATGCACGTGGCAGCGCAGACATTCATATCAGTCCTGACGGAAAATTTCTCTATGCTAGTAATCGATTGAAAAACGACGGCGTCGCTATCTTTTCAAGAGATAAAATCACAGGAAAGCTCACGCTTGCAGGTTATCAGAATACAGGAATCCATCCCCGTAATTTCAATATTACCCCTAATGGTAAATACCTTCTCGTCGCTTGCAGGGACAGTGATGAGATACAAGTGTATCTCCGTGACCCACACACAGGGCAACTCACAGATACCCGACAGGATATCAGCCTCAGCAAACCCGTCTGTATCAAATTTGTCGAATAGAAAAAGAAGCTCAGACAAATTGGTCACCCTTCTTCATCTGCACCTCATTGACATACTTTCTAATCAGGGCAGATGAATCTTCTTTCTTGCAGACAAACAAGACATTATCTTTTTCAGCGACGATAAAACCATCAAGACCATTGAGCACAGCCAGTCTGCCTTTAGGCAATTTGATAATATTGTCATGACAGTCTTCCATTATCACGTCAGAGTCCACGACGACATTATCGCCTTTGCCTTTCTGCAAGAACTCATAGATGCTATGCCATGTCCCTAAGTCTGCCCAACCGAAGTCACACTTCTTGACATAGACATTGTCAGTCTTTTCCAGAAGTCCGGTATCAATGGCAAGATTAGGGTAAAAAGAGAAATGTTCTTTGACATAAGCCTTTTCTTCTGAAAGAGTAGGTTGATGATCATTTCTGTCCAATCCTTCCAACACCTCTGGAAGGAGTTTTAAGAGACTACCTTGCAGAGCATGGATATTTGCCAGGAATATACCCGTATTCCAATACCATTCGCCACTATCCATGAACATTTTGGCAAAGGAACGGTTCGGTTTTTCTATGAAAGTATGTACCTTATAGAAATCACAATGATCATAGCTATCTCCCACCTGAATATAGCCATAACCAGGTTCAGGACGAGTGGGTTTGATGCCCATAGCCAACACGCAATCACGATCTGAAACAAATTTCAGACCGTCAAGTACGTTCTTCTGAAAAGCCTCTTCATTGATGATCGTCTGATCAGAAGGAACAATGATCAAATTGGACTGAGGCTGAATATGACTGATTCTATAGCAAGCCCAAGCTACACTTGGTGCAGTATTGCGATTGATTGGCTCAGCGAGCAGATTCTCATCCGGTAAATCCGGAAGTTGTGCCTTAACTGTCTCTACATATTGTTCATTTGTATTCACATAGATATGACTCGCAGGTATAATCTTAGCAATGCGATCATAAGTCTGTTGAAATTGTGTCTTTCCCGTACCAAAGAAATCGATAAATTGTTTTGGTTGCTGTTCGCGGCTGCAAGGCCATAAACGTTTACCTCTGCCACCTGCCAGTATCACACAATAATTTTCATCGGTTCTAGCCATGATTAATAGTATCTTTACAAGTATCCTTATTTATTTGTAAAGATAGAAAGAAAAAAGAGACCGTACAAAAAAATTAAGAATTTTAATCTAAATGTTTGCAAATTCCGAAAAAAGCACTACCTTTGCAGCCAATAAGCACTATAAATTATGCCCAGATGGCGGAATTGGTAGACGCGCTGGTCTCAAACACCAGTGAAGCAATTCGTGCCGGTTCGACCCCGGCTCTGGGTACGAAATCACCTCCGTAGGCTATTGGTTTCAATATCTACGGAGGTGATTTATTTTCTCATCATACCAATATTGTTTTTTTATTCATAATAGTTTATCGGCACAGTTATTAATCTTGGGGATTTAACAATTTGCCTATGCATATAATTGTGCAACTCTGTATAAGAAGAACTTCACATCTTCCACTCCCCTGAAAGTAGTCCTAAAACTCTTTAGCTTTGCATTG
>NZ_JAMXLY010000085.1 GCF_024054555.1 Segatella cerevisiae | reverse complement strand
ACCTTTGCCTTAAAACTTGGTTCAAACTTACTTCTTCTTCCCATTTCTGTTCCTTTCTTACTTAGTGCAAAGATAAACAATATTCTTTAACTTTAGCACCTGTACTAAAATTGGGGAGTATTATACATGTCAGGTATTATTCCAATCCTTTAAAGACAAATGATGGTAAGTTTATACATGTTGCAGATCCTTATGTCTATCGTTATAAAGGAATCTATTATTTGACGGGAACGGCAAATATTTCTGGAGGAGTAGGATTCCCCTGTTATACATCAAAAGATATGATCACCTGGACTTATAAAGGAGCTCTTTATAAGAGACCTGCTGAACATGAAGGTAATTCAGCGTTTTGGGCTCCTGAAGTCAAATACTATAATCATAAGTTTTACTTGACCTACAGTTGTAGCTTTCCCGGGCGTAATCTGTTATTGACGTGTTTAGCAGTCAGCGATTCTCCTGAAGGTCCTTTTAAAGATCTGTATACGCCTTGGTTTGATTTCGGTTATTCAGCAATAGACGCAGATATTTTAATAGATACGAATGAAACACCATATGTCTATTACAGTCGTAATGCAACAGTAAATAAGGTTGGAACAGGAACTCTATATGTTGTTAAAATGAAGAAAGACCTTTCAGGTCCAGATGGGCAACCTATTTATATTTCTACGGCTTCCCAAGAATGGGAAAAAGTGAATTGGGCGAAAAATAGATGTAATGAAGGTCCTTGTGTGTTTAAAATGAATAACAAATATTATATGACTTATTCCGCTAATGATACAGGATATGAACATTATGGGATAGGTGTTGCCGTGTCTGACAATCCGGTGGGGCCCTGGGTAAAAGACAGTCATAACCCTCTAATGACAACTGATATGGATAAAGGAATCTCTTCCCCCGGTCATAATTCAATTGTGAGGTCTCCTGATGGGACTCTTTATATCATTTATCATCGCCATGAAGATCCGAATTGCAAGAAGCCTAATTGGGATAGGATAGTTTGTATGGATCGTTTATATTTTGATAAAAGTGGAAGGTTGAGAACTGTTGGTCCAACTAATACACCTCAGAAGATTGGGTGGTAGAATATTAGAAATAGTTGGGTTTAGGTTTAAGGCTAATAATGATCGATTGAATTTAGACTATGTATTGACCATAAAGGAGACCGCCTGATTTGAGGATATTTAAGATGTTAATAATCAAATTAAAAATAGTTGTGGCGTATGATTAAATGATAGAAGATGATATCATGGAAAAGAATTTAGGATTCAGATTACTTTGGATTTTTTTACTTGTTGTGGAATGCCTTTTTGCGAAAACCAACAACGACGATTCCTTCAGATTAGACGCGGGCTATTTTAGAAATATACCTGCTACGCAACCATTAGCTGTCTATTGGTATTGGATGTCAGATAATATATCCAAAGATGGTGTCGTAAAGGACCTTTATGCAATGAAACGTGCAGGCATCACTCGGGCATATATCGGAAATATCGGTGGTCAGGGAGTTCCTTATGGGAAAGTCGGCTTTATGTCTCCTGAATGGTGGGAAATCTTACATACAGCTTTGAAAACGGCTACTAAACTTGGTATTGAAATTGGCATCTTCAATGGTCCTGGCTGGAGTCAATCTGGTGGTCCTTGGGTCAAACCGTCTGAATCAATGCGCTATTTGGCATCGAGTCACATTACGGTTAAGGGACCTCAAACTTTATCGGTAACATTGCCTAAAGTGGGTAAGAATGCCCAAGACGTGAAAATCTTGGCTTATCCAGAAATGGAAAAGCATTGCACTTTCTTCCCATTACAAAAACTCAGCGAGGCTTCTGTCGTTGATTTGCGAAGCCCCACTCCTGCAGTTGTCCGAAGTTTAACCATTCAAATGACTCCTGTCCCTCATAGGACAGATGCGGAATTGTTTGTAAAGGAGAAAGGATCTTATCGCTTAATATCTAAATTTGTAATTGATCGGAGTAGAGCTGCTATCAATGTGGGCTTTTGCCCATATGCACCGGTTGTTATATCCATTCCAGAAATCAAAGGTAGTGAATTCAGATTGGTTATAGATAAAAAGTGTGCGGGTATGATACAGGACGTTAAGTTGTCGGATGTACCACGAGTTGAACGCTATCCTGAAAAAACTTTGGCTAAGATGTGGCAGACCCCTCATCCGATGTTCTATGACTATCTCTGGCGAAAGCAGCCGGAAAGTACGAATGGATGCGGTGTTGTTCCTATAGATAAAGTCTTGGATATAACAAGAAATATGAATTCTGATGGGATATTGTCATGGAAAGTGCCTGAAGGCAATTGGAACATCATTCGTTTGGTAATGATTCCTACTGGTCAGACAAATTCTCCTGCAAGTCCTGAGGCTACAGGATTAGAAGTAGATAAGATGAGTGAATGTCATGTCCGTTCTCATTTCAATGCCTTCCTCGGTGAAATCTTACGTCGGATACCATCGGTAGATCGTAAAACTTTTAAAGTAGTCGTTGAAGATTCCTATGAAACTGGTGGCCAGAATTGGACTGATTCGATGATAACCAATTTTAAGAAGTCTTATGGTTATGATCCTATACCATATTTGCCTGTTTTTCTCGGAGTTGTTGTAGGTTCTGAAGATCAATCTGACCGCTTCCTATGGGATGTCCGACGATTGATTGCTGACGAGGTTGCATATAAATATGTAGGTGGTTTGCGGAAAGTAAGTCATGAGCATGGCCTGACGACTTGGCTGGAAAACTATGGTCATTGGGGATTTCCTGCTGAATTTCTGCAATATGGCGGACAGTCGGATGAAGTAGCCGGTGAATTCTGGAGCGAGGGAGATCTGGGCAATATAGAAAACCGGGCAGCCTCTTCTTGTGCACATATCTATGGAAAGCAGAAGGTATGGGCAGAGTCTTTTACGTGTGGCGGACCAGATTTTACTCGTTATCCCGCAATACTAAAACCTCGTGGTGACCGCTTTTTTACAGAGGGGATTAATTCCACCTTGCTACATTTATATATCGAACAGCCTGATGAAAGGGTCCCAGGCATCAATGCTCCCTTTGGGAATGAGTTTAATAGACATAATACGTGGTTTCCTCATTTGGATGTTTTTGCGAAGTATTTAAAACGTTGTAACTATATGTTGCAGCAGGGGCAATATGTTGCAGATGTGGCTTATTTTATTGGGGAGGATGTTCCGAAGATGACTGGCATATGTGATCCCCCTCTTCCTCGTGGTTATTCTTTTGATTATATCAATAGTGAAGTGCTCCTGCTTGACGCCACAGTCCAGAATGGACTGCTTACTCTGAAGAGTGGGATGCAATACTGCGTGCTGGTTCTTCCGCACGTGTCTACGATGCGTCCTGAGATACTTCGGAAAATCAGGGAATTGGTGAGAGGTGGCTTGACGATTGTGGGCCCGGCACCAGAGTGTTCTCCTAGTCTTCAGGATTATCCGGAGGCAGACAGAGAGGTCCGTACTATCGCTCGTGAAATGTGGAACCCTTTGAAGAATTTCAGTGATTCTTTTTTTCGTTACGGTAAAGGTAGAATTTACACTGGCCATACTACTATGGAAAAAGTGCTGAGAGACTTGGATGTCCTTCCTGATTTCAGCTGCAGCCCTTGCAGTGATTCCTTGTTGTTTATCCACTGTAGACTTTCCCAGGGGTCTGTTTATTTTATTTCTAATCAGAGTGGAAAGGCTCAGAATTTTACAGCATCATTTCGTGTCAAAGGTTTTCGTCCGGAACTATGGAATCCTCAGACTGCAGAAATCCGCCTGTTGCCAAATTATAAGGAGAGCTCTCAGATGACACATGTGCCCTTGAAACTACAACCCTTTGAGAGTGCTTTCATTGTGTTCCGTCATTTGTCCTCTCATTCTGTTGGACAGAAAGAAGCCAACTTTCCATCCGGGACTTTGCAGTTGCAGATCAGAGGTCCTTGGAAAGTGTCTTTTCCGGTACATAGGGGGGGGCCTACAGAAGCTATAACTTTTGATTCTTTGTCCGACTGGATTAACAATAAGGATGAGAGGATCCGTTATTTCTCTGGTGAAGCTACGTATATGACTTCCTTTGAAATGAATCAGTTGTCTGCCAGTGAAACTTACTTGGATTTGGGAAGGGTGATGGTAATGGCAAAAGTTCGTTTGAATGGTCATGATGTAGGCGGAGTATGGACATGCCCTTATCGTGTAAATATTACTAAATACCTGAAAAAAGGCAGAAATGAACTGGAGGTAATGGTGGTTAATGACTGGATGAATCGACTCATACGAGATAAGGCTCTTCCAGAAAAAGAACGTATTACCTGGCAAACGCATAGTGAATTAAAATCAGATACTCCTTTGCAGTCGTCTGGATTGTTGGGACCTGTAGAAATACGATCTTATAGATATTATATGCTTCAGAAATGACATTTTATTATATATAAATTTATAATTGATGCAATGATGATTTCGATAGATTCTAGTTCTTTGTGGACAGGTAGTTAAATTAGTTTTGGATAATCATGAAATATCACTATATATTATGATTCTTGAGAATTAATAAACTGTAGAATGTCATTTTTTATTGGTTTTATAAATACAATTAACTTTTTAAAAATACGTAATATGAAACGTACATGATCGTCTTTCGCCAAAGGGAATGAAAAGGGATTTTTTGTATCTTTGCCACAGTATAAACCCTTTAATCCTTTAGATATGTCGAATCAGAAGCAAGAAGTCTCCTTTTCA
>NZ_JAMXLY010000084.1 GCF_024054555.1 Segatella cerevisiae | reverse complement strand
TTATTGCATTGCCTGTCAAATTTCTCCTTATTGGGGGCTACTCGCCCCCAAACTCCCAGGTGTTTTCCGGTATAGATTATTCCATCTTACCAATACCCAGGAATTGCACTTCTATATTGAACTTGCCTATGCGGATCGACTAAGTCAAGATCGAAGGGCAGAATCTTGGATAGAGGTTAAAAAGAATTAATTATTTAGAGCGATTAGAATCTATATTAACAGATATCATTATTCTTGCAAAAGCAATTAAAAAATACTCCGATGAGAATAAACAATTAATAGTTGGTCAATTAGACCGACATCGAATTTTTCGTTATAACGTTTTCGGTTTAATCAGATTCCGTTCCGGAATCACTGTTAATTGCAATCATGAGTATTGTCGTAAGTGGTATTTCCTATCACTATCTTAATCAGAGTGTACTTTTTGAGTCTGTTAGTTTCTCCGTCCATCAAGGTGAGAAAGTTTCAATAATTGGTCATAATGGAACAGGGAAATCAACGCTTTTGAAATTGTTGAAGGGGGGATTGGTTCCCTCCTCAGGTAGTGTCAGGCTATCTCCATCGCCTTATTACATACCCCAGCAGATCAATATCGGAGAACAGACGGTTGCTGAAAGTCTTGGCGTAAAGGAAAAAATTGCAGCTTTAAATGCGATATGCCGGGGTTCTTCTGACCAGAAGTACTATAACATGCTGAATGATGACTGGGATATAGAAACCAGATGTCATGTAGCGTTGGAATATTGGGGCTTGCGCAACTTGGACCTTGAAACTTCTTTCTCTGAACTTAGTGGAGGTGAAAAGGAAAAAGTATTGTTGGCCGGACTGACTTTGCATCATCCTGATATCGTTTTGCTGGATGAACCAACCAACCATCTTGATAGTTCATCTCGGGAGAAATTATATGGGTACGTTTCTTCGTCCAAGTCCTTAATGGTTATTGTCAGTCATGATGTCCGGCTATTGAATCTTGTAAACAGAACTTATGAATTGTCTATGGATGGGATAAAACTATATGGCGGGAACTATGATTTTTATAGGGAACAAAAAAGAGTAGAAGAGATTGCTTTAGAGCAGCAGATTCATGCTGAGCGAACAACTCTTCGAGTGGCTCAAGAGCGGGCAAGGGAGGTCCGGGAACGCCAAATTAGGCGTGCCTCTCAAGGTGAGCGGGATAAGAAAAAGGGAGGCGATTCTAGAATTGTCATGAATGCGCGACGTAACTTGGCAGAGAACAGTTCGGAAAAACTGAAAGAAAAACAGTCGAACATTGTTCATGGCGTGAAGCAGCATTTATCAAAATTGCTGGATCAGCAGAAAAAGAATGTTGAACTGAAACTGGATGTAGATGCTTCCAGACAACGCATGGGAAAATCCCTGATTACAGTTGAGCACCTGAATTTCGGTTATCCGGCAAATGCTTTTCTTTGGAAAACTCCCATTGACCTTGAAGTCAGGAGTGGAGATAGGGTACATATCATTGGAAATAATGGAAGTGGCAAGACAACCTTTGTCCGACTATTGCTTGGAGAGTTGAAACCAACAGAGGGCAAGATTGTCAAATCACATTTTTCTTATGCCTATCTTGACCAAGAGTGCTCACGCTTGAATCGACCCTGCACAGTGTTGGAATTAGCAGAACAGTACAATACCGGGCATTTGCCGGATCATGAAGTCAAATTGAGATTGAATAGGGCATTGTTTCCTAAAGAGACATGGGATAAGTGTTGCCGAGATTTAAGTGGAGGGGAACGTATGAGACTCTACCTCTGTTGTCTGATGATCTCCAATTCTGCTCCGGACATGTTTATATTGGACGAGCCTACAAATAATCTCGATTTGTCAAGTCTGTCAATATTAATTCATACGATCGAGAATTATAGGGGGACTGTACTGGCGATTTCCCACGATGACTATTTCATCAACCGTATAGGCATAACCAAGAGCATAGAACTCACCTGTCAATAGGTCTTTCAGATGGTATGTCTTGCGTTACTGCAAAGAAGAACTGATGGTAATAGAATCGCGGTTGTCCTTGATGTCAAATTGCCGACAGTTTATCGTGAGATCATCTCACTCTATATTGTAAACCGGTTAATACTATCTCTAGAATTTAAATCAACTGGATTTTAAGAGTAATTCGATGGTCAAATAAGAAAAAATAATTAACTTTGTGAGTGAACGATAGGGTACCGCCGGAATGTTATCCATTGACAAGCGACAACTCGGTACTGATACCATCTCCAAGAGGGGGCACGTTTAGGGGAGCTCGACCAACTCCAAGACCTTTTGAATCTACATGAAAGTCAAGGTTATTTGTGATTTTCCACCTTCGAAAATTCAATTAAAAGTTAACCAAATATGAAAAGACCAAGTTTGATATTCATTTGTTTGCTGATGCTCATTGTTATGCCGATTACTGCCAGGAACGCAACTGTCATCAAAGTCTTGGCAATAGGCAACAGTTTCTCTGAGGATGCCATAGAAAATAATCTCCATGAACTCTTTCAGGCTGCAGGACGGCAGTCAATAATAGCGAATATGTATATTGGTGGCTGTACTCTGGAACGACATTGGAAGAATGCTAAAGGAGACATTGCCGATTACCGTTACCGTAAAGTCGATGTAAATGGGGACCGCCATCAGATTGATCGGATGACCTTGGAGAAAGCCTTGACGGACGAAAAATGGGACTATGTGAGTCTTCAGCAGGCGAGTGGCGTCTCCGGCAAATATGCTACATATACGCCATATATGGCAGATCTGATCAAATCTGTCCACAGCTATGCCCCTCAAGCAAAGATCATTTGGCACCAGACATGGGCTTATGCGCAGAACTCTGATCATAAGGAATTTCCAAATTATGGACGCAGTCAGAAAGCAATGTACGATTCCATCATGTCGGCATCTTCCAAGGTTCTCAAGGATTATCAGATAAAGACCATTATCCCTTGCGGAACAGCCATACAGAATGCACGTACGAGTTTTCTAGGTGACCACATGAATCGGGATGGCTATCACCTCAACCTGATGTATGGCCGTTATACCGCTGCATGTACGTGGTTTGAGGCCCTTTCCGGCAAAAATGTAATAGGCAACAGTTATGCACCAAAAGGCCTTTCTGCAGATGTTGTCCGGGTTGCTCAAGAGTCGGCACATGCTGCAGTACAGTCTCCCTTCTCGGTCACTCCTATCCGGTAAGGTAGAGATAGGTCAGGAAGTTCTTTGTGGAATCCTCTTGTTGTATGGTGATAGTCTGGCCGATCCTTATCGAGAACGTCTGCTGAGAGATGAGTCAAACTCGACGTCGTGTTCTACTTGCTTTCAGGACTTTCAAAAGCATCGGATCTGTTTCTGTCATCATCTGCAAATCGTCCGGCACCAATGACCATCAAGGGTAGGAGTATCTGCCCTCAATTTCTGATGGATCATACACCGGCTTGCTCAGAATAAAGGAATCATATAAGTCATATTTTTCCTGCTGGAAATTTGCTTTTACGGAAAATTATAGTCAACTTTGCATTATGATAACTAAACGAATGCCGGCTATATTCATTGGACATGGAAGTCCAATGTTAGCTCTTGAAAATAATGCTCAGACTCAGAGATTGCATACTTTAGGTAAGCAAATCCTGCAGGAACATGGTAAACCTAAGGCGATCCTGATGATCTCTGCCCATTGGTACAAAAACAGGACTTTGGTGCAGAAGACTGAGCATCCGAAACAAGTGTTTGATATGTATGGCTTTCCTCAAGCCTTATATCAAGTGAAATATACCCCTAAAGGTTGTGCAGAACTCAGCGATGCTGTGCTGGGAATCAAGGAGTTGGGGGCTCATGTCGATAATACATGGGGGATTGATCATGGTGCATGGACGGTACTTGTCCATGTCTTTCCTGCTGCGGATGTTCCGGTCGTGGAGTTGAGTGTCAATGGTGTCATCGGTCCTGAGCAATGCTATGAAATCGGCAGATTGCTGGCCCCGCTGCGTCAAGAAGGTTATTTGTTGATAGGAAGCGGTAACATCGTTCATAATCTGAGACTAGTCAACTGGGAAAGTGATCAAGGAAGTAAGGAGGCTGAGGCTTTCAATGCTTTTATCTGCAAGGCAGTTGAAGCACGTGATGATCGTCAGGTCATCAATTATTCCTCAAATGAATATGCCGATTATGCGGCACCTACATCCGATCATTTTCTTCCCCTGCTTTATATTCTCGGGGCTTCAGAAGGAGAAAAGCCACTTGTGTTCAACAAGAAGTGTACCTTGGATTCTTTGGCTATGACAGGTTTTGCCTTCGGGTTGTAATGTACTTGAATTTCAGACGTAACAAGAGTTGGTGGGGACGGATACTGTGGAGAGGTTTTAGGTATGACCGCGCCTTATAAATTCTGTTTTTTAAAACCTGAGTCTACCCTAGAGTGTCAAAAAAATCAGTGATTTAACATGAATTTGGCATCACCGACTTTTCCATTTTAGATATGCTGACGGTATGTGCGATCTTAGAGCATTGCAGCTGTATGTGCGATTTTTTTCAGTCTGTCAGCCAATGTCTTGTCTTTACGAGCGGTCTGCATATCGTATTTTAATTGTAATCGCATTAGGGAATCAGCGGGAATGTCTAATGCAGCCTCGAACATCAATGCGGAAGTTGTACTCAGCGAACGATGACCGTTTAATATCTCGTTGAGAACCGAATACCCCATACCTATACTTTCAGCGAACTTACGTTGGGAGATGCCACGTGCTTCTAGTTCGTCCTTTAAAACCTCTCCTGGATGTGTGGGATAAAAACCATAACCTAAATTTGTCATATCAATGTTTATTATAATGGTTTGACAATCAAAGCAAAGATAGCCATCTTTTTTGATATTCGCAATTTATGCGAATGGAAATGAAGCTCATTTCCTGTTTTTTGTGATAGCATGCGTCAAGATCTATCAAGTAGAGCCTTTCGCTTTTCTGCATTGATCTGACTTGAATTCACGATGTCTGCAGTAATAATACCTTTCATAGGTTTCAACTGATTTTGATCGTTTCCTTTAATTAAGGTTCATCCGACAAATGCGTAGGTGTAAATTAAAATACGACTAAAAAAGAAGATAGCCAGGTTTTTTTGCTACCTTTGGTTTATCACAACAAAAGAATAGTAAAATGAATCCCAGCTATCTATA
>NZ_JAMXLY010000083.1 GCF_024054555.1 Segatella cerevisiae | reverse complement strand
CATTCAGCCGCACTTGCACACCAACAAGTGCTATCTTTTCTTTTGTCTTAACTCTGTTAAGTTATTAAAAACAATTAAAAATAGCCCCTTCCCAATAGGTGGGGCACAAAATATTTACGTATGAAAAGTTGTGTATGCCGCTAATTTTTAGCAAATTATTAGTGTTAAAGCTGTTAATTTCAAATCATCATATGTACAACTTATATACAAAGTACGTCAAAATCCTTGAGATATGCAAACAATTTTCGAAGAATCATTGTAAATGAGCAAGGAAACATATTCGCAGAACACATGCTATTTTGGCTACAAACTCCATGCTAACTGTGGGTTAAACGGTGTAATCCATTCCTATCTTTGAGAGCAGTGCGCATGAATCTTTCCAACAACCATGGCAGACTGGTGTGGGATTTTGGATAATTCCCTGAATTGTAGTCCAGCGTCCAATAATTGGGAAAATTCTGGAAAAGTTTCTGCAATGGAAGCAAAGATAAAGACAGAATATGAATGTGGAATATTCCGAAAAAAAAGATGAGAACTCTGTTTCCAACTTTGACAAGGAAATAAAGCACTTAAAAGGAGGATAACGATTTCTAGCTACAATTACTATCAGTTTTATGGTCGCCCCGTGTTCGTAAATAAGACAAAAGGAGTTACAAAATTTCTGTAACTCCTTGATACCTGTGTGGACCAGATAGGACTTGAACCTATGACCTCCAGATTATGAGTCTGTTGAAATATGGTTTTATAAGATTTTATAAAATTTTTATTTTGAATATATTTGCCTGATATTCAATAATTTACTATCTTTGCTTCAAAAATATGAAATCTTGTAAAATGGCATTAAATGAGCTTTGGTGTTCGCATGGTGTTCGCAAGATAATGTAAAAAGTCGAGAAAAATGAAGGCTTTAAAAACATCAATCAACTGCAATCGGGTTGGAAATTGTTCGCTTACTCTCGTGCTGGATAAGCGTACTAATAAAGAGACGACAGAATATCCTATGGCTATCTGTTTCACAATAGACAGGAAGCGGTATTATCATAAACTGGTAGATATGCCTTTTCAGACTGAAAAGTATTTCAATGGTGTTTGTAGTGTAACTAGTTCTCGCAGTTCACTTATGGATGTCTATAAGGATTGGCAGGGAATATTAGAGGATTTTCGAGATAAGGTCGTGAAACTAAGTAAGTCTCATGAGCTGACTGTTGGATTGATCAAGACTATGTTGTCGGGAGTGGAATATCAAGACGAGCACTCGTTGTCTTTTATTGGCATGTGGGAAGGACTTATTGCAAGGTATAGGGCCGATAATAGAGTGGGCACTGCAGAGAATTACCAGTGGGCTCTAAATTCTTTCTTGAAGATTGTTGGCAAAGTGGAAGGATTCAAAATTGACAAGGATATTGTTGCGAAGTGGAATGATGGAATGAAAAATGGTATTGTGGTTGATGGGACCTTAACTGGCAAAATAGCTGATGCAACACGTGGTATGTATTTAAGAACCTGCCGCGTCATTTGGAACGAATGCATTAAACGAGGATTTTTGTCTGCTGACAAATATCCATTTTCTAATAAGGATAATGATCTTATATCTATTCCTCGAGGGAAAAGGCGGCAGCAATCTTACTTGAGCGTAGAAGAAATGACGGAGTTATATCAGGTTTTTGCGGAGAAACGATATCCTAATTCATGGGATAAAGACTATAAAAAGCGAGTACATAATTCGCTGGGATTATTCCTCGCTCAATACTTGTGCAATGGTTTTAATCTCGCGGATGCAGGACGGTTGACTTATAACCGTACTTATTTCGCAGAAGGTGGGCGTGCATTTGAGTTTATGCGCAAGAAAACGTCTGCACGAAGCAACAGTATGTCGGTAGTCGTTGTCCCTATTATCCAACCGCTTCAATTCATACTGGATGAAATTGCAGCCAAACCAAGGAAGGATGCCTATGTGTTCCCTCAAATATTCCATTGCGAGGAGAATGAACTTGTAAGAAGAAGATTGACTGTACAGGAAAATTCCAATATTAAAGATCGTGTAATAAGAGTTTGTAAGGAAGTCCTGAAATGGGATAAAGAACCATCTGGTACATGGGCACGGCATTCTTTTGCCACAAATCTCAAACTTGCAGGAGTGGAAGAACTTTATATTGCAGAGAGTATGGGACACTCACAAGGGAATGATGTTACCAGTGGCTATCAAGATATGTACCCATTGGAAATCCGCTTTCGAAACAATGCCAAGTTGCTAGACTTCCAATCTGAGCAAGTGCCTATTGATATAGACAGTTTGTCGCCCGAGCAAATGAAATCATTACTCAAAACGATGTTAAGACAAACTCCTGAGGTTTAGGTCGTGGAAAGGAGAATGTCTTGAAGATATTAAGAGGTAATGGATCTTATTCAACTTTTCTTTTGTACATTTGTGATATAAAAGCCTAGCATTAAGACAATATGACAAAGCAAGAAATATCAGAATATATTCGCATCCAGTATCCTAAGGAGAATGAAGGATGTGAGTGGAAAGAATATAAAAACCTGCAAAATAGCCTTTGTGGACATGAAGGCGATGATGTGGTTTCTTATGTGTCTGCCATCGCTAATATGAATGGAGGGGCCATCATTATTGGCATCCAAGATAAAACTTTTGAGGTAATAGGCATTCAGAATTTTGGCAATTACACTATCGAGTCTGCAAAAGCAAAGATCGCAGAAAGGTGTCGGAATCTTCCAACCGAGAATCTGAATATTGATGAGCTAAGGGCAGAAGATACTGGCGCTATTGTTTGGATAATTACTATTCCTAAGCATAAAGCCAAGCTACCTGTTTATGCCCATAACAAAGCATGGCAGAGGATAGGTGATTCTCTGTATGAAATGAAGGATGATAGACTACAAGCCATACTGTCTGAACTTGTGATTACGGAGGATTGGAGTGTTGAGATTGTTGATAATGCCACTATTGATGACCTTGAACCGGAGGCAATAGAAAAAGCACGGAAGGAATACCTCATCCGCAACCCATATCGCAAAGCTGAAATATCGGCATGGGATAATTCGAAGTTTCTGGATAAGGCCAAAGTGACTATCAATGGTAAAATTACAAGGGCAGCTCTTGTTCTGCTAGGAAAAGAGGAGAGTGAACATCTTCTAAATCCTTACGTGGCTTGTATTCGTTGGTCTCTTCGCGCTGCCGTTTCTATGCAAAACAAAGATTATGAGATCCTGCCGATGCCTTTGTTGTTGAGTGTTGATCGATTATATAATAAGGTCCGCAATGTGAAATATCGCCTTGTTCGTCCAGATTCTCTTTTCCCTGATGAGATGTTACGCTATGACATGTTTAATATCCGTGAACCTTTGAATAATGCCATTGCTCACCAAGATTATACAAAGTGTGCACGCATTGAGGTCGTGGAATATGAAGATGATCATATCATCTTTCAGAATTACGGGGACTTCTTGCCACAAAGTGTGGAAAACGTGGTAACCAAGGACTGTCCGGAATCCGTTTACCGCAACCGTTTCCTTGTTGAAGCTATGCGCAATCTGAATATGATTGAGACAGAAGGTGGTGGCATCAAGAAAATGTTTGAGAACCAACGGGTAAGGTCGTTTCCTATGCCCGAATATGATCTCTCTGATGGCAAGGTTCGGGTGACTATCACAGGAAAGGTGATTGATGAAAATTTCGCACGTATATTGACGGATAATCCTGATTTGAGTCTTGAAGATATTATGTTGCTTGACAAAGTGCAGAAAAAGAAGTCCATTCTTGACGACCAAGCAGCTTATTTGAGGAAGAAGAAATTTATAGAAGGTCGCAAGCCACACTTCTATCTAGCCCATAAAGTTGTGTCAAGAACTAAAGATACAGGCTTGAAGAGTCAATATATTAAGAACCGTAGCTTTGATGATGAATACTTCATGAAACTGATTGTGGAGTATCTGAAGAAATTTGGAAAAGCTTCACGTAAAGATATCGAAGGCCTGTTGATAAACAAGCTGTCCGATGTTTTAAATGATAGACAAAAGGCGAACAAGATAGACTATCAATTAAAGAAATTAAAGAAAAACGGGAAGATAAAATTTAACGAAGATAAATTTTGGGTGCTGATTCCGTGACTTTTGACACTCTTAGGAGTGTAAATGTGGAAAATATACTCTTTCTTAATTCTTCTCTTTTAAATAATGACAAAGAAAGGGTGTCCGGGAGATAAAAGAGTAGAAAATAAAAAGGCAACCTGTTGCTCTTATATGTTCTTTTTTACGAAGGGGAATAAAATGGAATGTCAAAAAAGATAAAACTGTATATAGCGTTTGAGGAGAATATTTTCTCTATTACCTGGATTCCGGTGAAATTTCGACGAACATTCCGTGAGAATTCCGTGACTTTTCTGCAAAAATTCCGTGACTTAACTATATAACTGCTTGATTAATAGCCATTTCATGATGTTTGGTTTCTGCTAAATTTCCGTGAGAATTCAGCAAGATTCCGTGGCTTTCTGTAAAATTAAGATAGTAAAAAGATGAAAACAAACGATAAGACTTTCAAGGTGTTTATATATTCTGGCTTTGGAGTAACTTTTCCAATAGTTGTTGTGGCGGTTGCCATGCTATTGTCTGGCTATCATATATCTTCTGAAACGAAATTTTGGCTGTGGTTAATAGCTATTGTCTCGTTTCTGGTGATGATGTTGTCTCTAATTAGAATCCTCTGTGATTTCATGCCGATAGATAAGTGGATGGGACGTTTACGAAAACAGAGTCATTCGAGATCTCTAATTACTTTGGAAAAAACTGTAGATTTATCAACAGAAAGTCAACAAACAGAAGTCTTAAGAGCTGACATCGCAGAGGTGGATAGTTCTTTGAAAGCATATTTCATTCGCCAGTATGTAAACAAAGTCTATGTCGATAAGCCTGTGTATGAAACCTATCAAGAACTCTTCAAAGAGAATAATGGAGGGAAGAATGTCGTTTTGGCTTTCTATTGTGGCGCTGATTCCAACATGAACTGGTTAATATCCATTCCTCCTCATGCTGAAGCTACTAGGTTGTTTGGGGAGAAGGTTGTTGGCAGCAAGAATAATTACAGTGTACAGAAGAGTAATCTTCGGCCTGGTAATCTTGATGATAAAAAGTTGGTGGAAATAAGGGCTATGAAACAATTGATGAAAAAGATTATGGCACATTTGCAAGAATAATCTTTGACAGTATATTAGCGACCTCCATCAGTTCATTCTGTTGGAGGTTTTTTTATGGAATATAATAGAATTTTTTAGTATCTGATGGTACACGTTCTCGAACATTGAAGAACTACAAAGAACTTTATTGTAATTTATTGTTTTATAGAATCTTATGTTTGGTATTGTATGATTGTATGACGTAATTTTACATTGTGCTTTACGGGACGGTTCCTTCCATCGTAACCTGATAAGCAACGCCAACAAACGTCATGGAAGGTGATGGTGAGGTTGGTTAATGTAAAATTTATGGTTCATCCGACAAATGCGTAGGTGTAAATTAAAATACGACTAAAAAAGAAGATAGCCAGGTTTTTTTGCTACCTTTGGTTTATCACAACAAAAGAATAGTAAAATGAATCCCAGCTATCTATA
>NZ_JAMXLY010000082.1 GCF_024054555.1 Segatella cerevisiae | reverse complement strand
ATACAGCCCTCGTAGTAATCCTTCAGGACTGACCGTTGCTCTGCTTCCGTGAATTCGTAATATTTTTTCATCTCTTTCCTGGTTTAAATTTAACTTCTTTAAGTCAACTTTTTCCAGGCTAAGACAACATGAATCTAGTAATTTTCTCATTGCAACTGAATTAATAACCATTATTCTGATACATCTTCTCTTGGTCCAATTTCCATTCATCGTAAGGAATAGGGAAATAGATATCCTTCGTTCCAAAGTTTTTCAAGTTAGATATACCGTAATCTTCCTGATTCTTGGAATGAATATAGTTAATCAGGTCATTTATTTGGAAAAAACGTAGCAAATCGTACCAACGTTGGTTTTCAAAAGCTAATTCACACCGGCGCTCATGTAGAATAGCCAATTTCAAAGATGGATATTTTGATTTATAATCCGTATTTAGCATTGCCTCATCATACGGCGGTAATCCTGCACGTTCTCTGACTTGATTTAAATAGGAAATAGCTTCTTGATTATTGCCTAATTCCTCATTGACTTCTGCGAGCATCAGGATGACATCCGCATAACGCAGGATGATCCAATCGTTCCCGCCGTAACCTAAAGTCCCTGCTAAATCGCTGGTATCTCTAAACTTGGTAATAAACCAAGCTTGTTGTCCGTTACTGAATTCCACAGACCATTTTTTACGAATGTCATCATTTTCATATTCTTTTACTAAATCAGGATTCACAAAAGTCCCCATTCCTGTTGAATTTACCAGTGAATTGGTATGAGAACCTTTAGATTGATTATTGGCAGCAATAGAAGAATGAAAATCCTTATCTCCTTGCTTGTACACAATTTGGAAAATAATTTCAGGGCAAGTAGATTTTTTATCTACATTAAAGACATCCTCATAAGGAATTTCCTTTAGCAGGCCAAATTGCCTCATGCTATAGCACTGTGTTAAATATATTTTTGCATCATTAAGGTATTCAGTTTTATTTTCAGAGTTCAATGTTGCCGCCATGGTCAAATAAACTTTCCCCAATAAACCTGTAATAGAAGCCTTATCAGCATGACCTCTTCCTCCTGCTGGCTGGCGATCTGGTAACGTACTATTCAAAGCATCCTTCAAATCTTGTACAATCTGCCCATAAATAACATCCTGCTTTATGCGTTCTGTATGCGCTTTAATTTCAGCGGGTGTCGTATAATATGTTGTCACTAAAGGCGCATCTCCCCATTTTCTGACAATTTCAAAATAAACTAAGGCACGTATAAATTTGGCTTCGGCAATAATATTTTGCTTTACTTTATCATCGCTAAATGTTACATTCGCGGCTCCCCATAAAGTAAAATTACAGCTATTTATGGTTTGATACAAAGCATCCCAATAACTTTTCAAATAGCTATTACTGGGTAATAATGAAAAATTAGTAAACTGAAATGGTTCTCCTGATGAAGACTGATTATCCAAACGTCCTGTATTATCAGAACGCTCCTCAGTATATAACGTACTTCCTTCACCCATGCAAGAATTACTTCTCAATAAAGAATAGGCACCGTCTAGTGCTTTTTCCACATCGCTTTGTTCGGTAAAATAACTACTTACTGAAATTTTATTTGGATCATTCTCTGTTAAAAAATCATCACAAGAAGACAATATCCATAGTCCACACAAAATAGCAGCAGTTGCAAAGAATATATTCCTTTTCATTTTTTATCTTCATTAGAATGTTAATTGAATTCCCAAGTTATATGCCCTTACTAAAGGATATTTTCCATAGTCTACACCTGGAGTAAGATTAGATCCATTATTGTAATCAACTTCAGGATTGTATCCTTTATATTTTGTAATAGTAAAAAGATTGTCCGTTGCAACATAGAGTCTTAACTTACTGATGATCCCTTTTGTCCAATGCGAAATGACTGATAAAGAATATCCGCATGTTATATTTGTACATCTAAAGAAAGATCCATCTTGCAAATAGAATGTAGACAATCTCGTACTATTACTCTGAGTACCGCCACGAGAGGCTTTATATACCCAGCCATTGCCTGGATTATCCTCATCCCGGTAGCGTTGGTCTACAACAGCATATTGATTACCCGAACCTTCCATGTTGAAAAGATAGTAATCCTGCCCATCCAGTACTTTGTTTCCGTATGACCCATTGAAAGATGCAGTAAAGTCAAAATCCTTATAACTGCCTTGAACATTGAAACCGTAAGTAAATTTCGGATGAGGATTTCCAATGACAGTCTTATCATTGTCATCTACCACACCATCACCATTTGTATCTTGAAAATAAAGATCTCCCGGCTGAAGTGGTGTAGTCTGAGATAAAGAACGTGCCGGTCCCTTTAGTTTATAACCTTTAGGGAAAGATTGAGTTGTGGCGTCATAATGTTTGTTATCTTCTTCAATATTTGCCATGTCTGATTGACGAACCATTCCGAGCACTTTAAATCCATAAAACATACCAATGGGCTGTCCCTCTTCTGTAATATGTGTTTTATAGGAACGTTCTGCACCATTTGTTATAATTGTATTCCCTCCATCCAATTTCAATACTTTATTGCGGTTAACCGAAATATTACCACTTAAATTGAGATTGTAATCTTTTCCTTGAAGAATACGTCCGTCAACTTGAATGTCTACACCAGCATTTTGGATTTTTGAATTAGGAAGATTTGTCAAGAAAGAACTCGAACCGGAGATTGCAGATATAGGTTGTTCAAACAACAGATCTTGTGTATGGCTTATATAGTAGTTTCCTGAAAAAGACAAGCGATCGTTCCATAAGGATAGATCAAGTCCAACATTGTATTGAGATGTCGATTCCCACCCTATTGCATTATCCTTTACTCCTCCAGGGTACATTCCTGATGAGATTCCATCGCCAAAAACTGTACCAACTGGTGAACTCATAACTGCTTTATAGCTATAATTTGTAATGTTGTTATTACCACTTTTACCCCAACTAGCTCTTAATTTCAATGAAGAATTGCTATTAAACCAGTTTTGATAGAATTTCTCATTGGATACGGCCCAAGCTACAGATACTGAAGGGAAATGCCCCCAACGATTATCCGGTCCAAAGAGTGAAGACGCATCCCCACGAAAAGAAACGGTCAAATAATATTTGCTGGCATAATTATAGTTTAATCGTGTAAAATAGGACAGCATGGTCCAATTGGATTTGTACGTATCATTCAGTGCTATATCATTCGGATCGGCACCATGGCCTGTTACTTCTTCCACATGGTCATCTTCATATCCCATTGCCTTGACACCAAGATTATCTGTCATATCTTTTTGGATGGAATATCCTATAACACCACTAAAATGATGCATAGCATCCCATGTTTTATTATAGTTTGCTGTGAACTCGCCCAAATAGTCAACTTGTTGAGAAGTTGTAGCTAAGGCATAGGCATCGGCTTTAGACTGATCTGAAAAAGGTGGGTATGAACCATTGGAAAGACTTGTAGGCTTATAGAACTCATATTTCTCATAGTAAGAGAACATACCTAAATTAGCTTTCAGAAACAAATTTTTTAATGGCTCATAGTTGGCCACAATATCGTAAGTATTCCTATTTCCTTTTCTATGAATTTTAGTTTCTGTAGCTAACGCTACAGGATTTTCAATCCCCTGGAACCCATATCCGTCCGAATAAGAAGCCATCTCGCCTTTTACCAGATTACCCTGATCGTCATAACATCGAAATATTGGAGCGCAAATTAGAGCTCCCAAAACAGGTCCGTGATCAAATCGACCTTCCTCGATTTCCCTATTCCAATTGGATGTATGGGAAAAATTCATACTGACCTTAAATTTAGAACTAATTTTCATATCCATATTCCCACGCAGATTCATCCTCTTTTGTCCAGTAGAAAGAATGATTCCCTCCTGATCTTGATAACTAGCGCTTAGATCATAACTAATTTTATCGTCTCCACCGTTAATCGATATATGGTGACGTTGAGTAATTGCATTTTGGTAAAGTTCATCCTGCCAGTCAGTATTATATTCAGGCGGAATAACTTTACCAGTTTTAAAATCGTATAGGAATTCAGGAATCATAACGCCACTATTGGCTGATCCCAAACGTGTTGCACGCATCTCATTGGTATCCTTAAAATAAGAATCGTCCCATGACTTTCCTGCAGTTGTCATCAGATTCTTATAATTGTTATTTCGACCATCTACTACTAAATCCGCAAATTGTGTAGAATTAAGTAAATCCACTTTCTTCTCCAATTGATTGACTCCTAGTTGAAAATCATAGTTCACACGAGCTTTCCCCTCTTTTCCGTGCTTAGTTGTAATCAATATAACACCTCCAGCAGCGCGCGAACCATAAATAGCTGCAGACGCAGCATCTTTCAAAACTTCTATAGAAGCTATATCCTCTGGATTCTGTAATAAATCACCGTTAGAAGGATAACCGTCAACAACATATAGAGGATCCGAACTCGCATTGATTGACGCTGTCCCACGAACACGGATTTTAGTACTTTGATAAGGTGCTCCACTGACTTGAGAAATCTGTACGCCGGAGACTTTTCCCACCAAACTTTGTCCGATTGTGGGTGTCGTTGAATTCAATTCACTTGCTTTGACACTGGCCACTGCACCTACCAAATCAGTTTTTCGCATAGTCTGATAACCTACAACCACCAATTCATCCATCATCTTTACATTTTCTTTCATTACAATATGAAGAGGATGCCTCATTTGTGGTTTTATATGTTGAGAAACATATCCCATATAAGAAACTTCGATCTCATCGGATCTATTCAAGAGCTTTAGTTGGAACTCACCGTCCACATTGGTAACAGTATTGTTTTTCGTTCCTTTCTCAACAATATAACCTCCGATAATCGGCTCTCCTTTTTCGTTCGTTACCGTACCTCTGGCCATGTGCTCATCTAAACGAATACTGTCCTGCCTTTGTACATTAGGAAATATTTTATTACCTGCATAGACTGAACTTGTTGTTACCCAGATAAAACCACCTAATAGTAGGGTAAAGCTTATCCTATTTTTACCTTTCATATCGAAAATTTTGATAATATTATATAATTTTTATTTGATGCAAAGATATTGTCCAGACATTACATTCAAATAGCATTTATATAGCTATTCCATGACGTTCTTATGACAATCTGATGAAGCAAACATTTATTGTCGATAAATCGGATATTTTTCAGTTTGTCATTAAAGTTACTCAGATGGTCAACACGAAATTGTCGTTATTAGGATATCAGAATCTTGTTCCTAAAAAATGATTGTTTTAAGGTTTAGTGTGTTAAGAGATACAAATGGCAATGTTAATATGTGCTTTTGGACCATCTTTTGAATAGTCTTTCCCAAAGGCTTTCATGCCTAGTTTCAGTCCTCATCAAGCACAAACTTTCTTTACCCGTCGGAGGAATTAATCTATATTGAAGGGGGGATAGTCGTATTTCCTGTCTAATAGTATACCCTTCTAAAAAATAATGCCCATTTCACAACCTAAAAAGGTTGTTATTGCAGAAACAACCACATTAGGTTTAATTAAGGTTCATCCGACAAATGCGTAGTTTTTATCATGTAGCGATAAAATTTTGAGTTCAAAAAACTTCTCATCCCGATATCCATACGCCTGTCTTTTCATTGTCTTGATTTTGTTGTTTATCCCTTCAAGT
>NZ_JAMXLY010000081.1 GCF_024054555.1 Segatella cerevisiae | reverse complement strand
ACTTGTCTGAGGCAGAATACACTGCAATTGATCATGTGCGATGGAAAAATCGCAGCCTGACAGTAAATGGCAAAGATAACTGAGAATGAGAAACAAAAAAGAGGATGTATCTTTTGACACACCCTCTCTTCGTTATCTATATAAAGAATCAGATTAATAATTAGGACCTGCGCCAAACTCAGGAGCGCCCTTATCATACCAAACACGCTCTGTGTTCAACAAAGTTGGATCTGAGCCATCAGTAAAGGTGAATCCCTCTTTGGAATAAGCATCCTCAATCTGATCTTTCATCTTATCTGCATCTGATGGCTTTACCTCATAGAAACGACGTGGAATCTGATTACTTGCTTTCATGCTCACCCAAGGAATCAATTTGCTGTCTGTCTTAGGAACACCAGAACGGCGGACGGTAACAAACTGGTCAATGGGCTGATAGTAAAAATGCAAATACATCTGCAAGTAAATCTTCTCCAGATCAGAGGCCTTATCACCTGTAAGCTGGTAATCACTCTGACCCATCAATGCTTCAATATCCGTATCACCGTAAGTGATGACCTTATCACCAAGTTCACTATAAAAAGACTGCTCTGTAGTATAAGGAATCTTATTCAATACTGCAAGGTCCTCATACTCTTTGCAAGAAGCCTCAACAGCTGTCTTAAAGTAAGTCTCAGCAGATTTTGGCAAGTTTGCACCTAATGTCTTGAATTCAGCAAGATATAAGTTCATTTCTGCTGTGCTCATTGTCATGCCCCACCAAGGCACATCCTCCGTGTCCTGATAAGTAGATCCATCCGGTTTTGTAGGATAAGTAAAGTCACAACGTCCGCGAACCAATTCCTCATTGAAACTTGAATATGGAGCATAGGTCTTACTTTTATCTCCTACTGTAACTTTCCAGCGAGAACTCGTAAAGTAATTGTCTTCACCTGTATAGGCTGGATTATCATTCAGATCGATGCCAATAGGAATGCCATAATAGCGACACCAAGGTTCACCGGCACCTTTCCAACTGACAAAGGTCTTTTTCCCACTGCCATCAGTAGTATAATTGACATTATCAAGAATATACTTAGGTACCTGAACGCGGGTATCACCATTAGCCTCAGCATCAAAAAAGGCTTGTATTACCTCTTTGTTGAAGTCATTCTTGGTAAACATTACGAGCATACGAGGATCTTTGTTCTTCTTCATGAAATCAATCACATTCTTACTGGCACTACCCAGACTGACGGAGTTGCCGGTCTGATAGACATAGTCATCATTGCCACCATCACCTGCGACTGTACCACGATTGTAAATATAGTCATCTGTCAGGCCGTTCATGATATTATTATCACTTGCACCAACTTCCTCAGCAATTTTAAAAGCCTCGGTTTTGTTCTGATGAAGTAAACGTACGGCAATCTTCAATTTCAAACCATTGGCAAATTTTACCCACTTGCTATAGTCGCCATTGTAGACAATATCATTTTTACCAATGGAAAGTTGGTTCTTGGTTTCCAGAGATGCAATATCACCATTCAGTTCATCCAGCCATTCTTTAAATAAAGTTTCCTGATTCTCATAAGATGGGGTTAATGTACCATCAAATTTCAATTTACAAGTTTCAGAATAAGGCATGGAGCCAAACATATCTGCATCTGTAATGGCCAAAGACACTGTCAGAATATTAGAAATTCCCTCAATAGCCTTATATTGATCAGGATTATCAGCAGCTGAAGCTGTATTTTCAATCTCCAGTTCGTACTTCCTGGTATCCAGGAATTGTGAGCCAACTCCTCCCAGTGAACCGAGTCGATTGAACAGATCATTGAAACTGCCCGAAGGAGTATAAGCCTGATCCAGATGAGAAGTATAAGAACCGTCATAAAACCAAAGCAGATAATCAAAAGGCTGATAAGAGGTCTGCTCCTGAGTGAGCAAATATTGTACATTTGCTGTACCAATCGTTGTCGGGTCCGTATTGATAGAGTCGAACTCGTTCCTGCTACATCCTGTGACAAGTAATGCTATTCCCATCAGAATTGCAGCAAGAGATCTATTTGATATTTTCTTCTTATTCATAATTATAATCTTTAACATCCTTGAAATAATGGATTAGAATGTTGCACTGATCGTGAACAGATAGTTACGAGTATAAGGTCCGAATGAACGCATACGGAATTCGGAAGCGGCAGTACCACGGATAGATTCCGGATTCTCGTGGTTTGGAGCTGTGTTGAGTAAGTAACCAACGTTACGGCAAGTCACACTGAGGTTAAGGCTGGTCGCATGGAGATACTTGTAAACGCTTTGAGGAAAAGCATAATTCAATGTGATTTCACGTAAAGCAATATAATTCAGTTTCTTAAACCAATCATTATTGATGACACCGTTTCCCCAACTATTGATATAATAAGCCCAACTCTGCTTGTGTGCATATTCTACATAACCTTTGTCGAAAGCCTCTTGGTAAGTCATTCCACCTACATCAACACTCTTGCCGGAAGGGGTCGTAACAACGGTACCTTTATCAAAGATGACATCAGGAATAAAACCATCTGTAAAAGTCTTTCCTTTGCAATCACTGTAGTTACTCGTCCATGTCTCACCGGTACGATACTTCAAAGAGGTCTTGGCAAAACCATAAGCGGTGGCATAGCGTGAATTATAAGAAGCTACATAACCGCCGAAACGTGCATCAAGTGAAAGGTACATACTCAGATTCTTATAACGCAGGGTGGTATTCATTGATCCAAGAAAGTCTGGTATCATACTGCCGATTTCCTTAACGGTACCGTCCCGTTTAGCATAAGGAGTATGTAAACTGCTGGAATAGCCGACGATCCACTTGCCTGTCTTCTCATCCTTCTTAGGGAGAGCATCGGACATCAGCAAACCATAGTCAGAACCGATCTTAGCCACACTGCCGATACGGTAGTTACCATAGTCGACACTACCATCAAGGACGATCCAGTTAGCTACGTCTTTAGAAAGACTGACAATCTTATCACGGTTTCTGGTGTAGGTGAAGTTGATATCCCACTGCCAGTCCTTAGACCGATAGGGAGTTGTGTTTAAAGCGAGTTCGATACCGGAGTTACGTATATCACCGGCATTGATCAGTTCGCTGCTTTCTCCGGACCATTTGGGAACAGAGATCGGCATGATCTGATTACGAGTATCTTCATGATAGTAGGTGAAGTCAATTCCGATGCGGTTATTGATAAAACGCCAGTCCAGGCCGACCTCCCAAGAAGTCTTTCGTTCAGGTTTCAGGTTAGTGCTCTTAATGGAAGTGGGCAGCTCCAGCCCATAGACTTTAGTGTTATCCTTCGTATATGAACGAAGGGTATAGCCGGAATTGATATAGTAAGGATCAGTATCATGTCCTACCTGAGCCCATGATGCCCGAACCTTAGCAAAGGTAACCCACTTTGGCAATTTGTCCTTAAACGTTTCAGACAGAATCCAGGAACCGGATATAGACGGATAAAAATAGGAGAAATTACCTCTTCCATTTGTATAGACAAGAGCTGAGGACCAGTCATTACGGCCGGTAATATCAAGGAATAACTGATCTTTCCAACTCGTTCCTGCAGCAAAGATCGTAGAAACGATACGCTTGGTATTAAACTTATATCCTGCGAAACTGGCCTGATTTACAGAGTTGGCTATAAAGTACTGATTAGGTACGATTAAACCTCCGTTCGTTGACTCCGAATGGTACATACCACTTTGATTGAAGTATTCTCCACGAACGAATCCATGGACCTCCCAATCATCATTAATCTGGTAGTTAGCGTTAGCGGCTGCATAAGCATTCTCTTGTTTTACACTCTGAGAGGTGATTGCATAGGAACCACCTTGGTTAGCATAACCGCTTCCAGGGTCTTTGCCTTCACTGTCAATATAGTAGTAATTCAAGTTTCCGCCCGCGGTAAACTGCAACCATTTGGTAGCATTCCATGACAGATTGACTATTGGACGAACGGAAGTCTCGGTCTGCTCATAGTTATTCTCGTAGATGTCCCACCAAAGACCCTTTCCTGGGACGGATGCATAGGGATCACCATAAGTAGAACTTGCTATACCTCCGTGAGGACCTTTATAGAGATGTTTATATTTATTGACATCATATTCACGAGGAAAAGTACCTGTAGCAAAATACTCTCCAATATTATTGGCTGCATTACGTGGTTGAGACTGCGCAAAGTTGATGGAAAAGTCAAGTTTGACATTATCGCCAATCTTTTGAGAAGCTTTGCCTAAGAAAGAAAAACGGCTGAAGGTGTTATTCGGCACCGTACCTTTATTATATTTATAAGAGGCAGAAGCATAAAATGTGGTCCGGTCATTACCACCCTGTAAAGATACATTGGTATTGGTGTTGACACCTGACTGATAAGCATCTTTATAATTATCCTTGTAGATATTCATTGACCCCATCGTCCCATCATACTGTTCGAAGGTCTTCCCTTTTGCCCAGGATATATTCGGGCCCCAAGCCCAACCGGAAGCAGCATTGTTGGAATCATGCTGGCTGATCATAGAATAGTCCTTATTGCTGTTACGCGTATAAGCTGTCATGTTATCTGACCATCGGTTACCGGTCTTATCATAATCGTCACCATAAAGTACCTCACCGGGGAAAGCACCTTCCAGATATTCATTTTGGAGATCCGGTGATTTATACACATGATCTATGCCAAGAGTCTGTGAAAAATGAATTCCAAGGCCACGAGTCTTACTGCCACTCTTGGTCGTAATGACAACAGCACCATTCAAGCCACGAGAGCCGTAGAGGGCTGTGGCAGCAGCACCTTTCAATACAGATACGCTGGCAAAATCATCAGGATTCAGATTCTTCAATTCGTTACCATAGTCATTGATATTGGAATCCCAGTCTGCGTCACCAGAATTACTGCTGGCATTATCCAGGATGACCCCATCGACCACGAATATAGGTTGGTTGTTACTGCTCAATGTAGAAGCACCACGAATCTGAATCTTGGTAGAGCCAAACATACCACCATCACCTTGATTGATTTCAACGCCGGCTACTTTTCCTTGAAGAGCAGCCACAGGAGAAACGGTTTGAGCACGATCAATTTCATCACCGCCGACAGTCGTTACGGCATAGCCTAAAGCTTTTGTCTCACGCTTGATGCTCAATGCAGTGACAACTACTTCAGACAGGTTAGTGGCTTCGTCTGAAAGTTGTACATTAATGGTTTTCTTGCCATTAACAGGAAATGCTTTGGAAACATAACCTATATAAGAGAAATTCAAAATGGCGTTTGAGGGACAATCAATGGCATACTTACCATCAACATCCGTAACGACACCTTTAGAAGAACCTTTGATGATAACGGTAGCACCAATAATAGGATCACCCTTAGCATCTACAACTGTACCGGAAACTTTCTGGGTTTTCTCTGAAGGCAGCGAAGTCTCCTTGACCACCGACTTAGATACCAATCCATTCGCAGTTCCAGTATTAACATCCAAAATTCCTGCATACGCTCCGCTTGAACAAGCAACACACAACAGAAATGTCGGAACACTTCGCTTGAAATTAGAATGTTTCATTCGAAAATGTTTTTATTGCGAACAGCCAGTAAATCGGCTATTCAGGTTTAACTTATTTGTTTTGACACAATAAAAGAATAAGCAGGCTGCGGTATGCTGTCTGCGGCTATTGGCTTAGG
>NZ_JAMXLY010000080.1 GCF_024054555.1 Segatella cerevisiae | reverse complement strand
ATCGGGGAAGCGTTTTGAAAATTCTATCAGTTTCATTTTGACGAGGTTTTGATAATTGATGCAAAGGTAATGAATATCGGGGAATACTCAAAATTATTAATCACCCAATTGAGGATAATCATATAAAAAATCAAGTGTTTATTGTCTCAATTTAATCGTAATATTCCTTTTTGGCTGCTGCCAATGTATTCTTCATCAAAGAGCATATTGTCATCGGCCCTACTCCACCAGGAACAGGCGTTATGAAGGCGCACTTAGGAGCCACCTCATCAAACTTGACATCCCCGTTAAGATGGAAACCCTTCTTTTTGGTCGGGTCTGGAACACGAGTTGTACCTACGTCAATAACCGTAGCTCCGTCTTTCACCATATCGGCAGTAACGAAGTTAGGTTTTCCAATTGCAGAAATGAGAATATCTGCATCCCGGGTCTCCCCGGCAATATCTTTCGTATGACTATGACAAACGGTGACCGTACAATCACCGAATTTCTTATTCATCATCAACTGTGCCATCGGTTTTCCGACAATGTTGCTTCGTCCGATAATGACACACTTCTTTCCACTGGTAGGTATGTTATAGTGGCGGAGCAAAGTCAGGATTCCTAAAGGTGTAGCAGATATGAAACAAGGCAAACCTATGGATAACCGCCCTACATTGACAGGGTGAAAACCATCCACATCTTTCCTATAATCAATTGCCATAATGATCTTTTGCTCATCGATTTGGGGAGGTAAAGGCAGTTGAACGATGAACCCGTCAACATCCTTGTCTTTATTCAGACGATCCACGCATGCCAAAAGTTCTTCCTCTTTCACATCGTCTTCGTAACGGATCAGCGTCGATTTGATACCACATACCTGACAGGCGAGCATCTTGTTCTTGACATACGTTTCAGAACCGCCGTCATGACCTACGAGGACAGCTACGAGATGAGGTTGCTTGCCTCCGCCTGCCAAGATCTTTCGGACCTCTTCAGCGATTTCTGCTTTGATAGCCTTTGATGTAGCTTTACCGTCTATTAGAGTCATATCTGTTATCCTTTTGACATGTCAGGCATCTTCATGCCTTGCATTTTCCTTGCCATTCCGGCCATATTTGCACCGGTGACCATCTTCATCATTTTCCGAGTCTGATCAAATTGCTTGATCAATCGGTTCACCTGCTGTACATCCGTACCCGAACCTGTTGCAATACGACGGCGTCTGCTGGAGTTCAGGATTTCAGGATGAGAGCGTTCATCAGGCGTCATGCTCTTGATAATTGCCTCCACGCCTTTAAAGGCATTATCATCTATATCTACGTCACGGATAGCCTTTCCGACACCTGGGATCATACTTGCCAGGTCCTTCAGATTACCCATTTTCTTGATTTGCTCGATCTGTTTGAGGAAATCATTGAAATCAAACTGATTCTTCTGAATTTTCCTCTGGAGTTTACGTGCTTCGTTTTCATCGAATTGTTCCTGGGCACGCTCTACCAAACTGACCACATCGCCCATTCCCAAGATTCGGTCTGCCATACGGGAAGGGTGGAAGACATCTACAGCATCCAATTTCTCCCCTGTACCAATAAACTTGATCGGTTTATTGACGACCGTTCTGATAGAAAGGGCAGCACCACCACGGGTATCACCATCGAGTTTGGTCAGTACGACACCGTCAAAATCCAACCTTTCGTTGAATTCCTTGGCTGTATTTACAGCGTCCTGACCGGTCATGGCATCCACGACGAACAATGTCTCATCGGGATGGATATGCTCCTTGAGTCCGGTGATCTCCTGCATCATCTGCTCATCCACGGCCAGACGGCCAGCAGTATCAATGATGACGACATCATTGCCATTCGTCTTAGCCTGCTGGACAGCATGGTCAGCGATGACATTGACATCCTTGTTATCAGGCTCTGCATAGACAGGTACCTCGATCTGACCACCGACCACTTTCAACTGGTCAATAGCAGCGGGGCGATAGACATCGCAAGCCACCAATAAAGGTTTCTTGCCCTGTTTTGTTTTCAGATAATGTGCCAGTTTTCCACTGAAGGTTGTTTTACCGGAACCTTGCAGACCACTCATCAAGACTACTGCAGGATGGCTCTTCAACACGAAAGGTGCATCTTCACCACCCATCAATGCCACCAGTTCGTCATGAACCAGTTTGACCATGAGTTGTCCAGGTTTTACAGCAGTGAGCACATTCATGCCCAAAGCCTTTTCCTTGACACGGTTAGTAAAATCCTTAGCTACACGATAGTTGACATCAGCATCAAGCAACGCTCTGCGGACGTCTTTCATCGTTTCAGCAACATTAATCTCGGTGATTTTACCTTCACCCTTTAATATTTTGAAACTGCGCTCAAGTCTGTCGCTTAGATTTTCAAACATCTTAGAATTTCAAACGTAATAAGTACTGTGCTGCAAAGATATAATAATTAAATGGATAAACCAAACAAACATATAAAAATTAAGTGTACTAAATTGGAAATTAAAAGAATATCGCACCTTCGGTAACAAATTCAAACCGATCAGCGTCTCCGTTATTCATAAATAAACTGAAAACGCCCTATCAGTTAGCAATTTCTTTTTCAGCAGCCTTCTTCTTTTGATCCGTTTCAGCAGCCTGCTTTTCGCGGGCCTTTTCCAAAGCTTCCAATTTAGCCTTGTCTGCAGCTGCCTTTATCGCCTGTTGCTGGTGGAAGGCTTCCAATATAGGATCCCCTGAACTTTCCTGTTGTTGTGAATCCAACTCAGAAATTACACTTTGGGCTTTCTTCTGATGCCTTCTATCCCGATTACCTCTCCTGTCCATCCAACCGAAAGCATTGAAATTAGCCAAACCTTTTGGCACGACAACTTCCTTGGCTGCCTGACTGGATGAGTTTCCAATAGAATTTGCATTCTGCTTGCCCAAATCATTTCCAAAGACTTCCACTTCATGCAACTGGTGTGCCTGCTGAAGCAAGAAAACCGTATCCGGGAGATTTTTGTTGTAAATATATGTTTTTAAATATCCGATTTTAGAAACTGAAGCGGAATCAAAGGAATAATGCATTGCAAAATATCCCCTATAATCTGTTCTCGCCCAATGATCAGTATTGGTATGGACGATAACATCCTTTATGGGCACGTGAGTCTCCATATCCGCAATCACGCATGTCCGTTGGGCATAAGCCACTATCCCGACAAGGAGACAAAGAATCAAAACGACACATCGATTCATATGTTGCAAAGGTACGAGATAGAATGGCCACATGCAAATATTTAAAGGAGTTTTAAACTAATAAATTCAAAATTATCATTTCCGTCTCTTTTACCCCAAAGTGTCATTTCTGCAAAGGTTAAGAGAAGAGCGGGGACACCTTCCATTTTTCAACAGAAGATCCCCGTCACCTGCCGTCAGGCATCAGGAATATTCAGTCCGACATCCTTCATCAGTTTGACGGCATCTACATACTGTTCTATCCCCAAGGCGACCTGCTTTGCAGCCTTCATAGCCATGACTACAGTCTGCGGGCGATGGACAACATCCCCGCCTGCGAAGACGCCGCGTCTGGTTGTCATCCCGTAGGGTCGTTCAGAGATAATGACATATCCCTTATCATCCACTTTTATTCCGCTGGTCGTACTGACGATACGCTTTGCAGGTTTACTGCCGATAGCCAGGAAGATACGGTCAAACTTTTCAGTTTTTTCACCTTCAGGGGTTTCCAGGCGACAACCTGCCAGCCAACCGTTACTGCCCGGAATAAACTCACTGACTGTCGTCTTCCAACTGAAACGAACACCTTCCTTCACGGCCAAAGCATACTCTTCCTTATTGGAAGGCATCTCAGCTTCCGTACGCCGGTAGAGAATGGTGACATCAGCCCCCAGACGGATACAGGTCCGGGCAGCATCCATCGCTACATTTCCACCGCCAATGATCCCGACTTTCTGTCCAGCCTGCACAGGCACCATGTCACGGCTCATCGCACCTTCATTATAAGCATTGAAGTTATGCAGCAGATAGGTACTCTGGATCACCCCAAGCAAATTTGCATTCGGCGTATCCCCCATGTCTTTAGGAACATCCGTTCCCGTCCCCATGAAGATGGCATCATAGCCTTCTTTAAAGATACTGTCCACGTTCACTCCGTTCTCGCCCACCATACAATTGCAGACGAAATTGACACCCAGAGCTTCGATCTTCTTGATCTCTGCTCTGACGACGACCTTGGGAAGTCGGTATTCGGGAATCCCGTACATTAGCACTCCTCCCGGTTCAGGCAGTCCTTCGTAGATCGTTACGGCAAAACCCTGTCTTGCCAAATCACCAGCTACAGTAAGTCCGGCAGGACCGGATCCGATGACTGCTACTTTGCCACGTGTCTTCTGCGGGATCTTTTCACTCGTCAGGTGCATCTTGGTATCAAAGTCAGCCACGAACTGTTCGATCATGCCTATCTGCACAGGGACGCCTTTCCTGCCCAGAATGCAGTGTCCCTGACACTGTTTTTCATGCGGGCAGACACGGCCACAGATAGCCGGCAGATTACTCCTGGCATTTATAATATTCATAGCAGACCCGAAATTCCCCATTGACACCTCATGCACGAAGTCAGGAATATCATTCTCAATGGGGCACCCCTTTCTGCATTGTGGAACTTTACAGTGTAAACACCGCTGAGCCTCGGCGATCGTTTCCTTCATCGTCAGGCCTATGCTGGTCTCTTTCTGGCCAAAGGCATGATCCACCATCTTCTCTTTGATCAAGTTTATTCCCATTTCAATTTCCTCTTTGATTTTCAGTAGAAAAGCACCTCAAATACGTTTTAAACAAATCCATATACATCCCTCAAGAATATCAATCCTTCCTCTTGACCGTAGACTTCTTCAAACGGCAAGTTTCAAACAAATAGGATAGAAATTGCTATCTCTATTTTGCAAAAATACGCTTATTGAAAGAAATACCAAATGAACACGCTGTATTTTAACCTTTCTTAATCGAAAATCGAAACAATATTGCACAACTACCCCACTTATGAGCAAAATAAAGAGCATATAGGGGATGGACTTTTCTGATGAAAGCCCGATGATTTCACATCAAAAAAGCCTGTCCTCCACAATGAAGAACAGGCTGTATATTTTCAGATTGTCGGATCAGAGATAAACGCCGATCCCTATTTTGAAACCAACTGTAGAATAATCACTATGATTCTTGAAACTTTGATCATAGTAGACGGCTGGTTCCAGCGTAACTGTCCGACTCAGGAAAAAAGCGTATCCTACTTCCAGTCCCGGCATAAGATCATTGTAATTATGGTTGGCATGAATAAGTTTGCCATTAAGTCCCAGATACAGGCCATTCTGGATAATGTAATAACGGAGTCCTGCCCCGACCATGGCATTGTCAGGAATGTCACTGTCACCACCGGTATGCTCATAACCAGCCTGTCCGAGCACCATCAGGTTGTCAGCTATCAGCCGTCCCACTTGGACTTGCACTCCAAAATGGAGGTTATCCTTACCATTATAGTTCAAGTTCAACCCGGAGAGAGAACCGCCGATATACGTTTTGTTTGCTTCAAACTGGGCATGAGCTGTTACTGTCAGCAAGAGCGCTCCCAACAAGATGAATAACTTTTTTTTCATACGTAAATATTTTGTGCCCCACCTATTGGGAAGGGGCTATTTTTAATTGTTTTTAATAACTTAACAGAGTTAAGACAAAAGAAAAGATAGCACTTGTTGGTGTGCAAGTGCGGCTGAAT
>NZ_JAMXLY010000007.1 GCF_024054555.1 Segatella cerevisiae | reverse complement strand
TTATTACAGAAAACGCAACAAGCAACCTAAAAAGATCATGTTTGATAGTCATAAAACAACAGATTATTGACAAGAAATTACAGCGCGATGAATTAAAGAATACTATTTATTATATTGCAGGATAACCTTCACAGGGAAATGATCGGAAGGCATCCGGATATCATACTTCTTGAACGCTATTTCCTTCGGCGCGTCTTTCTCCTCCACTGTCTCCGAGGTCTTCCTCGGTGAACGATAGGTGTCCGTCAGGATCCCGAAACGGTAGACATGAAACTGCCTTGAAACAAAGACATGGTCGATCTGGCTGTCCGTCTTTGAAAAGGGGTCAAAGCCGTTGAACGTCCCGTTCAGCGCATAGTGCATGTCGGCTATCCTATAGGTATCCTGCAACACACCCGAATTTGCCAGCAGGCGATAGCATTCGTGGGTCTGGTCCACATTGAAGTCACCCGTCAGGATTACGGGATCACTGCCGCACATCTCCTTCACTTTCTTCAATACCAGCTTGGAGCTCTCCTCTCTGGCCACCACTCCCATATGGTCCATATGGAGGTTGAAGAACCAGAACTTCCGCTTCGTCTGCAGATCCTGGAAAAAGCCCCACGTACAGATGCGAATGCACGCCGCATCCCAACCTTTATTCGGACAGTCCGTATGCTCCGCCAACCAGAAATGGCCGTCCTTCAACACCTTCAGGCGGCTTTTCTTATAGAAGATGGGCGAATACTCCCCTCCCGTCTTCCCGTCATCGCGCCCTACTCCCAGATAGCCGTACTGAGGCATTGCCGACAACAGGTCCAGCAACTGGTCATGGAGCACCTCCTGCGAGCCCCAGATGTCAAAGTCATTGAACGTCACCAACTGGGATATGACCGGACAGCGCCGTGACCAGCCGTTCCCCGCCAGTTCGTCATCATGGTTATGATTCCTTATATTATAAGTCCCCACCGTCAATTGCTGGCCGTTGACGGCTACGGCAATTAACAGGATAAACAACGATATGAACAGTCTGCGCATTTTAATGTTTTTAAGGATCGTATTTTTATTGCCGAATTATCCACACTTCACACCGGCTCAATTTTCACCGATTTTGTTCAGGACTACAGGCCTAGAACTGCGGCTGCTGCCGAAATTCTTACTAGGCTTGCTGCATATGACAAACTTCTGAGTACGCCCGGCGATAATATATCATGGGTGATATAACCGGTAGTATAGGACAAACCAAAATGAATATTCTGATATTTTTCATTGTTGGATAGTCAATTCAGACATTGATAAGGTAGACGATAAGTCAACAACTATTACTTTTATCATTTAGCGTAAATATATATTTCTTTAATACAGAAAACCATGCTATATAAATTTAAGATAAACAAAGTTAATAATATCAAGATTAAAAAATAGGATAATAAGTGGTTAACAAATCAATTAATATAATAATTTAAAGAGAAAAAGGATAAAATTAACCCTATATCATTGAGAAATCGAAATTCTATAGTATCTTTGCGAAAAATAACTGATACAAAAAATACACGCATGAAACTCTATTACCTTTTCTTTCTAATAACAGTATTCCTTAACAATACACTAATAGTCAATGCACAAGGTCTTTTTTTCCAAAACCCTTTCAATTCCATAAGGAAGCGTACTTCTTATGATGTCTTCAAGGAAGACAATGACGTTTTTCATCACCAATTCACCATTAATTTTGAAATGCGACTCCCTGAAAATCCAGATATCGGATATATACTCAGAATCACAGATCTCAAAAGTGATGAAATATTCAATGTTTTTTTGGATGAATCCAAAGAAGACATTATAGAACTCAACAGAGAAGGCTATAAGGAACTAATTACTTTCAAATATAATCGATGTGAATTAAAAGACGAACATTGGTTCCGGTTTAGCCTACACTTTGATTTAGACAATAAAATCATAAGTATGAAAATCAATGGACACAAAAAAACTATCCATGATGCTCTTTTACCAAAAGAAATAAGACCAGATTTAGTATTTGGTCGAAATGACTATATTATTGATGTTCCTGCTTTTGGTATAAAGGATCTTAATATTAGTGGAGACAGTAAGGTATATTACTTTCCATTAAATCAAAGTTACGGAAATAATGTATACGACAAGGACGGCAAGAAAATAGGTTATGTTGAAAATCCTTATTGGGGAATCAATGACTCGTATCATTGGAAATTTCTCAAGAAATTGCATTCCAATACTAATGCGGGAGTATGCTTTGATCCCTTTCGGCAAAATATTTACTATTATAACCGGACAGAATTAAATATCTATAATATTAGCAGTAAACAATCTATATACAATCGGTTTGCCAATAGATGTCCTGTGGAAATATATTTAGGAATGAACTTCTTCAATCCTATTAATAATAGACTTTATACCTATGAAGTTCACAAGAATAATAAAAAGCCACAAGATGTTACCCTAGCCAGCCTAAATTTAAGCACACTAAGTTGGACTCCTGAAAGCAATAATCAGCTAAAAGCCCAAGAACATCATCATGGATCATTTTTTGACTGGAGAAGACAAGAATTAACAATTTATGGAGGATTTGAACCCATGCACTATAGCAACCAATTCTATACATATGACCTCCATTCCCATAGTTGGTCTGTGATGAAAGGGATCAAAGGACCGAGGATGCCCAGATATTTCGTATCAGTCGGGCAATATGGAAATGACGTCTATTTGTTTGGAGGAATGGGCAATGAATCAGGAAACCAGTCTGTCGGAAGAAAATATTTTTATGATTTATATCGCCTAAATAAAATAACTAAGAAGATCACGAAACTATGGGATTTAAAGTGGGGTAAGAAGCAGAATGTCGTCCCTGTAAGAAACATGATTATCTTTGATAGAAGATATTTCTATACCTTATGCTATTCTGAATTCCTTTCTGATTCCTACCTGAAACTTTATCGTTTTTCCATTAAGGACGGAAGTTATCAAATACTTGGCGATTCCATTCCCATACACTCTGATAAAATAACGACCAATGCCAATTTGTATTACGACCGTCAACAACGAAAGTTTATCGTAACGGTACAAGAATCAAAAGACGATATTTCTTCTACCCTGAAGATCTACAGCATAGACCTGCCTGTTCTGTCTGCAACAGAATACGCGGCAATTATCGAGCCCCCTCATAGTACTAAGAAAGAGATGATCATTTTGATCATTTGTATACTCTGCATAGGTGTGGTTTTCATATTCCTATACCGAAAGAAAAATAAAGCAGGTCTTATTCGTCAGAGTTCACGTTTGCATCTGGACAAAAGTCAATTAAAGCCAAATTCCATATACTTGTTTGGAGATTTTATGGCTCGGGACAGAAAGAATCGGGATATCAGTTATATGTTTACAAACAAACTCCGGGAAGTCCTTTTTATCCTAATTGAACACAGTGAGAAAGAAGGCATATCATCTAAGGTATTAGGTACAATGCTATGGGGGAACAAGACTACTGAAAAGATCAAGAATTCCAGAAGTGTCACCATTAACCACCTACGGAAAGTACTTGAGGAAATAGACGGTATTCAGGTTGTCTACCAAGACGGATTTTTCAAGCTGGATGTTCAAGCCCCCTTCTATTGCGATTATTATGATTGTCGCAGGATCATTAAGGAAGACAATGCAAATGAATTCTCACTATTGTCCATACTGAAAAGAGGCAAGTTCCTACAGAAGATGGATATGCCGACTCTTGACCGTTTCAAATCCAAGGAAGAACAAATGCTGATTCCTATCCTGACAAAAGAAATGGAAGAAGCTTACAAAAAGAAAGAATATGAAATTGCCATTGAATGGGCAAAAGCTATATTCAATGCGGATCCTCTAAATACCAATGCCTTGGATATTCAAATCAAATCTTTAAAAAGGCTGAGCAGGATATTCGAAGCTAAAGACGCCATCAGAGCATTTAACAGAGAATACCAAAAAGATTTTGGAGAGAATTATGAGTATAAAAGCAATGATTGATTTTAGAGAGCACTCTTATACGGCCTTTCCAGATTCGAAGAAAAGACTTGAAGAATCTGTTTCTTTTTGAGGCTGATAAACTTCAACAGCCACTCCCATCACTGATAAAAAATATTTCCGGTAGTTGTTTTCTCAGACAAAACAACTACCTTTGCACTACCTTGCCGTAAGCAAGGCAATTTAATCAATTAATCAATCAATGTACAAAACAATTTTCAACAAGCGCCGCAGCCTGAGATTCAAGAAATTCTCAAACAAGGGCTACGCTCTGTTCTCCGTACTGGGGAAAGAAGTGCTTGTCGGCACACTGAGCATTGCTACTTTGTCTCACGCAAAGGCAGCTGGCGTCAGTACAGATGTCAACAAGATCGCTTCTGATACCATTTCCGGGAAAGAGCAGCAACTTGACGAGGTCGATGTGACTGCAAGCAGGGCACCGCTGACTAGAAGTCAGCAAGCGAGAATGGTTACTGTACTGACGCGAAAGGATATCGCCGCCGCGCCGGTGCAAAGTGTAAATGATCTGTTAAAGTACGCTGCAGGCGTCGATGTCCGACAAAGGGGTGCCATTGGGGCACAAACGGATATCAGCATTCGAGGCGGCAACAGCGAACAGATCACCATCTTGCTCAACGGCATCAATATCTGTGACCCTCAAACCGGTCATAACGCCTTTGATTTGCCTGTAGACCTCAGTGAGATAGAGCGTATCGAAATACTCGAGGGACCTGCAGGCAGGGTTTATGGAACTTCTTCACTTCTTGGAGCCATTAATATTGTCACTAGGACTCCTGAGCAAACCAGCATGACCACTCATATTGAAGGCGGTTCATTCGGTTATCTCTCCGCTGGCGGCAGAGCCAATATTGCAAAGGGACACTGGAACAATCAGGTTTCAGGAAGTTATACCCGCAGTGATGGATTCAGCCGAGACAAAAACGGGCAACTGAATAATGATTATAAGGGTGGAAAGACTTTTTATCAAGGCAATTACAACGACCCTAATGTTTCTGTCAAATGGTATGCCGGCCTAAGTACGAAAAACTGGGGAAGCAGTACTTCTTACAGTTCCAAATACGATGATCAATTTGAACATACTTTCAAGACATTCACTGCCCTGCAGGCAGAAAACAAAATCGGTCTGTTCCATCTGAAACCTTCTATCTATTGGAATCGTTCCATGGACCGATTCGAACTTTTCCGTCATTCCGCCGACAAAACTCCTTTCAACTACAATCGGACAGATGTCTACGGTGTCAACCTAAACAGTTATTTCGACTGGTTCGGGGGACGTACTGCTCTCGGAACAGAGATTCGGAACGAAGATCTGGTCAGCACTAACCTTGGGGAACCGCTGAAACATCTCAGGCCAATACATGACACAGGGCTACAATACAAAGATGGACTGAACCGGACGAATGTGCAATTCGTATTGGAACACAATATTCTCCTGAGTCGTTTTACACTTTCTGCGGGCCTGATTGCCGTCAAGAACAGTTGGGCCGATATGAACATGCGTGTCTACCCCGGCCTTGATGCCAGTTATCGTATAGGCAACAATTGGAAGGTCTATACTTCATTCAACACGTCTCTTCGACTCCCCTCTATCACAGAACTTTATTATTCTGTCGGGGGATACCAAGCTGACCCACATTTGAAGCCTGAAGAATTATCAGCTTTTGAAACAGGAATCAAGTACAGTGCCCAAGGAATTTCCGGCAAGGCAAGTATTTATCACAACCATTATAAAAATCTGATTGACTGGATCTATGATGGAACTAAAGATGAGAACGGATCTCCACTTTGGAAATCTGTCAATTATGGAAAGATCAATGCCCTTGGCATAGAAACGTCACTGAACTTTGATTTCTTCCAGTTGATACCTTCCCAACATTTTCTTAAGGACTTCCTTTTCAGTTATAGCTTTATCAATCAGTCGAAGCATGAAGCCTCGAATATTCAAAGCCTCACGGCTTTAGAGTACTTGAAAAATAAAGTTGTGACTCATCTAGGGTTGAAATTATGGAGGCAACTCGACTTAGACCTCCAATACCGATTCCAACACCGCATAGGTACTTATGTGGATGCCAACGGCAGAACACATCCCTATTCATCCTATGGAATACTGGACGGGAAACTCAGTTGGGATAACACGAATTGGAAAGCCTATATCGAAGCCAATAACATTCTCGATAAAGACTACGTGGAAGTTGGTAACGTCCCTCAACCAGGTTTCTGGTTGATCGCAGGATTTTCAATCCATCTCCCGCTATGATTTTTTGTTGAGGATACACCCTCATGGTAGAGGGCTATGATTGTACAACTTGAAAATGTACAGATACTAAAAAAGAAGTGAGACTCTGAGGAGTTTCACTTCTTTTTGTTCTTAAGAAAAGCCAGATGCTATTCTCCGATCAGTTTTTCAGTTTAAATGCATTTTCTATCGATACCAGTTCATCCCGAAAAGAACGGTCAACCTTCAAGCGCCCTTCGACTTTAGAACAACTATGGACTACAGTTGAATGGTCTCTATTGCCAACCAATTTTCCGATTCTTGAAGCAGGCATCTTCGTGTATTTCTGCGCCATATACATACTGACTTGCCGGGCTATGACGAAATCATGCTTACGGCTACGGCTATTTACAGAGTTTGGTGACACATTGAAGTGCTTGCAGACCGTACTGACGATATCATCTAGTGTAAGCGGCTCATCATCTACTTTCACAGCCCGCTTGATCACTCTCTCGGCTAACTTCAAATTGATATCGCCGCCATAGGTAATGCTGTATGCCAACAGACCGTTGATGACGCCTTGCAGATCACGTACGCTTCCGTCTGCATTCTCAGCAATATAGTCCACTACATCATCGGGAATGGCAAGACCGTTGCGCCGAATCAGATTAGTCAGAATATCTTTGCAGAGTTGCTTGTTCGGTTTCTCCAGTTCAGCGATAAGTCCACAAGAGAAACGAGTCAGCAGGCGGTCAGGCATATCTTTCAGTTCCACCGGCGGGCGATCACTTGCCAGAATGATTCTTCGGCCATTCTTGAACAGATGATTAAATATATGGAAGAAAGTATCCAAGGTCTTGGCTTTTCCCATCCATTCCTGGACATCGTCTACAATCAGCATGTCAATGGTCTGATAGAACCCTATAAAATCATTGACGTGGTTATTCAGCACGGCACTTGTATACTGCACTTGGAAAAGCCTCGCACTGATATACAAGATTCTCTTGTTCGGATAGCATTTTCTGCACTCATTCCCGATGGCATTGATCAAATGGGTCTTTCCACAACCAGAAGGGCCATAGATGAACATCGGATTGAATTGTGCCGTATTCGGATGCTCGGCTATTGTCAGTCCGATAGACCTCGGCAACTTATTGCTGTCTCCCTCCACATAATTAGAGAAAGTCAGTTTCGGATTCAGTTGGGAATCGAGTTGCTGGGGTTTTGCCGCATCCAGGATCGTCGGAGACTGATTGGCGCCTGCCAGCGGTTTCTGTTTGATAGCATCTGCCGGATCAGCTTCTATGTTTTGTGTCAGGTTATGCTCTTTATCGGTGACGATACGATAAGTCAACCGGATGCCTTCTCCGAAAAATTTTCGAAGGGCCTTGCTCATCAAATCTACATAGTTAGCCTCCAAATACTCATAAACGAAACCACTCGACACTTGGACAAGAAGGGTCGTTTTCTTCTCGTCATAGGACTCGAAAACAATAGGTCTGAACCAAGTGTTATAGGCCTTCTCATCCAGATTATTTCTGATGAGCATAAGGGCCTGATCCCAAAGATCTTTAGGACTGTCTTTCTTCATGCTAAAAAAACACGCTATAAATTGATTTCATAATACAGGTCGCAGAACAATTTCGCGTGTCATCTCCGTCACGCTCAGCAAACTCACTGACCGGCTTGACGCTTAAGAAATGAAACGCTATAAATCGACAGACAATTGACTCTCAACGGTCTCTCTAATCTATTGACCACTTCGGCTAAGGTAACAGCCCGAAAATCAAACTGTATTTCCTCCTAAATGATCAAATCATTCGGTACTCGACTCATTTGCAAAGGTATAAAACATTTTCTAATTACACAAATCATGTTCTTCAACATATATTGCCCCATTCACCGTAAACAGCTTGTTATCGGGTATTTAATGGCTTACGGTACACTGCTTATAGCAGATGAAACGCCAAACGATATAAATTATTGATAATAAGAGATATAAACAGTATTACCTACAGAAGGGACTTTAGTAGTGAAACAATCCCATGACAAACCCTAAAGCGACTCATTTTCAAACACTAAAATATCGTCAGCAACTCTGTGAAACAAGGGTGATAATTATTTAGACAAAATTTAATTAGGAAATGCGCTTTACGCCATTCTGAAAGGGCTTAACGCCCTTCATTCCATTGCATAAATTACAAATAAAAGTCCTCTCTATCGACAACTGTTTTGATGCCATAGAGAGGACTTCATTATCAAACTCACGTCCAGTTATCTTTCTACTTGTCTTTTTTGCCAAACAAAGAGAAATGAACATACCGCTTAGGATGAGTCCGGATATTGACGAACAAAGAGTCAAGATTGCGGACACTCATGTTCATATTATCATACAAGGACGGGTCATTCATCAATTTTCCTAATGAACTGTTCTCGTTGTTGAGTTTCTCACTCAGTTGATGCACCTGATCCAAGGTGGTATTTACTTGATTCATTGTTTTCTGAATATCAAGAGAGGCCAGATGGTCTGTAAATTTTCTGCTGTTGACCATGACACCGTTGGCATTGTCCAACATCCCGCCTGCCTTACCCATCAATCCGGGTATCTGACGGTTCAATCCTGTGAGCAGGGTATTCAATTGTCTGGAAGAAACGGCAAGATTGGCAGTGGTCACTTGTATATTGTCAAGGGAATGAGTGAGAGCAGGATTGGCGATTAACGCGTTGAGACCTGTAAGAATAGAATCGATCTTAGGCATCATCTTCTCGATAGAAGGTACCATCTCCTGGAATTTTGCCATCATACCAGATTCTGTCATACCAGGAATCACTTGACCGGGTTCGATCTTCTCTACAGGATTATTTGACATCAAGATATTCACCTGCATATTGCCCATGATGTCCTTTTCTATTTCAGCTTTGCTCCCCTTAGGTATACGCAAGCCCTTTTTCAGACCCGCCTTCACACGGATAGGACCAGTGCCTTCATAATCATATTCTATACCTTTGACAGTACCCACCTTATATCCGTCAGCATAGATAGGAGCAGCTGTACCCAGTCCACTGATATCCTGAAACGTCATATAATACGTATCATCATTCGAAAACAAGTTCATCCCCTTCAGAAACTTGATCCCGAAAAAAAGAACGACTATTCCAATTATGGCGACCAAGGCGATTTTAACCTCTTTGGTGAGTATCTGCTTCATAAATCTTATTTTTTCTTGTTGTTTGAAAATTCCGTAATGGCCTGGTTTACATCTATTCTTTTTCCGTTCTTGAAGGCAATGATGAAAGCGTCCGGGAATCGGTCCAGTAAACTCTTCCGCAACCGTGATATTTCATTGTAATCTGCCGAACTTCCAGTTGTATATTTCAGGAACTGTCCGTCTCGATAGAAATCAAAATCATCTAACCCTTTCAACGAAGCATCGCCCACATGCACCTCTCTACTGGAAGCGAACAACTGCACCTTAAAGACCGGCACATCTGCTGAAGGAGCCTGAGTTGCCTGAGAGGCAGTCGTTTTTTTCGAATCAGCCAACTTCGATTTTACGGGTACACTCCCCTGACTGCGTTTTTTAGCTATACTGTTTGTCTTTGCATCAGAATCACCCGCAGACTGATCTGTTGACTGAGCAACAGGAGTCTTTTTATTTGCAGGCGGCACCAAGACCCAATGTGTATTGTCCTGACTGTTCACTTTTGTTGCCTCCTGATCGTCCTGATCATTATCCGACACAATCTGAGGGACATCAGGAGTATCATTGGTCTCACTACGATAAGGTACTGTTATGCGACGGCCATACTTGTTCTTATATTCCAGGAACGCATGATAGATTCCGTCCGCAATAGCTTCTTCCTTAGAAGCATCATTCAAGTCCTGCTCTTCACTGGGAGTGGTGATAAAACCGAGTTCTATGAGACAACTCGGCATTGAGGTCTCTCTCAAAACCAAGAATCCTGCCTGATGCACGCCCTTATTAATACGGTTCGCCCGATTGCAGACATTCTTTTCTATCATCCCAGCCAGATCAACGCTTTTCGCCATGTTCCGGTCTTGTATGAACTCGAACATAATATAACTCTCTGAAGAATTGGGATCGAAACCCTGATAAGTCACTTTATAGTCCTTCTCCATTGAGATGACCGAGTTCTCCCTCATAGCGACGGCCAGATTATCCTTAGCACGATGCATTCCCAGCGTCCACGTCTCGAAACCCTGGGCAATCCTTCCTGCCGGCAGAGCATTGGTGTGAATGGATATAAACAGATCAGCATTATTGCGGTTGGCAATATTGGCACGCTCCATCAAGGGGACAAAAACGTCAGTTTTTCTCGTATAAATCACCCTGACGTCAGGGCAATTCCGCTCAACATCACGTCCAAAAGCCAATGCAACCTTCAGATTAATATCCTTCTCATTTGACATGGCCCCTAATGCACCCGCATCATGTCCACCATGCCCGGCATCAATCACTAACGTAAAACGTTGATTTTTAGCAGAACCGGCAAAAACTACAGGGACAGTTATCACAGAGGATAACAAAGCCAAAAAGATAATCAAAAAATGTCTCTTCATTCCTCAAAAGGCAGTTTAATGCAAAAGTAATGATTTTCTCACAAAAACTACTATCTTTTATTCAGTTTTATCATTTCTATCTCAATTACCTTCTGAAAATTATCACTTTTCCATCCAAAATCACTAATTGTCGTTGATAAAATGTGATTTGATTAAGGCGCCTTCACAGTCAGCCCCTATAGGCGGGTTCAGTTTCATCAGATTCATATCTACCGCCTGTATGGAAGGGAAAGCATGGAACAGCCTTTCTGCTATTCTCCCTGTTACACGCTCCAACAACAAACTCGGGGTCTGCATTTCCTGGTTGACGATCTTATAAAGGTCTGCGTAATTCAAGGTATCTTCAAGATCATCAGAATACATCGCCTTTTCTATCGAATAGCGGACACAGAGATCCACGATATAGTCATTACCTGTAAGATGCTCCTGTGCTCCGACACCATGAAAGGCATGGAAACGCATCCCCTTCAGCACTATTTCACTATCCGTCAGTTTCATATCCGCCTCCTTAAAATTGGTCCTGTCTTTCGCACTTTCATGCATCTATTTGATCTTGCGGTTCGGTCTCTTTAAGCCCAGCCGTTTCTGAAGGGCACAAAGTATGTTTGGCCCAGCCGCAAGATCTCCTATGCTCACGATTAAACTCTCCTTATCAGCCACAGCGGCTTGCTCCGCAATTCGTGCAGATCAAACAACCTTCCTGATAGACCAAGGTCTCCTGCCCGCATATCGGACATTTCTGACCTTTCGCCTTTGTACCGTCTACGATATATTTCTTCAAGGCCCTTACGACGCCGTTCTTCCAAGTATTAATACTTTCATCCTTCAATTGCAGAGAGGTAACCAGTTTGACGACATGGTCTATAGGCATCCGGTAACGCAGGACCCCGGAAATCAACTTGGCATAATTCCAGTATTCCGGATTGAACTTCTCGCTCAAGCCTTCTACAGTTGTCTTGTATCCTCTTTTGTTCTTGAATTGGAAGTCATAGCGGTGAGAGCCATCAGGATTCGTCTGTTGGATAATCTCGCCTTTCGTGACATTCTTCGGAAGTGCAATACCTTCCTCATCATCTTGAAGACCAGTGAATATCTCATAAGGATAATTGTTCAGCAATCCGACAAATGCGACCCATTTCTCTTTATTGTTCTGGAAACGGACCACATCGCAATCCAATTCCTTGGGACGGATCTCTGTAACTGTCGGGCGCTTGAAAGCAGCCTTCTCCTCCAGGTTGTTGTCTTTGACATCATTGCCGTCAACGGCCGCTTTCTCACTCTTCTTATCTTTCTTGGAAACGGAGACCATGACGCCTGCACGACTGCCGTCACGATAAATGGTACAACCCTTGCAGCCGCATTTCCAAGCCTCGACGTACAATTTGTTGACCAAGGCCTCATCGACACTATTAGGCAGATTGACGGTCACAGAAATAGAATGGTCTACCCATTTCTGAATAGCTCCCTGCATCCTCACCTTCATCAACCAGTCAACATCATTAGCTGTCGCTTTATAATAAGGTGAACGTGCCACGAGACCGTCAATCTCTTCCTGACTGTAATTCTTTGTGGTGTCAATGCCATTGACCTTCATCCATTTAAGAAATTTCTGATGATAGACGATATACTCCTCATAACTGTCACCTACATCGTCGACGAAATCTACATGGGCATCATCATCACTCGGATTGACCTTCCGACGGCGCTTGTAAACAGGCATGAATACCGGTTCTATACCGGAAGTCGTCTGGGTCATCAATGAGGTGGTCCCTGTAGGGGCTATCGTCAGACACGCTATGTTTCGACGGCCGTATTTGACCATCTCTTCATATAGTCCCGGATCAGTTTCCTTCAAACGGAGGATAAAAGGATTGTGCAGTTCACGCTGGGTGTCATATATTTCAAAAGCGCCACGCTCCTTAGCCATTATAACTGAACTGTGATAGGCATTCAGTGCAAGTGTCTTATGTACGGAGACGCTGAAATCTGTCGCCTCCTGGGTACCATAACGGAAACCCAAAGCTGCCAGCATATCGCCTTCAGCTGTGATTCCCAGACCAGTACGGCGACCTTCCCCACTCTTCTTGCGAATCTTCTCCCAAAGGTGATATTCTGTATACTTCACCTCATCGCTCTGAGGATCTTTCTTGATCTTGTCGAGGATCATGTCTATCTTTTCCATCTCAAGGTCGACGATATCGTCCATCAGTCGTTGACCGTATTGTACGTGCTGCTTGAATTTGTCGAAGTTGAAATAGGCGTCTTTAGTAAACGGTTTCTCCACATAAGAGTACAGATTGATTGCCAAGAGACGACAACTGTCATAAGGGCAGAGGGGAATTTCTCCACAAGGGTTCGTGCTCACTGTCCGAAACCCGAGATCAGCATAGCAGTCGGCCACACTCTCCCGAAGGATCGTATCCCAAAACAGCACTCCCGGTTCCGCACTTTTCCAGGCATTATGTACGATCTTCCCCCAGAGTTTACGTGCCGATATTTGTTTTGTCACCTTCGGACTCTTTGCATCTATCGGGAACTGCTGGGTATAGGGGCGGTCTGCGATCGCATCCTTCATGAATTCATCGTCTATCTTCACGCTGATATTGGCACCGGTCACCTTACCTTGCTCCAACTTCGCATCGATGAAATCTTCACTGTCGGGATGCTTGATGCTCACGGAAAGCATCAGTGCTCCGCGCCGCCCGTCCTGAGCTACCTCACGGGTGGAATTGCTGTATCTCTCCATAAACGGGACGAGACCCGTACTTGTCAGGGCAGAATTGTTGACCGGTGAGCCTTTTGGACGAATCTGACTCAGATCATGTCCGACACCGCCACGACGTTTCATCAATTGGACCTGTTCCTCGTCGATCTTCATAATAGCACCATAGGAATCGGCATCCCCGTCCAAGCCGATCACAAAACAGTTGCTCAGACTCGAGACCTGATGCTTATTGCCTATCCCTGCCATCGGACTGCCCCCGGGGACAAGATAGCGGAAATGGTCCAGCAGGTCAAAAACTTGTTGAGCACTCATCGGGTTGGGATACTTTTGCTCTATCCGAGCAATTTCATTTGCTATACGCCAATGCATATCTACCGGCGATTTTTCGAAGATATGCCCGAAGCTGTCTTTCATAGCGTATTTGTTTACCCATACCTTGGCGGCCAACTGATCACCGTCAAAATACTTCAAAGACTCTTCGTATGCTTCCTCAAAAGAATAGGTTTTACCTTCCATATTTTGGTGAATTGTAATTTCTAACTATCGTGCAAAGATAACTCAATATTTTCGGAAACGAAAAACTTTTAGTAGTAATTTCAAATCGTCAAACCCGTTCTCCAAGTCATCCAAAATTCATTTTTTCAGGATGAAAGTAAGCTACGACAGGACGAGTCACTTAACGGATAAGGCGTTGTGTTTTCTGATTATACTGGTCGTATACACCTAAGATTGAAACTGTTTTTCCTTTTGTATGATTCCCAGCATTAATAAAGTCAAATAATTTGCTCGTTTCTCTAAATTCAGTTAACTTTGTAACTGAAGCTTTCCGATAGAAGGTTTCACCGGTTAACGGAAATTTCAAAAGACTTAATATATGGAATCATTCAATCAAAGGAAAAGTATACGTAAGTATTCTGACAAAGCGGTCAGTGATGAACTTCTCAACCAACTCCTTCAAGAAGCCGAGCGCACACCCACTATGGGCAATCTTCAACTCTACAGCGTTGTCATCACACGCTCGAAGGAGGGCAAGGAAGCACTTTCCCCTGCTCATTTTGACCAACCGATGGTCATGGGGGCGCCTGTTGTCCTGACCATTTGCGCAGATTTCCGACGCACGACCCTTTGGGCAAAGCAACGTAAGGCTAATCCCGGGTATGACAATTTCCTGAGTTTTATCAATGCCTCTGCAGATGCCTTGCTTTATACGCAGACTTTCAGCAATCTTGCTGAGGAAAAAGGTCTCGGTACATGCTTTTTAGGCACCACTTTCTATTCTCCCCAACAGATTATAGACGCCTTACAACTGCCCAAACTTGTCTTCCCGGTAGCTACGATTACATTGGGTTGGCCGGCTGAAGATCCTGAACAAAGTGACCGACTGCCTCTCAAAGCTATCATCCACAAAGAGCACTACAAGGACTACACGCCCCAAATGATCGACCGTTTCTATGCTGAAAAAGAAAACACGGAAAAGAACCGGCATTTTGTGGAAATCAATAAGAAAGAAACTTTAGCACAGGTTTATACCGATATCAGATATACTAAAAAGGACAATGTCCCACTTTCGAAGGGCCTGATAGAGGCACTGCGGCATCAGGGATTCTTGTAATATTTTTAATGTCACTAACAGGAACCGGCACCATCTCAAAGACCGGTTTCATATTTCCCCAAAACAAATATCCTAACGAACCCTACCTTTATATATAAAGATCATGAAAGCAAGAAAAATCCTTTACACAGCAGTTTGCCTGCTTTTATTATTGCCAGCCTCATCTGCCGCTCAGGAGAATGATCCCCAAATGGATCAGTTTATTACCAACCTGATGAGCAGAATGACGCTTAAGGAAAAAATAGGTCAATTGAATCTGCTCGCCTCCGGAAGTATCGTTACCGGTGAAGGCAAGAACGGCGGCGTCTCAGAGAAGATCAAAAACGGGGAAGTCGGGGGACTCTTCAGTCTCACGGGTGAAAAGAACCTCCGCGCTGCCCAAGACATCGCCGTCAGGCAGAGCCGACTGAAGATTCCCTTGATCTTCGGTTTGGACGTGATACACGGCTATAAAACTGAGTTTCCCATCCCTCTTGCCAGTTCCTGCAGTTGGGATATGAAAGCCATCGAGAACGCTGCCAAGATCTCCGCCCTTGAAGCCACTGCGGACGGCATCTGCTGGACCTTCAGCCCCATGGTCGACATCTGCCGTGACGGACGCTGGGGAAGGATGGCCGAAGGATCAGGCGAGGATCCCTACCTCGGCTCCCTGATTGCCCGGGCAATGGTCAGGGGTTACCAGGGCAACAGCCTGAGTACCGGCAACACCATGATGGCCTGCATCAAGCACTTCGCACTCTACGGAGGCGTTGAGGCCGGACGGGAATACAATACGGTCGACATGAGCCGCCTGCGCATGTTCAATGAATATCTCCAGCCCTATGAAGCCGCCGTGAAGGCAGGCGCGGGAAGCGTCATGACTTCCTTCAATACCGTAGACTATATCCCTTCCGCCGGCAACAAGTGGCTGCTCACGGATCTCCTGAGGAAACAATGGGGATTCAAGGGATTCGTCGTCACTGATTACACTGCCATCCAGGAGATGGTCAACCACGGCGTGGGGAAAGACCTCCAGGAAGTCTCCGCCCTGGCGCTCAATGCGGGAACGGATATGGACATGGTCTCTGAAGGGTTCCTGAACACACTGGAAAAATCGATTGCCGAAGGAAAGGTCAGTGTACAGTCGGTAGACACGGCCTGCCGGCGAATACTCGAAGCAAAATACAAACTCGGACTTTTCAAAGACCCTTATCTCTACCTGAGCAGGAAAAAGGCGGCCAAGACCACGCTCACCCCTGCCAATCTCAAGGCGGCAAGGGATATCGCTGCAGAGACCTTCGTCCTCCTCAAGAACGACCGCAGGCTCCTCCCTCTCCAAAAGAAGGGGACGATAGCCCTCATCGGGCCAATGGCTGAGGCAGGGCCCCAGATGGTCGGCACATGGAATGTCGTCTCCGACCCCAACCTGTGCCCTTCATTGGTGAAAGCCATGAAGGAGTCCGTCGGTAACAACGCTGACATCCTCTACGCCAAGGGATCCAATGTCTGCTACGATGAGCGACTCCAGGAAAACATGTCCTGGGGGAGCATCAAATGGGACAGTCGCAAACCGGAAGACATTAGGGCCGAAGCCCTCGCCGTTGCCCGGAAGGCTGACGTCATCGTGGCGGCCATCGGAGAACCCGCCAACGGCAGCGGGGAGTGCAGCAGCCGCTCGGACCTCACCATTTTCGACGCCCAGAAAGACCTGCTGCAGGCTCTCAAGGATACCGGCAAGCCGGTCATCCTGGTCAACTTCTCGGGAAGGCCTACCGTCATGACTTGGGAAGACCGGAATTTCAACGCCATACTCAACGTCTGGTTCGGAGGGACTGAGGCTGCTCCTGCCATCTGCGACGTGCTCTTCGGCGACAAAGTCCCCAGCGGACATCTGTCTTTCACCATGCCCAAGAGTGTGGGACAGATCCCCATCTACTATAACCACCTCAACACTGGAAGACCTTTGGGGAATGAGAAATGGTTCACCAAATTCCGCAGCAATTACCTCGACATTGACAACGAACCGCTGTATCCTTTCGGATTCGGACTATCCTATACAACTTTCAAGTACGGACCCCTCACCTTGGACAGGAACACTATGACGGGGAATGACAGCATCAGGGCAAGTATAACGGTCACCAACACCGGAGCTTACGACGGTGACGAAGTCGTGCAGTTCTATATCCGGGACAGGGTAGCCAGCATCTCACGCCCGGTGGAGGAACTGAAGGGTTTCGAACGCATTCATCTGAACAGGGGGGAATCGAAGACGGTCAACTTTGTCATCAATGCCGACAAACTGAAATTCTACAACTCCCAACTCCAGTATGTCTGTGAGCCGGGGGACTTCGACGTTATGGCAGGACCTAACTGCAGGGATGTCCAGACCTGCAGGTTCACACTGCAATGAACAAGTACAATTCTAATTTTATCTAATATGTCATTAAGAAAAGGCGAGCTCAGCAGGGCTTTCACTTATATTGAACCGGGACCGGTCATCCTGCTCACTGCCAGTACCGGAGCCAAGGACTATGTCATGACACTCTCATGGAGTATGGTGATGGACTTCCTCCCCCATATCTGCATCTCTACGGGAGCCTGGAACGAAACCTTCGGTGCCATCATGGACTCCAAAGAGTGCTGTATCTGCATTCCGACGGTGGATATGATCGGAGAGGTCGTAGGAGGTGTGGGCATGACCCACTCTTCCGAATGTGACAAATTCAAGAGATTCAAGCTGAAACGGGAAAAGGCGGAGTTGGTCAGCGCTCCCCTGCTCTCCGACTGTCAGGCCTGCCTTGAATGCAAACTGGAACGCTATATCGAAGACGAGGGACTTCTAATCCTCAGGTGCGTACAACTCTGGGAGAATCCGGACAAGCGGGAGGCACACATCTTCCATGCTGTCGGGGACGGGCATTTCATCGAAGACGGTCCCATCCATGACCTCAGGCAAGATATGGCGGAAAAGATTCCCGGAGGCAGTGAACGGGGTTTGACGGACAGCCCCAGGACGGAGCGCTATCGGGACCTGATCACCCAAAGTAAGAGTTTGATAGACGGCATCCCTGACACCGTATCGGCACTAGCGAACCTCACGGCACTGATCAAGGAAAAGTTTCCGGAATTTTTCTGGGTAGGTTTCTATCTGGTCAAGGGAGATAGCCTGATTCTCGGACCTTTCCAGGGAACGGCTGCCTGCTTCCGCATCGGAAAAGGCAAAGGAGTCTGCGGCACGGCTTGGGCGGAGAACCGGACGATGATCGTCGACGACGTAACTGATTTCCCCGGTCACATCGCCTGCTCCACGCTCTCCAAGTCAGAGATCGTCGTACCTGTCAGACAGAAAGGACAGGTCGTCGCCGTTCTCGATATTGACAGTACGCAGAAAAAAGCCTTTGGAGAACAAGACGGACATGGTCTGGAACAATTGTCAGAAATCATAACGACTTCCTTCAAATAGAAAACGGTCGTATAAAAGTATCTTCAACCCAATCCATTCCAGATGGAGGCGTCTCTTCCTTATTCGAAATAAGATCACCAATATGCAGCATAATGGTCCATCAAAATGCAGCATAATGGTGTACCATTATGCTGCATTTCGCTAAACACCTTAAGGCTTTGTCATCCAGTTACGACTTTACCTCATCCCTCCTTTTATCTGTCCAAGGCCAAATTGGTCATCTCAAAAGAAAGAAAATCACACTCGCCAAGCCATACTCTGTCTGAAAGGAGACATTTATAACCTTCAATGGACAACAACAGTATTTTGCTTCTTTTGTAAACCGCTTTAAAGATGGAATTGGCAAAACGGTATTCAGAAATCATTCAGGATAACTGACTCATGCTTCATACTGTTGGCTTTATCGGAGAATTCTGCATGAGTTGACCAATCATAAGGATAACCATTCTCTGACGCATCCTCCAAAGTATAACAATAGATAGTTCCCGGACCGGTGCTGACGGTAATCGTTGCATTACCGGCATTATCGATGCCGTCAGTAATATTATCTTTCCCATATTTTACAGACAACAGAGATTTCAAGTTATCCAGTTCTGTTTTGGCAAAGTCGGAAGTCAATGTGTCGAAATACACTTTAGCAGAATACACGATCTTCGTTGTCGCGTCATAATAGACGGCCACATTCCCTTTTCTTCCGGCAAAAGTGCCCTTGAATGCACGCGTACCCGCCGGCAGTTGCCGGTTGATATCGGTTTGTAAACGAAAGCCTTTGGCGATCAATTTCTTCTGAAACTGGTCAATGGTTCCTGTTAGAGGAATATCGGCAAATTTCATGTGCTCTGTCTGAGCATGCAACTCCATTGTTAAGAACAATAAGAGTAGGATGATAAAATTTCTTGTCATAGATATAAGATTGATTATTATTCGTATAAGAAGATGTACAGTTTATTTTTATCCGGTTAAAATCAGAGAATCCCGGCACTCTCATATAGGAAAGATCACAGTATCACCTCGTTTACGGGAATATCCTTCAACTGACGAAGATAGTTCCGACGGATATCAAAGATACGATGCAGGGTATCCGAATTCTTGTCCTTTTCAAAATTGAATTGAAGATTATGGTAGGTGTCATGAGGAAATGATTCTAATTTGTCTACCATCTGCCCCACAGTCAGATGCCCGGAATCACCATAAGGAAAATAAGTCACCCTGGTTTGATCGGCATTATAACTCTCTATTGCCAAACCCGTTTCACACAAATTCTTCAAGATATCCGTCACGATCCGTAGTGGGAAACCCGTGAGTTCCTTCAGTTGGCGCGCTGTCAGAGCTTCTTTGTTCTTCTTCTGCCTCCGGCAAATCTGACTCATGATCATCAAACTCATGAACATCCGGTTGTTATGACTGATGTTGCGTGTCTCGAGAAGAAATTCATACATGCTTACATTTTGGTTGATATAGCAGAGTTCTGTACAGAACAGGCATATATACCAACTGACCTGAAGCCAGATCAAAAACAGAGGCAGCGCTGCTAGAGAACCGTAGATGATATTGTAACTGGTCAACAGTGCCTGATAATGGACATAAAAATACTGTAGGATGAGCATTGAAGCGGATGCCAACATTCCGGGACCCAAGGCCTTGAGAACCTGAACCTTTGTGTTGGGCATATAGACGAAGATGATCGTAAAAATGAACGTCATCAATAACCAAGGTACGATTTTCTGTACAAAAAGCCAAACGACGGTTCCCAACAGTACTATATGCTGCAATTTATCCACATTAGCATAAAGGACCACGCTCAGACCGGAGACAACGATAATGATGACTGGGACCATGAAGAGCAATCCTGTATAATCGAGCAGGATCTCCGACCAACTGCGCTTCTTCTTGACCTGCCAAATAGAGTCAAAGACATGTTCGATATTATAGATCAGGGAGAGTATACTATAGAGCATCAGCACCAGACCGACACCGATAAAGATGCCTGTATTCGTATAAGCGATATAGGAATTGGCAAGATGAATGATTGAATTTGCGACCTGAGGCTGACTGGACAACACTTCACGACACCACTGTTCGATAAACACATTAAAACCGAAACCTCGGCCAATGGCAAAGACGAAGGCAAAGACGGGGACAAGTGCCAATAAAGTACTGAATGCCAATTGAGTAGCATAGTCAATATGGCCACGCGCGATGAAGAACCGGATAGAAAGATAAAGCCGACGGGTCAGAAAGAGGGCGATCCTCCTCCAAGTCGACAATTGGTCGACCTTTACCCGCCATATCCCGATTTCAAAGAAATGCTTGATCTTGGCTCGTCTGAAAGCGCTGAAATAATTTTTCATAAAAATCTGCCTTGCGGTACAAATATAAGAAAATTCCTCCTATCCTTCAACACAAGTATCACTTTTCTGCCTAAACGGAGTCTGGAGGGCCGTAGCCTCAACCGGAATCACAAGGGGAAAGGGAAAGTTGAAGAAAGAGTATTTCTGTACTTCCGGTTTCTATTGTCTCATTAGTGTCATAAGAAATTTATCTAAGATTATTGATTTCAAGCATTGGCACAATTAAACTCGAGATTAAAGTCCTTTACTCTCATCAACCTGTCTGAAGAGGCAAGAACAGACATCAAATGTAATGTCCAAAATACACTCATGGGTAAAGATAGTATAAACCTATACAATGACCGTAAATAAATTTTCAGAATAAGAAATTAATCTTAGAAAAATATTATCTTTGCGCACGTATAACTAATAAATTACAAAAATGAGGAAACAAGTTTTATTTGCATTATGCCTGATGATGGGAACAGGTGCGATGGCCCAAAACATCAAACTCCCTGCTCCAAGCAACGATGCCAGTATGACACTGGTACAGGCTTTGGAACAACGCCATTCTACAAGGGTATTTTCAGAGAAAGCCATCAATGACAATACGCTTTCACAAATACTCTGGGCTGCTTGCGGCATCAACCGTCCTGCAGAAAACAAGACTACGGCACCTTCAGCCATGAACGCCCAGGATATAGAGGTTTATGCCATACGAAAAGACGGAGCTTTCCTCTATGTCCCCAAAGACAACAGTTTGAAGAAAGTATCCTCAAAAGACCTGAGGACAGCTGTTGCAGGCAGCCAGTCTTTCAATCCGCTGCCACCTCTCAGCCTTGTGTTAGTCAGTAACCAAGCCAAATTCGGCAGTCGTGCAGGCAGCGCAGCTCGTGAAGCAGGAATGCTCGACGTGGGCTATGTATCGGAAAACATTTCCCTGATCTGTACAGCTTTGGGACTGAACAATGTTCCACGTAAGACGATGGATGTCACAACCCTGCAAAAAGAACTCGGACTTCCGGCAAGTCAACTTATCCTCATGAACCATGAGGTCGGTTATCCGAAAGAATAATCTTAAATTGAGTATAGTTTACCCTGACCAATATACGACATACAGATATAACCGTATGCGTCATATTGGTCAGTTTTGAATCCAACAGATGACTTTAACTGAATTGAAGATTCAGTATAATGTCGGTGTTACAGCTATTGACACATACACCGTAAAGAGAATCGACTCTGATTATTTTGATGAATAATCCATATTTTTAGTGCTAATTAATTCAACCGAAAGATCTTAATCTATAAAAATCTAAACATGAAAAAAGAAGTGATTCTAGAATTGTACAATGGTTTTGAAAAGGCCGCTTTGGAAGTAAATGGTATCGAATGCTGGAGTGCTAGAGACCTGCAGCATTTATTAAATTACAGTTTGTGGCAGAACTTCAATAAGGTGATTGATAAAGCAAAGATTTCCTGCCAAAAGGCGAATCAAAAAGTTGAAGACCATTTTATTGGCGTCAATAAAATGGTCAAACTGGGATCCGGAGCAGAGCGTCAAGTCGAAGACATCCTTCTCACTCGTTACGCCTGCTATCTTATCGCACAGAACGGAGATCCGAGAAAGGAACAGATTACCTTTGCACAAACTTATTTTGCAGTACAGACACGAAAGGCTGAACTCATCGAGCAGCGTCTCATGGAAATAGAACGTATCAAGGCACGTACAAAACTACAGGAGACAGAAAAACATCTTTCCGGAATCCTTTATAGCCTTCCTACCATCAGCATTAAAGCCAAGGACTTCGCAGCCGAAATGACCAATGTCAATGTACAACAGAAGAATCTGTACGGTGAAGGACAGATTGCTACGGAACATGTGGATAACAATAAGGCTGTTCGGAAAATGATGATTGACCGAGGCATTGTACCAGAGAACCTGCCCCCTGCCGAAGATGTCAAGAAGGTCGAAAGGCGGCTGGCTAGTGAAGAGAAAAAGGCTTTGGGAAACAAAAATAACAAAGTCAAGACCAAAAAGAAATAATCATCCCCCTCTATCTCTCAGACAGTTAGTTCAACATAAAATACTAGCTACAAACTCAAGACGAGATGGGTTATGGTACCGATTAGTGCTCTATGGTATTAATGCGCTGATACTGTCAATATAAGATTATTTGTTAACCGGTTGCGAACATAATATGAACGGCATTGCTCCGGAAAAACAGAAAACTCCATCCGCTATTATCAAGTGAACAGATATGTTGATCCAGAATATATAACCTAATATGGAAAATTACGACCAATTCTAATGCAAGTTCTGCCTTAAAGTCATCTCTTCCCTGACGGTTTCCAAGTCTATCCACACTTTGGGATTTTTCGAAGCTACTAAAGATGCCTCACCTTATCTACATAATTAAAAAAATCCCTAGAAAGAACCTTAATATCAATAAGATTTTTTATCTTTGCAATGGAATATAGCGTTTTGCTATTGTTTATAGTCTTAGAAAATCGCCAAATATATAAGACACCGATAACAATAGGTAAGATGCTCACGTATGGCGTGGGCTTTACTTGTTTGGTGTTTGGGCGTTTGGCGATGCCTCTAAGCTAATAGGTAATCGCTCACGCTTTTCCTGTATTTATATATTTCGTTTAATTATTAAAATTATTAATCATGAAAAAAAGTACATTTTTATTTATTGCAGCCATGGCCTTATGTTTGTCGTCATGTTATTGTGATAAGATTACTGTAGGCCACATTTCACAAGATGAGCCATTAGTTCATGTCGCTAGTATGCATAATGCCCATTTTATTTATGGTGCTGTTGTTACTCATGATAAAGCTGATAAATACATTTTAAACACACCCAACTATGTAATTGAAAACAAACAGACATTTGGTGATCTATTTGTTTCCGGCATTACTTTTGGTATTTACACTCCGACAACAACTAAATATTACGTTCCTAAAAGCACTTCGAACATTGTTGTAAGCAAAAAGAAGAAGAAGTGGAGCAAAGCATATAAAGGTTATTTGAAAGATTGATAGGTTTTCAACAATAGAAAGGGCAGGGAACGACTCTGCCCTTTATCGTTTTGTTCACCTTAACTATTCTTCTTGAGTGCATTCAACTTTATCATCTGACGATTTCCGTATTTTGTTAAATGCCAACATACATCACATTGGACTTCAGCTCCATGTTTTTTATTACTCAACTCTATAATATGTAAAGCTAGTAACTGAACCTTAACTATTTGAAAGCAAGAATCATGAAGAGATAAATCATCTCCTTCATAATTTCCCTGATTTATTAATAAATTTTGAATATTTTTATTTAAAACATTTTTCATCCCACTTTCTGAGCACTCATCAATCAGATAAGGAGCAATAAATGATATAATCTGATTCCAAGTCAAGCTAATTTCTCCACTAGAAGTACAGTCATCCATGAATAGTGAAGATTTAGTATAGTCGAACTTTAGTTTTATTTTATCATCACCCTGCTGTAGCCTATCAATATCATTTGGTTCCTCGTTTTCACTTAACACTATTTGTTCCTTTAGCTTTTCGTTATCTTCCTTTAATTTAAGAATCTTCCTATAAGCATTTGCAGGGAGCTCATCAGAACGAACCCATCCTGTTCTGGGCTTTGATTTTATTAAGGAGTGTAAACTTAATACCACTTGAGCTACTAATTCACCTGGATCATTCCAAAATTTACAAAGTTTCTTTTCTACAACAGATTTAAAGGCTTCAAGCATCTTCTTTTTTTCTTCGCCCGTTTCTACAAATTTATTTGGTATATTCTCTAAATCTTTTCGAACGAAAACAATCGTTGGAATCCCCTTCTGATATGCATACTCATATTCCTCCTGCGTATAACTTTTATGTTCTTTTTCATCAATTGTACCATACATACCTGCAACAATTAGCACATAATAATCACATTCATCAATAAGTTTTTTAATTATTTCCCACTGCGATTCATCAGCGGCATTAAAGTATTCCATCCCCACAGGAAAACAATCCATTTGCAAAAGAGCCTTCATGACCTGCTTCCTTTCCGGAATAAGATCTTCGTATGTAGAACTAACAAAAACTTGGTATTTCTTTCCCATAATCCTATATCTCTTTTCTTTTCAGTTTTCGGATTTTCCAATCTCTCTAAAATAATGCAGTTCCAATATTTACTATTTACTTTTATCAACACATCTATCCTTCTATTACAACGTCATTATTTCCCATTATATATTAATATCCCGGATTTTGTTTTATATGAGGATCAATATCTACTTCAGGTTGTGGTATTGGTAGCAACAATTCATAATCCTTTATACCTGTCAAAGATTGAGCTTTCCCTAATCTCTTCAAAACAGCCCAAGTTCCATAAATGGCACCTCTGTCAAACCAGACATCTGAATTATCTTTTCCTTCTACTTCCTCCTTCAGCAATTCTACATATTCTTTTGTATAGATATCTATAGGTGATTTTGTTTCGTTTTTATCAACAACATTCAATGTGAATATGCTATTATTAAATGATGAGACCTTTTTTAAATGAGAATATGCCAGATCCTTCTGACCTAATGACAGGTATAATTCTGTATACAGGATATTTACAAATGAATCCGTAACATGACCGTTATCTAGACTTTTTATGAAAGAACATTTCTTTAAAAGCTCTAAACAATAACGATATACGGTTTCTGCCTCAGACTGGGAAATTCTCATAATCTCACTAAGTTGAGTAGACTTCACAACAGGTATATTACCCCATAACATTGCCATATTATAATAGACAAATGCCTCAATAGCTCTCGCTTCAGCTAAATATTCTTCGCCAACAGATTTCTGTGTAAGCAATTCATTTGTACTTTTAATGACCACATATCCATCAGCGAAGACATTCCTAATAATAAGAGAAGTTGGTGTAATTCGTTCATTATTAGAAGTATCTAATCGAATTCTCTCTATTTCCAATTGCCCCTTTTCAAATTGAGATAGCTGCTCATAAGTCTTATTGATATAAGACTTCAAATGATACTCATCCTTGAAAGGAGAATTTAATGTAGCTAAATTATTCACAGGTTCTTTTCGAACATTCGGCTGACTTTCTGGTTTCTCTATTGATATAGTTTGTTTCTTATCTTCGGGAGCAGGTTGGTATGACTGGAATTTTTTGATAAACTCATCTCTTTTATATTCCCACCTACTCTCATCTGGGGCAGAACGGTCAAACAGTTCTATTATCTTAGCTTTAAACTGGTTCATCCGAGCTTTTATATTATTGTCATCCCATCTTATTGCAATACTATTTTTACCAATACACGTCCGATCCAAGCTATTAACATTAAGGTTGGGAAGGATAAAAGTTTGATAATCATTTTTCAACACCCAGGCAGCACCCATTTCATTAAGAGACATAGGGCTATCAAGATACGCCGATGAAATCAGATAGATCATAAAAAGATCATGATCCTCATATTCGCTTTTAATACGTTGATATATACTTTCTCCGGCAAGTACCTCATACCCAGAGACAGAGCTGCAAAAGATATCCCTTATACCTAAAAACTCAAGCAGGTCCACAAGAGCTGATGCTATTTTAGCATTATCAGTAGAATGGCTAATAAAAATCTTTGGCGATTTCTTTAAATCTGTGTTCATTGACGATATTATTTATGGAAGATTATACTTCCTTGTTAAGGATTACTACTTACAAATATAGTCAATCTTTTCATATCTTGTTACAAAAATCAAGGTTTTTAGTTCATTCTTATTACTAAAAGTTTCATTTCTCTTTGGATAAAACGGACGATACTCCGCTTTATCCATTTCTCTTTCCACAAATTAGTCTATCTCCCTAAAAATAACTATATTTGTACTTTGAATGAATCAACCAAATAAAATTCTATGGAGATACCCGATTATCAAACTATGATGCTGCAATTATTGCAGAAAACAATCATTTAATAAAAACATATTTCAAATCTTTTTCCTAACCATCACTCATATCATTTCGTTACACCAATTCATCATAATTAAATTTCTGAAACTTTTCTGGTTTACTTTTTATGTTATTCCAATCAAATTCATATTTTTCTTCTTCTTTCCAGTTATCAGGATACTCAATTAAGAGATAATCTCCTATCCCAAATTCTTTGCCTTGATAATAAGTATCTTGCGTACCTACACTAAGCAGATTATTGCCAGGTTCGAAGGACATAGTATTAAATTGAGATGACAGTAAAATAAATAGCGCAGAGAAAGCATTAAGCAGATTTTCCATATTTGCTAATTTTCGTTCGTCTTGTCTATTATGTTTTGTTGAATTATAATCCTTATACCATTGCAATCTACCATGTTCATTTGTCCACTCTTTAAAAGGCATATATGTATTTTTAATACCATCCCACACTGGAAATGTTGCAGAATAAGCATCTAAATGATGAGATGTATTAATTTTTTTATAGTCAATTATATTCCAAAATCGTTCAGGTTTTGAATAAGTATTTTCTTTAAATATAGCTTTAAAATTTGCCTCTATTTCAATACATATTCTCATGAAAAGCTGATGAATACGATAGGAATATGTTTGCAAATTAGTATCAGAAGGTTCTATAAATTCAAAAAGTTGCTGAATATCTTTTTGAATTAAGAGAAAAGCACGCGTATAAAACAATGGTGAAGAAGCATAATCATGATCTGGAATATATGCCCACTGAGAATATTCCCAATTAGGAATACTTTGGACGAAAGGTCTATAGATCCTATGATATGGTATAGAAATTCCCATAATAACAATTATTTTTTATTTTGAATCTTCATTCACAAACGTTTTGCCATACTCTTTTTCACTTAATACCGTATTGTAACCACCTATCTGTTCTTCCTGGTGGCGATTAATACCTGTATATTCGAGGCTGGAATCTTCATAGCGCTTAAACTTGAAAACAGCATCATTCATCAACGGAGCATTAAAGACCCCAAGGGTAATCAACAATTCAAAATCCTCTTTTGTCAGACCTGTTACCTTTTTGAACAGACCAGGTTCAAGTTGGGTGATTACATCTGTCAAAGTACGCTCTCTAAAGTCTGTAAGATACATGAAGATAGGAATCCTTGTGGCAAACTTGATCAGTTTATCCTGAATTTCTTTACGCTTACTCTTATATTCCTTCTCTTCTTCCGTTAATTGCCTTTTCTCCTGTACAGACAACGGCTGGTCTTCAGATTTCTTTTTCAGTTTCTTTACCGAATCAGACTTGTTGATGATTGCTTCAATTTTATCATTCAGATTACGGAAACCCTCAATATTCATCAAGGCATTCATGGCCTGTTCGTTGCCCATCAACCGTTTTAGAGTTTTATTATCTACATTGACCAATACCGCACTCTCCCATCGTTTAGCCAATAACGTTGCAGTGGTACCACTTATTGCCATATCAAGCACCCCAGCAGCATCAATCTGTTTCATAGAACTGCCGTCATAAGCCAGTACCGGAAGAAAATGAATCAAGTCAGCTACCTTTTTCTCCTGATTGTCTACACCCATGCCTAAGTTTTCTGCATAATCCCTTAATTGCACCAAAGCCCGATCAGGTGCGAAATCAAAGATATAACACTTTTCCTTTAAGATCAATTCTTTATTCGGAGACTGTTCATCCGGATTCTTCAACACCCAAGGAGACTGCACACGGAAAGCCGCCTGAAAATAGGTCTCAGGACTAGAAGTATTTCTCAACATCAATATCCCTGTCCATGGACGGATGGTTACTCCGGTAGTCAGTTTACCACATGACAACGTTATTGTCTTGCTTTCCAAGGGATGCTCCATAGCAGCCCGCACCGGTTTAAGAGCATCAAGACCTATACCCGCTTTAGTCCCTGCTGCCACGACCACTTCATAATCATGATAAAAACGGTTCTGATGTTCCAGTAATAAATTACGCATAGCATAACACGAAGAAACGGTAGGTAAAAACCAGAAAGTATGACTGAGCGTCTTTAACAGAGGAGCATGAGAAAACGGCATTGGTGGTTTCTCCGTTTTCAGTTTTAAATCAGAAACGATAGTTTCAGTATAGGCACCTCTTATCAGATCCAGCCATTTCTGAACTTCATCTTTATAAACAAATTGAGCATTCCCTTCTTCTCCTTCAGCCGAAAAGAAAACATTCAGATCAAATTCATTAAACTCTCCCCCCTGGGCCACTGAACGCAAAGAATCAGGGAGTTGATAAGTCATCATTACCACCTGAGGCAAGGCCACGTATGGATTATCCGGTCCTTCCCAGTTTGCCTTTGCCTGTTGCTCATCCGTATAAGTCCAGTTATAAATCTGTTCCTCTATAAATTCCCCTGTACTCAGTGCCCTGAACGGTGTTCCCGACAAATAGAGATATGCATTTGTTGTGATCGGCATCAGATCCTCATCATAATAATCCTGTCCTTCACCCTTTGCGAACTTCTGCTCTTTCCGGTCTTCAGCTTCGAACAATTCCTGTGCATTTTCACGCCACGCACCATAATGATATTCATCCAATATCACACAATCCCAATTAATACAATGTACCCATTCATTCTTTGCCTTGATTCCTCCTTCCGGCGTCTTACCAAGATAATCCTGAAAAGAACCGAAACAAACTATCGGACGGGATCGATCTGCCGTATCGTAGGTTAAATCCGTATGGCGGGATATAAACTGCCAGCCTTCAAAATCCACATGTTCCATCAAGTCTTCTTCCCAGGCATTTTCGACAGCAGGTTTAAAGGTAAGAACAAGTATACGCTTCCATCCCATTTTCTTTGCCAACTCGTATGCAGCGAATGTTTTGCCGAACCTCATTTTACAATTCCATAGAAAGTGAGGAGTCTTATTTTCCTGCCCAGCATAGTTTTTGAAATATTCTGCTGTCTTTTCCACTGCATCTTTCTGTTCAGGGCGCATTTTGAAATCAAGAGAACGATCTTCCACATTCATTTTCCGGTCACGAACTGCAAGGACAGCAGCCCTAACCTGCTTTACGCTACATTCAAACCATTCACCTTCAGGATTAGGGACTTCCTTCTTTCGTAAATATCGATGAACATCATGATCGGTAAATGAAGTACCATCATTACGCATTGCCGTTTCTTCCATCACAATATGATAAGGCAATTCACCCGGTCGGGCAGTAGGATATTGTTGCCTTACCCGCTTTTGTACACCTATAGTTGTATATCCAACCTTCAACAACCCTTTATATTGTGGATTCGTATCCTCATAAGCATAAATCTCGGGGGTTGCTTGAGGACGAAGCGGAAAGAAATCTGTAGAATTGCTCATAACTTTACTCTGAAACATGTACTGTATTTTCAATAAAATGAATTTCTTCTTGGCTCAATTTATATTTTGAATAAAGAAGTTCATCTGTCCATATCTGATCAAAATCCAATAAAGGCACAAAAGTATAAGCTCCTTTCATCGCATTTTGAGTGATCTTAACTAAAGAAACCAAAAAATGGAAAAATTTAGTTTGAATATAAGAAAGCACACTATGAGCTTCTTTAGAAGATAAAAAGGGACCAACAACTAAATACGTTTCTGTACAGCAACATGGTTTTTCTTCATAGATAGGATTAAGCCAATCTGTAGCAACATTGCCGTTGCCCCATGCTTTAGGTATTAAGATCTTATACTTAGATATCCAATCTCGATTTTTTTTCACAGAATCTTTTGATATATATCCGATTCCTTTACTTCGCCACCCATTATAATAAAATAGAATGTAATTATTTCCAGGTGTCAATTGAAATTGAGGCATAACCCTTTTATAACTATTCTTTTCTCGAACATCATAACCAAAAGGATCATTAGAACTTATTAAAGAAGAAAAACTTTTAAAGCTCTCTGATTTTATCTTTCCTAAAATATTTATTGCGTGATTATTTCTAATAAAGATCTTGGCACCTTTCTCAATCAGAAATCTATTTGATATTTCTATTTTCTCATGTTGATGTGTAAATATCTCACATTTGCCAGCGTTTCCCTTTTCCCACAAGAAATAGCAAACTCCTCCTTTTATTTGAACACCAGGGAAACATTCTGAAGCATCGGGGAAATCATGTAAAACTCTAATACATTTATCATGTAACATTTTATCACGAAATTCATCCAATCCTCTACCACCTGTATACCATCTAGCCGGGATAATCATACAAAGATATTTTGGCGATAACCTTTGAGCCTGCTCAACAAATTTCTGATAAATTGGAATCGCACTAGAACCAGTTCCACCTCCATCATTCAATTGGTATGGAGGATTACCTATAATAACATCAAATTTCATCTTATTAAATATAACATTCGGATCATCAGTATGTATAAATTCGTATGCATGACTTTCATAATCATCACCACGATCATAAACGCTCTGGCTTGCCCCACAATAAACACACTTTCCATCTTTCCAGGTATGCTTCATTTCATGAAAACGAATATTACCACTTTCATCCTTAAATGTCGTGCAAACAGAATACTCGCCATTAGCTGTTTTACTGCAATATACGCTTCTTCGTGATAATAATGAAGTTAAATCTGTAATCGCAATACCATAAAGCTGTTGAGTAAAAATATGATTGAGTCTTTCCTGTAAATCAGGTATTTCATCCTTTAATCCATTAATCAATCGTTTTGCTATTTCACGAAGGAACACGCCGGACTTGCATACCGGATCCAGAAAAGTCGCTGTACTATCATGCCAGATTTCATCAGGCAACATATCCAGTATCTGATTTGCCAAAGCTGGTGGTGTAAAGACCTCATCGTTACTTAAATTGGCAAGACACGAAAGGACATCAGGATTGTAATTCTTCATATTCAGCTATTTTTAGATAATTAGTCAGAGGAAATTCCTTTATTGGAGTTGGAATAAAAGCCTCATCCCCCAAATCAGAAAACAGATTCGGACCCTCCATTGGTTGATTCTCCATCAGATTGGCCATCGTATAGTCCCGTCTCTTGATTTGTCCATTAATTACGGTCCATTCAGAAAAAACAATCGGAACAGGGTGTTCTTCCGGAGTCTTTAAAGTTAAGGCATCCCCCCACAGGATATTCTGGTAGAAAATATAATCTATACTCTGAAAATATCCCGGATTAGGTCCTTGAGGAAAAACAGAAAGATATTCATTCTTGAATTGGCTGGATAATCTATTCCGACATTCCTTGACATTATCTTGCAAAAGTTCTATACCATAAATACTGCCAACAGCAATCAAAGCATTCAATTCATACAAGACTTTATCCTTGGCATAGAGTTGTCTGGCCACACGCAATTTACGTTCCAGAATAACCGTAACGAAATTACCCGTTCCACAAGCCGGCTCAAGAAACCGTGAGTCAATACGTTCTGTTTCTCCCTTGACAAGGTCCAGCATCGCATTTACTTCTCGTGGTGCAGTGAATACCTCTCCATGATTTGAAACCCTTTCTCTGGATTTGATTTGTGTATGTGAATCGTCCTTTCTCATTCCATATATGTGTTTTTGTCCGTCTTGAATACTTTTAAATAAAAGGGTATACCAAGACTACCACAAAGATAATGAAAAAAGCAATAACAAAAATCACAAACAGCATGTTTTTTCGTATGGTTGTCCGAAAAACATGCTATTCAACTATCCTCTTTCTTATAAGAGCTTTTATCTCCTATCTACATCTCTTCCAGAGAAAGGCAGCCGATCTGTACATCACGACCCTTGAATATTCTGCTCTGCATGACACTGGCCTTTTCCTCTAACAGTGAAGGAATGTATTTCTTGCGCTGTCTTTTCACTTCCCAGGCATTAATATTGCCTTCTAAGTCTTCCGTAACGATATCTATCTCCTCCGGGTCACGGCTCTGAGGCAACCACCAGCCACCGATATCGACATAGTTCTGACTCTCCATGAACTTCTGACGGAACCAGCGTTTCAAGGCAAAACCGGAAAAGACAGGATAATCGTTCTTGATGATTGTACCAAGCATCTTGAAGTTGCCTATCTCTATCAAAGAACGATCTCTCTCCTAAAAAATTATCATCCAGTTATTTTATCATCGTAAATTTTATGGCCATAAAATTTACGACAAATATAATAAAAAGAATAACACCGAACAAGTTTTTCCATGAGAATATAAAAGCAAAACAAAGATCATAAAAAATCCCGAAGGAGAGTAAGAACGGTTGCTCACCTTCGGGAAGGAATCAATCAACATACCGGTATTCTCCGTACCGGAACGGATAAATTATTTGTCCGTAGCAATAGGCCTGTATTTCGGTACGAGGGTCTTCATGATTGCCCAGCCTATCAGATAGGCTACGGCACAGATGCAGAAGATAATCATATACCCGGCAGGCTTGCCTGAGAAACCGAGGAAAGTAAAAGCTGACCCGGCATTCTCTGCATAGGTAAAGAGTTCACCTGACCCTGTATTGATCAGCCAGGAGCCGATACCTCCCGCCATGGTACCGATACCGGTAATCGTGGCTACCGTACTGGTAGGGAACATATCGCCGATAGTTGAAAAGAGGTTGGCAGACCATGCCTGGTGTCCTGCACCGGCGAGCCCGATGATGATTGCCGGCCACCATGCCGGATCAATAGGACTGGCTTTCCAGGAAGCCAAGGGTTGTGCAAAGAGAGCCAGCAATGGGAAGAAGGCAAAGATCAGCATGGCGAGCATACGTCCGCGATAAGCTCCCATCCCCTTCTTCTCCACGAAGAATTTCGGCAGATAACCACCGAAGATTGAGATCACCGTCACGATGAAATAGAGGACAAAAATCAATAATTTTCCCATCGTGGTATTTGAACCGTAATTGAACTGATCGGAAAAATAGGCAGGTGCCCAAAATAAATAGAACCACCATACACCATCCGTCATAAATTTACCGACGATGAAGGACCAAGTCTGACGATAACGGAAACACTTGAGGAAGGGAATCGTCTTCTCCTCTTTTCTCGTCTCCTCTGCCGCCTTTACCCGACCGTCATTCTCCTGATCCTGATTAATATACGTCATTTCCGCATCATTCACATGCTTACTGTCTTTAGGCCGATCATAGATGAATACCCACAGAGCCATCCAGATGAAACCCAGTCCACCGATGATGATGAAGGCCATCTCCCAACCGAGATGTTCAGCCAGGACAGGGATCGTGACCGGTGCCGCCAGGGCTCCGATAGACGCCCCGCTATTAAAGATCGCCGTAGCAAACGCACGGTCTTTCTTCGGGAAATATTCAGCCGTCACCTTGATAGCCGAAGGGAAGTTACCGGACTCACCCATGGCAAGCACTGCCCTGCAGAAAAGAAAGAGATAGACAGAGACCGTGGAGATGGACAAAGCCAATTCTGATCCAGCTTTCACGGCACGCAGGGCTGCCAATGATGGAACCCCCACGATATGCATGGTCGCCCATCCGCAGGCAGCGTGCATACAGGCACCCACAGACCAAATGCCAATGGCGGTAAGATACCCCTTCTTCGTCCCTAACTTGTCAATAAACTTACCTGCAAAAAGGCAAAAGAACGCATAGAGAATAGAGAAAATCCCTGTTACCACGCCATAATCGGCATCCGTCCAGTGAAATTCCGGAGCGATGAAATCCTTCCACGTCAGTGACAATACCTGACGGTCCATGTAATTGACCGTTGTGGCAAAGAAGAGCATGGAACAGATCACCCACCGATAATTGGTTTTCTTAGTAGTTTGAACAGAACTCATAGTTTAAGGTTTGTTTTGGTTAGTTGAGTTATGATGATCTCTCCGGCTTCTATTTGAGGTCAGAGATCTTGACGACCTGCATATCGGTATAGATCAGGTTCTCTCCCGCCATTCCCCAGATAAAGGTATAGTTGGACGTTCCTGCCCCACAATGGATACTCCATTGAGGAGAGATGACAGCCTGCTCATTCTTGACCCAGATGGGACGTGTCTCCTGCGGTTCTCCCATAATATGAAGGACCTGCTGGCCCTCTGGGATCTTATAATAGAAATAGGTCTCCATGCGACGGAGGTGGGTATGAGCCGGCATCGTGTTCCATACAGAGCCTTCCTTCAATTCCGTGATGCCCATCTGCAACTGGCACGTATGTACGCCGGCCACACCGTCAATGATCATCTGGTGGATCACCCGGTCATTGCTGCCAGCCAGAGAGCCAGCTTTGATATTATGAGCCTCCTTCAACGTCACCTTCCTGATCGGATAAGCCTTCTGTGCACAAGCACTGTTCAGATAGAACTTGGCCGGATGAGCAGGATCCTTGCTGGAAACGGTGATCTGGTATGAGCCACGGCCGATGTACAGGGCCTCCTGAAAGGCGAGGGGATAATCCTTGCCGTCAACGGTCACCACACCGTCACCACCGATATTAATGATACCCAGTTCACGATTATCCAACAGGTTCTTTGTATCCAACGGGGCAATGGAAGCCAGCTCCAGGGGAGCATCCACCGGCTCAGCACCGCCGACGAGGAAACGGTCATAAAGGGAATAGGTCCAGTTGACCTCTCCCGGTGCCATCACCTTCTGGATCAGGAATTCCTTACGCAGGCGCTCAGTATCATAATGCTTCGCGTCCCGGGGATTGCTGGCCCAGCGGACTTCATAATGTGTGTAAGCATTCTGCGCCATACCCCAACAGGCCATCAGGCACATCACCACTGTTAAAATCTTTCTTTTCATTATTGCATAATATTTGAAATTCTCTATTTCGTTTGAGGGGCATGACTGTCTCCACCCTTGGATTCAGCGTCCAAAAGCGCTGCTGCAGCTTTCTCGTCCTTCAGAATACGACGACGGTTATACCACATCATGGCCAAGACTACAACGACCAGAACAGCAGGTCCGATGTACTTCACATAACAAGTGAGTTTGTAAATCACCCACCCGATCAAGGATGAGGCAAAATCCATACTCCCCGCAAAGAATCCTTGGGGAACACTCGTTGCCGGGTCCTGAGTTGCCTTGAACACAGAGTTAGCTGCCATTGTAAAATCAGGTGCCATATCAGTGACGAACCACAAACCGAACAACAGTGCCACAAGGCTCACCAAATAACTCTTCAGGACATTTCCTTTAGTATAAGGAAGCATCACGGGAAAGAGATAGAACAAGCCCGCCAAAGATGCCAATGGCAAGAACTGATTACCGGGCAGCACGATTGACAGAATAAGATAGGTCGGGATCAGCAACAGCGTACATACCAAAGCAGTCGGATGTCCGATTACCAGAGCAGGGCTCATTCCGATATGAATGGTTTTACCGTGGAAGCGTCTGGCCACCACTTCCTTTGTCTTGTCGGAAATTGGCATCAAGCCATCGATAAAGAGTTTGGTAATACGTGGGATCAACTCCATCACAGCACCCATCGTAATACCCAGGAAGAGGATCTTCTTGATATCCATACGAGCGACGATCCCTATGAGCGCCCCGACAATAACACCAAGTACGAGCGGTTCTCCAAGGACTCCGAACTTTTTCTTCATACCTTCCGCATCAATATCGAGTTTGTCAAATCCCGGAATCTTATCCAACAACCAGTCAATAGCCAATGTGAAAGGCAGAAAACTCTGACAAAATGGTTGAGGAATGGAAATCCCCTCCAAGTGATAGTATTTCTGGAACCGGTCAGCAGTCAGATCAGCCATGACCAAAGTGATCATATAGCAGACGATAGCGGCAAAATAGCCCCATGCCAGACTCTCGTGCATGCAGAAATAAGCCACAGAACCGATAAAGGCAAAATGCCAGTAATTCCAAAGATCAATATTGACCGTCCGAGTTGTTTTAGTTATCAACATCAGAAAATTTATACCCAAGCAGATCGGGATAATCAGTGCTCCGACAGCAGTACTGTAGGCGACCGAAGCGGCAGCAGGCCATCCCATATCGAACACTTTCAGTTTAAGGTGATAAATTTGAGACATCAAAGTCAGGGGATCGCTGAAATTTTTTGTCAGCAAAGCGGTCACGATACCCAGTCCGACGAATCCAACGCCGACATATAGACCGGACAACAACGCTTTACTGAATTTCATGCCGATACACAGTCCGATAATCGTAAAGATGATAGGCATCATTACGCTCGCACCAAGACCAATAATATAACTAAATACTTGTTCCATAAATACTGTTTAAGATATAGTTGCTAATTTAGCAGGTTTTTAAGGGTAGTACACTGTATGCAAAGATACACTTTTTCTTATAATTAATACGTTTCATGGCAAACTTTTACGCAAAAGGTTAATAAAAACCCCGATATATTTTCTGTTCGTTACAAAGGCTACGCCTAAGGTAGATAAGATGAAAGAAGAATCTTCTCTCCGTGAAATTCAGGTAATTCAACAAAAAAGCAGCAAGAGCCATCAAAATCGACTCCCACCGCTTAAAGGTTAATTTTCCAGACATCAATCCATGCCCAAATCCTATTTACGACTCGGAACCTCTCAAATCCCGAAAGCCGACTCAGTCATGGAAATAGACTCTTTTGACACGACTGCTGATGGTCGTCATGACCTCATAGGGAATAGTATCCAAAGCATCGCTCAAAACAGTCACAGGAAGATCATCACCGAAGATCTCGACGCTGTCACCTTCCTTGCAAGGGATACCTGTCACGTCAATCATAGCCACATCCATACAGATATTTCCTACATACAAAGCTTTTTGTCCATTGACGAGACAATAGCAATGACGGTTGCCCAAATGACGGTTCAAGCCATCTGCATAACCGATAGGGATGGCAGCGATGACGCTGTCCCGATCCAGGATCGTCCGCCGGCTATACCCTACACTGTCACCTTTCGGAACATTCCTCAACTGCAGGATCGTCGTCTTCAATGTCGAAACGTTGTGGATAGTCTTATTAGTACGGGGATCAATGCCATAAAGTCCGAGTCCAAGGCGGCACATATCCAACTGTCGCTCAGGGAAATGCTCAATGCCGGCAGAATTATCAATATGGCGGATGATCTTATGACTGAAAGCAGACTGCAATTTCTTGCTTGCCTGGTCGAAGAGGGAGAACTGACGGGCACTGAAGGCATCGAATTCATCACTGTCCGAGCCCACGAAATGAGAGAACACCGAACGAGGAATGATCGCATTCTGATGCTTCAACCTACTGATCAACTCATCCATATCTGTCTGCGGATTAAATCCGAGACGATGCATCCCCGTATCGATTTTGATATGCACAGGGAAACCTGTAATCCCTTCCTTTTCGGCAGCTTTCACCAAAGCCTCAAGCAGTCTGAAACAGTAAACTTCCGGTTCCAGGTCATAATCGAACATGGTCTTGAACGCAGACATCTCCGGATTCATGATCATAATATTCGAAGTAATACCGTTCTTCCGCAGGATTACACCCTCATCAGCCACTGCCACTGCGAGGTAATCCACACGATGATCCTCCAGTGTTTTGGCTATCTCCACAGCTCCGGCGCCATAGGCATCAGCCTTGATCATACAGACCAGTTTGGTCTCCGGTTTCATGAGTGAGCGGTAATAATTGAGGTTCTTGACGACAGCATCCAGATTGACTTCCAAAACAGTCTCATGCACTTTTTTAGCCAAGAGTTCCGTAAGTTGGTCGAATCCGAATTTTCTGGCGCCCTTTATCAGGATCACCTCGTTTTGAAGAGAGGAAAAGACGACACTATGAAGGAACTGTGGAACTGTGGTAAAGAAGAATTTCTCGGGTACCTGTATCTCATCTGCCTGTTTGCACAAATCCGGTCCGATTCCGATGAATTTCTGGACACCGCGCTTCACAGCCAAGTCTGACACCTCACGATAAAGATCTTCTGGTGACATGCCGCTCTGATAGATGTCGCTGAGGATCAACGTACGGCGACGTCCTTTCTGGTCAGGACGACGGCTCATGAAATCCAGTGCGATATCCAGAGAATTGATATCCGAGTTATAACTATCATTGATCAGGGTACAACCGCGCTGACCTTCGACAACTTCCATACGCATGGCAACCGGTTCCAGTTTCTCCATCCGATTTTGGATCTCCTCTATCTTCAATCCCAGTTTGGCAGCAACTGCTGCACAGATAATGGAATTTGTTATGGAAGCCCCATCGAGGAAAGGCAGGTCATACTGTATTTTCTTACCTTTGTAATAACAAACGACTGAAGCCGACTTGGCATTTTTCTTCACAGACTCGACATACATCGGCGCATTCTTGTCCTTTCTGGACCAGTACAACTTCTCCCCTTTGAAATCACCTGCCTGAACGGTTTTTCGGATGATCTCGTCGTCCTCATTATAGACAATGACAGAGGCATCGTGGAACAAGATCATCTTTTCCCGGCATTTCTCCTCCATCGAAGAGAAATTCTCCTGATGAGCCGCTCCCAGATTCGTTAATACTGCGATTGTCGGTTGGATGATGTCGCGGAGTGCCAACATCTCTCCCGGTTTACTGATACCGGCTTCAAACACCCCTAACTGGGTATCCTCATTCATCAGCCAGATAGAGAGAGGTACGCCTATCTGAGAATTATAACTTCTCGGGCTGCGGGTAACAAACAGATCCGGGGACATCAATTGATAAAGCCATTCTTTCACCATCGTCTTTCCGTTGGAGCCTGTAATCCCGACAATAGGAATATTGAACTCATCCCGATGGCGTTCTGCCAAGCGCTGCAAAGCCTCAAGAGGCGAAAGGACTTTCAGGAAATTAGCATCCGGGTATTTTTTCTTATAGTCTTCCGGTACATTGGCAACGACAAAGTTCAATACCCCTCTGCGATACAAATCAGGGATATAGCGATGCCCGTCATTCCTGCCGGATTTCAATGCGAAAAAAAGCGTCTCTTCCGGAAAGCATAAAGAACGGCTATCCGTAAGAATAAATCCTATATTGGTATCCTTTTCCCCATAACGGCGTGCGCCAATAAGAGTGGTAACTTTTTCAATAGTATATGTCATTGTAACAATCAATTATTATTCAAAGGTTTTACAATCGAGCGCAAAGTTAGGATATTTTTTTGAAAGTGCGTTTACTTTTAACCTTGTTTTGTGTAAGAAATCCTGATAAGCTTTCGATTCGGGATGAAAAGGACGGTGATTCAACGCCAATTTGACAGGTTTCCAGTCTGCTAAGAACTCGAGTGTCTTCTTTCCGAAATAGCAGTCACTGAATCTCTCCCACATATAGTCGACAGTCTGGTCTGAGGGATGTAGCATGTCACTGTCATAGAAACGGTAATCCCGCAGTTCATCATTGAGGATTTCATAAGCGGGGAAATAACTGACGGTATCAGGATAGGACTGTTGGAGTTTTTCAGCTGCCAATAGCAGGACGGCTTTAGACAGTGAACTTTTATGATAGCCATATTTGGCATACCTGATCGGACTCACCGTCACGATCACTTTGATGCCGGCATAGTCCTCTTTCAAGCGCCCAACGGCCTTGTTCAAATATTCTTCACACTGTTCAATGGTCAAGGCTTTCTCTTCAAACCAGTTCTGGGGGCGCTTCCGGCAATTATCAACGATTTCTCCAGTCTCCTTTAAGATATAGACATGATTCGTGCCGAGTGTAAACACAGCCACATGAGGGACGCCTGTAACAGTTTGGGAGGTTTTCTCATTCTCTTCCTCCAGGCCAACCTCATCCGGCTGACCTTCATGGCTACAACGTATATGGGCAGACCAGCGCTCGACTGTATGCAGGATACTTGCAGGATTATACATCACTCCAAAGGGGTTGACGACGGCACGGAACTTTTCCTCCTGAAAACGCTTGCCAAGACGATCAGCGAAACAAGAACCGACAAACAGCATTGCTTCACACGGCGGTATCTCAAAATCTGCCTTCCCGATTTCTACAATCGTTCTAAAATCCATTATCCATCATGTTTGATAAGACCTCTTATCTACAATAGTCGCAGAGCGGAAGAAGAATATCTTCGGTAAATCCGACTCCCGAACGGTCAAGAGTCCCTTCCTGAGTTTTAAACTCAGATACCGGAATGGTCCTCTTTTCTGCGCTGAAGGGCAACTTTCAGGATGGCAGCATGGTCAAAAGCCAAATCCGGCAGTTTTTTCAAACTGAACCATGCTGCTTTTCCGGCATCATCCCCTCCTCTGACTTTTCCTGAAACATTGAGGACTGTATAATAAGCAATCGTAATGACGCGTTCCCGCGGATCGCGGTCGACCTGACTGAAAGCTCCTACCTGATGCAGATCGCTTTCCCGGATCTGCAGCCCTGTCTCTTCCTGTAATTCGCGAGATGCAGCGGTCTCTGCCGTCTCGTTGATTTCCATAAATCCCCCAGGGAACGCCCAGCATCCTTTATAAGGCGGATTCTTCCTTTCTACGAGGAGGATTTTCTCATCACCTCCGTCTTCAGCAAATATCAGACAATCAGCTGTGACGGAAGGGTGAGGATAACGATACGTATACATTATTTCAAATTTTCTTGTGACTGAACAGCATCTGTATCACTGTCCTTTCTCTTCCGGTATTCCAAGAAACCTCCCAAGGCTATGAAAAGAATCAAAAGGACATATCCGGCATATGCGACCGACTCTGTCTTAGGAACAGAAGCAGGATGGAAATCCAATACGATCTGATGATGTCCTGCAGGTACATTCAGTGCCCTGAGGACATAGTCTACACGCCCCAGGTCAGCCGTTTTACCATCTATGGTAGCCGTCCAACCCGGATAATATATTTCAGAGAAGACCAAGACACCACCCTTGTCCGACTTGACATCATACATCAAGTGATTCGGCTCATAAGAAGCCAGTTTGGCAATGGAAAGCGTATCTTGCGCCTTACTATCCTTGAGTTGTAACTTGAACTGACTGTCTGCTACAGCCTGATGACGAAGATTGATCTGACCCAACTGACTGATCTCCTGATTGGCATTATCCACATAGCCTATGTGATCTACAAACCATGCATTTCCATAAGCATAAGGGTTCTGGACTGGAACAGTCTGATTGTTCTGCAACGGAAGGATGAAATATTTGGCATTCAGCATATTGAGAATAGGGAAGACAGAATCTCCCGAGACCTTAGTCATATCTCCGTTAGCTGCCGCAATCGCCTTCATGCTCTTCTGCATTTCCGGACCGATATAAGCATCTATCAGATCCTGATAACGCCGGAGTTTAGCAGCATGATAACCGCCAATGCTCATATGGTAATAAGAGGTCTCGTTCTCGTTGAACGTGTTGGAAGCGAAATTCAGGACTCTGTAGTCAAGACTTTTATCCTGCAGGATCTGTTTATCTGTGGTTGTCATCGGTTGAGGCATGTCACGCTGAGTTTTCTCCACGAACATATTATCGTTGAGATAACGCTTATTGACCAGCCACATCTCTCCCAGACACAACACGGCGATGGTACCGATCATGTAAGCGGGTTTGATCTTCTTGGCTCTGAACAGGAACAAGATGACCGTACCGATCACAATGATCCAGAAAGAGCGCCAGCAATCTGAAGTAAAGATCGATTTACGGATGTCTGTCAGGTTGCTCAGCAATGGTCCGAGGTACTGTTGGGGAATCTGCTGCAAGGACTGCATCTCTTGGCCAGAGACGAAATTGAAGAAGGTCCCCGGCAACAAGGCGAACAACAGACAGAAGCCTGCCGTCAGTCCAAAACTGGTATATACGAATTTAACTTTTGTCTTGAGTATTTCAGGATGATCTACAATCTCCTTCAAAGCCATCATTGCCAGTAGTGGGATCGTAAATTCTGCAATCACCAGAATAGACGCCACCGTCCTGAACTTCGAATACATCGGCACGTAATCGAGGAAGAAATTGGTAAACGGCATCAGATTGTGCCCCCATGCCAACAGGACAGACAGGACTGTCGCCGCGAACAATGCCCATTTCATAGGTCCCTTGACAATAAACAGACCCAGAATGAACAACATCAGGACAAAGGCACCTACGTATACCGGCCCTGATGTCCCCGGCTGGTCTCCCCAATACTGCCCCATCTGCTGGTATATCTGCATAAACTGAGGATCAGCCTTCTCCATTGCTTTCTTATTCTGAGCCAATGGTACAGAAGCCCCGCCCTTAGCATTCGGAATCAAGAGGGTCCAGGTTTCCCCGACACCATAACTCCACTGCGTGATATAATCACGATCCAGACCGCTCTTGGTTTGGTTGGCAGTGTTCTTTTTCACCAGTTCGCTCTTCCCCCTCATACTCAACTGCCCATACTGATAAGTGTGATAGAGATTAGGGAGATTAAGACAAACGGCTATCAGAGCCCCAATCACGCAGACTCCCGTCGCTTTCCAGAATTGCTTCAACTTCTTCTCCTTGATGGCTTTGGCCAAGAAAGCAACGATCATGAAGAAGATGACAAAAAGGTAGTAATACGTCATCTGCACGTGGTTCGCCTTGATTTCAAACGCCGCGAAGATCGCGGTCAGTATCAGACCCCACAAATATTTTCCCCTGTAAGAAAGTACGATGCCGGCAATCATCGGAGGGAGATAAGCCAAAGCCATGACCTTCCACAGATGTCCCGCCGCGATGATAATGAAGAAATAACTGGAGAATGCCCAGACGACTGAGCCTAAGACGGACAGAGACCTTCGGAAATCAAAAGCCCTCAGTAAGATATAGAAGCCCACAAGATAGGCGAAAACATACCAGACATTGTCCGGAAGCCACAAATGATACAGGCGCATGGTCTGATCCAGCACGTTGTCCGATTTATAGGATGGGGCCATCTGATAAGTCGGCATTCCGCTGAAAATCGAGTTGGTCCAGCGGGTCGTCTCCCCCGTTTTATTCCTATAATGATTAATCTCCATGCCTGCTCCCCGTCCTGCCTGCGAATCCTCTCGATAAAGGATACGGCCGTCAAGGTCTGCAGGCATAAAATAAACAAAGGAGATGAGGGCAAAAACGACAACTACCAGAATATCAGGTAGGCATCTCTTCAAATAAGCATTCATTTACAAACAGGTTTACGTTCTAATTTAAGGAGGACAAGCCCTTCACGGACGTCAGTCCCATTGTGCAAAGTTAATAAAAGTTTATCGTTTAATGTTTAAGGATTAGTGATTTTTTCGTAACTTTGCTTCAAATTTACATAAATATAGAATCAAAGCGCAATCAAGGAAGAACGGCCTTGCTTTGCACTTCTAAATTCGGATCATCCTCAGAAAATGAAAATAGGCATTATCGTCGCGATGGATAAGGAGTTTACCCAGTTAGAGGCTCTTTTGGAAAACAAAGAAGTCAAGCAATACAACCATAAAGATTTTGTTACGGGAACACTCGGCAACCAGGATGTCATTCTCCAGCAATGCGGCATAGGTAAAGTCAATTCCGCCATAGGGACTGTAGAGATGATCGGGCATTACCACCCGGACTTGATTCTTTCTACAGGATGCGCAGGAGGGGCCGACATCCGTCTGTCCCCCCTAGACATTGTCGTAGCCTCAGAATGTACTTATCATGATGCCTATTGTGGCAAGGAAGTGGAATACGGTCAGATTCTCGGGATGCCTGCCAAATATAAGGCTCCCGGCAGTCTCGTAGAGAAAGCACTAAGCCTGAACAACTGCTCCAGCGATGAAGGAAAGAAATTCCATGTCCGAGCAGGACTGACGGTAAGCGGGGAATGGTTTGTGGATACGAAAGAGAAGATGAGGTCCATCCTCAGAAAATTTCCTGAAGCTCTCGCCGTAGACATGGAGAGTTGCAGCATCGCGCAGACCTGCCATATCTATCAGGTCCCCTTCCTGTCATTCAGGATCATCAGTGATGTCCCACTGAAAGATGAAAAGGCTGCACAGTACTATGATTTCTGGAACCAGATGGCAAACGGAAGTTTCCAAGCGACAAAAGCCTTCCTGAGTTTACTCTGACCATTCAACCGATACAACGGTCTGCACGTTGAGGTATTCCAAAAAAGATTGATTCAAGATAAAAGCAATAAATATGAAAAAGATCCCAAGTTTTACAGTTAATCACATCAAACTCCTCAGAGGTATTTATATCAGCAGGAAAGATGAGATAGGAGACAATACGATAACAACCTTCGATATCCGGATGAAAGAGCCCAACCGTGAGCCTGTGCTCCATGCAGGTGCCAGTCACACGATAGAGCATCTTGGCGCCACCTTCCTCCGCAATGATGCGGAATGGAAAGACAGGGTACTCTACTGGGGACCGATGGGCTGTCTCACCGGCTTCTATTGCCTGTTGAAAGGTGATTTGGAAAGCAAGGATATTGTGGATTTGATGAGAAGGACATTCAGGTTCATCGCTGACTTTGAAGGCGAAATTCCCGGAGCACGGCCGGAAGACTGCGGCAACTACCTGCTCCATGACTTACCTATGGCAAAATGGGAATCACGGAAATTTCTGAAGGAAGTCCTTGAAAACATCAAACCTGAAAACATGAATTATCCGAGTAAAGATAAATAAGGTATAACTTGGCCTGAATTCGGTAAATATTCTACCTTATCATACAAAATAAAAAACAGTTTTTCAGGAGTATGGGTGACCGTCTCGGAACACCTCTATTGACTTCCTGAAAAACTGTTTTTTCGAATCCGACTATCCTTCAACTGACGGATTTAGAGAAGGACCTGACGGATTTTGCATTAAAGATTAAACTTATAGCCGGCTGAGAAAAGGAAGACCTCATTACGGCGATGCCCGTCAGATTTGAAGACATTGAGCAGACCTACATTATACCTGGCATCCAAAACGACATTCATAGACTCGTAAGATATACCTATAGGGATGGAAAAATCTGTAGACTTAAACTGATTCTTCACGTCTGTCGTATATTTATGATCCTTCAGGAGATTACCGTCTGCATCTTTCGCATATGAACGCTCGATTTTACCCGTTTGGTCATCTTTCTTCTCAGTATATTCCGTGTAGGTATAATGTGACTTGGCATTCACGCGGAACCCAACCTGAACTCCACTTTCAAGAGACAAACCTTGGTAGACATACCAATGAATCAGCAAAGGGACATTCACATAACCCAAGTTGATATGGTTATCATGGGCGCCACTGAAATAAGTTGTACCCTGATCCGTTTTCAGACTTTCTATATCCTTGAACTTAGTACCCTGAAGCGCATAAAAGGCACCGGCTGAAGTAGCCAAGTCTTTGGTGAACTGATACTGGAAATCAAGGCCTGCCATATAACCAGGGTTAAACTGTGCCTTCCGGGTATCATTTGAAAAATCAAATTTCATCGTGTAACCGCTCAAACTCGTAACGCTTACACCTACACGGGGAATAATGGAGAAAGTTCCCGCATCCGGTTGAGCTTTCATCAAACCTGTCATGGCAATAAATGCCAACATAAATAAAAGTCGTTTCATAAGTAATTGTGATTAAATGCTACCTACCTCCACAAAACGTGACGATAAAAACATGAATTCATCGAATGATGAACCAGACTGTCCGGTCTGCCTGTTATAAAAAATCTGTTATAAAAAAAGGGAGAATTTAAACCCACATCTACACTCACGACATAAAGATGATTTAAATTCTCCCGTTATCGAAGCTTCTTTCAAAGCATCCTATTCTATTATTCTTCAGAACTCTTGCCTGCCCGCTTACGATCCAGTTGATTCAAGAGAATCTTGCGCATACGCATGTTCTTCGGAGTAACCTCCACATATTCATCCCCCTTGATATACTCAAGGCTTTCCTCCAGACTCATGACCGTCTTCGGGATGACACGGGCTTTCTCATCAGAACCGCTGGCACGTACGTTAGTCAACTGTTTTGCCTTGGTCACATTGATGACGAGGTCCTTTTCATGAACATGCTCTCCAACGACCTGACCAGCATAGACCTCTTCGCCCGGATCGATAAAGAATTTACCGCGGTCACGGAGTTTATCCAGTGCATAAGCATAGGCAGTACCTGTCTCCATAGCGATCATAGAGCCATTCGTACGGCGGACGATCTCGCCCTTATAAGGTTGATATTCCTTATACCGGTGAGCCATGATCGCTTCACCTTGAGAAGCAGTCAGCACATTCGTACGAAGACCGATGATACCACGTGACGGAATATTAAAAGTGATATTGACACGATTCCCTTCTGTGTCCATACTTGTCAGTTCACCTTTCCGGCGAGTGACCATATCGACCATCTTAGAAGAATACTCCTGAGGAACGTTAATGGTCAATTCCTCAATAGGTTCACACTTCTTACCGTTAATGGTCTTGAAGATAACCTGAGGCTGGCCGACCTGCAGTTCATAGCCTTCACGACGCATGGTCTCTATCAGGACAGACAAGTGCAGCACACCACGGCCACTGACGATCCATTTATCCCGAGAGCCTTCCACATCATGTACACGCAAGGCAAGATTCCTTTCCAGTTCGTGATGCAGACGATCTCCGATCTGACGGGAAGTACAGAACTTACCCTCTCTACCGAAGAATGGAGAATCATTGATGGTGAAAAGCATACTCATCGTAGGCTCATCAATAGCAATAGGAGGAAGGGGTTCAGGATTTTCATAATCGGCAATCGTATCGCCAATCTCAAAATGAGGGATACCGATCACGGCACAGATATCGCCACTATGGACTTCGTCCGTACGTTTGTGGGAAATTCCTTCAAAAGTATGAAGCTCTCCGATCTTGCATTTCTCCTGAGTACCGTCTCTATGGCAGACGGTTACATTCATACCGTCTTTCAAGACGCCACGACGAACGCGGCCTACAGCGATACGGCCAGTATAAGTACTGTAATCAAGAGAAGTAATCAACAGTTGAGGTGTACCTTCCAGGCGCTTTGGAGCCGGGATAACCTTGACGATTTCATCCAAAAGATAATCGATGTTCCCAGTAGGCTTCTTCCAGTCCTGTCCCATCCATCCTTGTTTGGCAGAACCATAAACAACAGGGAATTCCAATTGGTCTTCCGTTGCGTTCAGGTCGCACATCAAGTCAAAGACCATCTCTGCCACTTTTTCAGGGCGGCAATTAGGTTTATCAACTTTATTCACGACGACTATCGGTTTCAATCCAAGTTTGAGGGCCTTCTGAAGGACGAAGCGCGTCTGCGGCATAGGGCCTTCAAAAGCATCTACCAGAAGAAGACAGCCATCAGCCATATTGAGCACACGCTCTACCTCACCACCGAAATCAGAGTGACCCGGTGTATCTAGTATGTTGATTTTTACACCTTTCCATTTCATTGAGACGTTCTTGGAGAGAATCGTTATCCCTCGTTCGCGCTCCAGATCATTGGAGTCCAACACTTCACCGCTTTCATCCTGGCCGTCACGGAACAGTTTACCAGCGAGCAACATCTTGTCAACCAAAGTTGTCTTTCCATGATCGACATGTGCAATAACAGCAACATTTCTAATGTCTTGCATTTCTTTACTATACCTTAAAATTTCGAATGCAAAAATACAAAAAAAGATTGACACTAAAGTCATTAGTGTATAATAATATCAATAAATACAATGTTAAAAACACCATTTATCCTTAAATTCCTGATTGAAGAACGCCCCAATTCAAAAATAATTTGTAACTTTGCACCCAATTCGGAATTACCGATGCATTTGACAGCGTACTGTTCGGATTAAGGCAGAGAGCGCTCGAAGGATGTAATAAATTTTAATCATTAATCCATTTGACATGTATTTACAAAAAGAAAAGAAGCAGGAGATTTTCAAGAAGTACGGCAAAAGTGAGAACGACACCGGTTCTTCAGAAGCTCAGATTGCATTGTTCACTTATCGAATCAACCATTTGACAGAGCACATCAAGAAAAATCACAAGGATTTTGTGACAACCCGTTCTCTGACCCAATTGGTAGGCAAGCGTCGGGCTTTGCTCAAGTACTTGCACAAGAATGACATCGAGCGTTACCGTTCTATCATCAAGGTTCTTGGTCTTCGTAAATAATACGATTGCATAGAAATAAAAAGGTCCGGCATAGAAATATGTCGGACCTTTTTGTTTAAGTCTATTCTTCAATATCTAGATATCTAGTCATTAGAAATCAAAGTGGTCATCTTCTGAAAGTATTTCCTTCAAAGGCTGCATCACGAAATCCCGCTCCCCCATCAGAGGATGCGGAATCTTCAAATCCGGTTCATCAATTGTCAAGTGATCAAAAAGCAGGATGTCGATGTCGATGATCCGATCATGATAAACGCCATTTTCAGTTTTCTCACTTCGCCCCAAATCTTTCTCAATCTTTTGGGTCGCTCTCAACACTCCGTCAGGAGTAAGGGACGTCTGCACTCCGATGCAACAATTCAGGAAATTATGAGTCGAATGAAACCCCCAGGGCTTAGTCTCAACCAAAGAAGAGCGACGGCCAACCCGCCCCACCTGTCTGTCGATGAGAACGATGGCCTCATGAATATTCTGCCTGCGATCTCCCATATTGGAACCCAATCCAAGATATATCTGATGCATTTGTCTATCCTATAAATGAAAAAGACAGTCTTCCCGTGACATGCTTCAGCAAATCTCAGGAAGACTGATATCGTTAGTCTGTGAAAACACTAGAATCCTTTACCGGCGATAATCCTGCCATTGGTATCAGAGGGGTCCTCAGTCATTGACAATAAGTAGGGCATCACCGAAGCAACCGAACTTATAACCGTTCTTGACAGCCAGTTCATAAGCTTCCATCACAAGGTCATAGCCGCCGAAAGCCGCAGTACTCATCAACAGAGGAGATTCAGGATGATAGAAATTGACGACCATACTGTCGGCCAATCCAAAGTTGTAAGGCGGGAAGATAAACTTATTCGTCCACCCGTTGTACTCTTTCAGAAGTCCGTCTGTACCTACCGCTGTCTCAGTAGCTTTTGCAACACTGGCGCCAACGATACAAACATGATGGCCACCCTTTTTAGACTGATTGACCGTCTCGCACGCCTCTTTTCCGATGAACATCTCTTCAGAGTCCATCTTGTGTTTCGTCAGGTCTTCCACTTCAATCTCATGGAAATTCCCAAGTCCGCAATGCAGAGTAACGTAGGCAGAATGAATACCTTTGATCTCCATCATCTTCATCAGTTCGCGGCTGAAGTGCAGTCCCGTGGCAGGCGCCGTCACAGCCCCCTCATTCTTGGCAAACACACACTGGAAATTAACCAGATCATCAGCTGTGGCATGATGATTCTCCCGTTTGTCAATAATATATTTGGGCAATGGAGCTTCTCCTAAAGCGAAAAGATTTCGCTTGAATTCCTCATGAGGACTGTCATAGAGGAACCGGAGTGTACGTCCGCGACTGGTTGTATTGTCGATGACTTCAGCCACCATTGTCCCTGTATCATCAAAGAAAAGTTTATTGCCGATTCGTATTTTTCGGGCAGGTTCTACGAGAACATCCCACAACCGCATTTCCTCATTCAGTTCCCTGAGGAGAAACACTTCGATTTTTGCGTCCGTCTTCTCTTTAGTCCCATAAAGACGAGCGGGAAACACTTTCGTATCATTAAAGACAAAGGCATCGCCTTCTCCAAAATAATCAACCACATTCCAAAAAGTGAGGAAATTTCCCTTGACAGGTTTTCCCTTGGCACTTTTCTTCAACATCTCTATCTTACCGGATTTTTTATGAGCCACCATTAGCCGGCACTCATCGGCGCGGGTTACCGTAAAGGTTTCCTTCGCCCCATCCTTTTTGGTGATTGTATGCTGCGACTGATGCGGATACAATGCCACCAGATCTTCCGGTAATTTGAATTTAAATTGAGATAATTTCATATCAATTCATGTTCTCCTTTCTTTTCACATAAGAGGTTATTCGATTCGTTATCCTCAGGTCCCATCACGTCCTCTAGCCAACTCTTAAGATTCTCGAAATCTATGCAATCGTCCAGAGTAAAGCCACTTGATCGCGTACGGCGAAGTGAAGTCAGAAAAGCTCCACTATCAAGTTTTCTACCCAAGTCACGAGCCAATGCCCGAATATAAGTTCCCTTTCCGCAAGCTACCCGAATAGTCAGTTGCATGACTGTCGGATTAAAATCCAAGAGTTCGATCTTTTCGATATGAACGAGTTTCGGTTTCAACTTCACTTCCTGTCCCGAACGTCTCAAGGAATAAGCGCGGTCACCATTGATTTTGACAGCGCTATAAGAAGGCGGCGTCTGCAAGATGTCTCCCTCGAAGGAGTGCAAAGCCTCCCTGATTCTGTCTTCTGAGATCTGTCTCGTCGGGAAAGTATGATCCACCGTCTGTTCACGATCATAACTCGGCGTCGTAGCGCCGAACTGAAGAGATGCTATATATTCTTTCGGACCTTGTTGCAGCCGTTCTATTTGCTTTGTCATTTTGCCGGTACAAAGCACCAACACACCTGTAGCCAAAGGATCCAATGTCCCTGCATGCCCGATCTTTACATGTTGGTGTAGCGTTTTCCTCAACAAATAACGCACATGTGCCAAAGCACCGAAACTCGATATTCTGTAAGGTTTGTCTATGGCAAAGATCTCACCCTTCAGAAAATCCATTTTCTTATCATTCGCTGTCTTCTTCTCCATCAAATCCACGGATATCAGCCTGCAATAACGAGAGAATGGCCTGTAGCCAGAAGGATCAAGATAATAGCGCCAACAATTATACGATACCAACCAAAAAACCTGAAGCCATGCTTCGTCAGATATCCCACGAACCACTTCATAGCAGCTATTGCCACAATAAAAGCTATGACACAACCCAGTATCAAAAGCATAGTGTTATAGGGTGTAGCCCACGTCGTCCCGGATTTCAGCATATCCATCAAATCCAATAGCGTCGCTCCTGCCATTGTCGGAACAGCGAGGAAAAAAGAAAACTCTGCCGCACGCTTACGGGTCAGTTTCTGTGCCATACCCCCTACTATTGTCGCCATACTCCGACTAACCCCTGGAATGACAGAAATACATTGGAAGAGGCCGATCATGACAGCCCGTTTAGGTGTCACCTTGTTCTGATCATATCCTTTATTGAAGATCCGGTCTACAAACAACATGAAGACACCGCCGATGACCAGCATCACAGCCACTACCCTCACGCTGTCAAGCAGGAAATCGAGCAATCCGCTCTTTTTCGCGCACAATCCAACGATGACGGCTGGAATGACACCAACTATCAGCAACCCATAAAACTTCAATTTCTCTTGGAGTTCTTTCTTGTTGCGTATCTGAAAGAAATGTTTCCAATACAGGCAGACAACAGAAAGAATCGCGCCAAACTGGATAATAAAAGTAAAGGCATGCACAAAAGGATCACCTTGCTGAACGCCCAAAAGATTCTGAGCGATAATCATGTGTCCCGTTGAAGATACCGGCAAGAATTCTGTCAAGCCCTCGATGACAGAGATAATAATGGTCTGGAATAAAGTCATGAGAAAAATTCCGATTTTGAATTAATGTTTGTCCTGAGAAGAAGACTCCACTTGTTCGTTCTCTCTCAATTCTGATTCTCCATCTGAATTTTTTGTGTCGCGAGGTCTTCTGGCAACAGCATAGATCATCGACAAGAACCCTACCAAGCACACTACCGGAGCCACTTTGATTCTCCTGGCGTCAAAGATAGAAGGTTCAAAATGCGTTTCATTAGAGCCAGCTCCTGACATCAGAATAAAACCGATGATCACAATCAACATGCCGACAGCCAATAAGATAAAATTGACTTTATCGAATGCGTAATTTTTTTTATCCATAAAATGTTTCAATAATTTCCCGTTAAATTAAAAAGAGGATGTCCGCGCTTCAAATCTTATACAGTTCACTGGCTTTCATCTTCAAGAATTTATTCACCGATATATTTGCACAAAAAGCCGTGATGATCATTCCGAAGAGGAATACGGATGCACCCGTTATCGCCATTTCCCGCCAAGACAAGACCGTCAGGATTCCAGGTTCATAACGATACAATGCATAAATACCACATCCTAACACCAGACAAGCCAACAACGCTGCTACGAGTCCTATCAGGACAGCATCAGCAATAAAAGGTTTTCTGATAAATCCCCAAGAAGCTCCCACCAATTTCATCGTGTGAATGGAGAATCTCCGGGAATAGATTCCGAGACGGACTGTATTGCTGATCAAAGAGAAGGAGACGAAAGTCAACAAGACGGCGATGACAAGCAAAACGACACTTAACCGTGCTATATTCTGATTGACATCATTGATCAAGTCTTTTTGATAATCTATTTCACTGACTTTGGGATAGGCCTTCAATTCTCTGGATATCCACTTGAGAGAATCATCGTTGGCATAATTACTCTTCATTGTAATCTCAATAGAAGAAAGGAAAGGGTTCATACCTGCGAACTCGCTGGGATCAGTCCCCAGCTCCTTAGTTCCTTCTCTCAAAGCCTCTTCCTTACTGATATAATGGAAACTGTTGACATAAGGACGCGTCTTCAACTTGTTACAAATCTGTTGAGCTTCAGGAGCGGTCATATCCTGATCAAGCATCATCTGGACTACAAAATTCTCCTTTACATACGTTGACAGATTCCGTGCCAACAATGTAGAACAGACAACTAATCCTAGCAAAACGAGTACCATAGCGGTACTTATACATAGAGTAACAACCTGTAATCCATGACGATTACGGGAGTTTTGGCGATTCTTTCCCATCCTTACCAAGGGTATTTTAGAAATATCTTCTGCATGTCACTCACTCTATCCTCCAATGAAAGACAACTTCAAAAAAGAGCAACATTTACCTATTTGATTTGCAAATATACTATAAAAGCTTTTAAAACGCAACCGTTTAACGAGTATTAACATGGAAATTCCCAATCAGGAAGTTCCGTTCAAATTAATTTTCTACCTTTGCAGAATTACAACACATATTGCCGGTGGCAATATTTAATTCCAAAACGACAATGAGTACAACAATTTATCCATCCCCCATATATGGTCCCGTACATAGTCGCAGACTTGGTCTTTCTCTCGGTATTAATCTGATGCCGGCAGATGGAAAGATATGCAATTTTGACTGTATTTACTGCGAATGCGGGTTTAACAAAGACCGCAGAACGACGACACGGCGTCCAACCCGAGAAGAAGTCACTAAGGCCCTGGAGTCAAAACTAAGAGAGATGCATCAAAACGATGAACACCCCGACGTTCTTACTTTTGCAGGTAATGGTGAACCCACCGGGCATCCGGATTTTGCAGGAATCATAGATGATACCATCACTTTACGTAATCAGTTTTGTCCAAAAGCGAAAATATCCGTACTGAGCAACGCCACCCGGATTTTTCGAGGAGACGTACACGGAGCCCTGATGAAAGTAGATAACAATATCCTGAAGTTGGATACTGTCAATCCGGAATACATTCAATTAGTCAATCGTCCTACAAGCGCCAACTATCATGTACAAAGGATAATAGAAGGACTAAAAAGTTTTCATGGACGCCTGATTATACAAACGATGTTTATGAAAGGCACCATCAACGGGAAAAGTGTTGATAACACCGGCGACGAATATGTCAAGCCCTGGATAAAGGCACTCATAGATATATCCCCCAAAGAAGTGATGATCTATACCATTGACCGTGAGACGCCAGACCTGGATCTCAGGAAAGCCACTCACGATGAGTTGAATACCATACGAGACATGGTAAAACTGGAAGGCTTGATTTGTACTGCTTCCTATTGACAAGACACCTATTTACGAATATTCCTCACATCTGTATGTAGCAGACATGAGGAATATAGAGAATTTTACTTAAACCAAAGAGATTCCGGTCACCATATTTTCCCGATGATACCCAGTTGGGAAGCATCGATAAAATTGACGATATTGCGAATCTCTGGTCCATCCGGCACCTGGTCTTTGATCTGAAGTACAGCATCAAGCACGCTATTCTGGCTATGGAACACCAGTCTATAAGCATTAGCAACATGATTCTGGATTTTCTTTTCTACGCCGAATGAGGTCATCATCACAGAATTGATCCCATTAAATTTCACAGGGTTGCCACCGGCAACGATGTAAGGAGGGACATCCTTTGAGAAAGTCGTTCCCGCCTGGATCATAGCCCCCACACCTACTCGAGTGCTGCTATTCTCAATCACACTGGATGAAAATATTGCCCGGTCTGCGATCTCACAACTACCAGCTATCTTGGTGCCATATCCAAATACACAATTATCACCTACTTTCGTATCATGAGAGATATGAGTGCCTTCCATCAGGAAGTTATTATTACCGATAACCGTCTGCCCACCTGTATGAGAAGCACGGTTTATCACCGTATTTTCACGGATAATATTCTGATTGCCAATAATCAACTCTGTTTCCTCGCCATGGAAACTAAAGTCTTGAGGAAGAGCCCCAAGCACAGTATTCTGGCATACCATATTATCATCCCCCAGTCGGGTACCGTTCATGATGCTTACATTGGGGAAAAGTGTACAGCGATTGCCAATAACTATTTTTCCAGATATACTCACATTAGGATAGATAGTCACATCATCACCTATGACCACATCTCCGAAAATGGAAACAAAAGGACCAATAGTTACATGATCACCAACCTTCACATCAGGTCCGATAACAGCTTTATCACTTATTTTATTTGCCATATTGAACTATTTCTTAACGTTTCACACTAGAAGAATGGACAGACTTTGCAGTTTTAGCTGCTGCTGCACTCTGAGCCTCAGCCTGTTCATTGGCAGCATACAGTCCATTGGATCCTCCGCCCAAAGCAGAATAGAGATTCACTACTGCCTGCATCTTATAGAAATCATCAGCCACCTTAGAAAGTTCTACATTGAGAAGACTAGACTGTGCCTGAATCACTTCAAGATATGTCGTATTCGACTGTCCCATCAGAGCCCTTGTATCCTCGACATTTTTCTTCAGCACATCAATTTGCTTCGTTTCGATAGCACTCTTTTCTGCAGAAGAATTATACAAGACCAGAGCATTGCTGACTTCACTCCCAGCTTTAAGGATAGAGTTCTGCCAATCGTTGTAAGCCACCTGATACTGATCCTTTGCAACTTTCAGTCCGGCTACCAGTTGTCCCTTCATAAAGATGGGTTGAGTCAAGGCCCCAACAGCAGAAAGCAGCAATTTTCCAGGATTCGTAATACCCAAGCCGCCATTATTGGTAAAAGCCCCACTGGCAGAAATGTTCAATGCAGGATAGAAACGACTCCGAGCCTCTTCTATATTATAGAAACATCCTGCAAGGGCCATCTCGTTTGCATGAACATCAGCACGATTACGCAGCAGCTGGATACCAACGCCCATAGAGAACTCAGATGGCAGGCTCTCCTGATCAAGTTTGCCACGAGGAATGGAGTGAGCAGGTTCACCGAGAAGAATAGACAGAGAATTCTCAGTTTCCCTAATCTGACGCAGCAAATCCGTCTTCTGAGTCAGTACGGAATAGTAGTTAGCTTCAGCACTCTCTACGCCAGTAGAACGGACACGTCCCAATTCCTTTTCAGACTTCATGATATCCCAGGTACTTTTAGTCAGTCCGGCCATATCATCGACCATCTTCACCTGCTTATCAAGCATCTCAAGGGTATAATACAGATTCGCAATATTCTCAATCAATTGAGTCTGTACGCCCACCTGATAATCTTTCCTCTGCAGAAGAGCCATCTGTGCACTACGTTTAGAAGCTGTAAGTGTTCCGAAGATATCAGCATCCCAACTTGCATTTACGGGCAAAGAATAAATCTTATTAGCTCTATTGCCATCCCAGGAAGAGATTGTACCTTTAGGAGTAAAAGAGAACCCCGGTAAAAAGGCCAACTTCGCAGACTTCAGTTGAGTTTCTGCTACCTGTACATTAATTGCAGCATTCAGTAAATTCGGATTATTTCTTAATCCTTTCTCTATCAGATCCTGCAACAGCGGATCGGTAAAGACAGAACGCCACGGTAGATTGCCAAAGTTAGAAGTATCCTTCACCGCTAGAGTATCGGCAACAGAGGCACTATCCCGAAAGAGGCTTTTTGTGTTCACGCCCGGGCGTTCATAAGTTCCGTAAAGGCTTTTGCAACCGGTAAGAGCCAGAGCTGCAAAGCCTATAACGATTATATTTGGTTTCTTCATAAATTTACCTTCCTTATTTAACTTCACCCTGAGTAGGGAAATTAGCATACTGTTTCAACTCCTGAGTTACTTCTTCAGAAACCTTCTCATCATCAAACCTTAACGGTTTGAATTTTTCCTGTAGCCATTCAAAGACAGCAAACAAAGCCGGAACAATGAAAATCTGGATTGAAGTACCAATCAACATACCACCTACGGCAGCAGCACCCAAAGTTTCATTACCGTTCTTACCTACTCCACTGGCAAACATCAATGGCAGCAAACCGATAATCATAGCCAGAGAAGTCATCAAGATCGGGCGTAGTCGAGCACCGGCACCCAGGATAGCACTATACTTAATAGCCATACCTGTCTTACGCCGTTCAAGAGCAAACTGCACAATCAAAATCGCATTCTTGGACAACAAACCAATCAGCATAATCAACGAGATCTGCATATAGATATCATTAGAATGCCCGAAGATATTGGTAAACAAGAATGCTCCCGCTAGACCGAACGGCACAGAAAGCACTACCGACAAAGGCAAGATATAACTCTCATATTGTGCACTCAGAATCAGATAGACAAAGACAATACAAAGGAGGAAGATGAGCCCCGTCGTATTAGAAGACTGAGCCTCTGACCGAGTCAATCCTGAATAGTCAATCGTATAACCTGCCGGCAAAGTCTGTTTAGCAACTTCCTGTACTGCTTTCAAAGCCTGACCTGAGGAATAACCTGTAGAAGGGCTAGCATTAATATCGATACTAGTAAACATATTGAAGCGGCCGATATTAGCAGGTCCGTATACCCGTTGTAACGTTATGAATGAACTGATAGGAGCCATTCCATTGGTTGTCCGGACATAAATCTTAGAGAGTCCGTCTGGACGCATTCTGCTTGCCACTTCTCCCTGAATCATCACACGATACAATTTACCATAGAGGTTGAAGTTAGACGCATACATTCCCCCATAATAACCCTGAAGAGTAGCCAGAACAGCAGCCGGTGAAGTACCACCTTCCTTACATTTTGCAACATCCACATTAACCATATATTGTGGATAATTAGGATTATAAGATGTCATGGCGTTGCTGATCTCCGGGCGACTATTCAACGTCTTTAAATATTGCTGAGTAATCGTAAAGAATTTATTCAAATCCCCACCCGTTCTGTCTTGAACGACAAAGGTCAATCCGTTGGAATTACCGAAGCCAGGTACCATAGGCGGAGCAAAGGCAAGTACTTGCGCACCTTTTATACTAGCCGTCTGCTTATAAATCATCCCCAATACGGAAGTATTGGACATCGGATTGACAAAGAAGCGCATCAGTCCATCACCATGCCAAAGTCCTTCAAGATTATAAAAGAAACCACTCGGACGATCTTTATATGGTTTTAGTTTAACCACGAAAGTTGCCTGATTAGAACCCTGGCCGGCTATAAAACTGTATCCCACGATTTTCTCTTGTGTTTCTATTGCCGGATTGTCAGCCAGCATATTGTCAATCTGACCACATACTTCTTTGGTACGTTCCATAGATGTACCTGGAGGTAAAGAAGTCGTAACATACAGAGTACCAGTATCCTCGTCAGGGACAAGTCCAGTCTTCGTAACAGACATCAGAACAACCAGAGCAACTATACCGACGATAACAATGATGCCAGTAATAACATGATGGTTGATCACACGTTCTACGCCCCTCTTATATTTCACCAGTACTTTATCATAGGTAGCATTGAACCCTGCATGAAAACGATCAATCCATGACATCTTCTTCTCTTTATCCCCATCCGCCTTAGGTTTCAGGAATATCGCACAAAGTGCAGGTGATAGCGTCAAGGCATTCAACGCAGAAATGACGATACTGATAGCCATCGTGATTCCGAACTCCTTATAGAAAGTTCCGGATATTCCACCGACAAATGACACCGGGATAAACACCGCAGCCATTACCAGGGTAATTGAGATAATAGCTCCAGAAATTTCATTCATGGCATCAATAGCCGCAGTCAAAGAACTCTTGTATCCCTGATCCAGTTTCGCATGGACCGCCTCAACCACCACAATGGCATCGTCAACCACAATAGCGATAGCAAGAAGCAACGCCGATAGCGTCAACAAGTTGAGGGAGAAACCGAACAAGAGCAGGAAGAAGAATGTACCTACCAGTGCTACAGGTACGGCAATCAATGGAATGAGCGTCGACCTGAAGTCCTGAAGAAAGATATACACCACAATAAATACCAGGAACAAAGTGATGAAAAGCGTCTTGACGACCTCATGAATAGAAGCATTCAAGTACTCCGTTACATCATACTCTATCTTGTAAGTCATCCCCGAAGGAAATGATTTAGCCTGATTTTTCAGTTCAGCCTTTACATTCTTGGCTATCTGAGTAGCATTAGACCCGGCTAACTGCTGTACCATACCCATAGAAGACGGCTGGCCGTTGTTCTGCATGGAAACAGAATACATCAAACTTCCGAGTTCTATGTTGGCTACATCACGCAGATGTAAGGTTTGTCCATTGGTATTGGATGAAATAATGATATTCCCATACTCCTCAGGAGTTTTCAGACGTCCTTTGTATCGCATGGTATATTCATAAGCCATATTACTATTTTCACCGAATGATCCCGGAGCAGCCTCAATATTTTGTTCGGACAGTGCATTTGTAATATCAGTAGGCATCAGTCCATATTGCTTCATCTTCTCCGGTTTCAACCAGATTCTTATAGAATAAGTCTTCATACCCATACCGGGGGTCTGGACATCTCCTACACCAGAGATACGCTTAATAGCCGGAATGACATTGATATAATTATAGTTAGTCAGGAATTGATCATCATATTTTCCTCCTTTACTAGTCAAAGTATACATGATGACCTGAGAAGTCTGACGTTTAATGACCTGGACGCCCATACGAGTAACCTCTGCAGGAAGCAAAGCCTGAGCCTGCTGAACACGGTTCTGGACATTTACAGCTGCCATATCAGGATTAGTCCCGTGCTTAAACAACACGGTTATAATAGCAGACCCCTGATTAGTAGCAGTAGATGTCATGTAGGTCATATTCTCCACTCCATTAATAGATTCCTCAAGTGGAGTAATCACAGAATTCATCACCGTCTCTGCATCAGCTCCCTGATAAGTGGTATAGACGACAATCGTAGGCGGAGCTATATCCGGATATTGTTCAACAGGCAAGCTGATGAGCCCAATAATTCCCAACAAAACCAAGGTAATAGAGATTACCGTTGATAATACCGGGCGTTTTATAAAGTTGGTAAATGACATATATGAAACTTAAAACTTTTAACGATTATTTACCACTCATGGCATTGATGAAACCTTTGGCAGAGTTCTGCTTAGCAGCCAATTTAGCTGCCTTGTCAAGGTTCACCTGATATTGTGCCTCAGTAATTGGTACAATCTCCATGCCATCAGTCAACGAAGAGATGCCCTTAGTTACGATACGATCTCCGACATGCAGACCATTGGTAACAATATAATTAACACCATCATTCTGAGAGTTTACTTTTATTTCTGTAAGCTTCACCTTATTATTTTGACCTAAGACATAAACAAATATCTTATCCTGAACCTGATTGCAGGCTTCCTGTGGAATAATGATGGCACGGTTATTATCATTCGGAATCACAATCTGTCCGGATCCACCACTTCTTAATAATCCTTGAGGGTTAGAAAAATGAGCAATCAGTGATACCGCACCCGTTGCCGGATCGATAATACCACTCATTTTAACGACCTTGCCAGGAAGATTATAGGTAGAACCATCAGAAAGCAATAGTTTCACAAGAGGGAAAGAAGCAAGGGCTGCCTGCAAACTTCCTGAAGACTGGCTCAATCTCATAATTTCACTTTCCGAGATAGAGAAGAATGCTTCAATCTTACTGATATCACTGACCGTAGTAAAAGGAACCTGAATAGAAGGTGAAATCAGTGTCCCTATTTTATAGGGCAGACTACCGATAACTCCTGACACAGGAGCCTTAACGGTGCAATAGCCCAGGTTTTGCCGGGCCGAAATCACGGCTGCACGGACCTGAGATACTTGAGCAGCAGAAGAACGGTAAGAATCATAGGCTGTCTGCAACTCATATTTACCAATGATATTCTTTGCAAAAAGTTTTTTACTATTCAGATAGGTAAGACGAGTCGTATTCATCTGTGCAATAGCAGTCCCTACAGCAGCACGAGCCTGAAGGACAGCAGCACGATAAGTTTGGCTGTCAATCGTGAAAAGCACTTGTCCTGCACGAACAGCCTGACCTTCATGAACAAATACACCCGTGATGAACCCTGATACCATCGGACGTATCTCCACATCCTTTATACCCTTGAAGGTAGCAGGATAGGTGGTTTGCAAAGAAGCGCTAGAGGCCTCTACCGTACGTACGGGATACTCGTTGTTGCCCAACTGCATACCTTTCTTCTTCCCACCACAGGCGGCAAGAGTGACTGCAAGAACTGCAACGAACAAACAATCTTTTATTTTCATACTTATTTAAACATTAAATTATTCACCTTAAATACACATATACCTCATACCACTTTTAAACCTAACAGTAGTATACAAAAACTTTTCGACGAGATTAAGTTTTCACACAGCAAAGGTATAGAATATTCCTTAACATTGTACCACATCAATTTCACTTTTAACAAATTTTATTTCTAAAACAAGTTCATCCGTGAACCGCAGGAGGGACACAGAACAATTACGACCTCAAATATTCGTAAAATGACCAATTTACCAATTAGTTAACCAGATAAAAAGGATGCAGTCACCTTGGAAATTATCAAGAACCGGTTCATTATTATGGCCATGTATCTGTTTTCATAATCATATAGTCATCGGATCAAAGCCAATCATCAGATTGATTAGTTTGCAGCAAATAATCTGACCGTGACCAAAATGCACCATTTTGGTCAGCCTGCCATACAGGCGTCACGATGAACTATGGTCCCAGAAGAGACCTCTCAAACCATTTTTTCTCATTTTATTTCATTCATTAATTAAGAAACAATCACAGTAAATCGAATCTGTGTTTTATAAGAACTGTACAAAGTTAGTAATTCAAAACCAACTTTACAACCCTATTTCGGTAAACCTACCTGTTATTATCGGTAAAGTGAAAACCAAGTAATTATGATTGTGACTTAATTCCGTAGTTCTTCTTCAATTAAAGAAGAGCCGACTCACTTGACAGATTTATTTTTCTCTTTCCGATTCCGCATACAGAAAGAAAACAATTAACATTCCAGTGTCTGATGTTTTACTCCTGTTGTGTCTATTCTCAGACTAGCCAGTGAAACATATCAAACTCCCAACAATAATCTTATGGGATTGCTACCATAAAGATCGCAATCCCAAGTATACTTATATAATAGGTATATGAATCTCTGTCAGAAGTTTGTCAGGAGGAGTACATTCCGGATCATTAGGATAGACCTCAAACAAAGGTCTCTCGTCTAACTTGTAATTTCCATCAGGAATATATTTACCGAAAATGGTATCATAGACCTTATCCAGTTGGTTATAGGATCCCTGATAATGGTATACCACATATCGGCCACCAGCAATTTCCTTAATGACTATCTCACCCTTCGCCTCAATCTTAAACGGCAAAACAAGACAGATATCGGCTCTTCTCTTGTCGCAGTCAGTCAACTTAGGATCATCATGATAAATCACAGCATGAGCAATTCTGCCATCCGCAAGCATCTGATGCACCTTATCTGAATCGACACCTTTTCCATTCCCCATCTCTTCAGAGAACTTACCAGACATACGGACATGGTTCCACAGTTTCTTCCATGCTAAACAATAATCCAGTTTCTTATAGTCACCTATCAGAGAGATATAAATTGCCTGTTGAGGTTCCAGATTGACAACATTGCTACATAACTCCATATTAGAATTGATTTTTAACGGTTTCATAATTGTGTACTTTTTATTATTTCTATACTCTGTTGGTGTGATATCATAAAACTGCTTGAAAACCTTAGACAAAGAAGAAGGCATATCATATCCTACCTTATAAGCAATATCACAGACAGGCATATCACTGTAACGCAGTAGTCGAGCTGCAGTCTCAACTCGCATCCGTGTGATGAAAGCCCCGATCGGTTCGCCTGTAAAAGCCTTAAAGATACGATGAAAATGATAAGGAGAAAAATTAGAGACAGAGGCTAGCACATCCAAGTCAATATCATTGGTCAAATTATTGTTTATATATTCGATAATAATATTTATTTTTCTCGAATAATCATCCCTGGTTGATTGTCTTTGTTGCATAGCTTTTTTGTTATATCACAACTGCAAAGGTAGCCTAAACAAATCTACCCTACTTTTCCAATCTTGCTAACTTTAACAGGATACGACAAAAGCAAGAAAGGAAGCAGGCAGAAGAGACATAGGATCACAAAGAAACACCTTATATATATAATAAAAAGAATAAAAGACAGTTACGTACTTAAAAGAAATACAGTAGCACCTGTTCAGAAAGACAAGAATACCTGATAAAGATCACCTGAAGAGTCATAAAGTAATCTCGTCCCAAAAGAGAAAATAATCAGAGGTGTCATTTTCTCTCCATCCATTCATCCATTCCGGCTAATCATCCAAGCCCATCTCATGAGCTTTGCTCTTGAGCAGCTCCATCAAAGGCTCCCGCTGATTAGGAACTTTATTGTCCAATACAGCATCCTTGAGCGTCTGTTTCAACGTACCAACCTCCCGACTTGGACGAAGATGAAACATTTCCATAATCTCATTTCCATCAATGCAAGGCTGGAGCAGCCGTTTATAATCACGTTCCTTCAGGTCCTTCAGTTTTTCACGAACGATATGGAAATTCTCAAGGAAATGTTTTTTACGTACCTGATTTTTACTGGTAATATCAGCTTCGCAAAGCATCATCAAATCATCAATATCCTCGCCGGCATCATTGATTAGACGGCGGACAGCACTATCTGTAACTTCATCATCGGCAATTGCTATCGGACGCATGTGAAGATAGACCAACTTCTGTACATATTTCATCTTTGCATCCATCGGCAACTTTAATCTGCGAAAGATCTGCGGAACCATCTTCGCACCCACAAGATTATGATTATGAAAACTCCATCCCTGTGTCGGATCCCAGCGTTTACACTTCGCCTTTCCTACATCATGCAGAAGAGCCGACCACCGAAGATATAAATGTCTGTCCTTCACGGTTAAAGATCTGTCAGAAGGAGTCTGATCATTTTCCGAACTCTCAGAAGAATCCGTTTCAGAATATTCCGCTGCATTTTGAGCTTTGCACAGATTTTCCAGAACCTCTAAAGTATGAAGATAATTATTCTTATGGGATTTTCCATTGCGTGTTTCCACTAGATCGAGGGAACAAAGTTCAGGTAAAATCAATTTCAGAAGTCCTGTATCATGCATATAATAGAAGCCGATACTAGGATGAGAGGCGAGCATGATCTTGTTCAACTCATCAGCCACACGCTCTCCACTGATAATTTTCAACCGATCAGCATTACGAGAAAGAGCCGCATAAGTTTTCTCCTCTATCTGAAAGTTTAACTGTGTAGCAAAGCGGACACAACGCATCATACGAAGAGGATCGTCCGAGAAAGTTATATCAGGATCAAGAGGTGTAGCCAGAACGCCATCACGCATATCATCCATTCCATCAAAAGGATCTATAAATTCACCGAATCTATGATAATTCAGGCAAACAGCTAAAGCATTAATGGTAAAATCACGCCGGTTCAAATCATCCTTGAGTGTACCATCTTCCACATGTGGTTTACGGGAATCATGATTATAACTTTCCTTGCGGGCTCCAACGAACTCCACCTCCAATCCATGATATTTTACCTGGGCAGTACCAAAATTACGAAATACCGACAAACAAGCCTTTTTCCCCAAACGGCTTTTCAAGGCTCGCGCTACATCTATTCCACTCCCCACGACTACAACATCAATATCGTTTGACGGCCTTTCCAGAAAAAGATCCCTGACATAGCCTCCTACGACATAACATTCCAGATGAAGAGAATCAGCGACCTCGGATATTTCATGAAAGATGTCTTTATTTAGTAACTGCACAAAATCAGATTCTGTGAGATTTCGCATAATTATAATCTATTAAATGCTCCTAATAATAACGGAATTTGTGTGCGCAAAGATACAAAAAACTTTTGAATCTTTCAAATTCATCCGACCATTCCAGGCTCAATGGCACGAGTATCAAAAAAGATGGAAGCAATAAACAGACTGTTCCTATACCATAAAACCAGCCAATCCTCTTTCTTACAGATTATAACAAAAAAATCCTTAGGCTCATTTTTTTTGGTCATTTCATTGGAATTGATTAAATTTGCAAATGAGATATGGTTTAAAATCATAGATAATCATTATGGGACAAGAATCATCAGATACAAAAGATACACAGCAGGAGTTTAAGGACGTAATGGAAGAAGCCCGTGATACTTTCGCAGATAAACTGAAAGACTATGGAGCATCCTGGAGAATTCTCAGACCGTCTTCACTCACTGACCAACTATTCATAAAAGCCAAACGCATCCGCTCTTTGGGAATCGCAAAGAAAAGTTGGGTAGGAGAAGGTATCCGACCTGAATTCTTGGCGCTGATCAACTACGGAATCATCGGAGTCATCCAGTTAGAGAAAGGATTCTCCGATACGGTAGATATCAGTGCAGAAAACGCTCTGAGCCTATATGACAAACACGCTCAGGAATGTCTGGAACTGATGCAACTAAAAAACCATGACTACGGAGAAGCATGGCGCTCAATGAGAATAAGCAGTTATACAGATTTTATCCTCACAAAAATAGAACGCATCAAGGAAATAGAGGACCACGACGGGACAGCAAAAGTCTCCGAAGGCATCGCATCCAACTATATGGATATTATCAACTATGCCGTATTCGGAGCAATACGATTGCAGAAATAAAGCTTCAAGTTTGAAAAGATGAAGAATTGTGGGAAAATCAAAGACTATACTGACTAACCTGTGTCGGTTGATACTTGGCATTACATTCATCTTTTCCGGATATGTAAAAGCCATTGACCCTCTTGGCACTCAGTATAAGATACAGGACTACCTCGAGGCAATAGGTCTACAAGGTATGTTTCCAGATTGGTCTACACTGACTGTTTCCGTACTGCTCTCTACGTTGGAATTCTGTCTGGGCTTCTTCATTCTACTGGCAATCCGAAGGAGATTATGCTCCAGGATCATCTTCATATTCATGATTGCCATGACCCTGATTACGCTCTGGCTGGTTGTCAAAGATCCCATACAAGACTGCGGATGCTTCGGTGATGCAATACATCTGACAAATGCACAGACTTTCGGGAAAAACATCGTACTCCTGGCATGTGCTGCAGTCCTCCTCAGATGGCCTTTGCGCATGGTCCGGTTCATCTCGAGAACGAATCAGTGGATCGCCATCAACTGGACCATTCTATTTATACTTTCCTCAAGTATTTTGAGTTTATGGTATCTGCCTATATTTGATTTCCGGCCCTATCACATAGGCGCAAACATCAAAGAGGGAATGTCAATTCCAAAAGGAGCACCTCAACCGAAGTTCAAGACAACTTTCATTCTGGAGAAAAACGGGCAACGCAAGGAATTTAACATCAACAACTATCCCGATTCTTCGTGGAAGTTCATTGACAGTAAAACTACACAAATCTCAGCAGGTTATATTCCTCCCATTCATGATTTCAGTATAGAAACGAGACTAACGGGAAAAAATATTACCCCACAGGTACTTGACCATAAAGGTTATACTTTCCTTCTGATTGCTCCCTATCTGGAACACGCTAATGATGAAGACTTCGGGCCGATCAATATACTCTATGAGTATGCACAGTCTCATGACTATCCTTTCTATTGTCTGACGGCAAGTAATGAAAAAGGGATAAAACGCTGGATAGATCTGACCGGAGCAGAATATCCGTTCTGTACGACTGATGGCACAACACTGAAAACCATCATCCGCAGCAATCCGGGACTGATCCTTCTCAAGAACGGTACTATCATCCGCAAATGGAGTCATAATGAACTTCCTAATGAAGGAGAATTGACACAACCACTTGAGCTATCAAAAATCGGCCAAACACCGGGAAACTCCATTGCGAAGAAAATCACAAAGATTCTTCTTTGGTTTTTAATTCCGCTTTTCCTGTTTGTACTTGCTGATCGTTTATGGGCCTGGGGCAAATGGGTAAGAAACAAAGAAAAAAAAGATACAGATAAGATAAATCAACTTTTTAAACAAAAAAGAAAAATGAGAAAGAAAATTGTAGCAGGTAACTGGAAAATGAACATGAACCTGCAAGACGGTATCACATTAGCAAAAGCCATCAACAGTGAACTGAAGGCAGACAAGCCTAACTGTGATGTTATCATCTGCACACCTTTCATTCACCTGGCTAGTATTGCACAATTCCTCGACCAGAACATTGTAGGACTTGGTGCCGAAAACTGCGCAGATAAGGAAAAGGGAGCCTTCACAGGTGAGGTAAGTGCAGAGATGGTGAAGAGCACAGGAGCACAATATGTCATCCTGGGTCACTCTGAACGCCGTCAGTATTACAAGGAAACTCCTGAAACCCTGAAGGACAAAGTTCAACTCGCATTGAAGAACGGACTGAAAGTGATCTTCTGCTGTGGAGAAACACTTACTGACCGTGAAGCCAACAAACAGGAAGACGTCGTAAAAGCAGAATTGGAAGGTTCTGTATTCAATCTTTCAGCAGATGAATGGAAGAACATCATTCTCGCTTACGAACCTATCTGGGCTATCGGTACAGGTAAGACCGCTACATCTGACCAGGCTGAAGAAATGCTGGCTTACATCCGCTCTACTGTTGCCAAGAAATATGGTAAACAAGCAGCAGAAGATACGACCATTCTCTATGGCGGCAGCTGCAAACCATCCAACGCACCTGAACTCTTCTCCAAGCCTGATATCGACGGAGGTCTGATTGGCGGTGCTTCTTTGAAAGCAGACAGTTTCAAAGGAATCATCGACGCGTGGAAATAATCTCCACCCTCTCTTATTCGGTAGTCGTACCTGACATTTCAGTGTAGGTACGACTACAATTTGATTTATAAATTCTTAAACAATGAAACAATTCGTCACATTCGTTTTCATAATCCTCTTCTCTTTCATTTCTGCAAATGCCCAGAGTTTCACAGACCACTTGCAGAAAAGTACACAGGGAAAGGGAGTTGTGACTGTTAACCAGAGCAAAGAAATAGACGAATTGGTTAACGGTAAGACTAATCAGACAGTGACCCGGTCTCCTCAAAATGAAAAGGACAAGAAGACCATAGAGAACCGTCTAAGCACTCCCAAAAAAGAAAAGGGCAATTCATCTGCCAGCGGAAACGGACGCCCTGTCATAAAAGATTCCAACAGAGAGCGTGAATTCAATCAGGACGCAGAAATCAGGCAACGGATACAAGAGAATAAAGAGACTCCTGAAAAGAGAGAAATCCGTCGCGAATCGCACAAGAGAGACACGACAGTAAATGCCGACGAGAACTTTGATATTCCGGTGATAGACATGCGGAAGAAGGTCATGCGTCACAGTTATAAAGTCACGGGATATCGTGTTCAGGCTTTTGCCGGAGGCAATTCCAGAAAAGACCGTATCACAGCTCAAAAAACCGGCAATGCCATCAAGATGAAGTATCCCGACCAACCTGTCTATGTCCATTTTTATTCTCCAAGATGGATCTGTAGAGTAGGCAATTTCAAAAGTTTAAACGAAGCCAACAAGATGTTACGGCAAATCCGGGCAATGGGATATCGTTCTGCCTGTCTGGTAAAAGGGAAAATTACCGTTCAAAAATAAAATAACTTCCGGCTTCCGATACAGATAAACCGGATTGTCCAAGTCATCAATTGTCCAAGTTATCATATATCAAGTAACCCCATCCCATATCTTGATTTCAAAATCACTATATCGAATTAAATTTTAGAGGAGAACTATGAATCCAGAAACAGATTTCAGACCAGGACTTCAAGAGTTAGCCGACCATTATAAAGCCATTTTACAACTTCTAGGAGAAGATTCTGAGAGGGAAGGGTTAGTAAAGACCCCTATGCGTGTGGCCAAAGCAATGCAGATTCTCACTCGTGGGTATTCACAAGATCCGCATAAAGTTTTAACAGATGCCCTTTTTGAAGAGAAGTACAACCAAATGGTCATCATCAAGGATATCGATTTCTTCTCATTGTGTGAACATCACATGCTGCCATTTTACGGTAAGGTACATGTCGCCTACATTCCCAACAAATACATTACGGGACTCAGTAAGATCGCACGTGTCGTAGATATTTTCAGTCATCGCCTACAGGTACAGGAGCGGCTCACTGAGCAAATCAAGGACTGCATTCAAGAAACCCTGCAACCTATGGGGACAATGGTTGTGATAGAGGCTCGGCACATGTGCATGCAGATGCGGGGAGTAGAGAAGCAGAACTCCATGACAGTAACCAGTGCCATCAGCGGCGCATTCAATCAAGCAAAGACCCGACAGGAATTTATGGATTTGATGCAAGGCGACTCTAAAAAGATCTAAAAATTATAGTCTATATGTTAAAGTAGCTGCTTTGAGCGTTAAATATTACAAGATTCCCCATCTCTCAATATTTATTAAGCAATTATAAAGACTGTCAATTACAGATTGTCGAAAACCCGAATAACTAAGGCTGCGAGACTGTGATTAGAAGATAAAATCTAAGATATTTCAGTATGTTCAAATAACAAAGCAATTACAATTAAAAAATGAATACAATGAAAAAGTTAAAAGCTACTTTATTCCTGATCTGCGGTCTCGGCACTGCAATGTTCTTATCCTCCTGCCTTGGAGACAACGACAATAGTTCTAACACTATCAACCTATCACAAGGACAAAGGACTGAATTATATTATCATATTGCCAAAGAATACTCCGGAAAACTTATTCGGCTTTATCAAGCGAACGAAATGGATCCCACAGATCCCACATCTAGAAACGACACTTTAGCCTCAATAAATTGGGTAGTCAAGGAGAATGAAAAGGATACAACAATTAATATTGATTTTCCAATTGCCAAATTAGCAAAATATATATCTGATTCTGGTGACAAACAAATTGTTGCCAGTACACCGAGTTTACCACTAGTAGTTCAATACCGAGCACCATATATTATCAATGAAGACTATTATAATAAAGGCTATTATGTTTTTGGCAGTTTCATTAAAGATAAAAAGGTCGATACAAAGAATGGTAACACTGATATCGAAATTAATTTTAGTGTCATGGACCAAACAGGTACGGATGAAGAGGGTGAAACAATTTATTTCTTCTCTTCAAATAACCCTGTTATCTGGTTTAATGAGCAATATGCTCAAGTTATCGATATAGAAAGTATAAAGGTGGGAGATAAGATCTATCCATTAAGGGATGATGTAACTAACGATAATGCTGCCCACTTTGAAATCATCTATAGTACAGGGGATAATAACTAAAGAATTATTGATTTATTTTGAATCCAGATGACAGTCTCTAATCAGATCTGTTTTCTGGATTCAAAGTTTTATATTAAAAATAAGGATTAAAAGGAAGGATACAAGCAATGAAATTTATTTCATGGAATGTTAATGGACTCAGAGCTTGTGTGAAGAAAGGATTCGAAGACAGCTTCAAGAAACTTGAGGCTGATTTTTTTTGTCTCCAGGAGACGAAACTTCAGGAGGGACAATTGGATCTGAAATTCGACGGTTATGAATCCTACTGGAACTATGCCGACAAGAAAGGTTATTCCGGTACCGCGATTTTCACCAAGCACACGCCGCTTCATGTAAGCTATGGGATGAACATCGATGAGTTCGATCACGAAGGGCGTGTTATCACGCTTGAATATGACAAGTTCTATCTTGTGACGGTATATACCCCCAATTCCCAACAAGAACTGCGCAGACTGGACTACAGGATGCTTTGGGAAGAACATTTTCTCGGCTACCTCAAAAGTCTGGATGCCAAGAAACCGGTGATCGTCTGTGGGGATATGAATGTCGCACATGAGGAAATAGATATCAAGAACCCCAAGACCAATCATAAGAATGCAGGATTCACTGATGAAGAACGTGAAAAGATGACTACCCTACTCTCAAATGGGTTCATTGACACCTTCAGATTCAAATACCCCGATAAAGTGACCTACTCTTGGTGGTCCTATCGCTTTCACGCAAGGGAGAAGAATGCTGGTTGGCGCATAGATTATTTCCTCATCTCTGACCGTTTGAAAGAGAAATTGGAAGATGCTGACATCCATACTGAAATCGAAGGCAGCGACCACTGCCCGGTAGAAGTGACATTAGATCTCTGATACCTTTTCTCTAACTAACAAGTATATAAAAAGGAAGAAGGATATTTCCTCACGGAGACATCCTTCTAATAAAATATAATGCTCAACAAAATTTGATATATAAGAGAGATTTAATTCTTCTAAAAGATTAATGGTAACACATCTATTATCTTTGTTTCTGATACAAATATAATGTATAAATTCGGAAGGTCCACTATTTTTTAACAATAATTTATCTAATATTTATACCGAAAAAATTCCTATAATTTAAACTCGGACTTTCAATTTAAAACAAAAGAAAAGTAGGCCTAAAACTTTCAGTTTGCTAACTCAGTATCTTTAAATGACCTGCATTAAGGCTTCAAACTTTCTTTTTGTCATTTTAAGCCTTTTTAATCGTCAATAACACAAAACTGCAATCTATATCATTCGATGCATCACTTTCATTTTGAAGGCAATTTTTCAATCCTGTGATAGGCTTCTATCACCTTCAAAATATTCAAAATTATGCTGAAGTAACAGACATCAACTGTTGGCCCTGATCGTAACAGGGATAAGGACCAAAGTCCTCACAGGTTTTCCATCCTTGATACCAGGTTTCCAACGTGGTAACTGCCGCAAGGCATTCACGATTTCCCGATCAAAAGAGGGTTCTCCTGGAGCTAACACGCGGATATTAGAAAGATTCCCTGATGGCTCGACGATGAAACGTACCAGAATCCGATGGCTCACCAGATTGTTCACAATATCGGGAGTCACTGTGATCCATTTTGTCAGGTCTTGAGTTATCGTCCCTTGCCCATGAACATAACGGGGCACAGAATCTACCGTTTCATAAACTGGACCGGAGCCCAAATAGGCTTCCGATCTCCCTACTTCAGGATTATTGGGTGAGGCCTTGGAACTCAGCAATGTTTTTAAACCTTTAGTTGCGAAAGGCATCAGTTGCTTGTAAGACACCTCTGAGGTACGTTCTAGAAAGTCATGATCAGGATTTGCAACTCCCACCTTAAAGAACATACCGTTTTTCTTCAGACACGACTCGAATATCAAAGCACTAGTCCCAAAATCATCAGGGATAGGTGAATTCATGCTTGAAAACAAAAGATATTGGAAGAGTTGTGTCGGTCCTGAGCCAAAAGACAAGCGAGACGTACGAATCAGATCTGATGTTCTCAATATATGATGTCCGACCAAGTCATAAGTAAACAACTCCGTGGTATCTTTTTTATTCTGGGTGGAATTTGGCATCGGATCAACCTTCCTCGATATTTCAAATGAGATGAAACGCCCAGGATCATACCCGATAATATGGAGGCGACAAGTGATATAGCAAAATTTACTGTCATCCGGCACCGAGTTTAAATGCCCTGACACTGGTTGTCCATACTGGTTCAGGAAATTCGTATATCCATCTGTAAAGTGATCTGCTTCAAGACCGAAGACCTGATGTTCCAAATAACGCTGCAAGACAGGCTCCTCAGAAAAATTCAAGTATTCCGGCCATTCCAAATCCACATCTATGACATTCATCTCGTCACCGGCACGGTAGAGGAGGTGATCCTGTTGATAAAATACACTGTAAGACTGAGAACTGTTCTGTGCACAGACCGGCAGAAGGATGAATAAGATTATCGCTAAAAAGAATTGACGTTTCATTATATTTTTATTTTCGATCAAGATTCAACTTACCCGTGAAATCAATCTGCTCTCGTTCATCAGCACGAATGTTCAGATCAAAATTCCCATTATTATAGATTTTGAAAGAATAGATATACCTGTCCTCCTCATTCCTTATGACAAAGACCGCTCTGATTCTCCCCTTGCTTTCTTTTTGAATCTTCGAAGTTTGGATAGGACAAGAAAAATTAAGTCCTTTTCCTCCTCCATAAGGGAGTTGATAGGCTCTTCCGAAATAAGGAAGATAAGAATAAATGGAATCTCCCTTTATCCGTACGTTCCAGCCATAATCCAAAACTCTTCCAGAGCCTCTGGCAGGATACATATAAGTCACTTCCGCATCGAAATTAAGACTGTTCACCTGGTTCTGCACTCTTTGGGCAACAGCCTCATCAGCTTTAGCTTTCCCTTCGGCTGTCAAATGGGAAGTAGAGCATGCTGCCAGTAAGACGGCTAACAAGCCACATATAATCAATATCTTTTTCATACTGATGGTATTTCATTTAACCGCTAAATTAGTGCTTTTTTATGAGGTGCAGAAATATATTAGCATAAATTTGTCTTTTTAAATCCCATTATTTGCCTGAGGATTTCTTCGATATAAACAGAAAAGATAAGACCATATAGACAGATCATCTTTCATCTGCAAGAAACTCTCCGATCCATGCTTCCTAAAAAAATCTGTCTCAAACTACTACCTTTCATTTTTTATGCTTAACTTTGCATAGGCTGGATATCATCTTCGTTCTTAAACAAGAGAACATCGGCCACCTGATAAGAGAAAGGACCAACTTTTGAGGCGGGGACCCTCAAAAACTTATTGTCAATCACGTTATGTCCTCAAAAAACACGAAGAATGAAACACCTGATTAGGATAATGGGAATAATAGCCGTATGCTTTTCTATAACGGCTTGTAGCACAAGTGACGATATCAAAGACAGTAGCACCAATTCTCTCAATTCCAGCTATGACCAAGATCGAGACAGTGATGCAAACAAGATAACAGACAGTTACCGCTACCAACTACCGGTTATTTTCCATATTTTCCACACGAATGACCCTGAGGACCTTACATTGAGCACAATTACACCTGAACGTATTGCCTTTATTCTCAAAAATGTGAATGATCTCTGGAGAGGTGTATATAATAACAGTAGTGTAGATGTAGGCGTTGATTTTGTACTCGCAAAAAACGATGAGAAAGGAAATCTTTTAGATCATCCGGGCATAGTATATGAACTTTGGAACAACAAATCTCTTGATGTAGAATCATTCATGAATGACAATACTGGGCAGTATACAAAATATCTATGGGACCCTAACAATTACATCAATGTGATGATTTTCCCATTCAAAGATGATGAGTCTGACGGCAGTGTTACCTTAGGGATCACGCATCTTCCCTTTACTACAAGCGGACCCAATATGCTGGAAGGCCTGAATGTCACCAAATATACAACTATGGCAAAAGACAATCTCAAATTTCCTTATTGTTCTGCCATTAATGCAATATACGCCTCGAAGGAATATGATTCCAGTCGATATACCGCGACTACAGAACAAGACCGTTTCAATTCCAGCATGGTCGATGTCAGCGCGACCCTTGCCCACGAATTGGGGCATTACTTGGGGCTTCATCATGTATTTACGGAAAACACTGCAGGAGACATTGTCGACTCCTGTGGTGATACCGATTACTGTGGAGACACTCCGAGTTATAATAAGACAGAGTATGATACCTGGCTGACCAGTTATATCAATCAGCATCAGATTTTTTATCTCGATGAGATGGATATCCGGCACAGTTGCGCAGGAACGACTTACACTGCAAGTAACTTTATGGACTACTCTGTCTGCACGAGTGATCTGTTCACGAATGACCAACGAGACAGGATAAGGCACGTGCTCTACTACAGTCCTTTGATCCCCGGTCCTAAGAAGACAGGAGCGTCAAGAGCTGGAGGATATCAGTCTGCAGGTAACGAGCCTTTGGATCTGCCTATCATGACTAGAAAGTAAACAGATGTTTAATTCCTATCACACCTCTTCTACAAAAGAAAATGGATTCAGTATTACAATATATTCTAACAGCACCGGCACACGTCAATGCAAAAATCAAACTCCCCGCATCAAAAAGTATCAGTAACAGGTCGCTGATCATCTACGCCCTATCCGGCAGAAAGACGCTACCGGAAAACCTCAGTGATTGTGATGACACACAAGTCCTCATCACTGCTCTGCGTGATCTCCCTGAGACCATCAATATCCATGCAGCAGGTACAGCGATGAGGTTTCTCACCGCATATCTATCCGTTACCCCAGGCAAGCATATCCTGACGGGGACGGATCGGATGAAGCAGCGTCCAATAGGTATTCTTGTGGATTCCTTACGCTATCTTGGAGCCGATATTACTTATACGGAAAAGGAAGGATATCCCCCTCTTTGCATCCAAGGTCATCAGTTGGAAGGAGGAGCACTGGAAATTCCGGGAAACTTAAGTTCACAATTCATTTCAGCATTGCTGCTGATTGGACCAGTTCTCAAGAACGGTCTGATACTCAAGTTGACCGGAACAATCATTTCCCGCCCCTACATTGATCTCACGCTATGCACTATGCGAGAGTTTGGCGCCCAAGCAGACTGGACAGATATTGATACCATCACGGTTACAGGGAAGCCTTATCAAGACAGACCTTTTTCCATAGAGAATGACTGGAGTTCTGCCTCATACTGGTATGAAGCTATGGCTTTAAGCAAGAATTCCCAGTCAATGGTCCAACTCGAAGGACTGACGGATGGATCTAAACAAGGTGACTCTGTCGTCAAATACATCTTTAATCTGTTAGGCATCAAGACGAGTTTTGCTTCCACTCAACCGGGAAAAGCTACGACAGTTACACTAAGACGACATCCTTGCCTGCTCTCCAGACTTGAATACGACTTCAAAGGTTCACCCGATTTGGCACAGACATTGGTCACCTGTTGTTGTGGGCTGAAAATCCCGTTCAAATTCACCGGTCTCTCTAATCTCAGAATTAAGGAGACAGACCGGATAGCAGCTTTAGAAACAGAACTGAGGAAACTCGGATTCATCATAAAAGACGAAAACGGCGATACCCTTTATTGGGACGGTGAACAATGTGAGGCAAGTCTTGCACCTATCGACACCTATGAGGATCATCGTATGGCACTCTCCTTCGCTCCCCTCTCATCAATCTTCCCTCATCTGAGGATCAATCACCCTGAAGTTGTCAGCAAGTCTTATCCGAATTATTGGAATGATCTCAGGACAGCCGGCTATCGTGTAGAAGAATCCGGCGAATGAAGATCCCTGCCCGATTATCCTCGCCGATGTCTGAATTATTTATCAGGCAATCGACTCTCTGGTAGGATGACCAAAAGTAAAGACAGAACAGAATAACGATGCAAAGACTCGCAAGGGACAGAGACCGACTACTGTTGACAGGAAGAAAAGAAAACAACTTTTAGAACCAGTCAATGACTGAATGAGCAAATCCTATCCCCCAATTAAGATGTTTCAGGAAAGAGCGGACAGAACAATTTAGGGAAAGCAGAGGTATCAACCACCGGTCACGAACATGAAAAAGGCAGTTATAAGTTAAACGGAGGAAACAGAACAATATGGAAATTCTTCAATATTCTTTTTTTCAGAATGCTATTTTAGGTTCACTCTTAGCCAGCATCGTCTGTGGATTCATAGGCACCTATATTGTCACCCGACGCCTTGTTTTTATCAGCGGCGGCATCACCCATGCCTCTTTCGGAGGAATAGGAATCGGAGTATTTACAGGCATCAACCCGATACTTTCAGCAATGGTATTCTCGATTCTGAGCGCACTCGGAATACAATGGATGTCACATAGAGGGGATGTCAGAGAGGACTCAGCCATCGCACTTTTCTGGACTTTTGGTATGAGTGTAGGCATTATCTGTTGCTTTCTCACACCCGGTTTTATGCCCAACCTGCCGTCTTACTTGTTCGGGAGTATCCTCACCATCAACAGGACCGATCTATGGCTATTAGGAGGTATGACCCTTTTAGTGGCATTACTGTTTATCTTCTTCCTGCACCCTATTCAGAGTGTCGCCTTTGACAGCACCTTCGCCAGATCACAGCATCTGCCGGTCAACTTCATAGAGAACCTCATGATGGCATTGATTGCGATGACCATTGTTTCAACATTACGGTTGATCGGAGTTGTCCTTGCGATTAGTCTGTTGACGATACCGCAGATGTCAGCCAATCTATTCTCCTACAGTTGGAAGAAGATCATTCTCCTCAGTATCTTCATCGGGTGGGCTGACTGCCTGATCGGTTTATGCTTCAGCTATTGGTTCGACGTGCCTTCAGGGGCTGCTATCATTTTTACCAGCATCATCGTATATTGCCTCCTAAAGATGATCAAAATCATTCAAAAGAGAGAAGACATTCAGCAAACTGAAGAATTGCAAGAAGGTCAGATATAGACATGAAAGGAAATGCTCAATCAGGAAATCACGAAAAAATAAAGGTCAACTTTCAGAAATCGGGAGATATTTCATTGTATTTTTCAATAAATAGATTAATTTTGCATCTAAATACAAAGGCAAGCAATAGAGAATTCTAAAGACAAAAGATAATTATGAAAATTACTATCAATTCACTTGACGACATCCATGAAGCTGCAAAGCAGTTTATCAAGAACATGGGTAAAGGAAACATTTTTGCCTTCTATGGCAAAATGGGAGCCGGGAAGACCACTTTCATCAAAGCGATCTGTGAGGAACTTGGCGTAGAAGATGTCATCACTTCTCCTACATTCGCCATTGTCAATGAATATACGACTAAAACCGGTGAGCCAATCTATCACTTCGACTTCTACCGCATCAAGAAGATAGAAGAGGTGTACGACCTGGGATATGAAGACTATTTCGACAGCGGGCATCTCTGTTTTCTGGAATGGCCAGAACTGATCGATGACCTCCTTCCGGAGAATGCGACGAAGGTGACGATAAGTGTTGAGGATGACGGCAGCCGCGTGGTGGAATTCTAATTTCAGATATATTCTCACAACAAAAACAGAGGTTGAAATAAAGCGAACTTTATATCAACCTCTGTTTTTATATTTAAGAAGGTCTCACCGAAGCACTTTCATCACTTTCAGATGAAAGCGAATCCAATCATAAGAGAGCCTTGAACATTCCGTCTAATTTAGATTTGGAAGTAGCGCCGACAAACTTGTCAACGAGTTTTCCGCCTTTAAAAAACAATATTGTAGGGATATTACGAACGCCAAATTCCATAGCAACATCATTATTATCCTCTACGTCACATTTACCTACTACGATCTTTCCATCGTAATCTTTAGCAAGTTCAGCAATAGTTGGAGCCAAAGCGCGGCACGGGCCACACCAAGTTGCCCACAAGTCCACGACTAATGGTTTGTCACCATTTTTATAACTGTTAAAGTTGTCATTTGTAATTGTAACTTCCATCTTTTTTCCTTTCTCTTGTTAGTCCTGCAAAGTTACGCAATGATTTGATGCCATACAAATATCTAGGTTTAATAAATTTTAATTAATATGGTAACTTATCTCCGGATGGCTCCTTAGGAAATTGACCAGATTCTTGCTTACAGTAACAGCCTTCTTCCTGGACCTCAAAGTCACCGCATTATGAGTTTTGATGTCACGTATATTGATAAACAGAGGCGTTTTCCCCGAATTATCATCGATCAGCGTTGCGATATCATTTGCCGTAGTGTTGTCTATCGCATCACTGTCAAAGGAGATGGTAAACGACTGTATGTGGTGTTCTTTCACATCCTGGAGATGCTCTACACTCTGTATTCTCAACTCATACAAATCACTGTTACGGAAGCGGGCAACACTCTTAGCCACGATAAAGACAGGACTACCCTTAAGGAGTTTGCCTTGCCAGCGTCCCCATTCATCACCAAACAGAGCCAGTTCTCCAGGGCCCTGATAATCCTCAATCGTCACAAAACCAAAAGGTTTGTTAGTTTTTGCCGAAACCCTGGAGTTTACATTCGTAACGAGTCCTCCGAAAGTCAATTCGCCCCGTTCAGACAAAGCCTTCTTGTCCGCATCCCGGCCTATCTCCGAGCAGTGTGTATTGCACATATCCTCCAAGATCACCCGATAATCATCGAGAGGATGAGCCGAAAGGTAGATACCGACAAGATCACGCTCCTTATTGAGTTTTTCTATTGTGCTCCATTCCTCAACGGCAGGGACGGCAGGTTTGTTAATATCCACGTCATTCAGACCTCCGAAGAGCGAGTTCTGCTGCTCTTTTTGATCCTGTTGATATTTCTGGCCATAGCGAACAAGTTGGTCCAAAAAGACTTCCCCTTTCGCATTAGTCCCGAAGTACTGTTCCCTCTGGAGCCCGAAACTGTCGAAACCTCCGCTCAGAGCCAGACTCTCAAAAGCCTTCCGGTTGACGGAAGTATAATCCACCCGTTGGGCAAAATCGAAGATATCCTTATAAGGACCATCCTTCTCACGTTCCGCTACAATTTCATTAGACGCAGCAGATCCCATGCCCTTGATAGCAGACATACCGAAACGGATCTCACCTTTTTTATTTACGGCAAACTCACTCCGACTTTCATTGACATCAGGCCCCAAAGTAGCAATGCCCATCGACTTGCACTCCTCCATCAGTTTCGTGATCTCCGTAATCTGACTGAAGCGCCTGGTCATCAAGGCAGCCATATACTCAGCGGGATAATGCGCCTTGAGATAAGCTGTCTGATAAGCCACCCAACTATAACACGTTGCATGGGACTTATTGAAAGCATAGGAAGCGAATTTCTCCCAGTCTGACCAGATCTTGGCAAGGATCTTCGGATCATGTCCTTTTTCTTCTCCTTGTTTCAGGAATTTAGGTCTCATGGCATCTACGATAGCCTTCTTCTTCTTACCCATTGCCTTCCGCAAAGCATCACTCTCACCTCGAGTGAAACCAGCCAACTGCCGGGAGAGAAGCATGACCTGTTCCTGATACACGGTGATGCCATACGTATCCTTCAAGTACTTTTCCATACAAGGTATATCGTACTTGATCAGAGAAGGATCCTTCTTCCTCTTGATAAATTCAGGAATATAGTCCATTGGTCCCGGGCGATAAAGCGCATTCATGGCTATCAAGTCTTCGAAGACCGTCGGGTGCAACTCCCGCAAATACTTCTGCATACCGGCAGACTCAAATTGGAAAGTACCTATAGTCCTGCCCTCCTGATAGAGTTTATAGGTCTTGGGATCATCAATAGGAATATGATCGAGGTCAATGACATCCCCGGTAGTCTGCTTGATGACTTTACAAGCCTCTTTCAATTCTGAAAGGGTCTTCAAACCCAAGAAGTCCATCTTGATCAGTCCTGTAGACTCAATGACATGACCGTCATACTGTGTCACCGCCGTCTTCAATCCCGGGAAATCAGGGTCATCAGCAGTAGAGACAGGAACCCAGTCACTGATCGGGTCACGACAGATGATAAAGCCACAGGCATGAAGGCCGGTCCCGCGAATCGTCCCCTCCAGCATCTTGGCATACTTGATCGTATTGTTTTCACGCGGATCGCTGGAAGCCTCAGCCTCCTGAAGTTCAGGCGTGCATTGGATGGCATTCTTCAGATTCATCTTCATGCCGTCAGGGAGTCGGTCAGGAATAGCCTTGCACAGAGCATTCGCCTTATCCAAAGGAAGTTTCTCTACACGAGCGACATCCTTAATGGAATTCTTTGTGGCCATACTACTATAAGTAATGATATGCGCACAATTCTCATGACCATATTTGTCCATCACCCAACGAAGGACTTTTCCTCTCCCGTCATCATCGAAGTCGGTATCAATATCAGGGAGGTTGACACGGTCAGGGTTCAGGAAACGTTCAAACAGCAGATCGTACTTCAAAGGATCGATCTTGGTGATGCCCAAACAATAAGCGACGACAGAACCTGCGGCAGACCCTCGACCAGGCCCGACCATAACCCCCAGTTTATTCCGGGCTGCGTTGATGAAATCCTGCACGATAAGGAAATAACCAGGGAAACCCATCGTCTTCATCACGTGCAATTCGAATTTGATATGCTCGGCGACCTCTTCAGGCAGAGGATCACCGTAACGGCCCTTCGCCCCGTCATAAGTCAGTTTGGACAAATATTCAGCCTCAAACTTGATTCTATAGACCTTATCCCAGCCACCGAGTTTCTCTATCTTCTTCATTCCTTCGTCTTGAGGAAGCGTGTTCTCACCGTTTTCATCAGAAGAAAACTCTTTCAGCAGGTCTTCGTGGGAATATTTTGTACGGACGTCATCCTCTGTTCCGAATTCCTTTGGGATCGGGAAGTTAGGCATGATCGGGCCATGCTCTATACTATAGAATTCCACCTTATTATATATCTCCATCGTATTCGAGAGTGCCTCAGGAATATCAGAAAATATTTCATTCATCTCCTCACGGGTCTTGAACCACTCCTGCTTCGTATACCTCATACGATTAGGGTCATCCAGATCCTTGCCCGTCGCCAGGCAAAGCAGATGGTCATGAGCCTCAGCAGTCTCCTCGTCCTCGAAGTGGCAGTCGTTCGTGCAGATCAGTTTGATTCCGTATTCCCGTGCAAACTGGATCAGTACTTTATTGACTTTCTGTTGTAGAGGGAAAGTCTCTCTGTTAGCCAGAATATTCGGATTCTTGACCTCATGGCGCTGGAGTTCCAGATAATAATCCTCCCCGAAAAGGTGATGATACCATTCACAAGCTGCACGTGCACCGGCTATATCACCCTTCAATATCCTTGAAGGCACTTCGCCTCCAAGGCAGGCAGAACTGACGATCAGTCCCTCGTGATATTTTTCCAAATCAAAGCGGTCTGTACGAGGACGATAATAGTATCCGTCCACCCAGGAACGAGAGACCAACTTGATCAGGTTCTTGTATCCTTGATAGTTTTTAGCCAGCACGATCAGATGATAGCCGCTATTATCCCCGTTCTCCTTCACCTTGTCTTCCTTGCGATGATGAGCGACATACATCTCGCATCCAAAAATAGGTTTGAACGGTTCCTTACCTTCTGCTTTCCTGCCCTTATTGATCTTATTACAGTAATCGGCAAATTCTTTAATGCCGTACATGACACCATGGTCAGTAAGAGCCATTCCCTTCATGCCATCCTTGACAGCCTTGTCCACGAGATAAGGGACCTTCGACTGACCATCAAGAATAGAATAATGGGTATGAACGTGTAAATGAATAAAGTCTTGCATTGATTTGAAATTTCGAAATTCAAAGTTACTGTTAATCTACGAGATAACCAAAAGAATGACACCAAAATTTGTTGTTATCTAAAAAAAGAATTAACTTTGCAGTCGAATAAAAACCATTTGAACAAAAAGTCAAAGCCATTCATGAAGTGAACATCAACAGAATTTTTTAATCTGCATTATACAGTTCTACCGACAGGAAGACATAGAAGTCGATTATCCTTTTCCAATGAGATAAGTACAGAGCCATGTCAATCCTATAGCGTCATCCACCAAATTGTTTGACAATCGATTAAATATTCCGGGAAGATCTCATGCGCTTCATTTGATCTGTTAAACCAGACTTGTTATGGCCAAAAGCATTCAATGTAATTCCAATCCTAATGAAACGTAGATTAAGGAAACTCAGAAAAATCAGAATACACCGTGAAGGTACGAACCAACTCCTATATGGGGGGATAGCCTTTGTGGTGATAGCCATTATCCTTTGGAGTTGCTTCGGAACGAGAATTCCTTTTTGGTGCTTCGTAGTCATTTTCGGAATATGCTATGCCATTATCCTGAACTTTTACCGGAGTCCGGCAAGGTTCCTCAATGTAGAAGATACAGGGGATCTTGTCGTCGCACCTGCTGACGGCCGTATTGTTGTCATTGAAGAAGTTGAGGAAAATGAATACTTCCATGACCGGCGGCTTCTCATTTCCATTTTCATGAGTTTATGGAACGTCCATGTGAATTGGTTTCCAGTAGACGGCAGAGTAAAATTCATACGCCACGAGGACGGCAATTATCATAAAGCGTGGCTGCCAAAGGCTAGTGAGGAAAACGAGCATGCAGATACGATGATCACGGCTTTGAACGGTCAGGATATCCTCTGCAGGCAGATCGCAGGCGCCGTTGCCCGGCGTATCGTCACCTATGCGAAAGCCGATGAAGAGTGCTATATTGACGAGCATCTGGGGTTCATCAAGTTCGGCTCTCGTGTCGATGTCTATCTTCCAATAGGTACTGAAGTATGTGTAAAGATGGGTCAGGCAACTACAGGAGACCAGACCATCATTGCAAAATTAAAATAATATGGCAAATTTTATCAGGAAGAATATGCCCAACACACTGACATGTGGCAACCTGTTCTCAGGTTGTGTGGCAATCACATTCGCTTTAGGCGGGAATCCGGAGTGGGCCTTGACGTGGATCATTATCGGCGCTATATTTGACTTCTTCGACGGGATGAGTGCAAGGTTGCTGAAAGTGTCTTCTCCCATAGGAAAAGAACTCGATTCCCTTGCCGATGACGTCACTTTCGGCGTAGCGCCTTCTTGCATGATCTTCTGGCAACTGGGCGTCGTAGAATATCCTGATTTTCTCAGTGCCGTAAAGAGTCTCATCCCATTTTTGGCATTCATCATGGCAGCCTTCTCAGGTCTGCGATTGGCGAAGTTCAACCTCGATCAACGACAGACCACTTCCTTTATCGGACTCCCGGTCCCTGCCAATGCACTGTTCTGGGGCGCGCTCATTTATTCGAACCCAGGTTGGATGAACTCTGCATTTTCATGGTTCATGATCCTGGTCATGGCATTCGTATCAAGTTGGCTGATGGTCAGCGAAATACCGATGTTCGCCCTGAAGTTCAAGCACTGGGGATGGAAAGGCAATGAGATAAGGTATGGCTTTATTATCTTGGCCGTTGTACTGATGGCTTGTATGGGAATGCTGAAAGCCTGGTGGCTGATCATCCTATGCTATTTCCTCATTTCTCTCTATACCGATTTCAGGAAAAAGGTCTCCGTAACGAAAGAACCATAATCCTTAAAGAAAAAGACCCGTTGCGACGAATTGCCACGAGTCTGTTTCCAACTGATCCTTCTCTTTGCGAAGACCAAAGTAATTAAAGAAGTAATCTGTTACACTCCTCTAATTATGGACTAATGTCCCTATTTCTTCACCATCCAAGACCTTCTTCAAGTTACCATAGCAATCCATGTCAAAGACATAGATAGGAAGGTGGTTCTCTTTGCACATCGTCGTAGCGGTCAAGTCCATCACTTTCAAGCCACGGGTATAGATTTCGTCATACGTAATATCCTTGAATTTCTTTGCTTGAGGATCCTTTTCCGGATCAGCCGTATAAACGCCATCTACGCGAGTTCCTTTCAGCATCACGTCCGCTCCGATTTCAATACCTCTCAAGGAGGCGCCTGTGTCAGTTGTAAAGTAAGGATTCCCCGTACCCGCAGAGAAGATGCAGATATAGCCAGCCTCCATAGCTTCAATAGCTTTCCATTTGCTATAGAATTCTCCGATAGGCTCCATCCTGATAGCTGTCAGAACCTTTGTCTTTGCACCGACAGAATCCAAGGCACTACTCAGGGCCAGGGAATTGATGACCGTCGCGCACATCCCCATTTGGTCACCTTTCACACGGTCAAAACCTTTCTGACTGCCACTCAAGCCACGGAAGATATTTCCTCCCCCGATGACGATTCCTATCTGTACGTGCATATCATAGATTTCCTTGATCTGACGTGCATAATCGGAAAGCCGGTTCTGATCGATCCCATAACCCTGTTGACCCATCAAACTCTCACCGCTCAACTTCAATAATATTCGCTTAAACTTTGCCATATCAATATCTTCTATTAAAATTTATAATCCTGATTAATTCCTGAAAAGAATATCCCACAAACATGAAGGATATCATAAGAATTTCACTTCCTTGACAGCATATTCACGGATTACGCCTTCACGATCATGCAGGACCAGATGCCCGTCATCCTCTACTTCTACAATACCGGCCTCAAAGACTCCATTCTCGTCTTCAAAGCGATGAAAACCTTTACCGTAGTAGAGCGATTGATGATAAAGAGCAGCTATATCCGTATAGTCGCCGTCCTCTATCATCTCAAGCACATCTTGAAAAGCCTCTACCACCTCTTTCAGAAGGTGCTTGAGAGAGACCTCTTTTCCTGTAATCTGACAGAGAGATACCGGGTTGGGGACTGTATCCGGAAATTCCGTCTGATTGACATCTATCCCGATTCCGAAAATGCAATTCTGGATATGGTGCCGGGCGATCGTCGTCTCTATCAGAGTCCCGCTGATCTTCTTATCCTGCCAATAAATATCATTGGGCCATTTCATCATGAATCCGCCGTCATACTTATCCAAAGCATGTTTCAGGGCTACAGCCCCGGCCATGGAAAGCAAGAACTGGCGGTTGACAGGCACACATACAGGATGTACCAGAATACTGAACAAAAGATTTTTACCGGGTTCACTCTCCCAAGTATTCTTGCCCTGACCACGCCCAGCAGACTGATAATCTGCCACGACGACCGTCATGTCTTCAGCCTTGTCAGGGGTATAATTCTTCAGATACGAATTAGTCGAATCCGTTTCCTTTAATTTGATGATTTTAGTTTTCTTCATTTCATCAGAAATGTCTTGTTCTGTTGCGTCTGCCCAAAGTCAGCAAAGGATTGAAGGCATCTTCTATATGATCGATCTTAATGCCATCGGCGCCTTGGCTTATAATGGAAATGATGTCAAAGCGGATATAGCGGAAAAGCACTTTCGTGTTCTGGAGATACGAATTGGCGGCATAGGCAAGATTGCGGATCTTCCGGTCATCGACAGCCTCCTCAGGCAACAGATAATCGGCATTCCGGCGTGTCTTGACCTCCACAAAGACAAGCGTCTCACCATCTTCAGCCATGGCAACGATATCCAGATCACGCTTTCCCTGATGCCAGTCCCGGTCAAGAATGGTGTAACCTTTATCCCGGAGGAAAGCCGAAGCTAGTTCCTCACCCCATATACCTCTTTCATTATGCTCTGACATTCAGTTTTGGATCTTAGGCAGAATCTGGTGCAAAAATAAGAATTTTATCCTTGATTGTCAAGCAAAAATAATTAAATTTGCAATAATAATGAGAAAAGGTTCTATCAGGAAGCAGATCAAAAATCCACATCAGACAAAGCAGTTTGATCGGACTCCACATAGAATTCCATCAAACCATAAAACTTGAAGTCATGAGTTCAGAAGATCAGTTCAATAAAGACGAGCACAAGGCAGATGAGCAGCATAACACAGACGAGATGTACATGCGAAAGGCCCTTCTCGAAGCCCACGAGGCTGCAGCGAAAGGTGAGATTCCGATTGGCGCTGTCATTGTATGCCACAACCGCATCATCAGTCGGGCACATAACCTCACGGAAACGCTCCATGACGTGACAGCCCATGCCGAGATGCAGGCGATAACAGCTGCTGCCGACACCCTGAATGGGAAATATCTGACCGACTGCACGCTTTATGTCACCATCGAACCTTGTGCCATGTGCGCTACCGCCATTGGATGGGCACAAATTCCGCGTCTGGTATTCGGAGCTACCGACGAGAAACGGGGTTACCGGAAATACGCGCCATTGGTCCTGCATCCGAAGACAACGGTGACCACCGGTATCTTGGAAAACGAATGTCGACAACTTCTGCAAGACTTCTTCCGGGAACGCCGATAAGTCAGGACCGCCACAACAAGAGCAGACCGTTGTCTGCCTCAAACACACGAAAAGCCACACCGCCTATCAGCAGTGGCGTACCGGTAGCGGCAAATCCATCCGGACACATTCAAGAAAAGTCAAACCCCATAAAAACGAAAAAAGGTTTCCCCTAGAGGAAACCCCTTTCATTAATCATCTCAAAAGTTATTTTACAAGAATAACCAGATATTTACTAGTACTCCAGAAAATCTGGGGGTTCGTTATCTTCAAGACATATTGCTTGTTGGCATCTTTAGCCAGCGTATAACTCCCTGAAGGATGGATGGTCAGTATTTTCGCGCTCTTGGAATAGAGTTTGATTTCCCGATTGTTCCGGATATCAACTTTCGTGAAATAGTTCTTGTTGAAATTAGCCTGCAGCACCTTACCGCTTTCGATGATATGCTGTTCCTTCAATTCCTTTTTCGTACCGAATACGAACCAAGCCGTGTTCAATTGTTTGTCTTGTGCTGAGATCGTCTCAGTACTCTGCGTATTCTTGGTCTGCAAGTCACTGACATTCGTATTCAGATTATTGATGGTCTCATCCAATGCAGAGATATGAATATCCTTGGCATCCAGTTCCACGCGCAGTTGCTGCAATTGCTGATCCTTCTCATTCAACTGTTTCATCAGATTGCGGACAGTTTTGCTCATGGTAGCTCTCAGGCGTTCATTCTTGAAAGAACTGTTAGCCAACTGATTTTGCAATTTAGTGATAAGGGCACGGTTCTGCCTCATCCGATGAGCAATAAATTGTATATTCTCCTTGAGTTGCTGAGACTTGTCAGCTCCTTCACCAGCTTTTTCCAAATTCACCCGATCCTCTGCATCATTGATCTGCTGAAACCCGTCATCGATTAGATTCAGAGTACTCATCATATCGTTGATCTCATTGTTTTTCTGAGCAATGGTCTTATTCAAAGAATCATTTTGTTCCACCTTATTTAAATTAGGAACCTTCTTTTTCTCTTGCTTACATCCCGTTAACAATACAGCAGTAGTAAGACAAGCTACTAACATAAATTTTCTCATCGTTAAATTTATTTTAAGTCCTCATTCCGTTATTTATTATCAATACTGATTACGTTCTGAGTGTTCTATTAAAAATGATATTCTTCTTTTATAAATGATTTTAAACAACTCTCTTACAAGGCACTTGATTAAGATTCTGAGACTGGCGTCAGTTTTCTTCAGATATTTCCGCCTTCAATTTCTTCAGTTCCCGGTTTTTCATCTTCTCTTCCCGCTCTTCTTTTTTCAGTTCCTCCTTGACTAGAGAAGGATCTTTTCCAGAAACGACAAGGACAAATTCGCCCCGCGGTTCAGTTTCGGAAAAGTGCAGTATCAAATCCTTTAATGCCCCTCTTATCGTTTCTTCAAACACTTTGGATATCTCGCGGCTGATACTTGCTTGTCTGTCAAGTCCGAAAATCTCTCCAAATTGTTGCAGCGTCTTCAACACACGATAAGGCGATTCATAAAAAACCATTGTCCTCGTTTCGTTCTTCAAAGTTTCCAACCGACTCTGACGACCTTTTTTCTGAGGCAGAAAGCCTTCAAAACAAAATCGGTCACAAGGTAACCCGGAAGAAACGAGTGCCGGTATGCAAGCGGTTGCCCCGGGCAGTGTCTGTACCGTAATACCCGCTTTTATTGCTTCACGTGCCAGGAAAAAACCGGGATCGCTAATACCGGGAGTTCCGGCGTCACTGATCTGTGCTATGGTTTCTCCGGCTTTCAAGCGGTCAATGATACTTGCAGTCGTCCCATGCTCATTGAACTTATGATGAGCTATTAATTGATTCTTGATACCATAATGCTTCAATAAGACACTCGAGGTTCGTGTATCTTCAGCTAATACAACATCCGCCTCTTTAAGAATACGAACAGCACGAAATGTCATATCTTCCAAATTACCCACCGGAGTAGGGACAATATATAATATACCCATCACTCATGCAAAAATAGGAATTAAATCGATACAAAACAAAAAAAGGTACCATTTCTTCACAATTTTTAGAAAGTTTCATAACAATTCATATTATTTCTATCTAAAAAAAGCGATATAAAAATAAAAAATCTTTCTAAAAACAAGATTGTCCCAAGTTCTATAAATAAAGAGAGGTATCTCCATGAAGTCAGAATACTTTCAGACGAGATAATAAGGACAGATTTTTTTTGCAATTTCTCTAAATAGCATTATCTTTGCAATCATCATGGTTGAAAATTTAGCAGGGGAGACACGCCATCCTGGCAGAATAGAAGTGGTGTGTGGTTCTATGTTCTCGGGGAAGACCGAAGAACTGATCCGACGGATGAAAAGAGCAAAATTCGCGAGACAGAAGGTTGGCATTTTCAAACCCTCTATGGATACACGCTACTCTGATCACGATGTCGTGAGCCATGACCACAACTCCATTATTTCTACCCCTGTCGACACTTCAGCCAGCATCCTGCTCCTCTCTTCCGACTTACAAGTGGTCGGCATAGATGAAGCTCAATTTTTCGATGAAGGCCTGATAACCGTTTGCAACCAACTGGCATACCATGGAGTCCGTGTCATTGTGGCAGGACTGGACATGGATTACAAAGGCAGGCCTTTCGGACCTATTCCCGGACTCTGTGCCATTGCTGATGAAGTGACGAAAGTACATGCCATTTGTGTACGTTGTGGGGCATTGGCATACGTCAGCCACCGCCTTGTGCACAATGACAAACGCGTACTCTTAGGTGAAAGGGAAGAGTATGAACCTTTATGCCGTGAATGTTATCGCAAGGTACTGGAGGAAGAACAGTGCCGGAAAGATTCAGAGAACGATCTAACAGGAAAACTTTAGCAATTTGTCTCGTCAAAGAGATTACATATAAAACCGGAAACATAATAAAATATGATATGCCACAACAAAAGATTACTTTTGACAAATTCATTCGCTGGGCAGGGATCGTCTTAATCATACTGGCTGTCCTCTATTTCACGAATTATCTGAAGACGGTGTTAATCCCTTTCTTCATAGCCTGGGTCTTAGCCTATCTCCTCTACCCCATTGTCCACTTCGTCCAATATAAACTCCATGTGCACGTACGGGTGCTGGCGATTGTCATCACCCTCATCCTCGTTATTGCCGTTGTTGCAGGACTCGTGTATGCCATCGTACCGCCGATGATCGAGCAATTCGGAAAATTAGGCGATATCTTGAGTAAATGGCTGAACAGTTCCACTCATACCAATAACCTGACCGCAGGCATCAAAAACTGGTTCATCAACAACCAAAGTATGCTGGAACGCATTTTCAAGAGCAAAGACTTCTCTGACGGGGTAAAAGTGGTCATGCCCAAACTGTTCACCATTCTCGGTCAGACTGCCAATATTGTTTTCAGCATTATCGCGGCTTTGTTCTCGTTGGTCTATCTCTTTTTCATCCTTCTCGATTACGAATACCTTACAAGTTCATGGATCAAGATCTTCCCGAAAAAGAACCGGCCTTTCTGGCATGAACTGGCGAGTGATGTGGCCATAGAATTAGACCATTATGTCAGAGGTCAAGGACTGGTTGCCTTCATCATGGCCATCATGTTCTGCATCGGATTCACGATCATCGGATTCCCGATGGCAATAGGTATGGGAATCCTCATCGGACTTCTTGACCTTATTCCTTATATGCACGCCTTTGCCCTTATCCCTACAGCCTTCCTCGCCATGCTGAAAGCGGCAGATACCGGACAGAGTTATTTTCTCATCTTCGGTGAAGCACTTATCGTATTCGCTGTCGCTCAGGTCATTTCAGATATGGTAGTCACACCTAAGGTGATGGGGAAAGCCATGGGCCTCAACCCTGCCATCCTGTTGTTGAGCCTTTCTGTCTGGGGAGAACTCCTCGGTTTCATCGGTCTGATCATTGCCCTGCCGCTCACGACGATACTCATCGCTTATTGGCAGCGTTATGTGACCAAAGACCGCACAGATATCGATCTCAACAGGAAAGAGCATGTACCGATAGTTCCACCGAAAGAAGAAAGAGTGGAAGTGCCTCCCAAAGATCATCTGACGACAGACTAGGTCCGGTGAAAGTGTGTCACACCGTTTCTGGAAGGGGAAAGAGGGATTTGTAGTGCCACTTTCTCTGAACAGAATTTCCAAGACTGAAAGGGGAGAAGGTATAAAAAAATTCAGAATATTTTTGGCATTTTAAAAAAAACATTGTACCTTTGCACTCGCTTTCGTTAATGAGCATTAATTCGTAGAGATCCGCTAGCTCAGTTGGTAGAGCACAACACTTTTAATGTTGGGGTCATGGGTTCGAACCCCATGCGGATCACAGTTGATAAAGCTGCTCTAAGAGCGCTACTTTAAAGGTTTCGGGATGTAGCGCAGTTGGTAGCGCACACGTCTGGGGGGCGCGAGGTCGCCAGTTCAAGTCTGGTCATCCCGACAATATTTATAAGTCTTGATAGGCAATCATCATGGTTGCATTCAAGGCTTTATTTTTGCCCTTTTGTGAAGGCAAGAATATCCTAGGTTCGCATTCACCACAAGAGACAGAGACCTGTGTGGACAAGTCCTAAAGCCTGACAGAAAATCGAAAGTCTTCGGGGGAAATGAAAGATGAATATACCCTAATCTAACTTAGTAAGTTTCGGGCAAAAGGTTCATTACAAGACAGAATACATCCACTTCCTTCATCAACTTCTCTTATCCTGAACGACCGGTGATTCAGTATAGAGGCATTTCGTCATACTCCATTTTTAAAAGGAGAGTAGATGCCAAATGTTAAAATTATATAATTCCACAAGAAATTGTCTCGAAAACCGATTCAATAATAATTTTATAACCACGTCAAGCGTTATAAACAACGGATTCGTCATACGTTTAATTATATATTGTTATGAGTTTTAAGTTGTCTGGTCTCAAGTACCAGAATGATGATAAGCCGCCTTTGCTTCCGCTGATATTGTACGGTCTGCAATGGTTTTTGATTGCCATTCCAAACATCATTATTACCAGTGTGGTAGTCGGTGGCATAGAGAACTTAAGTCCGGCAGAAGTGATCCTTTACAATCAAAAACTGTTTGCTGTGGCAGGAATAGGATTCATCCTGCAAATTCTGTTCGGACACAAACTGCCTTTGGTCTTAGGTCCTGCAACAGTGCTGCTTATAGGACTGATCACGTCTCAGACCTCTGATGCCTCAGAAATACAAACGGCAATGATCGTAGGAAGTGTCCTGATATTCTTGTTGTCCTACACCAAACTGATGTTCTATCTTCAGAAATTGTTTACAAGCAGGGTAATTATCGTCATCCTGGCTTTGATCGCCGTGACGATCATGCCGAGTATTCTGCAACTCATTTTCGACGGCAGCAAAGGCAATCTTTTTCCCTTGGCTTTCACACCGATTCTGGTTTTGGCATTGCTCATTGCCAACAAATTCTTGAGAGGGATATGGAAATCCACCGTGGTCCTATGGGGGATCCTGATCGGCTCAATTTGCTACGACATCGTTCTGGGGATAGCGCCTACACTGCCCAGCATCAACTCCGTATCCGGACAGTCACTGTTCATCAGTAAGTTCCAATTGAATCCCGGTATCATCCTGTCTTTCTTGTTCTGTTATATCGCCCTTTTCATCAATGAGATAGGATCTATCCAAGCTGTAGGAGCGACCATCAATGAGAAAAATCTGGAGGCAAGGAGCAAGAAAGGATTGAGATTTACTGGATTGCTGAATGCCCTTTCAGGAGCTTTAGGAGTTGTCGGACCAGTGGATTATTCGCTGAGTCCCGGAGTGATCATGAGTACCGGTTGTGCTTCCCGATATACTTTACTTCCTACCGGGATAGCCTTGATCCTCTGCGCATTCTTTCCCAGTGCCATCGAATTTCTGACGTTGATTCCGAAGCCGATCATGGGAATGGTCCTCCTCTACCTGATGATGACACAACTCGCCTCGGCTTTCCAATTGATGAGTCAGAAAAAGGCTGCTATGGATTTCGATAGTTGCATGATCATATCAGTCCCCTTGATGATTGCCATGGTTGCCGTCTTCATGCCAGCCCAACTTACCGCTGCCATCCCGCCAATACTCCGACCTCTATTGGCAAATGGGTTCGTGATCGGTATTGTCGCTGTACTTATCATGGAACATATTATCTACAGGAAGAAGCGCCACAGTAACCAACAGGCATAGGGCATAAGTGACTGAGTTCTAAAATACCTGACAAGCAGAAGAACTTCACGGGAAACAGAAGTTTGGAAATCCAGGACATACAGCACTTCAGAGAGTGAGGTGCTATTCTATTTTCCGATAAAGGTATTGGTCAATTTCTTTAGGAGAATCAAATTGCAGGAATAATCTTCCGTCTGACCTGATTTTCCATGTGAGCCCCAGTTGATCAAACCGTATTTGTTCATTATTTCCTGAATAGTTGTAAGTGCCGGAGACTTCATCCTTATCCGTAAATCCGAAATAGGCACGGTCCAGCGAGAATACGATGGTATCGGGTTCAGTATTTATCCAAGTCGACCATTCCGATTTTTCGCTATCCTCCGTAAACCTCAAAGAGTCAGCGATCCAAGTTCCCCAAATGTTCCTAACTGCCAAAGAACTGCTACGCACTTCCATTTTCTCATCTTCGTTATCGCTGCTACAAGCGGCCAGCAAAACAATCAAAACACACAATACTAATTTTACACTTTTCATGGTTATATTATTTAAGGTAAATTCGACAAATATCGTTATCCAATGATTTGTGACCTGCAAAAGGTATTGCAACTTTAAGGTATTGGAAATCAAAGTTTCTCAAACAAGAATTGCTATAATCGACGAATACAAAGTTACTGATTTTTTTGTATTGCAGATAATTTCTGCAAGTTTTTTAACGCTCTAGTTAAAAGACAGACACTGCTAACCTTGAAAAATAGCCGTTGCTACCGTAATTTCATGATGTCAAAGTCAGAGATGATCTGACCTTGATACTGACTTATCCTCCTACAGACAGACACTTTTACGAACAATCGATGTGTAAAACTTATATCAGGATCAGTTGCCTGCCAGCGAAATCAGCATAGCTTGACCAACTGCGATT
>NZ_JAMXLY010000079.1 GCF_024054555.1 Segatella cerevisiae | reverse complement strand
GAGTGCCTTCCCGAGGTTATGCCCCCACAGTCCCCAGTCATAGTCGATGTTTCCGACACCGTTCGCCTTTTGGAAATCCGGCGTGCAGGTGGGGGAGTAGATGCTCCCGTATTCAAATCCCGCATTGGCTGCCCGGGAACAGGAGCAGAGGGCCATTTCGACGATCAGTAAAAGCCCGTAGGAGAGTTTTATATTCATATGCCGTTCTCTTTTAGGTTTTCTATATCTGAAGTTAGAATCCGATGGTAAGAGCACCGTCGATGCTGAACAGGTTCTTGTATTTGCTTTCATAGATGTCTTGATAATTGTTTATATCGTAAGTCGGGGTACCGCCAGTGTTGTCAGGGATGGCATTACGATGTGCCAGGGTGTTGGTAAAGGTACTCCATGTGCCATTGACAGACAGGGAGACATTGCGGATGAGTTGGTAAGTGATTCCAACTCCGACAGTCGTGTTGGTCTTGTCGAATGTTCCTGGAATTGCTGCATCCAGAATTTCCGTCTGTGGGGCATTGCTGACGCTCGCCATGGTCGAGAGTGTCAGGATGCGTGTCTCCAAAGGATAGTAGTAGCCGTTGACGACGGCGCTATAGCGGAAATGCGACGCATAGTCGATGGCATCCGCTTTTCCTCCCAGAGCAAATGAGGTCCAGGACTTCTGAAGGCCTATGCCGAGGTTGAACATGTTGTTGTCGGACTTCTTCCATCCGTTGGGCGACCAGGTATGGTAATCTTCGTCATATCCGAATGTGTAGGAGTAGGAATTGATGTTCCTGTAGCCCGCGTGTACGTCTGCAGTCCATTCCTGTGAAAGTATTTTCTCGACCTGCACATTTAGGGCAAGACGTGGAAAATATTTCGTGGACACCGCGGCGTTTCCCATAAAACTCCAGTAGTCGTTGATGGTATGGTCCCATTGGCCCTGTACTTGGATGCCGGTCCCACCGGGGGCTTCGGAATCAGTATTGGGTTGGGAGTTGCCGTCTCGCCCGGCATAGTTGAGTTGTAAGGTATACGTATTTTTTCGGGTCTTTTGTGCATATTCAATGCCTGCGACTGAGGTCTTGGTGTCATTGTCTCCATAGCGTGAGGTCACGTAGTTGACGGTGATGAAATGCCTGTTGCTCTTCTGGAGGAGTTGGTCGAGGTGAATCCCGAAACTTTTGGCTTCGAGGATTCCCGGCTGGTAGAATTTCTCGTAGTAGTGGGCGGAGTCATACTCATGCATGGCTTCGTATGCAAGCCCCTTGTCATAGAGCAATGAGCGGTTGCCGCCGTCATGTGTCAGTGCCGAATCCAGTACGGCAACGGCCTCTGGCGCCCGGTGGTCGTGGACATAAGATTCTGCCAGCATACGGCTGTTCTCGGAGTATGCGCCGATGAGGCTCTTGTTGTTGGGATAGTCGTAAAGGTAAGGCTGTAATATTTCGAGGGCCTTGTCGTATTTCTGTTGCCGCTGATAGCTTGTGGCAAGTTTGATTTTGAAGTTGACGTCCTGGGGGTAATAGGACGTCGCCTGTTGGCTGTAGGTGTCAAACTTCGTGGAGTCGTTCAGCAGGGCTGAATTGTTGATGGCGTAGAGGAGTCCCAGTTTTGAAGACGGGTAGACCTGGACCAGGCTGTCGGCAACGTCAAGGGCCTTGCGTGTCGCGCCTTCGTCCTCCAGTTGCTTGATATACTTCACTGCGATGTCTTCATATTCTGAGAGGTAGTATGACCGGAGGTCGCTTCCCAGGTCCTTGTTGAGGATTTTTCCAAGCAAGTTCAGTGCGTCCTGATACCTGTTCTGCGCCACCAGCAGGTCGGCCTGCCTCAGGTAGAGGTTGCGGTAATTGGGGAAGAGGCGCTTGATCTGTGCCAGGAGTTTTTCCGCTGCGGGATATTGTTTGGTCTCGAACAGACAGGTGTATTTCTTGTTCAGCGCTGCGAGGACCTGATTCTTGTCTTTGGAGTTCCTGATGACGAAGTCGAGCAAGGGCACGGCTTCCTGATAGTCCATGCTGGCCATGAGGTCGGTAGCGTCGTCCATATCGTAGGTTGAGAGCGCTTCTATGGCATCTTGGTTATTGGGCTGAAGGCGGACGACCTTCTCCAGCAGTGACTTGGCATGCCGCTTGTCCCCGATCTGCTGATAGATGGTGTATTCCTTCCAGAGGAGTTGGGGATCATTCGGGCGGCTCTTCCGAGCTATGCCGATATAGTAGAGGGCATCGTTGAAGTAGCCCCGGCTGATGGATGTGTTCAGAAGGAAATGGAATGCTTCGGCACTGTGTGTACGGTCGTAGACCTTTTTATACATCTCGTATGGGTCATTGGCGACTGCATCCCTGGCCGTTTCTTCCTCGATGTCGCGCTGCATGGCGGACAGTTTGGCGCTGGAATGGTGCTTGAGGAAATCCCTCAGGCAGTCGTTGGCTTCACCGAAGCGGTGCATTTCAGCCAAAATGCTTGCCTTCTTCTGGATGAGGCTGGCGGAACCTGGATTGAAATAGAGGCCCTGTGAACTGGCACTGAGGGCTTCATCGCTCCGTCCGCTTTGAATGAGCAAGTTGACGAGTTCCAGGTAGTAGGAGATGTTGTGCGGGTTGCGCTCCACGAGTTGCCTCAAGGCATCGACGGCCTGTGAAGGGCGCCCGTTGCTCCGGAGTTTCTTGACATTCTCTTCGAGTTGTCCCTGATACCGCCTTCTGATATCTTTGTCTTTGGGGAATATCTGGGCGAGGCGTCTCAAAAGCCGTTGGGCTTCAGCGTTGTTGTCTTGTTTGGTGTATAGTCCGATCTTCTTCAACCAAAGGGTCTTGCTGTAAGGTGTCTGAATGAGCATCTCGTTGATATAGCAGATGGCACTGGAATAGTTGCCTGTCCGCTCTTCTATGTTTGTCAGCAAACCGAGGGCCGCCATGTTGTCATCCTCATACCGTATTGTCCTCACGAGATAAAATCGGGCCCGTGAATAATTGTTCCTCTGATAGTAGTATTTCCCCATGAGATAATTGAGTCCGGGGTGTTCGGGGTAACTCTTCAGCGCCTTGGTCAGGATAGCCAAAGCTTTGCCGTCTTCTCCTTTGTTGAAGAGGGCGGTGGCAGTTTGTTCATATTTATTGCTGAGTGGGTCATATTGCTGGTGCCGCTGTGCCTCTGCGACGATGGAGAGCAGGAAGAACAGACCTATTAATAATAATTTTCTCTGCATAAGTTGTTTGATAATATCTAATGTGTATTTGTGTCCTTTTATTGTTTTTTGTAGCCTTCGCGCTGCATGGGTTTCCATTTCATCTTCTTGCCGATGATGAATTCAAAGTAGCCCTTGATATTGAAAAATGTAATGAGCGGGTGATAGAAGAATGGTTCCAGTATGGCAGCCAGTAGCAGTGAGCGGTATTGCTTCAAACTTTTATATTCGATCTCGGAAGCTACAGAATAGAAGATGACGACAGTCGAGAGCATGACAGAGAAAATGTAGACTGAAATCCCTACGATGATTGCTGCAGGCCAGTTGATGCCTCCTGTAATGATCAAGTAAAGGAGTACCCACCAACCTGTAAATTCTACGATGGGTGCCATGAATTCGAAGAAGAACGCATAGGGCACGGTGATGAGTCCCATGTTCTTGTACTTGGGATTGAAGATCTTTTTCCGATGGGTCCAGAAGCACTGTATCAAACCCGTGCCCCAGCGGGAGCGCTGCCGGTTGAGCATCTTCAGATTCGATGGACCTTCCGTATGGCAGCAGTTTTTCGGGATCTGTACGATGTGATATTTTATTTTTGCTTCACAACAGTAGCCTGTCATGCGCATGATCATATCCATGTCTTCCGCAAAGGAATCCACGCTGTATCCTCCGGCGTTGATGCAGATTTCCTTGTTGAAAAGGCCGTAGCCTCCCGAGACATTGTTCATGGCGTTGATCTTGGACCAACCCATTTTGCCGACGATGAAGGATCGGAGGTATTCTAGTTCCTGGAAGAGAGGGGCAGGTTTTCTCGGAGGGGCGAGTTTGGTGATCTCCCCACCTTCTATCGTGCACCCGTTCGACATGGTCATAATGCCGCTGACGGCAATGACGCTGGGGTCTTTCATGATCGGGAGGATACACTGGAACGCGGCATCCTTAGATAGGATGCAATCCATGTCCGTATTGATGAAATAGTGGTATCTGGATACGTTCAATCCGCAGTTGATGGCGTCCGCTTTTGTACCCCCGTTCTCCTTGTCGATGACGACGAGTTTGGAATAGACCGGGTTTTTGGAGCGGTACATCGTTTTGAAGGGGTGGGTGGTCAGTTTCTCCACGTAGGAATAGGGCACTTTCACGAGGTCGAAAGTCTTGATCAGTTTTTCCAGGGAAGAATCTGTGCTCCCGTCATTGACGACGACAACTTCGAATTTGGGGTAGTCCTGTTGCAAAAAAGAACGTACATTGTCGATGATGGTCAATGCCTCGTTGTAGGCAGGCACGATGATTGATACTCCCGGTGTATAAGGATTCTGGCTGATAATATGAAAGGCGTAGTCATCGATCACCTTCTCCTTATTGCGGAAGATGGAATTTCCGGCCATAATGATCAGTGCCATATAGGAGACAAATAGGAATATGGAGTAAATGAAAACTCCATATCCATAAAAATCAAATAACGTCTGCAGCATATCTTTTAATGATACTTAAAGTGTTGTCCGCATTGAGAAGGCCACCGTAGAGCTTATACTGTCTGATGAGTTCTTCTACTTCCTTGAAGGTTTCTTGTTCAACTTCATTGGCATGTCGGAATAAATTTTTGTAAGCCTTCAAACTCGACTCGTCATAGAGTCGGAGACAGATGAGGGCTACACGGCGGGTATGGGAACTCGAAGCATGCTGGGAGAAGTAGGAAAAGAACTCAGTCTGATTGCCCTTGTGGATGATCAGCACGGAGCGGAGGCAAAGTCTGACGGTGTGCTGGCTGGACATAAAGGCTTCCTTTTTGATCAGGTTCACGGCAGATTGAACCCGGCGTTCTGTCATACATTTGATGGCGGCACGCCTGATTTTCTCATCCGGAGAACCGATATAAGGTATTAAGGCGTGTACCTCGATATCCTCCCCCCAATAACTGGTCTCGCGGATGAAGAATGCTTTGTTCTCGCTTATATTTTCCATTTTTACGAGGGCTCGGAATACCGGTAGTGGTTTGTTGTCCAGTTTGCAGAGTCCAATGATATGATGGATTTCCATCTGGTCCCAGAGCGAGAGCTCCAGACCTTCTTGCCCGAGATATTTATAGGTGTCTTCCTGGTTCATCATCATATAATACATCCGTGCCTGTTTTCTTAGGGGAATATTTTGTGTATTGATGATCCGGCTGACATAACTGACGTTAATGTACAGATTCAGCAAAATTGCGAGTTGTAATGCAGCGCTCTTTTCTCGGTCTTTCCCTTTCAGGAGTTTGTCTTCCAGAAACTCTGTGTACCCGATGGCATGGATAACCTGATAGATGTTGAAAAGATTTAAACTCAGTCTCATCTTGTAGATATAATCATATAGAATCTTAAGATAGAAATTTGCTTCGTCAAAATTCGAGATGCGTATATTACAACCTATGTCAAGTATCTTGGACACTTCCTCTTGTGTCAGATTCCTGCAAGTCAGTTTGATGATGGAGTTGATGCGTGGTACGATTTTCCTGTAATTCTCTGCCTGTTTTTCTTCGTATTCATGAAGATGCTTTTGATAGAACCATAATTTGACCCCTATGACAATGACGATGATTGAACAAGTGGAGGTGATGGCAAGGGAAACTCGGACGACTATGGCCAGAGACTCGAACTTGTTATCTATATATTTGTTGATTAATCGGAGGATATCAGGCAGGTTGAACGTACGGTAAAGTTCGTTAGGTGGGCTCAATGTATAGATATTGCTTCCTAGCAAAGTTTTGCCGGAAAAATTCAGACTTCCTATGATAAAAAATATCAAAATGGAAATAACGAGAATTACTATTAATACCCTTTTCTTATTCATTAAACTTGCACAAATGCGCGATAGACCGGTTATCTGCTAAAATCTAAATTTTTACCTTATTATATATACTCTACCCGTTGGCGGAATTAAATTCATTAAATAATGATGTATAAAAAGTTGCGCATATCGCTGATTTTTAGTAAATTAGTAGTGTCAAAACTGTTAATTTCAAATCATCGATATGCACAACCTATATAC
>NZ_JAMXLY010000078.1 GCF_024054555.1 Segatella cerevisiae | reverse complement strand
TGTCTGAGGCAGAATACACTGCAATTGATCATGTGCGATGGAAAAATCGCAGCCTGACAGTAAATGGCAAAGATAACTGAGAATGAGAAACAAAAAAGAGGATGTATCTTTTGACACACCCTCTTTAATTTATTTCGCTGATTAAATCCTCGAGGGCTGCAAGTACCATTCCAGTCGTTTAACTTCGCAATTTTTCTAATCTATTGTCCACATCTCTTCTCAAACCAGAATGCATACAAAAATGAGATATAACAATATTATATATTACAAATCGGCCATAATATATCTATTTACTAAAATAAAATAGTAATAAATCTTAATTTTATATCGAATATTATCCATTTATATTAACTTTGTTGATAATTAAACTAACAGATATTTTGGCACCTATTTATGATACAGGAATTTAAAACAAAAAACTTCCGTTCTTTCAAGGATGAAGTTACACTTAGCTTTGAAGCTACAAAGGACACAATTTTCGAAAACACACAAGTTGTTGAAGTTGCTTCAGGAGTGCGCTTACTCCGGCTTGCGATAATATATGGAGCAAATGCAAGTGGAAAATCCAATCTTCTTGATGCTTTCAATTTTTTACGTCGGTTCTGGTTCGAGCGTCATGCGGACATGGATGAACCTACTGGAACCATTCCTTTTCTTCTAGATAAAGATACTCCAAGACAACCTACTGAATTCAGTTTAAAGTTCTATATTGGAAGTATACGCTATTGGTATCAGCTTATCTTAGACAAACACCACGTTGTATTAGAAAAGTTATTTTATTACAGAACGGTTCAACCGACAATGCTTTTTTCTCGAGAATTTAAGGATGGACGGTCCGTTATTAAGTTTAATCCCGTCGTAATCAAGGTAAGTAATAATGTTCTTGATGAAATCACATTGAAATGCCTCCCTAACATGTCATTCTTCGCAGCCAGGAATATGGTCAATTGCACCCTAGAATATGTAGATGAAGCCCGTAACTGGATGAGGCATCACACCTTGCCCCTTATAGATTCTAGAACTATCATGTTTAATTATGCTGGGCAAAAAATGCTGAGGGATACTGATTTGAAGAAATATATTCTAAACTTTATCCATCGTGCAGATTTCAACATTACAGATGTCAATGTGGAAAAGAAAGCAGAACCGATCCCATCCGAGTTCCGTAATATTTTACTCAATGATGACAATGTTTCAAAAGAAGAAAAAGATAAAATACAGGTCAATCCCGTATTCAATAGAATAAATACTAATTTCGAGCATACTATAAAGAACTCAAGAGGTGTTGAGAAATATATTCTTCCTGAAGAACTGCAAAGTCAGGGTACAAGAAGGACTTTTGGCATTGAAGCTGCCATTTACCAGGCAATATCAAATGAAGAATTCCTGCCTATTGATGAAATCGAATCTTCTCTTCATCCGGAATTGATAGAATTTATACTGGAACAGTTTTTGAAGATAAACAATAGGAGCCAACTTTTGGTGACAACCCACTATGACCCTTTGCTCAATACTGTTGACGATCTCATCAGAAAAGATTCTGTCTGGTTTACAGAGAAAAGAGAAGACGGTAATTCCAATCTTTATTCCCTTACCGACTTCAAAGGATTGAACAAAATTCGTTCTTTCCAGAAATCTTACCGTAATGGTGCATTTGGTGCACTTCCAAATATACAGGCATAATGGCACGAAGGACTGCGACTAAAAGAATCAGGCAAGCACGACCGACACTTATAGGTGCGGGGATTACTGAGCAATACTACTTTACTCATCTTCAGACCATTTTCGGTTTGAAAGTGAAAATTCGTCCACGCTATTTTGGTCGAGAGGATATCCATGCATTAGAGAAAAAGATTCAGCAGGTTTTGGACGATGATGGGAAAGCTATCGTTGTCTTCGATGCAGATGTGTCTACTTGGGATATTAAGGAAAGACAACGTCTTACCTCATTAAAGAAGAAATATATAAAAGAAAAGAATGTGATAATCTGTGACAGTCTGCCTTCCATAGAATATTGGTTTTTACTTCACTATATCAATACTACGAGAAATTTCAGGACTTCACAAGCTGTTATTAGCCAACTGAGTAAGTATGTGGTTAACTTTGATAAGACTGAATCATTCCTAAAAAATCAGAAATGGGTATCAGACCTCTGCTCTGAAGGAAAACTTCAGATAGCTTATAAAACGGCTAAGGATAACAGTAATAAAAAAGGATCTTATAGCAATGTATGGAAAGCCATAGAGGAAATAGGTCTATTGAAAAAGATAAAAGACAAGTGACCTCCTTATACCTTAGCAAGTTAGTTGAAGATCTCAGCTACTAGACTTTGATTTCTATTACCGATGACGGGATAGATCATCGATTAAAACAGAACGAGCAGGACGGATACTCCGGTTTAGTTGACTATCCAAAAGTAATCCGAATCAGGAAGGCCGATCTTCTTGTTGGCAGGATATTGGCAAAATCCGGAAAAAATTACGCTTCATCATCTTAAAAGGCAGCAGGACAATTGCTGACGGGCACGCAGGAGACACAATCATCAAAAAGCGAAAATTGCGGGCAAAGAAACTTAGAGATCAGAATGATACGGCTGTAAGTTCCTGCCCAATCAGTTGGATGATTTTACGGATGGCATTCATCCGTTCCCTTGAAGGACGTTTGCTGCCGCTGATGTATTGGGCAAACAAACTCTGAGAGATTCCCAGGCGACGTGCAATGGCGGAAGCGTTTAACTCCGGATGGTGCATGAAAAAGATATAAAGCGGACTGGATGACTTTTGCCTGAAGAAACCTTCAAAACTGAGGTCTTCATCCAATGCATCCCAATGAATGCCATCCGGTGTGATGGTATACATCACTCTCTGTTCAGGAGTAGCATTTTGCAAACGAGGATAGTCTGCAAACTGCTCGCTTGCCTCTCGACCGTCATCCGTACTCACCCATACAGCGGTATCTGTAAGCCAAATTTTATCTATCTTCATTTTGTGTTATTAAAAAAATTGTTCCAGTGTTCTGCTATCACTTCCTGATTTTCTTCTATGACCGACTTCACAAGTTTCAGCTCTGAAGTCTTTAATCCGTTATTCTTTATAAGTCTCACAGGAAACAAAGTGAATTTTGTACCCACCTCGCCCTTGATCACATGAATATGGATTGGCTTGTGATCATTGGAATAGAACATAAACCGAAAACCAAAGTAATGCAACTGATTAATATTTTTCTTATATTCATCAGCATTGCAAGAAATACCCAAATGGATTCCGGTATCTTTGACGACTTGTACGATTGTAGACTTCCTGAACCATTTGGACCGGCAAAAACTCTCAGCCTACGCTTCATTTGCGCCTCTTTAAACTGTAACTGCGTCTTTCTGCCTTAACTTCGGATTGAGGTAAGTTGTCACGTAAAATCCGCTCACCCTTAGAGGTTACCGAATAGATACGATTTCCCCTCAGAATCACAGCCACCCCCTTGGAGACAGCAGTTTCATAAGCTCTTCTTCCATAAAGAGAAAGTCCCTTTTTAATATAATACAAGTCCGATTTCATTTTTACCTCCTTATATGACACTTGCCAGTCAAAAATAAATTGTTTATATCTTGAACTGTACCTCAATCTTTTATCACTACTAAATTACTAAAAGCCGACGATCTGTGCAACTTTTTTAATCATAGTTTATTAAATTATTTTGAGCAGATACAATTTCACCAAAGTGTATGAAGTCATTCACGGATATTGATTCATTTTTACTAGGATTTCCGGTATATATCAAAAATAGTTGATAATAAATTCCCAAAATTGGGAATTTTATAGTACCTTTGCAACATGAAATAACACCGATATGGACATATATATCGAAGATGAGGATCTAAAAGAACTTATTGAAACTGGAAAGAACAGGAAATACAAGAAGTTCAGTAAGGACAAAGTGTTCATGCAAAAGCTGGTAATGGTTATCCAGACCATGAGAGCTGTTTCTAATACAAGAATGCTTGGCTCTGTTAGTTTTCTACATTATGAACGTTTAAAACATTCAGGACGAAGTTCAATCAGAATTATGAACGGTAGAGTTGAGCGTTTAATTTTCAGAGAATCAGAAGGTGGTAAGGAAGTAACAATAATAATATTAGATGAAACGCATTATGGCAACAAAAAGTAAAGTGAATTTTCCTTTATTCACTACTGTACACCCTGGTAGCGTATTAAAGGAAGAACTATCAGCAAGGGGCTTGGATCAGAAAAGTTTTGCTAAAAAATGCGGAATTCAAGCCTCTCACCTTAATGAGGTCATTAGAGGTAAACGCCCCATTACCCCTACTCTAGCAGGTAAACTGGAAGATCAATTGGGCATTTCTGCAGTCACTTGGCTTACGATGCAAAGCCAATATGACTGTGATATGCTTAAGATTACAGAAAGGAATATTGCAGAACAAAAAGCACATAACACTTTGATGGAATACAATAAAGTCTTTGATGTCCAAACTATTTTAAAACGCTTAGAGATCAAGACCCAATCGTATAAAAACCAGTTGGAAATATTAGTTACGCAATTGTGTCTGCCTACAGCTACAGAACTACAGACAACCGAAATGGGTCTTTTCAGAAAATCGGAGAAAAGAGGAACTGATGAGAGAATGATTCTAACATGGGTTCTTTTGGCAAAAGCTGTCTCCAGACGAAATAGTATTGACAAGACCAAACCTATGTTAGACAAAAAAGGCTTAGTGGAAGAACTTGCTCACATTTTCAACGAGAACAAGGATACTCTCAAAAAAGTACATGAAACATTAGAATGTCATGGCATTAAATTTAGTGTTGTCGAAAAAGTAGATAAAGCCTCCATAGATGGTTTCTCATTTATTGAAGATGGAATTCCAAGTATTATCGTCACCATGCGTTATAATCGAATAGATAATCTCGCTTTTACGGTCATGCATGAACTTTGTCATGTTATGAGACATTTAGATGACACCAAATATGACCATTTGAACATTGATGATGAGGAAAGGAACCATGAAGAAATGGAAGCAGACAAATTTGCGTCCAATGCACTTATTCCTGATAGTTTATGGAAAAAGTCACCTAAAGTCCGTCCGACATCATACTTAATACAACGTGACTATTCACATTGGGCCGAAGAAAACGGCTTAAATAAATGGATCGTTCTTGGCAGGATTTCCCATGAAACAGGAATGTTCAAATTTAAGGACGACGGAAAGAGAAAAATTGCATAGATAATGACATTCTACTACAAGAGCGCCATATATTTGTTCCTAGAACAATAGATGGATCCCGCATTTTATCACTACCGAATGGTACGTCAAGTTACGAAGAACGAGAGATATTGAAGTCTTGTGCGAGTTTGTCTCTCTGGTCCCAAATCCGCAGGAAGTGATCCATGCCGATATCGAATTGGGGACTCACGGGCTCAGCAATTGGCTATAAAATTTGGAGACAGATTCAAGATTATGTAAATTTGCTGACTGTAATGTCCCTCATCAGAGAAACACGATTGGAAATCGTGCCTTTCGGATGAGGTTAACAACTAAACAAAAAAAGGCTTTGACACAGTTCATCTAACCATCCCAAAAAATCTAAAATCACACAATTGTTCAAGGCTGAACGACTCAATCAGAGATTAGTCGGTCATGGGCGGCCCGATATTGACAGATGTCTTTCTTTAGCCTTTTTGCTTCCTTTGTATCCTTTTCTGTTACGATAAGGTCTTCATAAAACTCTAGTGCATTGTCATAGTTGAAAGTGTAGATATATCGTGCATTCAGGCTGAGCAGTTCACGATGAGTCGTCACATCTACATCATCAGAAATCACACGATCATCTTCAATCAATTTTATTTTTCCCTTTTTATCTTTTTTAAGTACAGGAGTTCTTTCCTCAATATAACTGTCTATTGCCTCATGATAGCCCTTACGTCTTACATAGTCAGAAGCGATTCCCAAATATCCATACTTTCCGATGAGATCATCATCTGATGCACGCCAAGTCTGACGTTCTTCTGTATACATCTCCACCATCATGTCATGAAGCAATTCTTTCCAAGATAAGAACCTATTAGATATGTTCTTACTGAATCCTGCACCGATGATGAACGAAACGGTTCCGTTCTTCAAGTTCTTGGCTATATCTTGTATAGCCAACTTGCATTTACTAACTGAGTTTTCCTGATTCTCTTCAGAAGTACTATCCTTATCACTCATAAAACGACTCCGGTTCTACTGGTTTACTTTATCTCCATAAAACAAAGGGCCGAGTTTTCTCAGTCCTCTTACTTTCAATTCTAATAATCTGGGCATTCCTCGTGATTATTCTGACAATTTTCATCAGTTCATAGAAGATACCCGTTGGCGGAATTAAATACCTAAAATATTTATGTTTAAAAAGTTGCACATATCGTTGATTATTAGTAACTTAGTATTGACAAAATATCTAAGTACAATTCAACGTATGCACAACTTATATTCA
>NZ_JAMXLY010000077.1 GCF_024054555.1 Segatella cerevisiae | reverse complement strand
GAGTTTGAGCGTTTTGTCTGTTTATTTTATCAATACAAATATACAAAATTTCCCTGTAACAAGGGCACTCAAACTCACTTTTATTTGTTAAATAAATCAATTCTTTTTACTTCCGAAACTTGAGTAAATTTATATTCAAAATTATTTGAACGTTCGGTCACAAATTGGTCAAAAGTTCGAACCTTTTGTTCTTCAGGTTTACTCTCATTATCGTCGGAAAGTTTATTGTAAAGATTTTCAGGAATTACAATGATATCTGAACCATTATGATTTTCTCCACCATCACGTGCTTCAGTAACCAGATCGTTATTTTCTTGTATATTTTTTGATGTAACAAATATTGCATTATGTTTTTCATTCATAATTTGCACAGCATGTCGTTGTACATCGATCCATTTTAGTTCATCGTGTGTATTTCCGTAACTATATCCTTTAAAATCATTACTAAGTTCTTCAGCAACCTTTTCATCCTTACATTCTAATAACATCGCACGAACAATTGAGGCATAAGCAGTTCTTCCTACATTTGTTCTCTCACGATTCATTGATTTTTTAAGTTGTGTATTTATTGAAGTTATATTGTAGCTAAATAAGAAATTATCTTCAGTTGCTACTAATACTCCATTTACATAGATTTTGCTATAATAGCCTGAATTTTCTATTATATCTCCATATTTAGTTCTTCCTACTATTTGATAATCATTGAATTTCAAAAAAAGTTTTTTAGCATTTTCTATGGCTTCATCAGGTATATTCTTCAAATGGAATTCTGTTCCCACCATATTTTTATCTATAGGATCATCAATATAAGCATGTAAAGTTACGACATCATCAAAACCGTTCTTATGAGATCTTCCTAAAGTTATTTTCCCATATTTTGATAATATAAGAACTGAAACTTGGTTTCTATCAAATGTTGCTAAGGCATCCTTTAGCCCTATTCCAAATCTTCCAATAATGCCTTTTGCTGATAATTTTTCATTATTTTCATTTTGAGTGAAATCTTCGTATTTTAAACCTCTACCAAAATCTTTAACAATCCACTCTCCATTTCGTTTAAAAATCTGTATATCAGATGTCCCAGATAGCTTCTGCTCATCAATAGCGTTAGCTATGATTTCGCGTACTGCATGTTTCAATTCCCAATTATCAAGAATTCTTTCTATATTTAAATCGAATTTTCGTATCATTGTTTATAGTATTTATTTGTGTAGTAAATTAATTCCAATTATCTATAACATATTGTTCTATTTGTGGCAAATTAAAATTATTACCCCTTAAATCCGCAACTAAGTGCGTAATCTATTATCAAGATTATTTATAGCACTCTGAGGAACAATAAGTTCCTCAGAGCTTTACCATCAATAGAATTTTCACTAACTTTATGTTGAAAACAAAAGAAGCTTAAATTCTCTGTAGCATGGCAAAGATAGCGATAAAAAATGAAAACATTACCCCTTATGGCGGTATATTTTACTTGATGGACGAATTTAAGCGTACAGGACTGGATAAGCTGGTGGACAGCCGCCTGAGATTGCGCTGTGCCAGTTATGGCTATTAGTACAGCGACGTTATGCTTGCACTGTTCTGTATGTATCTCTGCGGTGGCGACCACATAGAGGACATCACGACCATTCTAGGTAAGTATCTGAAAACTGCACCCGGCTCCAAGATACCGAGTTCCGACACCATTGCCCGCAGCCTGAAGGAGCTGCGTTCGATGAGCATAGCCTATACGAGCCAGACTGGTGCCGTCTATGCGATGATCCTGCCAAGGGGCTAAACTCCCTGCTGCTTTGACATGGCCCTGCAGCTTGGACTTCTGAAGAGAGGCCAGGCAAGTTTAATATAGAAGTGCAATTCCTAGGTGTTGGTAAGACGGAATAATCTATACCGGAAAACATCGGGGAGTTTGGGGGTGAGTAGCCTCCAATAAGGAGAAATTTGACAGGCAATGCAATAAAACAAATTGGGGAGACCCCTGTCTCTCCGAAATTAATTAAATTTGCATTGTGTCTTATTAGCTCGATCATTTCTTGATATAATTGATTATCAGGTATTCGCATCTTTTAATAAAGTACAGACCTTCTTAATATGTTTTTGTCTGATTTTCTTGGATTACTATCCTCATTTATAGAGAAGATAGGATTAGACTTTAAGGCTATTATTGCTGTTTATCGCCATTGGTATTATAGAAAGAGAGAGGAGTTGCGAACTGATGTATCTCCTCCTTCTCAATAGATCAATTATTTTCTGATTAAAATTTCCGTTACCTCTTTATCAGCAGGGAGCCACTTGACAGAACACAGATTCTCGCAATCCAGCCATTTGGCATTTTCAGCTTCTAATAGTTGCAAATGACCTTTTATGATATGGCAGAGGAAACATTGCATGTGGAGGTGAAAAGAAGGGTAGTCACAATCGACGGTTTGGATAAGTTGGTCCACAGAAATTTCGGTATTGAGTTCTTCTTCGATTTCTCTTTTGAGGGCATTCTGAGGCGTTTCTCCAACTTCAATCTTTCCACCGGGGAATTCCCACCAGTCTTTGAATTCTCCATAGCCACGTTGAGTAGCAAAATATTTACTATCCTGTTCAATGATGGCAGCGACAACATGAATTGTTTTCATTCTTAAAGAGCAGTTTTATATTTGGAAAAATCATAGACAGAGGCAGGCATCGGACTTTCCAGTTTCCATTTGATTTGCATCTGCTTGCCATAGCTTACGGTCTTGTACCCATAGCTCATAAAATCAACTTTCCCAAGATAGACATATCCCATAGTTCTACTCTTGTCGTCAGCAAACTTCTTCTGTTCTCGGACAAAAAGGAGCATCGTCTGAGTGGAATTGATATAGTTTTGTCCAGTAGTAGAATCTGGAGAAACCGTATTTTGCGTGTCCCATTGGAATATATAAGAACTCAAAGCATGATCATCATAATTGGTCGAATCTCCTACATTACGGTCTTTGATGATGTCAACATACATAGCTTCAATTTTAAGATTTTTATTGCGTTCTACTCCTTCACGACCTGATGACTGTTTGTCGAGAGTTGAAGTACCTATCGCAACCCTTATCTGGTCACGTGTATAGATACCATGGAGTTTTAAAGCGAAATCAGGCAGGTTAGAATTATCGTCTTCTTCCAAAGTTTGACAACGGTTTTTGAGAATGACCATTAACTCTGAAACTTCAGAAATGAAATCCGGATCGAGAGCAAATTCATTGACCATATCTTGAAGTTGTTCGAAGTGGCCAGCTTGTTGATAAAAGTCATAATAAAGCATGAGAAGCCTCATTTGTTCAAGACGAGAGAGATGATTTACATTTATCTTAAATCCTTTCTCACATAGTCTTTCTATAAATGAAAAATAGGTATAGCTATCTGTTGAAAGCCATTTATTACGTGCAGCTGAATGAAATATATTTTCATGGGCAAGTGGCTGGTCAACGATTCCTGCTTGGTAACATATTTCATGGAAAGAATGGCGATTATAGAGCTTTTCTAAGGGCACACGATACATCCTTACAAAATTCGTTAGGGTGAGGGGAATAGAAAAGTTATTACGCCATGTTTTTACCAAGTTGACCAAGCTCCTCAAACCGAATGATTTGATAGCATGATTAATATTATCTAGAATGTATTCTCGAGCCTTGCGTTCTAATTTAATCTGACAGCCCAATGGCATATGTGGAAATCCGTTTTCAAACTCTTCTTTAATGCTTATAGATGTACGACCGATGATAGCTCGAAATCTATCGGTATAGTTGAATTCCTTATTACTTTGACCGACAAAGTCGAGAATGTTGACGAAAGGTTTATCTTTAGCTTTGCGGAGTCCACGGCCTAATTGTTGGAGGAATATGGTTAAACTTTCTGTTGGCCGCAGGAAAAGTATTGTGTCTATGTCTGGAATGTCTATCCCTTCATTGAACATATCTACGACAAAAAGATAATTGATCTTTCCCTTTCTGAGTTTTTTACTGAGAATATTACGTCTTTCGGCATTGTCGCTAGTGAGATAATCGGCCTTTAGACCTGCTAAGGTGAATTTAGCTACCATATACTTGGCATGTTCGATGTCTACGCAAAAGCAAAGCGCTTTAACGTTCTGAGGGTTAGAAAGATAATTCTGTAAAGCATTAAAGATTAGGCTTGTACGTAGATCGTTGCTCCTGTAAATCTTACTTAACTCAAAGATGTCATAATGTCCATGATCCCAATGTACTTCTTTTAGGTCTATACAATCAGTAATGCCATAATAATGAAACGGACATAAAAGAGGTTCATCCGACAAATGCGTAGTTTTTATCATGCAGCGATAGAATTTTGAGTTCAAAGAACTTCTCATCCCGATATCCATACGCCTGTCTTTTCATTGTCTTGATTTTGTTGTTTATTCCTTCAAGTTTACCCGTGGAGATATGGTAGTTGTACCATGCGAGTATTCCACTTTTGTGTGCCATCAGCGTATTCGCAAACTTAATCAGAAGCGGCACCTTAGAATCCCTAGCCTGTTTTACCCAGTCCAAAAGCACCCGTTCGCCTTGTTTCCCGGTAACCTGCATCCATATCTCCCGCAATGCCTCTTTGAGATAGTAGCCTTTCATTAGAGGCGCATTCATCTCCAAAGCATTCTCCAGTCTGTTCCGATGGCAGGAATCATATATATCCTCTCCATTGCGCAGCAGTAGCCAGCGTGCTCCTTTCAACACTTTGCGTTTCATAAGGTCAGCCTCTTGGCTATAGGCTTGCCTACGCAGTTTGTCCAGAGTGTCATTCATCAGCTTGACAACATGGAAATGGTCAAAGACCAATGTCGAATCCGGTGCATTTGCCATTACCGAGGAGATGAAGGCCGCTGAGAGATCCGTTGCCACAGCCTTTATCCGAACCTTTTTCTTACGCACCTTCTCCCAGAACTTATCAAGGGCATCTGCCCCCTTGCCGTCTCCTACATACACCACATGGCCTGTGACCAAGTCGGCAACGATGGTCTTGTATACATGCCCTTTACGGACTGCGAACTCGTCTATCCCGATGAACTCCAACCCGTTTAGGTCAGGACTGCCATAGTGGCGCTGGAGATAACGCTTCTGTATATCCTTTACGGTATCCCATGATATGTTCAGAAACTGTGCTATATCCTTGATGGTGCCTATGCGGGAGAGCCCAACGACATATCGGGCGAACTTGTTTGTGTAAGACCGCTTACCTGTTACGAAATGGAGCTTCTCCTGACGGATACAGCCACATTCCTTACATTCAACTCGCCGGACCTTCATTTTCAATATGGTTTCTCGCCGGCCTACAGGTACACTTCTTATGTAACGATATACGCTACCGGAATGGATTAATTTCCGACTATTGCATTCCGGACACCGTAATTCCTCCGGTTTTGTCTGGATATGATGGATATTTTGGTTACCTTTGTATTCGATTCTCGTACATTCTTGGTGACGTACACCAAATGAGTGATATAGATAGCTGGGATTCATTTTACTATTCTTTTGTTGTGATAAACCAAAGGTAGCAAAAAAACCTGGCTATCTTCTTTTTTAGTCGTATTTTAATTTACACCTACGCATTTGTCGGATGAACCATAAAAGATGATTATTGAGAGCCGTGTCAAGTCTGATTTCTGCTGCAATGTGTCCGTCAAAGTCTTGAGTAATGTCCTCTCCATCCATTCGCTCTGGCGTCGCGGTGAGACCAAGAAGAATTTTGGGCTTAAATTTATTGACGATTTTTCTGTAAGAACTGGCTGCTATATGGTGAACTTCATCGATAATTATATAATCATAGTAGTCATCAGGCAGGTTAAGAGACCCCAACCGATTATTGACGATGTCTTTACTTGCAAACACTTGCGAATAAGAAGTCGGCTCATGGTTGCCATCCCATAAATCTCCAAAGTTATAATCTTCTAAAACCTGTCTGAAAGTTTTCAAACTTTGTTTCAATATTTCTTCTCGATGGGCGATAAATAAGAAACGAGCGGTAGGGTTTTGTTCTCGAAATCTTTTGAAATCGAATGCTGCAATTACGGTTTTACCAGTACCTGTGGCAGCTACTATAAGATTACGATAATGGTGGTGGACTTCTCGTTCAATACGTAATTTCTCTAATATGTTTTCTTGGTAGTCGCGGGCTTGTATCAGATCAAGAATAGAGTAGTCAATAGGAGCTTCATAATTCTTATCTAACGCGTTTTTTAAACGTTCATCGTCTTTTCCTGGGATAAACTCTTCAAAAAGATCATTGTTCCAATAGCCCTCAAAGGAATTTCTGATTTTCTGAATAATGTCTGGAAGTTCAGATTGCGTAACTTTTATGTTCCATTCGAGTCCTTCTGTCAAGGCTGGGGCAGAAAGATTAGAGCTGCCTACATAGGCAGTATGAAAGCCAGTCTTGCGGAGAAACAGATAGGATTTGGCATGTAGCCGATCAACTTCATTATTATAAGATACTTTGACCTTTGTGTGATTGAGGCTCGAGATTTTTTTAACAGCTTTGAAATCGGTTGCCTGTAGGTGAATTCAACAAGCAAGTGCAAATTTAGATAATCTTATCATAAAAGGATTCAAGCGGACAGTCAAAGTTCAACTTCTTTCTTGGTCTTGTGTTAATTTTATACTCAATCATCTTTATTTTCTGAA
>NZ_JAMXLY010000076.1 GCF_024054555.1 Segatella cerevisiae | reverse complement strand
CTGAAAAGGAGACTTCTTGCTTCTGATTCGACATATCTAAAGGATTAAAGGGTTTATACTGTGGCAAAGATACAAAAAATCCCTTTTCATTCCCTTTGGCGAAAGACGATCATGTACGTTTCATATTGGTTTATCAGATTATAGATAACATGTTATCGGTCGACAAAACCGAAGCATCCGCAGCGACAACGTTGTGTCCCCACCACTTCTGCTTCTGTAGTATCGATGGTTCAAAGATAATAAATTAAATGGAAACTTCAAATAGATGGTCGCGTTTTTCATAAAAAAGTCAGGAATCAATAGCAACAACTGTTTATATTGATTACATCGTGGACCTACAACATAGCATACCGACAAATATAAAAATGGGGAAATATAATTAAACAATCGTGCTTTTCGAATGAAATTTATAATAACATAAGGATCTTGACAAATTAGCCTAACACAATAGAATTCTTCATTAAGGGTTTATATATTTCGAATTAATTTTTTTTGGCAAAAAGTATCCCTTTATACAATTAGGATTACATATACAAATTTGAATATGATTTTTCTCTCTAAAACCTGCATTACGGTATAAACGTTTCCCTTCCCAAAACACACCTTTAACAGAATCATAATCTCTGTTGTGAGCATCTATATTTAATATTTTGGCCGTTTGGATTACAGCACAATCCAATTTTCTAATAAGAAGATCTTCAGAGTTTCCTATTGTTGTATTTTTAGGAAGTGAAGTTCCTGATTTTTTGAACATAGAAACCAAAGCCTTGTAAGCCTGCTTGAGTTCTTTAAGATAGGAACTGTCAGTAAGATCAAAACAATATCCTAAATCAATTACCGCACCTAATACAGCTGGATTTTTTACTGGAGAATTTTTCCTTTTAACCATTTCCTTGGCCCATTGACGTGCACGCTCTTCATTATTTTCCCAAAAATAGATTCCATTCCCCAACCAGTCATACCCATTTTTGCTGGGTACAAGACTTTCTTTGCCAGCCACAACATTTTGGGCTACTGACAAATCACAACCGTGAAAACCAATAACCAAATTTGAACGTCTGGAATATAAAGACTCCATTATCTAAGATGATGTGCTAATTTTCCGTCTTGATCCAGGATTCCTGCTCTTTTCAGAAATACTGTTGAACTTTCCTTAGAGGCCGTAGCTTTCTTGATAGCGGCTTTGTACCTTTCTGCTCTTCCAACGATAACATCTGTTTTCATACCTTCTCCTTTCTTCTAACAAGTTTGTGTTTCATATGCAAATTTATATTTTTTTTATCTAAATATTTTCGGAGCAATAAACATATAATTAAATTTAAGTTCGTTTAACGTTTATTGAAAATACTAATTTATATTTTCATGGATAGCAGTATAATATAACACTACTAAGTTATTTTTAACATCTTGAGCGAATTCAACAAACATATCAAATAAATTTCTTCTATCTAAGATCAGCGTACTAGAATCTGTATAAGAATTGATATGCGGATTATTCTTGTTGAACTTTGCAGAATCATGTCTTTTTTATATGAAACGAATTATACCTCAAATATTCAGCTGCTGAAGTATGAGCATTGAGCAATGTCTAGAAGATAATAGTTTATATATTAATATAAAAATTGTACATACAGTAATTTATATATGATATATATTGACTTAATGAACTATTTTATTTAGTTTTCATAAATTTTTGCTATTTTATTTGTGAGTTAAAATAAAATAACATATATTCGCAGTTTAAGTGGATAAAAAGCAAAAGATTGTAACTAAAATTGTTTGATTATGGAAAAAAGACTGAGTATGTTATTAATAGTGATAGTGCTATGTATGGGGACAGCATTGGCACAAAATACGGTCTCAGGTTCAGTTGTCTCTCAGGATGACGGCCAGCCGGTCACCGGGGCTACTGTGATAGTAGAAGGCACGCATTTAGGGACCACAACCAATTCTGAAGGACACTTCACGTTATCTGTACCATCACTGACAGTCGCCTTAAAGATCAGTTATTTAGGGATGAATACAGAAACTGTGCAAGTTGGAGGAAGGTCAAACATTCAGATTAAATTATCTCCTCAAAACAAGACTTTAGACGATGTCGTCGTCGTAGCTTACGGAACAACTCAAAAAAGCAGTTATACTGGTTCAGCGTCTTTCATCAAGTCAGATAAAATTAAGGACGTACCCGTTACATCTTTTGAAAATGCTTTGACAGGAAAAGTTGCAGGACTCCAAATCACAAACAGTTCGGGGCAATTAGGAGAAACTCCTTCTCTTCGCATCAGGGGGATAGGTTCCATGAATGCTTCAAATGATCCACTATATGTCATTGATGGAGTACCTGTCGTGTCGGGAAATGTCGGGCAGATGAGCAGTGACCTATACGTTACAAATAATATCATGAATTCATTGAATCCCGAAGATATTGAAAGCATATCCGTCTTAAAAGATGCCGCGGCATCTGCTCTTTACGGTTCAAGGGCAGCAAACGGAGTAATTCTCATTACGACCAAAAAAGGTAAATCCGGAAAACCTAAAGTCAATGTGAAAATGACATACGGGTTTTCGCCCTCCTGGGCCACAAAGAATTATGAACCTGCAAGTGTACAGGACCAGGTCAACATGATGTATCAAGTATATTACGATGCGAACTATAATGCAGATACGAAAAATGATGCAGAAGCTAGTTCTACAGCCTTAAAATGGTTGAATGAATCGTTTAACATGCATGGATACCAATTAACTGCTGCCGGCACAGGACGTTATCAGAATATAAATATCGGCGAATATGACAATTCCGGACGAGGTGGAAAGTACTATGATTGGGAAAAGGCCTATTTCCGCTCTGCTGCTTATCAAAATTATGATTTTTCCGTAAGTGGGGGTAATGGGACAACAAACTATTATTCATCACTGTCCTACTCTGATCAGCAAGGTCGAAGTCGTGCCAATGACTTTAAAAGAGCTTCAGGAAGGGTCAATTTGATGCAAAAGGCTGGCAAGTTTTTTGATTTTACAACTAATGTTGCCTTTTCAAGAACTCGTCAAGAGGGATTTAATGATACGCGAAACACTGCTACAAATTATTTCTTTGATGTACGTAATCTTTTATGGGGAATGTACTGGCCTACTGATTACAAGACAGGACAACCGTACACTGATCGCTACGAAAGTTATGCATACAACAATTTATACTATGACAAGTTATGGTCAAATTATACGATCAACTCTCAATTTTCGGCAATGGAGACGGTCGCCTTGCATCCTATCCCCAGACTGGATATCAAATCTATCCTATCTTATGAGACTACCGGAGTAAAGGGACATTTATACTATAGCCCGGAGCATTATGATGGTGCAAGCACAAACGGATCCGTTACAGAAACTCGCTCAACTTATGATGATATCACTTCGTCAACGACGGCAAATTATAATTTATTTTCAGGTGACCATGAACTTAATATTATGGCAGGTTTTGAAGCAGAAAAGGTAACGACTGATTATACCCGTGCAGCCGGAACAAACTTGGCCAATAGTGATCTGCAAAGTGTATCTATTGCAGGGGCCTACGATGCTGCCGGATATAAATGGGGACATTCTCTATTATCCGTTTTATCTAAAGCCGATTATAATTTCAATCAGACCTATTATTTGTCTGCCTCTTATCGTCGTGACGGTTCTTCCAGACTAAGCAAGGATAACCGCTGGGGAAATTTCTGGTCTGTTTCTGCTGCTTGGGATATGGAAAAAGAGAAATTCATGAAACCCTTAACTTGGTTAAGTGCTTTCAAATTACGCGTATCTTATGGGGTCAATGGAACACTGCCGACAGACGATTATGGATACATGAGTCTCATGACTTACGACAGTCAGTATATGGGTAAACCTGGTTCACAGTTGAGTACATTGGCAAGTTCCAATCTTTCCTGGGAAACTAGCCAGACCACTAATATAGGCATCGACTTTGGTTTCTTTCGGCAACGGATTCGGGGAACAGTAGAATATTATACAAGAAATTCAAAGAATCTATTACAAGATGTACCCATTTCCTTGGTAACAGGTTTTAGCTCTGTTTTAAAAAATGTCGGATTAATCAACAACCATGGCATAGAAGTTCAACTTGATGGAGATGTCATCAGCAGCAAAAACTGGTTGTGGACGTTGTCACTGAATGCCTCCTTCCTGTCTTCTAAAGTTAAAAAATTGTATGATGGTCAAGATATCATCTGGGAAGATCCGACAGGAGACGATGGTCGGGCACAATTTATTTATCGGGAAGGCCAATCGACGCTCGCCTTTTATGGGTATGAATGGGCAGGAGTTGACAAGAGTAACGGAAACAGTGTATACTATGTAAATGATCCCTCAGATCCTAAGAAGGGAGACTTCATATATAACGGCCGTGGCGCCACTTACGATTACAAGTCAGCCAACTATACCATAATAGGAAGTGCCATACCTGCCGTTTCTGGTGGATTCAGCTCTGACCTGAAATATAAAAGTTTCGATTTGAATCTGAATTTTATTTATAAAATCGGAGGGAAACTTTACGATGCGGCCTACAAAGATGTTGCCGATGATGGTTATTACTGGGCACGGATTCGCGCAGCAAGCTATTATAAAGATATGTGGACGCCAGACAACCCAAATGGCACTCAACCGCGCCTGCAGGGAACCGATCTGACAGATGCCATGCAATACAGTTCCCGACATATCAGCAATGCTTCTTTCCTACGGCTGAAAAATCTCTCATTTGGATATACGTTACCGTCAAATTTATTACAACGCGTATTTATATCAAATGCACGTTTGTTTTTTACAGCATCCAATTTGTTGACTTGGGCAAAATATAAGGAAGCTGACCCTGAAGTCAATCAATACGGCACACGGGGATGGGAAACACCTATCAGCAAAACGTTCACATTTGGAATTGACTTGACTTTTTAATATAATACGGAGGTTTTATGAAATACGATAATACAAAACTATTGAGAAACTGCATATTGCCGCTTTTTTTAATCATAATAGAATGTACCTTCTCTTCATGCAATGGATTTCTTGATATGGAACCAACCAATTCCAAAGAGGCATCCACATCCATTAACAGCGCCTCTGACGCTAAGAATGCCATGAATGGTGTACTGAGGGAAATGACTTCTTATTCTTATTATGGACGAAACTTCTTTTTATATGGGGACGCAAAAGGCGGTGACCTCACAATTTATGCCAATGGCAGAGGTTCAGATGATCTGTATACTTTTAATCACACCCCGACCAGCGGATCTTATGAAGGTTTCTGGTCTACAGGATATAATTGTATCCTACAACTGAATAACATACTGGAAAATATTGATCGGCTGAAAAAGTCAGGAATGAAAGATCTGGACCAGTTGGAAGGTGAAGCTTATACTTTGCGGGCGTTGGTATACTTTGATTTAGTCAGGCTTTACGGACTGCCGTACAATTATAAGAAAGATGCCTATGGCGTACCAAACGTGACCACATTATTACAAGCATCCGATCAACCTGCCCGGTCAACGGTTGAAGAAAATTACAAACAAATTCTGGCCGACCTTGAGCAGGGGGAAAAACTATTGGATACCACCGAAGGCAAAGCCAAGAATAATGGCTATATCAATTACTATGGAAATCTGGCCGAGCAGGCACGTGTCAAATTATACATGGAGGATTATGATGGAGCACTTGCAGCGGCCAAGACGATCATAGACTCCGGAGTTTATCAATTATACTCACCGAATGAATGGGTAGAATCATGGAGTAAACAATTTGGAACTGAGTCTATTTTCGAACTCGGTATCTTCCCCAATGAGGCAGATCTTGGAAGTTCATCATTAGGATACTACTTAATGCAAGCACAACATGACGGAATAAGCAGTGCCATGGGCTGGTTCTTGGCGAGTGACTATTTTCTGACACGATTAGGACAAGACTCTACAGACGTAAGATGGGGCGTAATGGGAAGAGACGAATCAAAAAATCCCACACGCTTGGGGAGTTGTTATAAATATATGGGAGGAACTACGGATATGCCGGGAGATGGAAAGAGTACGGCTACAGCAGTGAACATTAAAGTGATTCGGCTATCTGAAATATATCTGATTGCAGCGGAAGCTTCTCTCCATGCTACTTCTCCGGACAAAACTGCTGCAGCTGACTATCTAAACGCTATCCGAAAGAGATCCCCTCTATTGCCTCAGGCCACAGCATCAACAATAACAGACGATATGATTTTAGATGAACGCAGTAAAGAATTATTTTCAGAAGGTCAACGTTTCTTTGATCTAATCAGAAAGAATAAGACTATCATTTTTAATGATGATTTTCAAAATGTATCTGTTCATACCCGTGAAAAGAGTATTGACAGGAGTTTTTATAAAATTGTTCTCCCTATATCTCAAGATGAGATAAATGCCAATCCTCCTATTGCCAAACAACAGAATACGGGATATTGATACTGTCTAGGCTTCTTCGGAGAAAATCAGAGGTCAGAAAACTATTGGTATAGTCAGATAAACTGCGTCAAAGTCCTTATCTGTTTTGTTGTAAACCTCATTCAAAATCATGATTAAAATCGTAGTTTTCGTATGAGGTAGAATTAAAAAAACTCGAGGGTGTGTCAAAATAGACATATCCTCTTTTTTTATCACAAAGCCCCGACTTTCTCAAGCCAGGGCTTTGCCATGTCCAAAAATTTTTGTACCTTTAGACATATACTTTATAACTATGGCAAAGTT
>NZ_JAMXLY010000075.1 GCF_024054555.1 Segatella cerevisiae | reverse complement strand
CTGAAAAGGAGACTTCTTGCTTCTGATTCGACATATCTAAAGGATTAAAGGGTTTATACTGTGGCAAAGATACAAAAAATCCCTTTTCATTCCCTTTGGCGAAAGACGATCATGTACGTTTCATATATATTTGCAAACAATTAATAAGTTCAATATCATAAATTAGACTTTAACGATCGGCAATCTTCTACCTTGGGCAGCATGTGAGGCCTATTACCTTTAACAACCATACCTATATAGAGATCAATTTTGAAAAGTGAAGGAATCTGTTTCATGAAAAATAAATGTAATCAAAATAATAACTATCAGTTAGTTTAGTCTACCGTTAACTACGGAGCTAAAGCGTTTATAACTTTAACCTATCAGATATGAATCAAAATTTTATGAAATCCACACTGCTTGTCAGTGTATGTATGATTCTGGGGTGCATTTGTTGGCCTCAGATTGTATTGGCTTCACCCAAAGTTACAATAAAAGCTGTCCAGCAGGGGCAGAAAATTTCCGGCCATGTTGCAGATCAAGAGGGACCGGTAATTGGTGCAAGTATCGTCGAAAAAGGATATTCTGCTAATGGTACAGTGACAGATTTGGATGGTAATTTTATACTTACTTTGAAGGGTAGTAATCCTGTAATCATCGTTTCTTACATTGGCTATAAAACTCAAACGATAACTATAGGCAACAGATCTCAAATTAATGTTATGATGTCTGCCGACAATAAAACCTTGGATGAGGTTGTCGTTATGGGATATGGTGTCCAGAAGAAAAAGTTAGTTACAGGAGCAACTGATGAGATCAAGGGGAGTGATATAGAAAAGTTGAACACTACCCAAGTCCTTGGTGCACTCCAAAGCCAGAGCCCGGGTGTAAACATTACTGCTATATCAGGTCAACCTGGAGACGGGTATAAGGTTGCTATTCGAGGTGCAGGTACAAATAGTAATACGAAGCCTATTTACGTTATTGATGGTGTAACAGGAGGAGATATTAACAACTTGAATCCTGCTGATATTGAGCGAATTGATGTGTTAAAGGATGCAGCTTCTTGTGCCATTTATGGTTCAAATGGTGCCAACGGTGTTATCCTGATTACGACTAAGCAGGGTAAGCAAGGTAAAATCCAGGTTTCGTATGATGGGAATGTAGGCTGGTCGAACGTTTATAAGATGCCACAACTTTTAAACGCAAAGCAGTATATGGCTGTTCAGGATCTGGTCAATTATAATAATGGTGGACAAGCTTATGACTGGTCTAAATACATTAATGCAGATTTGTTGAAAGCGTACCAAGACGGTTCAAATGAAGGTACAAATTGGTTGGACGCGATTCGCAATAAAAATGCAATGACGACCAATCAAGCCATCAATATTATCGGTGGTACAGACCGGAGTAAGTTTTCTTCAGGTGTGGGTTATCAGTATCAAGATGGTATTTTCGGAAATGTAGTGAAATCTGATTTTCGTCGCTTTACTCTCCGATTGAATTCTGAACATGTCATCTATTCTAATCCAAAAGGCTTGGATGTCGTCAAGGTGGGTGAGAATGTCTATTTCCAACATAAGGAAAACCAGGGTATCCAAATTGGAAATCAGTATAGTAATGCGATCTCTGATATGCTGAGGGCTAATCCTTGTATACCTATATATGATCAGAACGGAAATTATACGATGCACGATTATTTGGCAAGTTCCGGTACGGAAGGTTGGTTCAATTACAATTCTTATACTTCTAATCCTATTGCATCTTTGGTGAATAGCCAGAGCGGTAACAATAAGTCTAAAAACTTTAGTTTGAATGCAATTGGTTATGTAGAGATTCAGCCTATTAAAGATCTTGTTTATAAAGGACAGATCAATTATAATCAAAGCTCCTATACTTGGAGAGCTTACCTTCCTGAATATTACATTAATGACTCCGGTGGCTCTCGAACCCAGGATCAAGTTACGGAACAAGTAGGTACAGGTTGGGGATGGAGTACTACGAATACTTTGAATTATAAATTTAATATCGTGCAAAGTCATCATTTTGATGTCTTGCTTGGTACTGAATATAGCGAGTCCCGTCCCAATTTTGGAGAAATGGTAGAGGGTACATCTACAGGTAGTATTTACGGTGATTTTAAGCATGCCTACCTTTCTTTGACTAAGAATAGAGTTCAAGGTGCCACTGTGTCGGGAACGCCTTATGGGGATTCCAGGAACATGTCTTATTTCAGTCGTGTCAATTATGATTACAATGAGACTTATATGTTGTCTGCGATTCTTCGTGCTGATGGTTCTTCCGTATTTGCTCCTGACCATAGATGGGGCTATTTCCCCTCAGTAAGTGGAGGCTGGGTCGTTACCAATGAGAAATTTATGGCTCCAACGTCCAAATGGCTTGACTTTCTTAAAATTCGCGCAGGTTGGGGACAGAACGGTAACCGTAATATTGTAGACGCATTTGCCTATCAAGCAACTTTTGCATACAATGATTATTCAAATTATTCTTTTGGCAATACAAAAAATAGCTATACACAAGGGGCAAGTCCGTCCAGATTGGCAAATGAAGACTTGACTTGGGAGACTTCGGATCAGACAGATATAGGTCTCGATGCACGTTTCTTGAAAGGAAAAATGGGATTTACCTTTGACTGGTATAAAAAAGTCACGAAAGATTTACTCATACAGGTCCCTGTTGCTTCCACAACCGGTTTCTCGACACAATGGAAAAATGCCGGAACTGTTCAGAATACCGGTATAGAGGTCGCTTTGGATTGGCATGATAAAGTTGGATCTGACTTTACTTATGGCGCAAATTGGAATCTTGCCTACAATAAAAATAAGGTAACCAAAATCAATTCTTCACTTGATTACATTGAGGGTGGTAATGATAATCTAGCTCAAAATACAGGTTATATGGCACGTATGCAGGTCGGTCATCCTATCGGCTACTTCTATGGTTACAAAACCGGAGGGGTTATTCAAAATGCCAGTGATCTTCAAAGTTATATACAAGAAAATTGTGGTGGAAATGCTGCCAATTCTTTACAAGGTTCCAGTTTAAAGCCTGGTGATTTGAAGTTTGTTGATACCAATCATGATGGCAAGATCACTACAGATGATAAAACTGATTTAGGTAATCCTATACCGGATGTGACGATGGGCTTCGGTCTTAATTGCAGTTATAAAGGTGCTGATTTGTCGGTAACTGCTTATGCCGCTTTAGGACAGCAGGTCGCTCGTTCATGGCGTAAGTTTACTGACGGACAGTATGAAAATTATACGACTGAAGTTTATGAATATTGGAATGGTGAGGGCACGTCCAATAAATATCCTATGATCGCTCCGGGAAATACGGGAGTTAACTGGCAAGCCGTTTCTGATATATATATCGAAAATGCAAGTTATCTGCGTTTGCAGAACATTACACTTGGTTATGATTTCAAGCATATTTGGAAAGGATGTCCTTTTGGACAACTCCGGTTATACGTCACTGCGCAGAATCTATTTACAATTACTGGGTACAAAGGTATGGATCCTGAAAATGGAATGGCCCTTAACAGTGCAGAACCATGGGTCACAGGTGTAGATGTAGGAAACTATCCTCAGCCGCGTACTTATCTTGTTGGTGTTAATATTAAATTCTAAAATTAAGGAAAATACACTATGAAAAAAGTTTTAAATATTATTTCTGCAGGTATTCTCAGTATTGGTCTAGTTTCATGTGGACTTAATGGAGTGGAGAATCTAACAGAACAATCTACGGACAATTTTCCGGCCAATACAACAGATGCTGATGCAACTTTGGCAGGTATTTATGAATGCATGAATCAAGTCTGTCAGTATCCTCAAGAGAGTTTTCTTTACTATTCTCTACTGGCTAGTGACGATCAATTTGGAGGTGGCGGTACCAATGATAAATTGATGCAGGCAGAAGATTTGCTTTGCAATTATGGTACTAATATGACAAATGATTTCTGGACTATCCGTTATCAAGGCATCAATCGTGCCAATACTTTGATCCAAGCCATTCCCAATACAAAATTGAGTGATGAAGAAAAAAATCAATATATGGGCGAAGCTTTGTTTTGCAGGGCATTCTATTATTATGAGCTTGCTTCAATGTATGGTAATGTGCCTTTGATGACTTCACCCAGCGGAACACTTGTTAAACAGGGTAGTGTAGAGACGCTTTGGGGACAAATCATTCAGGATTTCAAGGACGCAGCAGACCTGTTGCCCAGTACGTCAAGCAATAATAACGGCCATGCCGACAAGTATTGTGCAGAAGCCATGCTGGGACGTGCTTGGTTGTTTTATACCGGAATGTATGGTGATGGATCAGAGTTGAAGGACTTGACAAGTACGGTGTATAAACCTTTGACCTCTGTAACTCTTCCCGATGGAAAGACTCTTACGAAGCAAGACGTGTCAAAATATATTGATGACTGCGTGAATAATTCCGGTTATTCCCTCGTACCGGATTATCGTAACCTTTGGGCTTATACCAATAAGTATACCGTAAATGACTATTCCTATACAAAAGGAAAAGGTTTGAAATGGTGTCAGGATGATGAGAATGGTACTCATAATCAGGCAGATGTCGAGAATATGTTCTCCATAAAGTTTAATAAATTAGCTTCTTGGCAGACAACAATAGGTTACAGCAATGTCTATGCCTTACATTTTGGTATTCGCGGCGGACAGGATTATGCCAATACTTTTCCCTTTGGTCAAGGATGGGGTGCTGGTCCCGTGGCACCTAATCTGATGTCAGATTGGCAAGCAGCTGAACCTACTGATATGAGGCGTGACGCATCTGTTCAGTTGTTAAGTCAACTTCCTAATTACAAAAAAGGTGGTTGGACCGATTATGTACAGGAGACTGATTACTATGAAAAGAAATTAGCCCCTATTACTTGTAGGGATTCAACCCAGCCCGGAGGTATCGCTTGTAGCTTTGAAGTGACGATGTACGGTTCCGACGGATGGTCTAATGGTGTAAACATGCAAACATCGAATATCCATGATTTGGTCTTGCTCCGCTTTGCAGATGTATTGCTGATGCAGTCGGAACTGGAAGAGAATGTATCCGGTATCAATCGGGTGAGAGCTCGTGCCGGACTGTCACCTATAGGCAGTTATTCATTGACTGCACTTCAGAATGAGCGTAGATGGGAGTTTGCCTGTGAAGGGACACGCTGGAATGATATCCGCCGTTGGCATATTGCTGCCAAAGCGCTATCAAGACAGACGGATCAATCCATCTATGTGGCAGGTGAAAGCACAAAGAATGTGGCTCATAATGGAGGATATGCTGCGAGATACAATGAAACCGCAGGTTTCGTGAAAATGCCTGATAATGCAGTTTCTATAGGAAGTGTAGTTCAAAATCCCGGATGGAGTGACAATAGTTCTGAATATACGGGATGGAAATAAATCTTTTCATGATAAAAGAAAATACTTATGAAAAAAACATGTTATTTAGTATTTGCAGTATTTTTTATACTGCTTGCTTTTAGTTCATGCAATCCTACGCATGATGAGATTAGCCCCAAAGCGCTTATAACTGAGGATCAATTGACGGCTGGATTAACTTTAACTCCTAAATCACAGGGGAATAATAATATAACTGTAACAACATCACCTGTGCGTTACCTTAAAGTGTTCAATGCCGATACAAAACAAGAGATTGGTGAGGGGACGAATGTTTCCTTGCAGGTCGCTCCTCCAACAAAGGAGTTGAATGTATATGTTGAGACGATGAATGAAGATGGTTCGATCGTAAAATCCGGAATTAAATCACTGGAAGTCACTGAGTATACGGACCTACCGGCTATTTATGATCAAATATTTGGTGATGGAAAAGGCGGTTATACCACTACTTATTGGACTTGGGATACAACTGATAATAATGGTGTTGTCTGGGGTAATGGCGGTTATATGAGTGACATCTCACCTGCTTGGTGGCAAGTTACTAAGGACCAAATTGATGAACAGGCCACAGGAAAAGGACTTGGAACTGATGGACTTAAAGGATGGTTTTCCTTGAGCTTATCGGGTGTTACAGCTAGCCGAGGTGAGACGGGTTCAGTAACTGTTTCTTCCAATTCAGTAAAAGCGGGCTGGGATATAGGTACCATGACTTTTTCAGGTACTATACCTTTGATGGGAATTCAGGTCAATAACAATAATGTCCGACAATTTGTCTATCAAATTCTAAAGGCTGATGGGGATCATCTTTATCTTTGTGCCCCTGAACCTAATGTTACAAGTCAAGGTGGAACTGCCTGGTTTTGGTGTTTCAAAAAAACAACAAAAGAGTGGTGTGATGCTCAAAAGTGACCTTGCTTAATTCCTTGGGATAGTTGTCTTGTCTAACATTAGTCAGATAAGACAACTAATCTCATTATAGAAAGAGTTTTTTTATCTTAAGTGTGGAGTTGCTGTACAATTTGACGTTGTACCGTTTTATTATATTTATCAGAATGGATAAAGACCTTAATAATAACAAACACGTTAAACACGTTTTATTTTCAGTTATCTTTGGCATTGCTGTTTTTTGCTTTTGGTGTTTTATACAGCGTGGGGTCTTAAATTATCAGGAGCAATTACAAATGTTTCTGTTTACTTCTGATTATTTTGTACAGCGTATCATTGTACCTGGTGGATTATCTGATTATATTGCAGAATTCTTAACTCAGTTTTATTATTATCCTATATTAGGTGGTCTTGTCCTATCAGCTTGTTTTGTTACTTTGCAAAGACAGATTTGGATATTGGCTATATATAATGGCGTTTTGGACATATGAAGTGAACCCCGAAAGTTAGACAATTAACTTTCGGGGTTTATTATGTCTATCAAGAAAAAAAACAAACATGACTATTCGGCACGACTGCATTATATGCAGCTACTGGAAGCGGGTTATACAATTA
>NZ_JAMXLY010000074.1 GCF_024054555.1 Segatella cerevisiae | reverse complement strand
ATCAATCTGCAGCGTGACGCTCGCCGAGGCGTTACACGACGCCTCTTGCCGCTATGCGCGCTCTCCGTGGATGAGTATATTATTTAAATAAAAGTTAAACATTGTCTAAAATTGGGGTATAGTATACCCTTAGAGGTTACCGAATAGATACGATTTCCCCTCAGAATCACAGCCACCCCCTTGGAGACAGCAGTATCATAAGCTCTTCTTCCATAAAGAGAAAGTCCCTTTTTAATATAATACAAGTCCGATTTCATTCTTACCTCCTTATATGACACTTGCCGATCATAAATAAATTGTTTATACGTTAAACTGTACCTCTATGTATTATCACACTACGAAATTACTAAAAGCTGACGATCTGTGCAACTTTTTTAATCATCGTTTATTAAATTATTTTGAGCAGATACAATTTCGTCAACGGATTTATTCCATAGAATTAACACCTATTTATTGCAATAAAATTCCAAAATTTCCCAACAATTTTGCAAGAGGACAGCACCCTAATGCTTCTTCATCCTACTTTAATACATCCCTATTCTGTATTATCCAATATTATTGCTTCGAGACAATCCAGTTAATATCCACACCATTTTCTTGCAGATATGCAACAATATTTTCAGATGTAATATCTACCAGTTCGCAACATACAGGTAGTTTCTTAAAAATCTTACCGTCATTAATATTACGCGTTTCATCTGTAACGACCTTTATATTCTGATTAAAAAGATGAGGAAGAGAATTTTTCTGCTTAGCAAAAAGCATCAACCTAAAATCAGCTGTATTCATGAATTTTTCTTTCAACACAGCATACTTTTGGTTTCTTGAAGATTCATCTGCTGAAAGTTTCCGGTACGCAGATTGAACACAAAACTGATTGTCAATGATATCATTTGCTTTCTTATCAATTGGTATTTTTAATGTAGAAATACTAGTTTCACTTGACAAGAAAGGTAAGTGCATAGGAATCTCACCTTTTTTTTGATATTTGCATTCCTCATAAACAGCATCTATCACTAGAAGTTCTTTTTTCTGGTACTGATGAGCCAGAAAGTTAACCAGAGTTTTGTCTTTGTCAAAAGGCAAGTAATACTCCACAAGCCTGCGTAAAGAGCACGTATCTATCAATGCTACCATAAATATTTTCCTTCCGCTTCAGCTGGAGTTATCTTAAGCTGGCTGCAAAAAGTAGGCTCATTGATGACGCCCTTAAAAAAAGCATACTGCATACTTTCCATAAAAAGCTTGGAGATAATAGGTTTAGCTGTTCTTGCAAATTTTTTCTTCTTTTCCCCCTCATCAACAGTCAAAGACTCTTTACGTTTTTTCACTGCATCCAGATGTTCCTTGCAAATATTCTCATAATCCGGCAGAGACACCTTATTAGCATAGAGACAATGTGTATATAGTGCAGTGGTACTTATATGAGTACAGTCCGCTATCGTACGAATGATAGCCCGGCCATAGTCATTTGAAGAATCCAAATACCCTTCACTGTCGATTTTTTGTATCGCATCACCAACTATAAATCTAAAGGCGAACTCATTACACCAATTTTCCACTGGAGAATCAGACCTTGAAAATATTTTTTTATTGTCGATATCAACAGTATTAAGGTCTTCTTCATGCAGGAGGAAATGTCCCAATTCATGGGCCAAAGTGAAGATTTCCCGTTTATACCATTGCTGATGCTTTAGGATAATCATATTAGGCTTCACACATATTCCGTCAACGTTAGCCTTCTCTTTTTTATTCCAGTTCTCCACAAATTCAAAAACATAGACGCCATGCTCTGAACACTTATTAATAAATGCCTTAAGAAACTCTCTTTGGTTTTTCCTCCTCCTGTCAGGATAAAAATCTCTTCGGACTTCATTTGCTACAATCTGAGGATCATCCTCTATAGAATAACTCTTCTGATAAACATTGATGATATTATCCGACAATGAAGCATAGGCATCCAACTGAGTCTTTAATCTCTCAAACTGGAATACAATACGGCGTGTTTCCTGATTCGGTTCAGAACAGAATGATTTCTTGCGGAAAAATATACTTTGGCTATGTTCCGTAGACAATGGGGTAAAATCATAAAAGAAGGTCATCCCACATTTGAAATAAGCCTCTATCTTTTTCAAGACAGACAACTCGATCTCAGGCGAAAAAACATCCTTATCCCTCAAAAGGCTTTTCCTATCCTCATTAAGCACAGACAACAATTCTCTTTCTGACAAATTGAAGTATGTCAGAAGATATTTAATTCTATCTGTGTTTACCCCTACTCTCATAAGACAATATATACTTATAAAAGGTCAAATATTTTTTCAGACACAACTATCAAGAAGCCTGGTAAAGCAATTCTAACTTACTTAGTTTCAACAATATATACTTTTCCTAACTGCAAAGATAATTGATTTCAATGATAAGAGCAATTATTTTATCCACTTTTCCAAGATTCGTGTAATTTCAGCAGAGCACTATTGAACTGATTTCAAGAAATTAAAAAATCAATGATATCCTTGCTGAATAGAAAGAAAAAGACTGCATTTGAAGGACATTAATATCCTTTCCCATCTACAACATAGCAGCACTTTTCCTTATGTTTTCCAAACGTTTGAGGAAGGATTTATCATAACAAGCCTTCTGTTTGTCATAATCCGCTTGCAAGCCAATCCAGATGTCAGCATCAATTCCGAGCGCAGCCTCCAGAAGGAGGGCATACTCAATAGTCACAGAGCGCTTGCCATTAAGCACTTCATTGAGAGCAGACATAGAAATGCCCGTCATATCAGCGAGTCTTTTCTGTGTCATTCCACGACTTTCTATTTCATCCTTAATCATTTCACCCGGATGTATCAGGTTCGATGGCTCCAGATTGTTTGCTATCATTCTTGGATCAATACCTTTCAGCGTAATCATATTTCTATTATTTGTAATGGTTCGACAAATCAATTATTCTGCATACCTTTAGAACAGGTGTTTCAAGATTCTCACTAATAGTAAACTCTATGCGATATTTGTCATTTGCCCTAATTGAGAATTTACCTTCCTTGCCGCCCTTCAAAGGTTCAAAGTTCAAGGAATTTATCCGTCTGAGGTCATCTGGTTTCTTAGCCTTTTCCAAGAACTTTATCCCCTTCTGAAAACCCCTTATGACCTGCGGCTGATACCGATGCTTCTTCTCTTCAGTAGTACCATGCTCGTAAATATCTTGCAGGTATGTCTTTTCAAATACGACTATCATGCTTGTTTCATTAGTCTATGTGCGAAGATACAAACAATTAATAAAATTCGCAAATTTGAGAATAATTATTTTTGATTTTTTTCAAGAGACCTTGTACTAGCCTTTTTTGTTGACACTAGAAATAATTTTAAAGGTAAGCGACCAATTAATGTCAATCCCTTGAAGCAGGGCATTTTAGGATGCCATGATTGTAAGTTTCAAATAAAGCAGAAGTGATCTGAATCTATCGTGGATTGACCAAGTTTCCTATTCTTGGCTTATGATCATATACAGGAAAAACAATTTCTTAAGATCTGTTGTACACTGAATCATTTCTTGATTTCTAATGTGAGTACAAATGTAACTGTTATTAAAGGGCAGAACAAGATGCCTGTCCTGGACACTTACAGAAATATTGATGCAGCTCCATTAAGGATGAGGATATTCCGACTCAATCCTTTTAGACAAGAAATATCCCTTTATACAATTAGGATTACAAACGCAAATTTGAATACGATTTTTCTCTCTGAAACCAGCATTAAGATATAAAGGTTTCACCCCAAAAGACTCCTTTGACAGAATCATACCCTGGCTCCTTTTTATGGGCCTCTTTATCAAGTTTTTTGGCAGTTTGAATCACTGCGCAATCTAACTTTCGAATGAGGAGATCATCAGAATGGCCTACAGATGTATTCTTCGGAAGCTCTGTCCCTGTTTTCTGACACATTGACACCAAAATGCCTCATAGCCTGTTTAAGTTCATTCAAATATAAATTGTCAGTAAGATCTAGGCTGTATCCCGAATCGATTATAGTTCCTAACACAGCAGGAGATTTTACAGATGAATCTTTTCTTTTAACTCAATCCTCTGCCCATTGACGTGCACGTTCCTCATTATTTCCAAAAAAATAATACCATTTTCCAACCAGTCATCATCATTTTTACTCGCCCAAAGTTCAGTTTTTCAGGCTACCACCCTTTCGGCAACATATTGATCACAACCAGGGAAGCCGATTACAAGATTTGAACGCTTCGAATACAAAGATTCCACTATCTAAGATGAGATGCCAATTTCCCATTTCGGTCTATTATTCCCGCTTCTTTCAGAAATTTATTTGCACTTTCCTTAGTAGCAGTGGCCTTCTTTATAGCAGCTTTCAGTCTTTCTTCTCTTCCTTGAAATAAGTCCGTCATTATCTTACCTCCCTTGCAATAATTTGTATCTCTTAGTTCAGAGATAAAGTTCTTTTTTCAAAAGCGTTAGAACAAACGTCTTCATTTATTATTTGACAAATACCAAGTACGATTTCTTTCTAGCCTCCTTAATAACTGTCATAAAGATACATATTAAACAGAATATGGCATTTCTCCTACTCGATTTCAACTCTTTTTATCAATAGCTTTTATCGTTTTAATATATGGTATTAGGGACGATTGAAAGATGGAAAGAAAAATGTCTTAGCCTGGAAAAAGTTGACTTAAAGAAGTTAAATTTAAACCAGGAAAGAGATGAAAAAATATTACGAATTCACGGAAGCAGAGCAACGGTCAGTACTGAAGGATTACTACGAGGGCTGTATGAGTTGCCAGTCATTGAGTATGAAATATGAAACATCCCCATATCATATTCAAAAGATTCTTGCTATATTTGCGAGGAAAGATCCGGAAGGTATAAAAAATCTTGAGGAGGCAAGAATCATGAAAAAGCAAAGGTTGCAGGCAGAGGAAGCATCAAAATTGCCGGATGACACAGAGTCCTTGAAGAATGAGGTGCGCCGTCTTCAACAGGAGCTGAAAAGTGCACGGTACCGTGCCCATGCTTTCAATACGATGATAGACGTAGCGGAAGAGACCTATCACATTTCCATCAGAAAAAAACATGGCGCCGAACGGTAATGAGACTTCTTGCAGAACCGGACCATTCCACGGTGGAGATGACCTGCAAACTGTTTGGCGTAACGAAGCAAGCCTGGTATAAGAACAATGATCATAGCATGGACAGGGCAGCCAGGGAAGACATGGTCATCCAATATGTAAAAGGGATCCGTCTAAAGGATCCCGGTATGGGCGGAAGGAAACTATGGCGGATGTACAGGAAACGCTATGGCAGTAAAATTACTGTCGGCCGGGACTGTTTTGTGCATATTCTGAGCTGCCGGGGACTGACCCTGCGCAAACCACGGCAACATCCCCGGACAACCGATTCGAGGCATGACTTGCCGAAGTATCCGAATCTTGTAGAAGGTCTCATTCCGGATCATCCGGATCAGGTATGGGTCAGTGACATAACCTATCAGGTTATTTGTCCGGAGAAAAACTCGGTGGATTGTGACTTTGTCCGTCTGTCCCTTATTACAGACGCATATACGAAATCCATAAAGGGGTGGAGCGTCGGTGATACATTGGAAACGAAATACCCGCTTATAGCCCTGAAGATAGCATCGCTGCAGACAGGGTTGTGGCATAGAATGAATGGCTGAATAGTTACATCTTACTGATAATCAATTAAATAAATGTTAAATCAACTTATTCAGCGGACCCTAGTTAGTATTTCTTCCAAATCATATACCATCTTAAGATACTCCTCTTGTGATATCTCATTCTCCCGAGACTCCACTCCTACATGTAGTTCGCCACCAGAGACACGACTATGCATTGTATTTAAGGTATTTATAACATTTTTATCATTACACATGTTTTTTAAGGCCTCCCATTGTATTCTACTATTTTTATTAGAAAATTTGGTTGGAACTTGACCATTGAATATTTTTTCATCTATAATATGTTCTATTGCTATTCTAATATTTGTTGCTGTCTGCTGGGCTCCCAAAAAAGGGTTCTGTTTTAACAATTTTTTAGCTTTCTCTATATAGTCACTTGCATTATCTTTATCTTTTGAAATTATAACTCCCCTATCGTTTTTACCTTCTGATTGTACTTGAAGCAAATAAATATGCTTTCCTTTACTAGAGTTACATCCACCATATATATTTTTACAAATATGATTTTCTTTTGAACATTCAAAAGCATCTAAAAAAAGTCTATTATGAGTAAAAACTATTACTTGATTATCTAGACCCATAAGTATATTAGCAAAATTACCAGCAATTCTATGATCCAAGCTAGTCACAGGGTCATCAAAAATAATAGGATTAGTAATGTGACATAATTTTGTCTCAGTAACAAACAAGGCTAATCCTACTCCTTTTTGTTCACCTTCACTTAATATCGTTTTAATATCATTTCCATTCAATTTCATTACCATATTGACAACACCTTTGTTTTTTTCAGCTAATTCTAAGTCTACTGAAAGATGGTCAAGTTCAAGCAATTTAAGCTCGTTATTAAATTCCTCTTTTAATTGTTTGGTTATAAGTTGTCCAAAAGCAATTTTAGATAGTTTTGTAATCTTTCTTGTAGAAACTGAACTGAATAACGAATTTAAATTATTCACTTTTTCCATATCATTCATCCATCTTGTAAATAGGGCTTTATTCTCAGCAATATATTTATTTTGCAGTAATGGTCTCAATTCTTTTTTAAATTTTTCAATTTCGATATTTTTCTCAGAGTTTTGCTTATTATATTCTTCTATTCGTTCTCCATAAAAAGAGATTAATCGATCAAACTTTGAAAGAATATTAATATCGTCAAACATATATACACTAAATTCTTTTTTATTGAGGCAATTTGCTAAAACTGAATATTGGGAATTTAGAAATGCATCTAACTCTCCAATATTCTTAAAGAATACATTCGTTTCTTTATCTTCAGGAATACTAATAACATTTAATTTCTCCGAATAAAAAGAATATTTTATATTACAAAAATCGTTAATTTTTATAGCTATTTTATGTTCTATCTCAGAAAAACACTTCTCAGTTTCATCATTCAAGAATATAGAATAAGCACTGATTATATCCAATGCCTTTTTATTTAATGGTTGATGGCAATAAGGACATTCATTACTTTTAGGTAATCCTTCTGTATATAAAACCCCTCGTTCTATAAATTTTTTCCAAATCTCTGAATTAAGATCTCCTATGCCATTCAATATACCAATACTTGCTTTAACATCTACACATTTATTATAAAAAAAATGAAAATTGAAAATCAGTTCTTTAACTTCATCTATGTTATTTAAATATAATACTCCCCAATTTTAGTACAGGTGCTAAAGTTAAAGAATATTGTTTATCTTTGCACTAAGTAAGAAAGGAACAGAAATGGGAAGAAGAAGTAAGTTTGAACCAAGTTTTAAGGCAAAGGTA
>NZ_JAMXLY010000073.1 GCF_024054555.1 Segatella cerevisiae | reverse complement strand
TTGTCTGAGGCAGAATACACTGCAATTGATCATGTGCGATGGAAAAATCGCAGCCTGACAGTAAATGGCAAAGATAACTGAGAATGAGAAACAAAAAAGAGGATGTATCTTTTGACACACCCTCCTTCCTTAATATTTTAGTGTATAAGGTTTATTCCTTATTCCTGTGCTGCATTGTCGTTGAAAGTAACAACGCGGTTGAATTCAACCTGTTTGAACAACTTGTCAGTAGCACCCATACCCTTAGTAGTCAGACGGCTAGAAGAGATGCGATATTTCTTAACAAGAGCTTTCTTAACAGCCTCTGCACGAAGCTCAGAAAGTTTCTGGTTGAATGCAGCGCTACCTTCAGGAGAAGCATAACCCTTGATTTCAACATTAGCAGCCTTGTTGTGCTTCATGTATTGAGAAATCAACTCAATAGGAGCATACTGAGCAGGGTCGATAACACTCTTGCCTTGACGGAAGAGAACTGTCGGTTGCAGGTTAGTTGCAGTAGCTGGTTTCTCATACTTTGGACGAGCGTTAAGAGCGTTCTGCAAGTCTTCAATTTGCTTATCCTTAGCAGACAACTGAGCATCCTTGTCGTTCAGACTGTTGCGGAGGTTGTTGATCTGAGAGTTCAGACCATCGATCTCAGACTGGTCGCGAAGTTGTGCGATAGCGAAGTTGTGAGTACCGTTGGAATTCTTGAACTTGTAGATTACACCAGCGTTCAACTGTACGAAAGAACGGTTGACATTGTAAGCTGTCCCATCATAACCATCGCCATTCAAAGCGTAGGTAATAGAAGGTTCAACATAGATCTGCCAAGCTTTCTCCTCACCGAGGTTAAACTGGAAGTCAAGTCCTACCTTAGAACTCAAATTATCGATATGAGAATTGATTCCGTGATCAGCTACGAAATTGAAGTCGTTAGACTTGTTTGCAGCTCTGGTATAAACCTGAGCATTGCCGAAGGAATGACCCCAGCCAAGACCATATACAGCACCAACCTCGAAGAAGCGAGGAGCACCCTTATAACCACCAAACCAATTGCTGAAGTTGATAGTTCCCAGTAAACTTGTATTCAGGAAACGAACACCAGTCTTTGATGATGCATAAGGCTTATTAGAAAAATAAGCATTGCTCTCAACTGCAAGTCCGAATACTGGAGTGAAGTAACGACCAACGCGAAGTCCAGCGTTAGGGTTCAGACCTCCCATCCAGTTGTGACCGGTTGTCTTGGTTGTAACACCGCCATTGATACCAACGTACCAGTTGTCGAAAGTTTTGCTTTCTGCAACAGTCTGAGCTGAAGCAGAAACTGCCATAGTTGCAGCAGCTAACAATAAAACTAACTTTTTCATGTCTCTCTAAAATTTATTAATCATTTTTAAAAAATTATTTTCTTTCACTTTCGTGTATATTACGACCCTTATTCAGAGTTTCAAGTGCAAAGTAATAAAAAAAATGTTTAACTTCCAAATTTTTTTGATAATATTTTAGATTTTGCTGCATTAAACCCAAAAACTCCGTGTTTCTTACCTTTTTAGACCTATAAACGGACAATATTCGGAATTATTTTGTAATTTTGGAATCAAATGAAGAAAGTCATTTTAATCACAGGAGGACAGCGTTCTGGAAAGAGCGCATACGCTGAAAAACTGGCACTCAAACTCTCGTCTCACCCTGTCTATATGGCCACTGCCCACATCTGGGACGAAGAGTTCCGCGAAAGGGTCAGGTTGCATCAGGCGAGACGGGGACCGGAATGGACGACGATCGAAGAAGAAAAATATCTCTCCCGACATACCGTCGCTCATCGAGTCGTCGTCATCGACTGTCTGACACTGTGGTGTACGAATTTCTTTTTTGATCGTGAAAAAAACACAGATGCACAACCTTCTGTTGAACAATGTCTCAAGGAGGTGACTTCAGAATTCGATCAACTGACCCGTCAAGAGGCTGTATTTATCTTTGTTACGAATGAAATAGGAAGCGGGGGGACCAGCAGCAATCCCGTGCAGCGGAAATTTACAGATTTCCTGGGTTGGTTCAATCAGTATGTCGCCTCCAAAGCGGATGAAGTCGTTTTAATGGTCTCCGGCATTCCTGTGACCATAAAGGAAGGCGTGAAGAAATGATAGGAATGCTCCATAAAGACACCAAAAGACATGCACACCTTTTATATTAAGCAGCCGGATGGGAGTTTGCGTCCGGCACTTCAGGACAAGATAGACAATCTGAACAAACCCAAAGGTTCTATGGGACTGCTCGAGGACCTTGCCTTGCAAATCGGACTGATACAGCACACGCTGAGTCCAAGTCTCAATAATCCTTGTCACCTGTTGTTAGGAGGTGACCACGGCATCGTGGCTGAGGGGGTGAGCGCTACCCCAAAAGAGGTGGCCTGGCAACAGATGCTCAATTTCACCCATGGCGGAGGCGGTGTCAACTTATTCTGCAGGCAACATCATTTTCATCTGAGAATCGTGGATATGGGAGTTGACCACGACCTGTCCTCTGTCCCCGGAATCCTCAACGACAAAATAGATTACGGTACAAAGAATTTCCTCTACGGCCCTGCTATGACGGAAAGGCAATTCGATGATGCTATAGAGAAAGGTATACAACTCGTCAATGCCTGCTATTCCGAAGGCTGCAATGTGATCAGCCTTGGAGAGATGGGAGTAGGAAATACATCAGCCTCTTCGATCTGGATGTCATTGTTCTGCAACCTCCCTCTTGCCGAATGTGTCGGTTCCGGTTCAGGGCTGGATTCAGAACAAGTAAAACATAAATATAAGGTATTGCAACAGGCAGTTGACCGGTATCTCAACCATTACGATGAGCGTGGAAGAGAGAGGACAATCTCCATATTACGCTATTTCGGCGGTTTCGAAATGATCGGAGCTATAGGAGCCATGCTGAGAGCTGCCGAGTTGCACATGATCATCCTGATAGACGGGTTTATCATGACCGCCTGTCTGTTAGGTGCCAATCAGTTGGAGCCGGCCATACGCCCCTACGCCATATTCGGACACTGTGGCGACGAAGAAGGACATCGGAAAATGCTCGATTTCCTGCACGCCCGCCCCATCCTGTCCTTAGGTCTCCGATTAGGCGAAGGCACCGGAGCTTTATGTGCCTACCCCATCGTCGATTCAGCCGTACGCATGCTCAATGAGATGAACACTTTCCAAAAGGGGCATATCACAAAATATTTCTCCTGATCGACCTCGTATCGCATCAGGTCACCGAAGCCCTGACACGACCACCGGTATCAAAACAACTGATAAGAATTTAGAAAGACAACATTTATGAAAGTATCAATAGACAGCAACATCAAATGGACTGACCGCATCTGGGCAGCATTCATCTTTTTCACCCGTTTGCCTTTCTGGAGAGTTCATCAGCCTCCAAAAGCAGCTTATGAAACAGTCGTCGAACACTGGCCGTTGACAGGTTGGCTGACAGGTGCAGTCATGGGAGGCGTCCTCATCGGATGCAGCCACTTTCTGCCACTTATCATCAGTGTCCTCATCGCCATCATCGCCCGGATATTGATCACCGGTGCGCTTCACGAAGACGGATTGACAGATCTGATTGACGGTTTTGGAGGAGGCACGGGCAAACAGCGGATCCTCGAAATCATGAAAGATTCCAAGATCGGCACTTACGGCGTACTGGGGATCGTGTTCTATGAACTGCTCTTTTTCTTCCTGTTGCTCCAAACTGCCAGCACCAGAGGGACGCTCTATACCTTCCTCTTTATCATTGCGGCAGATGCCTTCTCCAAGATGATTGCCGGGCAGATTATCCAGATGCTCCCCTATGTCCGAACAGCCGAACAAGCCAAGAACCAGGTGGTCTATCGTAAATTTTCCGTCCGTGCAGGCATCAGCCTTTTTATACAAGGTGCGCTCCCAATGGTGGTTTTCCTCTATTATATCCATTTTGCAGGATGGGAATTATTCATATTCATTCCCTGTCTGGTCATGTATTTCCTCTACCGACTCTTCTATAAGAAGATCGGCGGGTATACCGGAGACTGCTGCGGAGCATTATTTCTGTTGGTCGAACTCAGTTTGTATCTTACCTGCAATTTATTATAACGCAAATGTCATGAAGGTTATTTTGATAAGACATACCCGTGTAGGAGTCCCTCCAGGCACATGCTATGGGTGGACAGACGTGCCGGTGGCAGAAACCTTTCCACAAGAGGCTGAAGCGACGGCTAAAAAACTGGAAGAAATCATCACCCAGGATGGTGTCAGGCATCCTCTTGATGCCGTATACGTTTCACCTTTATCACGTGCCAGAAAACTGGCGGCCTTCTGCGGCTATGCATCCAAAGGGTTTCCTGCACATCCGGGAAGAGAACTGGGACAGGCTCACGTTGATGAAAGACTCAAGGAGATGAATATGGGAAAATGGGAGATGCAACGGTATGATGACATTCCCAAAAATGACCCCTTCATCCTCGAATGGTATAAAGACTATATGCATCTCGCCTGCACCGGAGGAGAAAGTTTTCCACAACTCTACAACCGCATCAGCTCTTTTCTGGACGAATTGAGAGAAAAGCCCTATCGGCAAGTTGCCCTGTTCGCCCACGGTGGCGTCCTGATCTGCGCAGGCATCTACGGCAAATTGTTCACTCCTGAAGAGGCTTTTGAGCATGAAACAGATTATGGCGGGATAGAAACGATCGAGATCTAAACAACCGGAAAACACTTCAGTGTCCCACAATCATCCCCGTCATTTCCATTCCAACACATTTACAGAATAAGGCGCGAGGACTACCGCCTGCCCCTGAACTAGGGGCAAGGAAGCATTGCCCGCCTGCCCTTCTACACCACTGACACGGATAAGACGGTCAGCAGGTTGTCCCTGAAGCATCATCCCTTCTTTTCCGGCATTCAAAGTGATGCCCTTGACAGTCAAGGCGACAACTTTCGGAGACGCATTGACCAATTTGAGATACCCCTTCCCCGACTTTGAAGATTTCACGACACTTGCCGCAATTCTAGAGGCAACGGAAGGAACTGTTTCAAGGTGAGAAGAGATATACTGGTCACCTGAATAATTGGAGAACAGATATTGCACCCAATAACTAGGCGTCAGTTCTATGGAACTGTTATCGAAATAAATCAGATCAGGATTCCAATTAGCATGTCCTTTTCTACACAACAGTGGAGCGTAAGAAGCCATCCTGACGACATCCGCATTGCGTTCCAGGCTACAAAGGTAGACTGCTTCCGCCAAAGCGTTCTCTACCGTCCGATCCTGAGAAGCATATTCTCCCAAATAAACCTTTGGAGCCTTCCTGTCATAATGATCGTAATAATCCTGATGATGGAGGAACCAACCCGGACGCTCATAATAATGCTCGTCCACGGCATCGATACAGTCGGAATGCGCCTTGGCCAAGCGCCATCCCTCTTCATAATCAGAAGAAGGATAATGGAAGGGACCGACAGTTCCGATGACTTTGATATCCGGATATTTCTTTTTTACAGCCTGGCAGATCATGAGGTACCGCTTTTCAAAAACAGTAGAGATCTGGTCCTCATTCCCTACACCGATCATTTTGAGATGGAAAGGCGCAGGATGACCAGCATCGGCACGCATCTTTGCCCACTTAGAAGTTGAAGGGTCTCCATTCGCCCATTCGATCAAGTCAAGGATGTCCTGGACATACTGAGGCATATCTTTCATCGGAATCCCCCCTTGCTGTCCTGCGAGTCCATTGGCATCAGGAAGAGAATTCTGGCAAGGTACACCGGCAGCGACTACAGGTAGCGGTTCTGCCCCAATATCTTCACAAAACTGGAAATATTCGTAAAAACCTAATCCGCGTGTCTGATGATAATTCCAAATGTTTGGTGCCGGCACACGATCCTGCCAAGGACCTATTGTTTCCTTCCATCTATATATATTGGAGACACCCTGGCCATGGTCCATGCATCCCCCCGGAAACCTCACAAACTTAGGATGAAGTTCTGCGATGGTTTCAGCAAGGTCCTTCCGCATGCCATGCCCTTTATAAGTATCATGAGGAAAGAGGGAAATCATATCTACGCCCACCATTCCTTCTTTCTTGACTACAAGTTGCAGACGGCAATTTTTCACGCTACTGTCTTCAGGCATTTTCTTTTTAGGTGCCGTATTCAAAGTCAAGGCATAACGTTTCCATCCGAGGCCATTCAACTTGATTTTGTTTTCAGCCATCACAGTACCATCATCGGCAATCAACATGACAGCAATCTGATTTTTCTCCCCTGCAAGTTGATTGGCATAGAAAGAAAAATTATACAGACCACTCTTCACCGGTATCCCATCCCATCCGGTATTGCTCAAGACCTCATTTTGTGTCAAGACCAAATGATGCGGATTATTCTTGCTCAAAGGCTGGTCCGTGACAAGATGCAACGGCTCTCCCTGCAACTCATCTTTCTTGATCAGCTGATAGAGTTTCCATGCAGGTTTGGCAGACCAAGAGTTTTTCGGGTCTCCCGGATCTTCAAAGTCTCTGTTCCTGACCAATTCAGCATACAAACCTCCGTCAGCTGCCGAATTGATATCCTCGAAGAAAGCCCCGACCAACTGATCGCTGACAGGTAACACATTTTGAGGATCGACGCTGAGAGTCGACCTCAATGTATCTTCTGCTGAAGCGAACCGCTGCTGATCATCCTTCATCCGCTCACTGCAGAGCGTACGGTCTTCAGCCAACGTCCTGAACCAGTTCTGCATATAGTCCAATTGCATGACCGGGACATCGAAAGTATTTCCATGCCATACCTTTCCGGCAATCAGAGCAGTGTCTTGTTGCCAAAGCACCTCGTCAGCCTCTGCCTCCAGCGTATCTTCATCAAAAGTCCGGAAGTCTTCCGAAGCATGCACATACCGTTTTCCTTTACCCGTTTTCAGGTAAACATCCCAACTGCCGTCATCCATCTGATAAGCCACAGGCGATGTTATGCCATGTTCTTTCACAATAGGGTAATCTTGAGGTCGCCACGAAAGCAGATCTTCAGAATATGCCGCAGCGAAAGCAGGAGCGAGCGGATCGAGAGTCCACAGAGCACGCCACGTCCCATCCTTGGCCTTGGTCACGAAAGGCGTATACATCTTCTTGCCAGCCCCCCAGGGACCATAATCGCAGGAGAGGATCTGCCCCAGTTCTTTCCAGTTCTGGCGGCTATCCAGATAAGCGGCATGAAGTCCTGATTTCGGGTCAGGAGAATAAAGGAATATCTGACAAGTCGTATCACGGCCTTGTATCGTATAGAAAGCCTGAGATTGTGCCTTACAGGAAAAAGGCAACAGGATAAACGTCAATGTAAACGCAAGAAACAGTTTATTTTTCATATTTGTCAGATTAATTTCTATGGCTAGCATCACACTTTCAAGGTACCACGATCACCCTCTTATCAAAAAAAAGAGGCTGGAGGCATCACTGCGTCCAGCCCCAAACAAATTAGAGAGTTATAAAAAATTATGATTATCCTCAACTGAGTGATTTTCTTCAATCATAGGTTCTGTGCTGAAACGCCGGTCTATAGGACACAGCTGCAACAACTAGCCTGTCAAAAAGTCTGTCGCCAAATGATCTTCGGTTGAAC
>NZ_JAMXLY010000072.1 GCF_024054555.1 Segatella cerevisiae | reverse complement strand
TCTGAAAAGGAGACTTCTTGCTTCTGATTCGACATATCTAAAGGATTAAAGGGTTTATACTGTGGCAAAGATACAAAAAATCCCTTTTCATTCCCTTTGGCGAAAGACGATCATGTACGTTTCATATGGTAACTCCCTTCATTTTTAGAATTTAATATTAACACCAACAAGATACGTACGCGGCTGAGGATAGTTTCCTACATCTACACCTGTGACCCATGGTTCTGCACTATTCAGGGCCATCCCATTTTCAGGGTCCATGCCTTTGTATCCGGTAATTGTAAATAGATTCTGCGCAGTGACGTATAACCGGAGTTGTCCAAAAGGACATCCTTTCCAAATATGCTTGAAATCATATCCAAGTGTAATGTTCTGCAAACGCAGATAACTTGCATTTTCGATATATATATCAGAAACGGCTTGCCAGTTAACTCCCGTATTACCCGGAGCAATCAAAGGATATCTATTGGATGTACCTTCACCATTCCAGTATTTATAAACTTCAGTCGTATAATTTTCATACTGTCCGTCAGTACATTTACGCCAAGAACGGGCGACCTGTTGTCCTAAAGCGGCATAAGCAGTTACCGACAGATCAGCACCTTTATAACTGACATTAAGGCCGAAGCCCATCGTCACATCCGGCATAGGATTACCCAAATCGGTTTTATCATCTGTAGTGATCTTGCCATCGTGATTGGTATCAATAAACTTCAGGTCACCGGGTTTTAAACCTGCACCCTGTAAAGAATTGACAGCATTTCCACCACAATTTTCTTGGATATAATTTTGAAGGTCTTTGGCATTTTGGATCACTCCTCCGGTTTTGTAACCATAGAAATAGCCGATAGGATGACCGACCTGCATACGGGCCATATAACCTGTACTCTGTGAAATGTTGTCATTACCGCCTTCTATATAATCAAGAGAAGAATTGATTTTGGTTACCTTATTTTTATTGTAGGCTATATTCCAATTGGCGCCATAAGTGAAGTCAGGTCCAACTTTATCATGCCAATCCAAAGCAACCTCAATACCGGTATTCTGAACAGTTCCGGCATTTTTCCACTGTGTTGAGAAACCGGTTGTGGATGCAACAGGAACCTGCATCAGCAAATCTTTTGTGACTTTTTTATACCAGTCAAAGGTAAATCCCAACTTTCCACTTATGAAACGTGCATCGAGACCTATATCTGTCTGATCCGAAGTTTCCCAAGTCAGATCATCATTTGCCAGTCTGGCAGGACTTGCCCCTTGGGTATAGTTATCTTTAGTATTGCCAAATGCATAATTAGAATTATCGTCATAAGCAAATGTGGCCTGGTAGGCAAAAGCGTCTACAATATTACGGTTACCGTTCTGTCCCCATCCTGCACGAATTTTAAGAAAGTCAAGCCATTTGGCCGTCGGAGCCATAAATTTCTCATTGGTAACGACCCAGCCACCACTTACTGAAGGGAAATAGCCCCATCGATGTTTAGGAGCGAATACGGAAGAACCATCAGCACGAAGAATTGCGGACAACATATAAGTTTCATTGTAATCATAATTGACACGACCGAAATAAGACATGTTTCTGGAATCTGCATAAGGCGTTCCTGTTACGGAAGCGCCGGAAGTTCTATTCTTGGTCAATGAAAGGTAGGCATGCTTAAAATCACCGTAAATACTACCTGTAGAAGTGCCCTGTACCAGTTCTCCGAAATTAGGACGGGATTCGCTATATTCAGTACCAAGTAAAACATCAAAATGATGATTTTTCAGGATATTAAACTTATAATTCAAAGTATTCGTCGTGCTCCATCCCCAACCTGTACCGGCTTGTTCCGTAACTTGATCCACTGTTCGACTATCACCGGAATCATTGATATAATATTCAGGAAGGTAAGCTCTCCAAGTATTGGAATTCTGATTATAATTGATTTGGCCTTTATAAATGAGGTCCTTGACAGGTTGAATCTCAACATAGGCAATTGCGTTCAAATCAAAATTTCTGGACATATTGTTTCCGCTTTGGCTATTCACCAAAGAAGCTATAGGATTAGAGGCATAGGAATTGTAATTGAACCAACCCTCCGTACCGGAATTTGCGAGATAATCATGCATCGTATAATTTCCGTTCTGATCATAGATAGGTATACAAGGATTAGCCCTCAGCATATTAGAGATCGTATTCACATACTGGTTTCCAATTTGAATACCCTGATTCTCCTTATGCTGAAAATAGACATTCTCACCGACCTTGACGACATCCAAGCCCTTTGTATTAGAATAGATGACATGTTCAGAATTCAGTCGGAAAGTAAAGCGGCGAAAATCAGATTTGACAACTTTACCAAACACACCGTCCTGATACTGATAGCCCACACCTGAAGAAAACGTACTCTTGTCCGTACCACCGATAATATTGATGGCTTGATTGGTCGTCATTGCATTTTTATTACGAATCGCGTCCAACCAATTCGTACCTTTATTCGAACCATCCTGATAGGACTTGAGCAAATCCGCATCAATATATTTGGACCAATCGTAAGGTTGACCACCATTATTGTAATTGACCAGGTCCTGAACGGCCATATACTGCTTTGCGTTTAAAAGTTGTGGCATTTTATAGACGTTTGCCCAACCTACATTCCCATCATACGAAACCTGGATTTTTCCTTGCTTACCTTGCTTAGTCGTAATCAGGATAACACCGTTGGCACCATTTGAACCATAAATGGCACAGGAAGCGGCATCCTTCAATACATCAACGCGCTCAATATCGGCAGGATTCAGATTATTGATATCACCACCTGTTACACCGTCAATAACATAGATCGGTTTGGTATTGCTATTTGTGCCTGCACCACGAATGGCAACCTTATACCCTTCCCCCGGCTGACCGGATATAGCAGTAATGTTTACGCCAGGGCTCTGACTTTGGAGTGCCCCCAAGACCTGGGTAGTATTCAACTTTTCGATATCACTCCCTTTGATCTCATCAGTTGCACCTGTAACTAACTTTTTCTTCTGGACGCCATATCCCATAACGACAACCTCGTCCAAAGTCTTATTGTCAGGAGCCATCGTAATATCAATTTGGGACCTGTTACCGACAGTTATTGTCTGAGTTTTGTAACCAATATAAGAAACTACAAGAACAGGATTCTTCCCTTTCAATACAAGTGTAAAATTTCCATCCAAATCAGTTATCGTACCATTAGCTGAATATCCTTGTTCTATGATATTCGCCCCGATGATCGCCCCCTCCTGATCCACAACATGTCCGGAAATTTTCTGCCCTTGTTGTACTGCATTTATTTCGACTTTTGGTAAAGCCAATACATTGAGGAACGAAAAGGGCAAGAATGAGAACACACATACACTGATAAACAGCTTTGTTTTCACAAAATTTTGATTCATGTCTAATAGGTTAAAGTGGTAAATACTTTAGTTCTGCTGCTAACAGCAAACTAGATTGACAACATTATTTATCTATACATCATTTTTGATTACTAATATTTTTCATGATTTAGATTTCCTTGCTGTTTATGATTTATTCTCATTCGGGCAATATCTAATCATCGTATGCTTCTATTCAGGTTAGAATATTGAAAATAATTAGAATCGTGGTATTACACTTAATAATTACTTGCAAATATAATTTAATTTTTTAAATAATAATTATATTTCAGTCTACTTATATAATATTTATATAATTAACAGTAATATAATAAAATATTATAACTATTCTAGTATAGAACAGAAACAGTTGTCTTTAAGGTTAGTCCTATCACCACTATAGGGTTCCCAAAAATTCCAAAATTATTGCTAGCTAGTAACTTTTTTTCAATAGGTAAAAATTCAGGCTGAACTCCTCATTTAGAGTTCAGTCATTTTTTATTACTTTCGCTCTTACTACCAAGTTCAAATAACGTGGTCAAAAAATACACCTTTTATCGGACAGCCAATGTATATTAAACTGATAAAATTGCTACATAAGTCAAAGATGCAGGAAATTAGCCGCTAGACAGCGGCAACGGGTCCGATGTGAAGAAGCCGAACGACCCAGACACATCTTGTCGTTAAGCTTTTAGGCATATTAAAACAGTATGGAACCCAGAGGAGGTTTGGGACGTGGAATGATAAAAGACAAAATCCGTTGTATTGCTGGCCAACGATTTTAGACTTGAAGTGAGGATTTTGAGGAAATATACAGGTGAAGATAGATTATAAAGACGCTTTACAAACAGCTCACGCAGAACTTCCCGTCACACTTCTTCTATGAAAATAGTGTCAACACAATACAGATACAGACATGGGTATTTATTACTGATCTGTAATCCATAAGAAGAAAAGGTGTTTCTTTCTCAAAAATTGTTACTAAACTCAGGCTTACTTTGACGTATTACACCATATTTATCTCATTTACAAAATCCAGATAGGGATAAAACTGTAATCATGGCAGAAAAAGGGAAAGCTACATCTGAATTGAGCCTGCTTGCTCGATGGGCTTACTTTTTGAGAAACAGAGAGAACGCCTATTATTGGGACTTTCCATTGCTGATTTCGGGCTAATTTGGAATTTACTAGACAGCAATAATTTTCAATCTGACTGATCGTCCGGTTATGAGATAATAAGAGATTCCAAAGTTATTTTATTTTAGTATCAATACGGTTATCACTCATAATTTCTTCCCCCGCTTTTCGAAAATCAAAATTGACCTTTGTCTTTGTAAAGTCAGGAATATTATAAGAATATTCACTTTCTTCATAATATTTTTGTGGGTTCTTCTGGGGTAAAAGAAAAGGTTTGGATACATGCCCTTCTTCATCAATACTCGCTAAATAAAGACGAGTATACAATCCATCTCCCCTTCTACTGGAAAAAACAAACCAATGGCTATTGATATTCCAATTGTGAAAAGATTCGGTTTGACTTGAATTAACTCTGTCTAACATTTTTATTTTCCCCGTACGCAAATCCAATAAACCTAAATCTGCTTCCTTGTGCCAAATAGGAAAACAGCCATAATCTGATAGTGTAAACATAATATATCTTCCGTCATAAGAAGGACGTGGAAAGACCAAACTCTTTCCTAATTTTCTGGCATTCACTATTGTATCAACTCGATTGCCGAATAAGCCTTTCACAGGATCAAAAGAGATTTTACAAAGGTTGTACTTCACTTGTTGATACCTTTCAGGAATTGGTTCAGCTTGGGCAGAACAAAAATACAATATTTTCCCATCTGAGGAAAAAGATGGATATGTCTCAAAATGATCCTTTGTCATCAATAAAGAATCTAAAATAAGTTGATGGGTCTTTGATTCATAAACTAAAATATCAGATGATTGGTCAAAAACTTCGATTCGTTCATTGCCAATAACATGAAAGCTCTGATGAGTTGTATTTGTTGAATAAGCACAATATTTTCCATTGGGGTGCCAATACGGATAAACTAACGAGCCATGTATTGAATCATTTTTTGCCTTCAACCATTCCATCTTGCCATTAATATCTACTAAAGTTGCTCCATGAGAGCCACGAATATGGAAGGTGAACTCGTGAGGGTCCGTACGATTAGAGGTATGACAGTTAACGCACGCTCCAGGAACATTAGTGTTTTCAAAGATTGCAGATTCATCATAATTGGAGAGATTCCTTTGATAAATCCCCATTTTACTGTATACTTCATATCCAGGAGCTATTTTACGATAGGTCAAGCCATATTCACCTAAGGGGTAGCGGCTAACGAAGATATCAAAATCACGAAATTGCATCCACTTTCCATCTCTTTCTACACATACAGTAAATACCAGACGCCCACCCTTATTCTTTTCTGTCAAATCATGCCAATCATTAATATCAAACTCTGCAACATTGCCATTGGAATGAAGGATTCCTTCTTTAGATCCCTTCACGACAACGTCCATGCAATCGAAATCACCCCCAACATAATTAAAATTTAATGGGGCAATATCAATAGGAATAGATACACCTACATAATCTGGATAAATAGCTGGTAATTGATCTATTTTAATTGGATTCTTAGGACAAAACTGGCAAGAAACCAAACACATAACAACGATATATATCATTAATGGCTTTCTCATTACAATTAAGACTTTTGAATGTCAAGACCTACCTTCTACAGAGCAAATAACTCCAATAAGTTTTCCCCATTTCTCCATTAACAAGATTAGGGTCATGAGGATTTGCAATATAAGAACGTGCAAAATTAACCATTTCATTACATACTTCAGGGGAAATACTATAAGGAAGATTTTCAAAATTAGCATGTGTCTGAGACCAAAGATAAACTAGAGTTTCCTGATAAGAACGTGGAATTTCATTATATCCAATAAATCGCCCCAATGGATAATATTTTTGAAAACCTTGAAGATTTCTTCCCAGCATTTGCCATGCCATCAAATATTCATATGACATTCGATTTTTAAAAGAATGGGCAAAAAGAAGCCCAAAAATCTGATCCATTTGAGATTCACTAAATAAGAAGTCTTTAGTAAGACGTAGTTTTCTCAAACGGTTCCATTCCGAATTGCCTTCAACTTTCTTATCGTCATAAAGACACTTCATCATGCTTGTAGCCCATTTCCTATAAAAAAGTGTGTGACTGAGTTTCAATAAAAACTTTTTTGCGACCTCATATTGGCCATTAATTATCTCGCACTCAGCCAATCTCTGATAGCACCTAGAACTTTTTCGGTAATTGGGGATTGCCTCTTGGGCTTCAAAAGCATAGCGTTCAGCACTATTTATCATCCCCATCTGAAGAAAAATTTCACTAGTCGGAAGAGGAGTTGTGAAGTCTCTTTGAAATGCCGGAACAAGCCCTTCTATACCATTTTGAAAAAAGCGAAACATCCGTTCCGGTAGTGTTCCCTGCATTTCCAAAGCTAAATTCAAGCAAGATACACCCATTGGAGTAGTGGGTTGATATTTCTCAGCCTCTCGTATAATTTTATTCCACTGATGTGTTCTCACCCAATAATCATCATTGAATAAACGGTATTTAACTGGATCAAAGTTTCCTTTAATCAAATATGATCCACAAATAATAAGAACAACAATAGTAATACATTCTGTCAAAATTGTTCTTTTCACACTGGGAAGAAAGCAAACGGCAATAGGAAAGATAGCAAATAAGACCATTAGTATCCACTGCATATATGGAACAACAGACGGGAATCTATAATAGTTAATTCCACAAAATAAACGATATAACGGATATTGTAAAAAACAAGAAAAGAACAGAATTATAGAAATCGTATATATAATGCTTATTAAACCTATTATATAACGACGATAATGCACTATTTCAGAAAACACAATATAAATAACAAGAATAAATACAACAGATCCAAATAACCAGTAAAAAACAGGAATCCCCACAAGAAGAATCAAAATATCAGACAAGGTTTTACATCTATTATTACTGTTTTCTAAATACTGTGAGACTTTCGTGTAAAAAAGCATGGAAAACAAAACGGCAATAAGAGCAATCACGAAACTCAACAATACGCTTTCATCACCCATATAGGACCATAAAAGCAATACAGGGATAAAACTTAGCGGATACCATATGTGATATGAACCCCAAAAGTTGGACGTTAATTGAACATTAATTATTTACTTCTCTATAATGAGCTCGGTATTGTACCGGGCTCATTCCATTTAATCTTAACTTGATTCTCTTTTCATTATACCATTTG
>NZ_JAMXLY010000071.1 GCF_024054555.1 Segatella cerevisiae | reverse complement strand
CATACAGCCCTCGTAGTAATCCTTCAGGACTGACCGTTGCTCTGCTTCCGTGAATTCGTAATATTTTTTCATCTCTTTCCTGGTTTAAATTTAACTTCTTTAAGTCAACTTTTTCCAGGCTAAGACAAAGTTAAGAGCTACTTCCCAATTTGGATTTTGTTCGATAAGAAAGGTTCTAACCTCTGATTCTGTATAAGGATGTGCAAGCTTGGTAGCCTGAATTATTTTGTCTTTCAAGGCAGAGTATGCGAGTGTGTTAATAAGTTTGTCAAGAGAATCGGAGGAACAGAGATTCAAAAAACTTCTTCGATTTTCTGGGTCAATAAAAATAACAGAGTAAAGATTTAGAAATTCATCACAACTCTTCATGCCAATTATGCCATGCGGTGTCTTCCTTAAGCCTAAAATTCTCAGCAATTCATCATATTGTTTACCTATTATGTCATGTCGAAAATATAAGTCTTCTTTTCTCAACAATTCCCTTTCAAAGTTCTCATGTGGGAAAATCATGGGTACTCCGTAAGTACAACCACTTTGTTGTAGGTAAGCCATATCAATTGAATTTATTTTTTTACAATCTTCAAGTAACGGATTAACACTATTAAGCCACTCTTTATATTTATTTTTATCGCCAGAAAAAATTATTTCTCTATATACTATTAGTGTTAACAAAGAAAGTCCTTTTGGAGAAAGAGTGGGCAATGTTTTAATTGCCTGATCAATTATGTTCTGCTTTGTAGTATGTTCATCAACTTTAACTCTTTCGATAAGTAAGTCTATTAAGTCTTCCTTTTGCTTCTTATCGCCAGATTTGACATAGCCCAATGCAGCCTCTCCTGTTGCATATTGTATTGATGGTTCTGTGAAACGCTCTGTTTTATCAATGACTTTTTCAGTAACTTCTTCCACTAACTGTTTACCAAATTCATCCAAACGCTTGTTAACTGTAGCCATTGCTATTTCAGAATATTCCTTTATTCTTGTAGAAACGATTTCATTCAGAAGTGGAATAATATCAGCAGGTTTTAAACCATAGTAGTTAATATCTCTACCTGCCTGATTGACATTTGAATTACTAACGCCGCCAATATCTTGTTTATCTTCTTTATCTAGCATTTATATCCCTTCCAGCTTGATTGACATTTGAGTTAGTAATATTCTGTATCGTCTGATTGCGATGCTTTTTATCCTTCCTGTGAAACAACTTAATGAATAGTCCTATTAAAGTACAAATTCCTACAACAACCGTCCAGATCCAAATATTATCTTTTAGCCATTCTAACATAATCTATTCTTTTTATTGCCTCTCCATCTGAAAGCGTCAACAGGATTTTGCATCTGCCTGTTTACGTTTTATGCCCAACAAGTGGAGCGATGCAAGGAGCCGTATGACGGACAACAGGTTCAGCCAATATATTTTCTACAGGAACATCATGGAGTTGTGTCTTCACGGTATCAACATATCCTTATTTGGCGCCACCCATATATTTTGTGCTAGGCAAAGGAGCACAAACCTCCCAGCAGTCAATTGGATTAAAGACTACCCTGTCTCATCACCTCAATAAACTGTTTCGAGTATTTAGATATACGTATGTGTCCAATTGATGTCCACGTCCTATAAACAGGGCCCTCCAGAGTATCTTTGATTTTTTATTGCGAATAAAATTGAAGAGATTTAACTCTATGGCCAACTGACCGGATTTGCCAAAGGCACGGTAGTTGAGCCCGCTGTTTACACAAAATGTCTAGATGGACATGTTCTTGCCTTCCGTCTTGCAGAAGATGAGTAGTTTTTCAAAGACTTTTGTACTCAACATAATTATTAGATTTTATATGTGAGTACAGTGCAACATTTGTTAAGGGTTCATGCAAGATGTCCTATTTTTGGCACTTACCAAAGGAATATTACACAATAAAGACTGATTATGGATTAGGATGATTATCATCCATTTCCCTTGGCATAAAAAATCCTTTTATACAATTTTTGTTACATACACATATCTGTATATGATTCTTTTCTCTAAATCCTGCATCAGGATAAAGTTCAGATCCCTCAAGAAAAAAACTACGTACAGAATCATACGGTGCTAATTTTGTGACCAAAGTTCTTAATTGATTAGCAATATCATCAATTTCTTTGATTATAGTTTCTTTTTCTCCACCATTTTTTATAAAGTCGAAAAGGTCCGTTAATAATTTCAATCCGAATAATTCTATTAGATCCTTATTATTATAGATATTCAACAATTTCAAAAAGCAATCAACAATTATGCTTTTGTATTTTTCTTTATCGTTAAGTTTTATCAAAAGCGAAATGGTTCTTAATAAATTTTCGACCTCTATAAGCAGATGTTCTTTATCTTTCCTTTTTTGATGCACCATTTCTATTACAGCCCTATCCAATTTTCTAAGCATAGGGAAACCATCTTGTATCCGTTCATTTTTAGGTCTATCTTCTTCGTCAATGTTTCCAAATACATTATAAGCACTCTTTACCACTTGAATATGATTCATTTCTAATAAGTCCAAGCAATTGCCTAAATCTATGATTGCACCAACGACAGCAGGCTCTTTTATCGTAGATTTTTTTCTTTTCTTTGCAGTCCTCGCATACTCCATAGCTCGTTCTGGGCTATTCTGCCAAAAGTATATACCATGACCCAACCAATCATAATCATTAGTACTTTCCTTTAAACAGTCTCCATTAATTACTTTTTCAGCAACTGATTTATCACATCCATGAAAACCCAATATCAAATTAGGTCTTTTAGAATATAAATTATCCATTTCTATCTATATTCTGGAGCAAGATGCCCGTCTTCACCAAAAATTCCGGCACTCTTTAAAAAATTTACAGCCGATTTCTTTGAATTAGAGATACGCTTAAAAGAAGAAGACATCATTGTATTATATATATCATCAGAAGAAAGAGAAACTTCATGTGGTATAGTTTTCCGAACATCATTTTTTTTAGACATTTCATCTAGTTGCTTTTCGATGTCTTTTAATTGTTTCCGAATAACTTTTTCCATTTTGACACGATATATAATTGTAATGTACAAAGGTATAATTATATTTTTTATTTTTCAAATATAACCTAATATATTTTTAAATATTAACACAAGCGCACAGCTTACGTTATTTTAATTTATCAAACCCACGGTTTATGGTTCGTGTCCAATTGATGTCCACGTCCTATAAACAGGGCGCTCCAGAGTATCTTTGATTTTTTATTGCGAATAAAACTGAAGAGATTTAAATCTATAGTCAACTGACCGGATTTGTCAAAGGCACGGTAGTTGAGCCCACTGTTTACACAAAATGTCTGGATGGACATGTTCTTGCCTTCCGTCTTGTAGAGGAATAGCAGTTTCTCAAGATCTGTCGTACCCTGAATCATTTCTTGATTTCTAATGTGAGTACAAATGTAATAGCCTTTAAGGGTTCTTGCAAGATGCCTATTTTGGACGCTTACATGACCATCTGCCAACTGCCAAATTCTTCAAACTGTTTGAGAAGCCTAATATTCAATCCTGACGTCAGTATCTTCCTAATCCACTTATTATCTCAGTTTTGAAATTGGCATTCATGAACACATGCTGTCCACCTCTAATCTTATATATAATATCGATAAGCTTGAAATCATTCTTAATACTGAATACATGTCGTGAGGCATAGAAGTATCTTAGCATATTCTGTCGTCTAATCTCTTTGTCACCAACGATTATAAATGAGCAGTCATCCTTTTCCTTATCCTTAAAATACTCCTTATCGAATACTGATAAAACAAGATTCGGGGATAAAGGGAATGTCAATTCGCCACCATATTGGGCTAGTCCCATATACATGGGTCTAGCATTCTCAACGTGCGGTTCCACAACTATCGGAAAATCACAAGTATAGAAATCACCACCTTTACTCACTTCAAAAATCCATATATTACTGGCAATCGCATCTGCAAAGCCCATAAGGGTCTCATTATCCTTATAGGTCAAATTGGCATGGAGTACAGGGGCCTCACATGTAACGTTTATCTTCAAATCATTAATGGAGTCATCATTCTTTTGTTTTGCTAAAAATGCCTTTACCATATCAATCTCAGCATTTTCCATCCGAAGATAGTCATTCACAGTAGACTCTTTCAATTTGGGATGACGAAAGAACAATGTTACGATATGCAATGCAAGCTCTCTTTTTTCTATATGTTTTAGTCGATAGTGCTCTTTACCAGAAACCCATTCATTCCTTATCTCATCTATCTCTTTTAGAAGTTGTAAGAAAAGCGGCTCTTCTGTTCTTGCGAAATGCTCTTGTTCAAGAGATAGTTTGTTGATTTTACCTCCTTCCATATTGCTTTTCTTTACGAAATCGTCAGAGATAGTATAAATATCATCTTCGCAGCAGACGGACATCATGCTGGCATTATAAACTTTTGCCAACTGTTTGTCATACGTATGAATGGACTTGCCATCATCAGAAAATCTTCTCAAATAGAATCTAGGTATATAATGCTGTTTCATGAAATAATACAATCTTATTGGGTTCACTTATTTTTTGACCAACTGCCTATCAATTTAGTTCCACCATCAATAATCTCCATCACGTAGGGGAAAATAAAAGTCATCCGCCATATTTTCTTCTAAGTCACTGAAATCAATACTCTTTAGTTTAATTTCATGGGGCTGCCCCATTTCTAGCTCATTTCGAACGTAAGAGCGATTTCGTTAGGCCATATACAGAACCAATTTGCTTATGCCATAATTGTACGTCATAAAACTCTCTGAAGGTCGAAAACATTTCTATGCTTACACACCCTCCTCAAATGAGTTTAATCGATAGAATAGCTTCAGACAACGAAACTTAGCCTATACGCATTAACCATGATTGATGTCAGGACAGCAATGTGCACAACCATCAGCATCACTATAATAATTCTTAGCTGCCGACAATGCATCTTCGTCGGAATAAAAATCACCTAAATACGTTACATCTGAGGGCATCCAAGAACACCCTTCCTTGTGGACTTCATGATTATAACCATGTCCATCTTGTTGCCGATTATTAACGTAATACTTCATAAAAATAAAATTTATTGATCATTTATTTCTTTTTTAGCGGCTTCTCCCTAAAGGGAAGTAAGCTGTCGGACGAGAGGGACTGAAACGTATCAGAAAGCTAAGGCTTCACAATGATAGTGTTTCAGTAAGATTCATAACACAAAGGTAATAAAAGTTTCGGAATATGTAAAGGATTGATTCGCATTTTTATGGTTAATAGGTAAAAATAAAGAAAAAAGGAACAAAATGTTGGGGATAACAAGATATGATTAAGTCATCGTTATTTATAGTTTTTTCTAGCTTAATTCGTAAAAGGAACATGGTCACTTGACTCATAAGCTTCCAATATATTTTTGAGAGTTCTAAATTCCAACTTATCTATATAATCTATTTTATTAGTTGTTTCCTCCTTTAAATATTTATTGCAGATATCCAGCCTATGAATCATTGGTAATACAACTCCATTGACGTGTTGATAATAATCTGTAATTTCACTTTCTGAAGATGGAAGCTTATAACCTTTTGGGGAGCTTGATATAATAACCCCATTATCCCTCAATTTAGCAATAACACGGCTTCTGAACATTTGTTCTGACTTCATTTCATAACCCATATTTCTTAGTGATTTAATAAGTTCCTTAGTCGGGATATACTTCCGTAGGTAATTATATTTGAAACGAAACATTAAATATCTCAACACAAATACTTGTCGAGATATATCTTCATCAGTTGATTTTTGATGATCATCAATAAAAGACTTAGCCTTTCTATATGTAAGCATTGCTATCTCTTGGCTATAATGTGAATCTCCCTCCTTATGTTCAAACATATTTTCATCATATGATTGGGGGAAGAATGCTATATTCGAAATATTCTTAGTCAGAATTTTGAAATAATCTATATTTTGAGGAACAGATTTTTTCTTGTTTGCATCATAAATATAAGATAAAGTTCCTGCTATTAAATCAGCCAACTGTACGCCATTCACCTCTTTGCTATTTTTTAATGAAAATATCTCCTGGTCAAAAAGCGAGATTTGCTTCCGATGCACTTGAACATACTTTAAAAATTCACGGCAGAAATCATTTTCTCCGACTTCATCTGACGTAATTGTCAAATTTGCAAAAGGACCTCTTAGCTCATTGTATAATAGCTGGTTAATAAATTTATAAAAAGTTTTTTTGTTTTTTGTTATGCCATAATCTGCAAATACTGTTGTTTTGTCAACAACCAACGCAACTATTGTAAATGGTAATTTTATAACCTCACTTAGGATCTTAATACGTCTTTTATGATTCCCTTTAATGTGATTTGATTTGATTTCCGTTCCACTAAAATATTTATTTCGAATATTTGTAAGTTGCGAATCAACAAACTCCTTATCACCCTCGTTAATCAAAATAGCACAAACTATAAAACAAGGAGAATTGCCTGATTTGGTAAAATCAAAGCCATAAGCTCCACATTCATCAATATAAGCTAAAATTTTCCTAGCCATCTTCCTTTTCTTTATTCCTTCTGAATATAATCATCTATTCATGATTTACGAGAACTGCGGGACATTATGGTATTAAATATCAAAGTTCATTCGCAATAATCGTCATAATCACTGTGTACAAATTTACGGATTTTTTGTATAATATAGATACTTTCTGCAAGTTTTTTTAGTCATTATATCAAAAAAGTGCTGAAAATCATGTAAAATGATCAATTAAGCCTTTATATCTGTAATGTTTAATGTTCTAGTTATGTGGATATTGGTGGTTTTCATAGATGTGGGTATCATGGTTCCCTTGGAATAGGATTATCAAACTTGAAAGTTCATATATATGGTGTAAATTGAAATAGTAGGAGTTCTAAGATATAAGTACTTCAATTATACCGCTATAGTTTTAGGTGGTGGAGTGCTAGGAATTCCCTGTAATAATGCAGGGGTATTTCATCTGCAAGTTAATAGGATCAATGGAGAGGTTAATACTAAGGTTTCCCATAATAATGTGGGGAGTTCTAAGGACGTGTGAGATAGGGATTATGGTCCTTTGAATTTGGTTATGCGCTCGTTAGTTTGCTCCAACGTCTTGTACGTGGATGAACAATGAAGCTGTCTAGAATTCAAAGGCTTAGTAAAGCTGGATGGCATTGGCACGTTGAGCCTCAACCTGGGCAGGACAAGGGGTCTAAAAGAACGAGCCCCAAAAGTTTTAAAAACTCTTGAGGCTCTCTTCGGGGTATCCCCCTACTTTTCAGGTGTATTAGACGAGGTTATATAGCTAGTTAACGTATTGCTTGTTTGTGGCTCGTACTCCCATGACGAATATTTAAAATGCATGATTGTATATGGACGATATTCCAATATCAGGCGTGGTGAAAGAACGGGAGTATGATTGATTTGGAGTGGCATCTATTCCTATGCCGGATAATAGAAGAAAGACTGATGGTATGGCTTGTATTACTAGGACAAATGTAAGTAAGTGATCGTATGTGACTCTATTCCCGTTCAAGACCTGTGAAGAAAGCAAGATTGTGTAGCTTGTATTGCCGGGATGGTGTTGTATAAAGAACGTGAGAAAGATTGATGGAGTATATCCCGTGAACAGAAATACAGGCATTCTATTTCAATTGTTTTAAGACATATTCTTGAAACCAAGATGGAATCGTTTTCAGTAATAGGTTGATGTTTCCATCCTCTACATGTGCAAACAGGTTCTGGGTATTACCACTGTTGTCAAATATATAAGATTCATCTGCAATTTCTATTGCTGGAAGCAAATTATTCATAGTTCGTTCATAACGTTCCCGAATTTTATTTTCAGGAACGTCATGACCTCCTTCTTTCACCCTAGCCTCGACACGGGCTACATTCAAGTCAGGACTGATCAGAGAAACAAAATACAGATAGACTTTAAAAACTTCATTTTTTGCCTTTGTCATAAAATCTAACTTTGAAGGATGTGACATGACCGTTTCAAAAGAAAACTTATCACAGTTTGCTAAAAGTTGTTCGCGGATATAAGAAGCTAGAAAGGATGTAAAATAATATGATTATCCTCAATTGGGTGATTAATAATTTTGAGTATTCCCCGATATTCATTACCTTTGCATCAATTATCAAAACCTCGTCAAAATGAAACTGATAGAATTTTCAAAACGCTTCCCCGA
>NZ_JAMXLY010000070.1 GCF_024054555.1 Segatella cerevisiae | reverse complement strand
GCTTCATCGGGGAAGCGTTTTGAAAATTCTATCAGTTTCATTTTGACGAGGTTTTGATAATTGATGCAAAGGTAATGAATATCGGGGAATACTCAAAATTATTAATCACCCAATTGAGGATAATCATTCCAATTTTCATCATCTATATCCTGTTATCAGGATATATTTTTGGTACTACAAAACTACCATATTTTATTCAAAACTCAAAATCTGAAAGGAAAAAGGACACAAATCACCACTTCTAAATAAAAAAATCGGCAACTAGTTTTCAAGAAGTCAGATAATGCGTACACCGTAACGAATATTACGGGAATCCGGCATTTATTTCCCTACATCCCTGATATTGAATCTCAGGCCGATGCTCAAACTGGGCCGTAAGGGTTTATCCCGATAATAAGTATGTAACTGACTTCCATTCTTAAAATAATAACTGATGCCAGGCTCAACATACAGACTCACATGGGGCATAAAATTATACTCCACTCCAGCCGTCCCATTTACAGACCACTGCAGCTGATGCATCTTTACATCATTTTTTGTAGTAGAAATCAAGCCATCATTAACATAATATTTCGTCTTCGCCTCGCCACTGACCATCCTGGCGCCACCACCACCGGCAGTGACATAAAAATGGAAATGGTCTTTTCTCCAGATACTTTGACTGGCCGACAACTGTAAATCGACATAATGGAGTTTCTGATGAGTTTTATACTCTTCTGTAGAGTTGCTCCGGGTCTCGTCTGAAGACAACAGACTGTAAACGATCCCGACATGCAGGCCAAGCCCATCCGTCACAGGATACCCCAGTGACAGACCAAGTTTCACAGGTTGGTCATAGTGAGTACTCGTATGTAACTGATCTACCCCGTAGACCAGCCCACTCATAACAGGATATGCCCGTGATTCAGAAGGGCCATACGGAGCAGCATCAGCAAAGACCATTTCCGGACCTGCCGAACCGTCATCTCCTCCCATTGCACCAGAGCAGAAAGGGCCGATACTCACCGATTTTCTCCGATGATGCCTCGCAGCAGGCAGAGACGCAGAAGCCATATACTCCTGATGATTCATCCCCTCCTCTTTCCTGCTTATCCGTACCCTCCCAGAAGACTCGCCGGCAGATCCGGCAGATTGCGGCAGAGAAGGATTCAAAGGATTTTCCGGAAATCCGGAAACTCCCGAAGACGGTATACTTACAGACGACTCCAAATGATCAGAAGAGATCTGAGCCGGGACATTCACCTTCGCCAGAAGGGCGGAAGATGGTGCTGACCGCAGGACATGTACTTTCCTCCCCTGTGAGGACATGGGACTCAAGGCCCTCTCTACAGAAGCCAGCACACCGGCAACGGTTCCCGGATGATGATCCGATTCAGTCTGCTGTATGGCAGTATGCCCATTCCTATACGGCGGACGGGAAGATTCCTGAGCCGTCTGCACTTCAGACCTCTCCCGTGTGACAGGGAGATGAAACACCAATATCCCTATCCCCACAGCAACGGCCACAGCCGCAACAGAACGGACAAGCCACAGAGGAATCTTCCTTGTTTTTCGTTCAGGCACGGGCCGGAGGTTCCGTTCCCCGATAGCCTGCTTGACCTCATCCAGCAAGCCATCAGGAGGATCCTTTTCATAGCCGTCTAAAAGACGGCGCATATCCCTGATCCATTGATCTTTCATTCCCGTGCTTTTTTTAATTGATACTTTCTGATCATCCTGGCCAGAATAGCCCTGGCGCGATGAAACTGAGAAGCCGATGTGTCCGGTTTGATATTCAATAACCGTGCAATTTCGATATGACTTTTCCCCTCAACAGCATAAAGGTTGAATACCTCCCTGCAGCCCGGCGGAAGGTGTCTGATCATCTCAGAAAGACTATCAGCACTCAACCCCGTCAGGTCAGGTTCCTCCTCTGCCATATCCGGCAAATCAAGATCATCCATCCTGACGATCTGAGAAGCCTGTTGACGCCGGAGGAACTGAAGAGACTCGTTGATCACGATGCGAGTCATCCACGCCTTCAATGAACCTTTCCCCCGGTAAGTGAAAGAATTGATGCAGGTAAAGATCTTGATGAAACTCTCCTGCAAGACATCCTTCAGGTCATCATCATCAGAGATATAACGAAAACCTACCCCCGTGAGGTAACCGGCATAATCAGTGTACAGCAAATCCATCGCCGAAGCATCGCCCTGGTGAAAAAGTCGGATAATCCGCTGTTCTTTGTCAGTCTCCTCACTACGCATCCCTCAACTTCCGTTTATTATAGAATAAACGGCCGATCAGCTCATTTTCGTGTACGATATTTAAATTGATGGCTCTTTTCTCCATCAAATGATTTCCATTTTAAGGTAAAGGTCCCGATTTTCCCCTTCGTGTCCGGCAGGGAATCCAGTCGGAAAGCAATAATGCCATCTCCGGGCCGTCCTCCGAGATCACCCTTCGCATCCTGATGGAGTTCCAGAACATTCAGAGAATCACCTTTGACCAAATTCAAGGTATGGACTGCGCCATCCCCAAAATACGTCCGGAAGTTCACGGTAAGATACCCATCTTCGACAACCGTCATCCAACTGTTCAAGACTTCCAGAGGATCATTGCCATAGATAGAATCATTCTTCACCCCATAGCTACGAGCCATAGGTTTGGTACGCACACTGTCCATCCAGGAGACATAGACATTTCTCAAACTATCCGAGAGAACACCATTTCCAAGTTCACTATCTTTCGGATCCCTGATTCTTACCAGTGCCCTTATCTCTTTATTACCATAAGGAGAAGCACTTATATTCACCGGGTAAAGCAAAGTAGAATCATCCAGTTGAAGGAGCAAATGCCCTTTCGATGATGTTTTCAACGTAACAAGTGCATTCGCACCATTGTCATAATACCAATCGTCATCATCGTCGTTCAAACACGACTGCAAGGAAAAGGCTGTTGTGAGCAGAACCAATCCCATTACCCAAAATTTTACTGTCCTATTCATTTTCTTTCCTTTTCATTAATCTACCTACTAAATGCGACAAGAAGTAGAACCTTGCATCAAAAAAGCATTTTTTACATCCGGTTCCGGCAATAATAATCACTTTTATACTTTAATCAGAATATTTTTCGTAATTTTGCTGCCAAAGGTAAAGAGAAGTTCAACTTAAACGTCAAGGACGAAGTGACGCTCTGGGAAACCGTAAAAAATATACACGGATATGACTATTCTGGTTTTTACTTTAATTTTACTCGCCGGAGCATACGCCGCCGGACTGTTAGGATCTTTGACAGGATTAGGCGGAGGGGTCATCGTAATCCCACTCCTTACACTTGTTTTTCATATTGATTTCCGCTACGCCATAGGAGCAGCACTTGTAGCATCCATTGCCACTTCCTCGGGATCAGCCAGCGCATACGTCAAGGAAGGCATGACGAATATTCGCCTGGGCATGTTCCTCGAAATCGCCACGAGTATAGGTGCCGTGGCAGGAGCCGTCATTGCCTTATGGATGCCCACGAATGCAATTGCCGTCGTCTTCGGGCTGGTCCTGATCCTTACGGCCGTAATGCAGCAAAGGCAGTCAGCAGACCATGAGAACGTCAAGGGGAGCGACCTGGCGAAGAAATTGAAACTTTTCGGGACGTACCCCACCAAAGAAGGGCCGAAGAGCTATGAACTCACTCATGTTATCGGAGGATTCCTGACCATGATTGTAGCCGGGATCCTTTCCGGACTATTGGGAATAGGAAGCGGTGTCCTGAAAGTTCTGGCCATGGACAATTTCATGAAAGTACCCTTCAAGGTAAGTACGACGACGAGTAATTTTATGATTGGAGTCACCGCAGTCACCTCTGCGGTCGTTTATCTCCAGCGCGGTTATATAGAACCAGGGATAGCCTTTCCCATCATGGTCGGAGTCCTGTGTGGAGCCCTGACCGGTGCCCAGTTGTTAAAGAAACTCAACGTGAGTCTGCTGAGAAAGATCTTTGCCATAGCCATTCTGTTAGTAGCCATTAACATGATCTATAATGGTTTTGCAGGTAAATTCTGATAAGATGAAAGAGAAAGATAATAGGTCTCAAACAGACATGAGGGAACTGATTGGCAATACCCTGCGTATCGGGGTAGTCACCGCTTGTACGATCGCATTGATCAGTGGAATTTACTATCTGGTCCGGCACGGCGGAGAAACGATTCCCGACTATTCCGTGTTCCGCAGGGAGCCCGCCTCCTTTACCTCTATCGGCGGTATTCTCAATGGTCTGACGACCCTCGCAGCCAAAGACTGGATTCAACTGGGAGTGCTTGTACTCATGCTCACCCCTATACTCCGCGTAGCTTTGTCATTAATAGATTTTGCCCGTCAGAAGGACTGGCTCTATGTGGTGATCACAGCCATCGTATTCACCGTTATCATACTGAATTCCATAGTAGGTGTAGGATAACTCCGTATAAACATATGCCAGGAGTGATCAGAAGGGTATCCAAGCCTTTCTCACCTTTATTCTTGTTTTTTCTTCTGACTTTTCACCGAAACATCCCTTTCATTAGAAAAAGAGAGAAGTCCTTGTTCCTGCCATGAAACCATAAAAACGAGTATTTTATTTTGTTTTTAAAGGGAATTCCTGTAAATTTGCAAAGATATGGCCTTATAAAGAGAGCACTTCGGCCCATGTCTACTCTGACCTTCGGGATATTGTCCTGAAAAAGCGGGAATTCCAACCGACATAGGGGTCCCTTAAGAATATGGGGCAAGATGACAGGGCGATCTGAAGGTACATCCAGAACGGTCTGACTCCAATAACGGCTTACAACCACCTAAAACTATACTGCTGTAAGAAGCAGAAGATACAATAGAGATTAGCTATCATGCAACGAGAAGATGAAAAGATCAATGTTTGGGGAGCACGTGTACACAACCTGAAGGATGTGGATGTCATGATTCCCCGCAATTCTCTAACGGTTATTACAGGTCTCTCCGGGTCAGGCAAATCCTCTCTGGCTTTCGACACCATTTTTGCAGAAGGACAGAGACGCTATATCGAGACTTTTTCTGCATACGCGCGCAACTTCTTAGGGGATATGGAACGTCCGGATGTAGACAAGATCACAGGTCTGAGTCCGGTCATCAGCATCGAGCAGAAAACCACCAATAAGAATCCCCGGTCCACTGTAGGAACGACCACAGAGATCTATGACTATCTACGACTTCTTTTCGCCCGTGCAGGAACGGCATATAGTTATCGGAGCGGTGAAAGAATGATGAAGTACACCGAAGAGCAGGTCATTGAGATGATCCTCAAGGACTATGCCGGCAAACGGATTTATATTCTTGCCCCGCTGATCAGACAGCGCAAAGGTCATTATCGCGAACTCTTCGAAACCTTAAGACGAAAGGGGTTCCTTTATGTCCGTGTGGATGGAGAGATGAAAGAGATTGTCCGCGGGATGAAAGTCGACCGTTATAAGAACCACAATATTGAAGTAGTCATTGACAAGATGGCCGTCGAGGATAAAGATGAAGACCGTCTCCGCCGCAGCATACAGACTGCCATGAAGCAAGGGAACGGCATCCTGATGATCCTTGACAAGGATACCGGCAGCGTGAAGAATTACTCCAAGCGTCTCATGGATCCGACAACAGGCCTGGCATACGGAGATCCTGCCCCGAACCTGTTTTCATTCAATTCCCCGGAAGGAGCATGCCCACACTGTAAAGGTCTGGGGAAGATCAATGAGATCGACCTGAAGAAAGTGATTCCAGACCCCGGGAAGAGCATCCATGACGGAGCAATCGTACCCTTAGGGAAATACAAGAACCAGATGATCTTCTGGCAGATAGAAGTCATGCTCGGAAAATATAACTATACCCTGAGAACACCGGTGAAACAGATCTCCGATGAAGCCATGAATGAGATCCTTTACGGAAGCGTTGAGGATGTCCGCATCCCGAAAGAAAAAGTCCATACCTCAAGCGATTATTTCGTCCCCTTCGACGGCGTAGTGAAATACCTGCAAACCGTAATGGAAAACGATGATTCGGCAAGCGGGAAAAAATGGGCAGACCAGTTTCTTGCCGAGATCACCTGTCCCGAATGCCACGGCATGCGCCTGAAGAAAGAATCACTATCCTATAAGATCTGGGGCAAGAACATCTCAGAAGTAGCCAACCTGGATATTTCTGACTTAAAAGAATGGCTTGACCATGTCGAGGACCATCTGGAGCCCCAGCAAAGGAAAATCGCAGACGAAATTGTCAAGGAGCTCCGCTCCAGAGTTAATTTCCTTCTGGAAGTTGGTCTAGACTATCTCTCCCTCAACCGTCAGTCAGCATCCCTGTCCGGTGGCGAGAGCCAGCGTATCCGACTGGCCACACAGATTGGCAGTCAACTGGTCAATGTACTCTATATCCTTGATGAGCCAAGTATCGGCCTGCACCAGCGGGATAACCAACGGCTGATCAATTCGCTCAAGGAACTGCGCGATTTAGGAAACACCGTCATTGTCGTGGAACATGATGAAGACATGATGCGCTCAGCCGACTGGATTATCGACATCGGACCCAAGGCGGGAAGAAAAGGTGGCGAGGTCGTCTTTCAAGGTACTCCTGCGGAGATGATGAAAGGTACCCCCTTCCCCCCAGGATCAGGAGAGACAGGCCGTCAACTGACCCTCACGGCACAGTACCTTGCGGGAATAAAGAAGATTGTCATTCCCAAACAGCGTCGAAAGGGGAACGGCAAGTCCATCACCCTCTACGGGTGCAAAGGAAATAATCTGAAGGACATCAATGTCACCTTCCCCCTGGGCGACCTGATCGTGGTCACAGGAGTAAGTGGGTCCGGCAAGTCCACGCTGATCAACGAGACCCTGCAGCCCATCCTCTCCCACTATTTCTATCGCTCACTCAAAAAGCCCATGGCCTACGACAAGATCGAAGGAATAGAAAACATAGACAAGGTAGTTAATGTGGACCAGAGTCCCATCGGAAGGACTCCTCGGTCGAATCCTGCTACCTATACGGGTGTATTCAGTGACATCAGGACACTCTTTGTAGGTTTACCTGAAGCTAAAATCAGGGGATACAAACCCGGCCGCTTTTCTTTTAATGTCAAGGGAGGTCGCTGCGAAGCTTGCAAAGGAAACGGCTATAAGACTATAGAAATGAATTTGCTTCCTGATGTGATGGTTCCTTGCGAGGTCTGTCACGGGAAACGATACAATCGGGAGACTTTGGAAGTAAGGTACAAAGGCAAAAGTATCGCCGATGTTCTCGATATGACCATCAACCAAGCTGTCGAATTCTTTGAAAATGTCCCCCAGATCCTCCAGAAGATCAAAACACTCCAGGACGTTGGCTTAGGATACATCAAACTCGGTCAGAGTTCTACTACCCTTTCAGGTGGTGAAAGCCAACGTGTAAAATTAGCTACGGAATTGGCCAAAAAGGATACAGGGAAAACACTGTATATTCTGGATGAACCTACCACCGGACTGCATTTTGAGGACATCAGAATATTGATGGAAGTGCTACAAAAACTAGTTGATCGCGGCAATACGGTCATCATCATCGAACATAACCTAGACGTCATCAAACTAGCTGATTATATCATCGACATCGGCCCTGAAGGTGGTCGTAATGGTGGGACTGTCCTGAGTACAGGGACGCCGGAACAAGTGGCAAAAAGCCAAAAAGGATATACCCCGAAATTCCTCAAGCAGATCCTCGAAAAAGGTTGATGCGTCCAACTCACAAACTGACTACACGCAGAAGGACAAGGTATACCTTTGCCTGAGAAATAAAAAAAGATTAGAAACGGACGGTTTATCAATGAAATATGCAGGGATTAATCTATTGTGTCTAGTTAATCTGCATGACTTAAATGATAGTGTCTACTGATTTCGTTTATGAAAAGAAAAAGTATCTACTTATTTTAGAGTTTAGTTCGTATTAATAACGTACGATATTGAGGATATAAGAACGTACGTCATTAAGATATGAGAACGTACGACATTAGGGTGTAAGAACGTACGTCATTAAGGTGCAAGAACGTACGTCGTTAGGGTGTATAGAAGTGCTTCAACAGAAATTATGACTAACCAGCAACAAAACCTTATGTGGCTGTGAACAGAACGTATAGTCATACAGCAACAAGATGCATGAATAGGTGTCCATGAAAGAGATGGAAGTGGATTTTCAGATGCGAAGACGTGTTCCAATAGAAATGAAAAACATCAAACAGTTTTAGAAGAAAGTATAATCATTTTCAACATCAGTGGCGAAACTGACCAAATCCTTCCCAATGCCACGATGGCCATAGATATCTATAAAAATGAGGGTGTGTCAAAAGATACATCCTCTTTTTTGTTTCTCATTCTCAGTTATCTTTGCCATTTACTGTCAGGCTGCGATTTTTCCATCGCACATGATCAATTGCAGTGTATTCTGCCTCAGACAAG
>NZ_JAMXLY010000006.1 GCF_024054555.1 Segatella cerevisiae | reverse complement strand
GGTACCCCGGAGATTGTCAATACAGACCAGGGAAGCCAATATACCAGCGAAGAATGGGTCAACACGTTGAAATCATATCATGTCAAAATCAGTATGGATGGCAGAAACAGATGCAAGGACAATATATGGATAGAGCGCTTCTGGCGTACCATTAAGCAGGAGTATATCTACTTGAATCCGGCTAATAACGGAGCCGAACTTCGTAAAGGCATTGGCAAGTTCATGGAATATTACAACTACCGCAGGCCACATCACAGTTTACCGGAATTAATTCCGATAAGGAGATATCAATCTGCAGCGTGACGCTCGCCGAGGCGTTACACGACGCCTCTTGCCGCTATGCGCGCTCTCCGTGGATGAGTATATTATTTAAATAAAAGTTAAACATTGTCTAAAATTGGGGTATAGTATAGTATGATGAGGACTAATCTTTGATAAAAGAATATCTGTTCTAGGAAAAGTATTTTTATTAAGGTCTAAACGTGACCTTATACTACATGATAAGATCACGTTAAATTCATTTAATTGATTATCGAAAATTTCATGCAGTAAAGTCCGAACTTCAAACCTTTCTGTACTTCAGGCATCATTTTACTTGACTTTTAAGGAATGCAGCCAGTTTAGCTACAGCCCGTGCACGATGAGAGATTTTGTTCTTTTCTTCATCTCCCATTTGTGCAAAACTTTCTTGATAACCTGTAGGGATGAAAAGAGGATCATATCCGAAGCCCGATGTACCTCTTTTTTCTTTAGCTATAGTACCGGAGATTTCACCGTTAAAGTAATGAATGGTCTCCGAAGAAGCGGCATTACCATTACGTTGGGCCGGATTCTTTTGGATTAGAGTAATGACAGTACGGAATTTAGCCCTTCGATTAGGATTATCTCCCAATTTCCGTAAGAGTTTTGCGATATTGGCTTGGTTGTCATGGTCGGTACCTTCAGCATAACGGGCTGAATGTACGCCAGGCTCACCATTCAATGACTCTACCTCCAGTCCCGTATCGTCTGCGAAACAGTCCTGATGATAGTGTTGATAGACATAAAGGGCTTTTTGAAGAGAATTCTCCATTAGAGTATTTCCTGTCTCAGGAATATCTTCATGGCAGTTGATGTCAGAGAGCGAAACGATATTGAAATCAGATCCTAGAATTTCACGGATCTCACGAAGTTTATTCTTATTGTTAGTGGCAAATACAATAGTTGTCATTTGTATTGTTTTATGGTTGTGGATATCCTATAATTTAGGGACAGAGCCGTTTTGCGAGGCTTTGATGATCGATTCTTTATCACGTTTGGGGATCTTGATCCTCATTTTGTCAAAGCCTTCGCCGTAGACACCGATGACGGATGATTGGGATACGAAAGCATTCGGGTCGATGATCTTGATAAGTCTGAAGATGATAGGGCTTTCTCTCTTTCTAGCCAAGATACAAAGCACTTTCACTTCATTTCCGGTATACCATCCGTGACCGTCGAGAATCGTTACACCATGTTCCATTTTCGTTCCAATGGCATTGGCTATCTCCTGATATTTTTTAGAGAAGATCATGAACTGTACACTCTCCCTTTGAGCATTCATGACATAGTCCAAGACAAAGTTTTCTATGACCATCGTACAGAAACCGAAAACCAGTTTTCTCCAATCATGGAAGATAGGGTAGGAGCTGCTGATGATACAGATATCTACGAAAACCAGGACACGTCCCAGGGAAATATTCCGGTACTTATTGACGCAAGCGGCTATGATATCCGTTCCGCCAGTAGACCCGTTGTGCAGAAATACGATTGCCAGTGCCGTACCGGTCATAGAACAACCTATGATTAAGGACATGAAATCCTGGCCTTTGCCTAATATCTGGTACATCGTATGATCAGGCAGGGTCATCGCCTGCTGTGCAAAACTCAATGTGAGTGACAGGACGATGGTCGCATAAATGGTCTTTACCAGAAATTTCAGTCCGAGGATTTTCAGTGCAAAAACCAGAAGTATGGCATTTATAATGAAATAAGAGTAGGCGATAGGAATTTTAGAAGCATAAAATATGATAGCTGAGATACCAGTTACCCCACCTGTTACGATACTGTACGGCAAGAGAAATACCGTCCAACCAAAGGTATAAAGTATGAGACCTAATGTAATATATACATAATCCTTGATCTCATTTTTTACATTACGATTGTTCATATAGCTTGTAAATGCAAGTGCTTGACGGGCAGGACACCTGTATGGATTTTATGCTGAATGACTGATACGAAGTCGCCTGCTATTCTTATTCCAAAATCAGTTTCAATTTTTGAATACCACGTTCACGATCTTTTTAGGAACTACGATGATTTTTATAATATTTTTCCCGGCAATATATTTTTGGCTCTTTTCATCCGAGATGACTGCTTTCTTGATACTTTCTACATCTGCATCAGCTGAGAAGACTTTTTGATACCGTGCTTTCCCATTGAAGGATATGGTCATTTGGATTTCATTTTCCACGAGATATTTCTCGTCATAAGTCGGCCACTGAGCATCGCAAACTGAACCTTTTTCTCCAAGTTCATGCCACAATTCTTCAGCGATATGGGTGCAGAACGGTGCGATCAAGACCACGAGTTCTTTCAGAATATCATGATTATGGCACTTTTGCTGGGAAAGTTCATTGACAGCGATCATAAATGCGGATATAGCCGTATTATAACTGAACTTCTCGATGTCTTCACCTACCTTTTTGATGAGTTTGTGAGCCGATTTAAGGCTGGCTTCACTCGGAGCAACCTCATTGATGAGACATTGATCAGAACGGTTGTCCCAGAACAAGTTCCAGAATTTCTTCAAGAATCTGTGACAGCCGTCTATGCCGTTGGTATCCCAAGGTTTGCTGGCTTCTACAGGTCCCAGGAACATCTCGTAGAGCCGTAGCGTGTCAGCACCATATTTGTTGACGATATCATCAGGATTCACGACGTTGAACATGCTCTTACTCATCTTTTCCACAGCATATCCGCAGATATACTTACCGTTTTCCAAGATAAATTCAGCGTTCTTGTATTCCGGTCTCCATGCCTTGAATGCATTAATATCGAGAATATCATTTTGGACAATGTTGATATTGACATGGATAGGTGTAACATCCTTATAGTTCTTCCTCAGGTTGAAACTGACGAATACCGGTTTGTCCTTCTTGCTTTTTTCATTGACACGGTAGACGAAATTACTGCGTCCTTGTATCATACCTTGGTTGATGAGTTTCTGGAAAGGTTCTTCCTTGCAGGAATAGTCATAGTCGTGCAGGAACTTATTCCAGAAACGGGAATAGATCAAGTGTCCGGTAGCATGCTCTGTACCCCCGACGTATAAGTCGACATTCTGCCAATATTCATCTTTCTCCTTGCTCACAAGAGCCTGGTCGTCATGAGGATCCATATACCGAAGGTAATAAGCTGAACTTCCTGCAAATCCCGGCATGGTATAGAGATCAATAGGGAAGACGGTCTTGTTGTCTATCAACGCAGTGTCAACGACCTTATTGCTTTTCGTATCCCATGCCCATTTCTTTGCGCGTCCCAATGGAGGATTACCTGTTGCAGTAGGCTTATACTGGTCAATGTCAGGAAGAGTCAAGGGTAAGAACTGTTCCGGAATCATATAAGGCATGTCATCCTTATAATATACAGGGAATGGTTCACCCCAATATCTCTGACGGGAAAAAATGGCATCCCTCAACCTATAATTGACTTTTATACGGCCTATACCTTTTTCTGTAACGAATTTTTTGGTAGCGGCAATGGCTTCCTTCACGTTCAATCCGTTCAAGGTAAAACCATCCAGGCCTTTCTTACCCGCAGCCGGAGAATTCATCACCGTTCCCTCTTTGGCATCAAAACTCTCCTCGCTGACATCAGCGCCTTCTATCAGAGGAATGATAGGCAGATGGAAGTGTTTTGCAAAGGCATAGTCCCGACTGTCATGTGCAGGCACAGCCATGATGGCTCCAGTGCCATATCCTGCTAGAACATACTCTCCAACCCAAATAGGAATGGCTTCTTCTGTAAAAGGATTGATCGCATAGGATCCGGTGAACACCCCCGTGACTTTATGATCACTCATGCGCTCAAGTTCCGTCCGACTTTTCACGTAATCCAAATATTTTTCCACTTCCTCTTTCTGTTCAGGAGTGGTCACTTGGGCGACCTTGTCTGATTCAGGTGCAAGGACCATGAAAGTCACGCCGAACATCGTATCTGCACGGGTCGTGAATATTTTGAATTCAAGGTCACTGTCTTTGACTTTGAACACCACTTCAGTCCCCTCAGAACGGCCGATCCAGTTGCGTTGTGTTTCTTTGATGGAGTCACTCCAGTCAATGGTATCCAGTCCATCCAACAGTCTTTGAGCATAGGCTGACACTCGGAGACACCACTGTCTCATTTTCTTCTGAATGACAGGATAGCCTCCTCGGACACTGACGCCGTTCACGACTTCATCATTGGCAAGTACAGTTCCTAATCCGGAACACCAGTTCACCATCGTCTCCCCTAAATAGGCGATACGGTAGTTCATCAATATCTGTTGCTGCTTTTTTTCATCCCATGAATTCCATTCATCTGCCGTGAAAGAAAGTTCTTTGGTTTGTGCTGCATGGATACCTTCGGTGCCCTTTTCAGAAAAGTGGTGGATTAACTTTTCTATAGGTTTGGCTTTCTGGCATTTAGTGCAATAGTAACTATTGAACATCTTTTCAAATGCCCATTGTGTCCAATGGTAATAACTGGGATCACAAGTTCGGATCTCACGGGACCAGTCAAATGAAAAACCGATCTTATCAAGTTGTTCCCGGTAATGGTTGATATTCTGCTCTGTTGTGATGGCAGGATGCTGCCCCGTCTGAATTGCATATTGTTCTGCAGGAAGACCATAGGCATCATAGCCCATAGGATTCAGTACATTGAATCCTTTCAAGCGTTTGTAACGGGCATAAATGTCACTGGCAATATATCCCAATGGGTGACCGACATGAAGTCCTGCACCTGAAGGATAAGGAAACATGTTGAGTACATAATACTTTTTCTTACTTTTATCTTCAGTAACCTTATAGGTTTTGCTCTCAACCCACTTTTTCTGCCATTTCTTTTCAATCTCTCTGAAGTCGTAGTTCATTTTATATAAGTGATTTTTGTTCTTTCTTTAGACGTCTTTCAGTGTAAGAATCAGTCCTACAATATTGTGCAAAGATATAAAAAAATATTGTGTAAATTAAAAGCTTTTGAAAAAAATATAGTAACTTTGGGGCTGGTATAATTAATAACTTATAAATAATTGGCATTATGAAAAAATATGTATGTAATGTATGCGGCTATGTTTATGATCCTGAAAAGGGTGATCCAGATAATGGTATAGCACCGGGAACAGCCTTTGAAGACCTTCCGGATGATTGGGTTTGCCCACTTTGTGGTGTAGGAAAAGACGAATTTTCCCCACAGGAATAAGCAGGAAAATATAACTAATCAATAACACATTTTTTGAATTTAATCTGTGTTGGTAAGGTCCCCTTTTGAAAATCGTTTTTCAAGAGGGGACCTTTTTCTATTGTATTATCATCGATTTCTCAGAAAATATAGTCTACAACTTTTGTACCTTATGGACTCCCCGGAAAATCTTTTTATTGGAGGTAGGATACAAATGATAATGTCGGCTCAAAATAGTTAGAACCCGTATAAAACAAAAAGTCGCAACAAACAGAACTGTATGTTGCGACCCCCACTTGATTTCAAAACTCTCAACTTGCTCTAATTTATCTACGCTCGATGGTTGAATTAATCACACCTGCAACTACAAAGAAAAGCAATGCTAAACCCATCACACTCGAACTTGTCAACATAATTTATATCCTTTCAATTAATTTATGCCTCAGTCATGAACTTCGGCTTTATACATTTTCTTATTATCAGTTTCTGGCTGTTTTATCTTGTCATCTTTAAAAAGACCCCTCATTCGGTTGAGGACCTCTTCTCTCTGATTGACGTTGCAAAGATAATATATTTTAAAATCACGATCTATAAAATTCAGGTATATTCGTGTATTTTGTTTATTTTGTTGACATAAATCAATGAGCGTGTGTACGCACACATAATAAATGCTATCTACGTGATAAAAGTATTAAATATGACATATTGATAATTATAATACTGAATATATCCCATATAGATGTACAAAACACTATATATCACCAATTATTTCGATATTAACTTTACATTGTGATTTATTGATATACAGAGATAGAATCTATGAGTTATCTTCTAATTTTATAAATATTTATTACTTTATTCTAGTTTGATAATTATAGAATATTAAAAGTTATATTTTAATTTTTTTAAAGGTAGAATAGTATCAATTAATAGAGTAGGTAAGGTGGAAAGATAACGTCGGCAAACAGATGATAAGATTTTTCAGAAGAAAAAAGAAGGTTAAGTTTTTCGTTTCAAAAGAAATGTGTAAATTTGCACTTGGAATTCAAATACATTATATATAATGAGTATTCAATTAGCATTTATACTTTTTGTAGTTGTCGCATTGGTCGGTTGGGGCGTCTGTGAATTGAAGTCCAGATCAACCTTTACTCATTCCGAGGCAGAAAAGAAGGAGTTGGAAGAGATGGAACTGGCAGATAAAGCCAAAGGGGGGTATCATGAGATGAATCTCCATGAGTTAATCCAGAACAATTCTTCCAAAGGTTACGACGCTGTCGACAATAAGGATGCAGTAGACTAATTCTTATTAGTCTTTCATATATCTTACCTGGTATCTTCATCTTGGAAAGAAATGGAGAGCCGGGATTTTTTATGTCCGCACGTCTCGGACTTGATTTCTAAAGATCCGGCAAAAGAATGAGACATTTGTGTGCCTCATTCTATTAGTCCGAAATGCTTCAATGCATAAGCCAGCCCATCATCATCCACGCTGCGAGTGACGAAATCAGCTGCAGCTTTGGTTTGATCCGAAGCGTTTCCCATTGCGATGCCTATTCCTGCCTGTCTAATGATCGGAATATCATTTCCTCCGTCCCCCAGGGCGAAAGTATGACTGATATCGAATTTCTCAAAGGCAGCCATTTTCAACAACCCTTTTCCTTTATCAGCGTCTTTATCCGTAATATCAGTAAACTTTGGATTCCATCGGCCACTGGTGCAATGCTTCAGATAAGGCATCATCTTTTCTTCCTGTTCGGGAGAGATAAAAGGAGTCAACTGTAGTATCCGCTGTCCCTTCAATGCATTTATCGACGGTGCCTTGTCCAATCCGGGAACACCCAGTTCTCCGTAGAAGACGGCATTGACTTCAGGCGTATTGTGATAGACTGCTATTGTCTTTTCACCTACTAGAACGCAAGGAAACCCCATTTGATCAGAAAATTTCAGCATTGTCTGTACATCTTCAGGAGAAATGCCACAACAGTTAACTTCCTGTTTGCCTACAAAGCAATAAGCACCGTTCGTCGTGATGTAACCGTCTATGAGATGCTCTATCTGTTTTAAATTAATGATGAAACACAAAGGTCTGCCGGTCGAAATATAAATACGGTGACCTCTTTGATGGGCTTCCGTCAGCGCCTGAACAGCCGATTCAGGTATGACATGAGTTTCAAAACTGACCAATGTTCCATCTATATCACTGAAAATAGCATATTTATTATTCATTTTGCCTTAATCAATTTAGTGTATCCTTACAAAGTTACTCAAATTTTATCTTAGATAATGTAAATTTGCAAAAATTGTTTTTTTATTTTGTCTTCTGCTATAAAAATTCTATATTTGCATAAAAGAAAATAGAATTAAGATGGAACAGAAACTGATTATTTACAATACACTTTCCCGACGGAAAGAGATTTTCAAACCTTTACATGCACCGCATGTGGGAATGTATGTCTGCGGACCTACTGTGTATGGTGACCCGCATTTGGGACATGCACGTCCTGCCATTACCTTTGATGTCCTTTTCCGTTATCTGAAGCACTTAGGGTATAAAGTCCGCTATGTCCGCAACATTACGGATGTCGGGCATTTGGAGCATGATGCAGATGAAGGTGAGGACAAGATAGAGAAAAAAGCACGTCTGGAGCAGGTGGAACCGATGGAAATAGCCCAATACTATACCATCCGCTACCATCATGCGATGGAGGCTCTGAATGTCCTTCCGCCTTCGATTGAGCCCCATGCCACCGGCCATATCATAGAGCAGGAAGAGTTGACCAAAGAGATCCTGAAGAACGGTTATGCCTATGTCAGTAACGGCTCCGTCTATTTTGATGTCGTGAAATATGACCAGAAATACCATTATGGTATCCTTTCAGGGCGTAATCTGAAAGACATCATCAATAATAGCCGGGAGTTGAATGGAGTAGGTGAGAAAAAGCACCAGTGTGATTTTGCACTTTGGAAGAAAGCCCAGCCCGAGCATATCATGCGCTGGCCGAGTCCTTGGAGTGTAGGTTATCCCGGATGGCACTGCGAGTGCACGGCTATGGGAAGAAAATATCTGGGTAATCATTTTGATATACATGGAGGAGGTATGGACTTGGTCTTTCCTCATCATGAGTGCGAGATTGCGCAGGCCGTAGCCAGTCAGGGCGATCAGATGGTCCACTATTGGATGCATAACAACATGATTACCATCAATGGTCAGAAGATGGGGAAGAGTCTGGGTAATTTTATTACTTTGGAACAGTTCTTCACCGGAAAGCATCCGACACTTGATCAGGCATACAGTCCGATGACGATCCGTTTCTTCATCTTGTCTGCCCATTATCGCAGTACGGTCGATTTCTCCAATGAAGCCCTCAAGTCAGCCGAGAAAGGCTATAAGCGTCTCATGGACGGCATCAATGACCTGAAACGCATTCAGGTTGACAAGACCAGCGACGAAGCCACGGCAAAATTTGTGAGTGAACTCCGCCAGAAATGCTATGATGCGATGAATGATGACTTGCAGACTCCGACAGTGATCAGTAACCTGTTTGAAGCTTGCCATCTGATCAATACGATAGTCGGTCATAAGGCTAAAATCAGTGCTGCAGATCTGAAAGAACTCTCAGACACCATGAATCTCTTTACTTCCGACATTCTCGGACTGAAGAGTGAGGAAGGTGCTGACAGCAGTGAGCGGGAGAAGTCATTCGGGAAAGTCGTAGATATGGTCCTCGATCTCCGTGCCAAGGCAAAGGAAGCCAAGGACTGGACGACGAGTGACAGGATCCGCAATGAATTGCAGAAAGACGGTTTCGAAATACAAGACACACAAGATGGGGCAACCTGGAAACTCGATAAATAAGTTTTTGGAGCAGTTGTCTTGATGTGTCGGATTGAGAACAGTCCGAACAGATAAAAGAGGGAATCGAATCCTAAGAAATGGAATGAGGAATAGGAAGAGCCCTGATATCAAGAATAGAAAATGCCTGTCAATGATTCTGACAGGCATTTTGTTATTATCAATGTTTTTTGTAACAGGAGGTAGTGCCATGAATTTAAGAGAACAGGAGAAGACCGTTCGTCCTATGGCCGTTGCCGGTCAATTTTACCCCGGAACGCCACAGCAACTAATCAATGATTTGAAGTCTTATTTTAAGAGTGCAAAGGTGTTGTTTGCGGACCGGCAGATACAGTCCGTTATCGTCCCGCATGCCGGATATGTCTTTTCCGGCCGAGTGGCAGCAGATGCTTTTGCCCAGATTTCTCTGGATGCGCAATATGATCACATCTTTCTGATAGGCCCCTCGCATCATGTGGCTTTCGACGGTGCTTCCATCTGCAATGCCTTTGATGAGTATGCCACCCCTATAGGCCGTATCAGCGTAGACAAGGAACTTTGCGGCCAACTTCTCAAGTCGAATACGGTATTCCGGTATGTGCCTCAGGCTCATGACCGCGAACACTGTCTGGAAGTACAACTCCCCTTCTTACAGTATCATTTAAAGCATGTTGCACCCATTGTCCCCATTATCATCGGGACAGAGAATATCCATCGGTTGAGGGAGATAGCGAAGGCCTTGGCGCCTTATTTCAACCCTCACAATCTGTTTGTGATCAGCAGTGATTTTTCCCATTATTCGTCTTATGATGATGCAGAGAAGGTCGACCACCGTACAGGCAATGCCATTGCGACAGGTGATTTGGAGAAATTCGTCAAGACATTGTCAGAGAACAATTCCTTGGGGATCCGAAATCTGGCGACCAGCGCCTGTGGACAGTGCGGTATAGCGGTATTGCTGATGATGAGTCAGGAGAGGACGGATGTTCAACTCCATCGACTGATGTATCTGAATTCCGGTGATTCCCCTTACGGAGGGAAAGATGAAGTTGTAGGCTATTATGCTTTGTGTCAAACCTGTTCAGGAAAAGATTCTGCAGACGACTCACCTTCTTCCAACCTTTCATCAGAGAGCACGGCAGATCAGACACCAACTGCAAAGACAGGAACATCTTCAGATGCTTCTAGGTCTCCATCTTCTGCATATCCCCCGTCTTCTCCTGATGAATTTCTTACTCAGGAGGAGAAAAAGACATTGCTGGCGATTGCCCGAAACAGTATCTCATCGAAATCGGAAAGCGTCTCTTTCCCCCTTACAGACCGTCTCAAGAGCAAATGTGGGGCTTTCGTCACGCTCAATGAAAACGGTCGTCTCAGGGGTTGTATAGGGCATTTTGGAGAAGATATACCCCTTGCTGATGTCGTCAGGGAGATGGCTAAGGCTGCTGCTTTCGATGATCCCCGTTTCTCACCGGTCACGACTGATGAACTTCCGAAGATCGACATCGAAATTTCCGTCCTTACACCACTGCATAGAATTTTCGATATCAGTGAGTTCCAATACGGGAAACAGGGCATTTATATGCGTAAAGGTTTTCGTAGCGGCACATTCCTGCCACAAGTGGCCGATGAAGTCAACTGGACAAAAGAAGAATTTCTGGGACATTGTGCCCAGGACAAGGCAGGTATAGGTTGGGACGGTTGGAAAGATGCAGAACTTTATACTTATCATGCCGTTATTTTCAGTGAAAAGTCTATGGGGAAAGGAGAATAACTGATGTTGTATGAAGCGAAATTTTATGAAAAACTGACGACCCCGGTTTTGTCTGATACAGAGAATACCGACAAAATCGGGAATCCGAAAGAGACCGGAACGCTTTCTGGTGAGAAAAACAAACCCTCGGGTAATAGTGTCAGGTGCTTACTCTGTCCGCATGAATGTCGGGTTTCTGACGGACATACAGGTCTTTGCCGAAACCGGAAAAACATCAATGGCAAACTTTATTCCGTGGTATACGGTCATCCTTGTGCCTTGGCTGATGACCCGATAGAAAAGAAACCCCTATTGCAGTTTCATCCCAGCAGCAGATGCCTTTCCTTGGCTTGTCCGGGGTGTAATCTGAGATGTAAGAACTGCCAGAACTTTGAAATATCACAGGCTTTCCCTCAAGACGTTTCCAGTGCAGAATACAGTCCGGAAGCTATTGTAAAATTGGCATTGAAGAACCACCTTCCGACAATAGCCTACACCTATACAGAACCCTTGACCTACATCGAATATGTGCACGATATAGCGGTATTGGCGCATCGTCATGGGCTTTATAATGTACTTGTTTCTGCAGGTTACATTAATCCAGAACCACTCCGTTGGCTGGTGCCTTATATTGACGCCGCCAATATCGATTTGAAGTCTTTCAGTGACGACATCTATCGGAAATGGAACGGGGCGACATTGAATCCCGTCCTTGAAGCCCTGAAGATCTTCCTGAAAGCCGGGGTGCATCTGGAGATTACCAATCTTCTGATTCCCGGAGTCAACACGGATGAAAAACTGATCACCCGTTTATGCAATTGGTTGGCGGATAATGGTTTTGCCGATTGCCCTCTGCATTTCAGTCGCTGTTTTCCTATGTTCAAGATGGCAGACCAAGGTCCGACACCATTGAAAGATATGTATCAAGCCAAAGCTATTGCGACCAAAGCCGGTATCAAATATGTCTATCTGGGCAATATATGATCGGAAAGATGCAGTGAAGAACATCTGACTTGAGACAAGGATGGCCTTCAAAAGCGTTATTCTTCATCGTAAGAGGACATCATGTCCTCATCCCAGTCGTCCAGATTGTCCTTATACCGAGTTGTGTCATACCCGTGTGCCGTAATCTGATAGACAATGTGCGCAGCTGCTTCAGTCGGTGTCAGTTGGTCATCTTTATTGATGTCCACGGTCCTGCCGGCGAGGTCACTGATCGAGCCGAGGTGGGTATTGGTCACCATCACGTGGTCTTTCCGTCTTTTCACACCGATGACCATATCGAAATAGTCAAAAGTGGGTTGGACGGTTCTCAATATATTGAATGTTCTCTCATAACTCTGAAGGTCTTTCAGGTCATGATAAGATTGTCTGAGAACCTCTTCAATGTCCTCGAGACGGACACTTTTCATTAGTTCTTGTATACTCATGTCTTTTCCTTGAAAAAGTTTTGGAGAGATGTGTCAAAATAAGAAGAGCCTTTGCCAATAGTGTCAGGTCTGCTTCATTCCTTTCACTTTGGGTAAAGAAAGGGTAAGAGTTCAAAGTGCTGTCACTGTTGACGACTCGAATCTCCGTTTCGGCATATCCCTTTTCTTATTCGGTCTTATCTGAAAGAAACTGGCTATCTGTCCGCTCTGATCATTGCAGGCACAGACCGTCAGATTCTTGTCAGTTCTTCAGAAAGTCCTTGTCAGGACCGTTTTTCCCGGTCCTTCTTGATAAGTGCTAGCAGATGATCCACTGCTTCATCCTCCGGAATGCTTTTCTCTACACAGACCTGTTTGCGGTAAAGCGAGATCCGGTTAAAACCGGCGCCGACATACCCATAGTCAGCATCATGCATCTCGCCTGGTCCGTTGACGATACACCCCATGATGCCGATTTTCAAACCTTTCATGCCTTGTGTCGCCTTCTTGATCTTTGCGATTGTGCCTTGAAGATCATACAAAGTACGTCCACAACCCGGACAACTGATATATTCTGTTCTTGTCGTCCGCAGGCGACCGGCTTGCAGGATGCCGAAAGCAGTCGATAGGATATCCTTGTCAGAGAGATCGCCGTCATTCAACAGCCATATCCCGTCCGTGAGTCCGTCTATCATCAGAGCCCCCAGATCAGCAGCCGCTTCTATCTGGAATTCCTCTTTCTCTTTTTGGGAGTGCTGGTACATCTCCGAGAATATCACGGGGTTCTTCAGTCCTGCAGCCCATATTTCATGGACGAGAGCACGCTGGTCTCCCAAACGGTTCTTATGATGGCTCATGCAGATGACCACCGTTTCCGGGTGATACTTCAAACAGGTCAGGTACTCGGCAGACGGTGTTCCGAATTCGAGAACCAGAAATTTCAGAGGCGATTGGACCATACTCATGAAAGGCATGGCATTGACAGGGAAGATGGGATAGAACTTCGTCCCGTTTTTCTCAAGTTCCGCTAGTTTTCCCGTCCCTTGCAGTTCTCCGAATTGATTATAATCGAGGATATATTTCTGATTCGGGAGCAGTTGTTTCGGGATATCGGAACCGATATACCAGTAATCCGCTTCAGGACCTTTGCCGATGACGACAGGTACCTGTTCGCCCCCGATATTTTCAACCGCCTTCGTCACCCGTCTTTTCGGTTCGAGCCAGTTGAATTCTTTTGCCGCAACAGCAGGAATCAACACGTGTCCGGCCCTCATCGTGATATAGTTGACGAGATGGCGTGCCACAGGAATTTCAGCTTCAGGCTCTTCGCTAAGGCTGACACGTATAGTGTCTCCGATGCCGTCAGCCAGCAGCGCCCCGATACCTACAGCACTCTTGATGCGTCCGTCTTCCCCGTTTCCGGCTTCCGTCACTCCCAAATGGAGCGGATATTCCATGTTTTCCTTCTTCATCTGTTCGACCAACAGTCGCACAGAACGGACCATGATAACTGTATTGGAAGCCTTGATGGAAATGACGACATTGTCGAAATGCTGCTGCTTGCAAATGCGGAGGAACTCCATACAACTTTCCACGATGCCTTTAGGTGTGTCGCCGTATCTGTTGCGGATACGGTCTGAAAGTGATCCGTTGTTGACACCGATGCGAATAGCCGTATGGTTCTTCTTGCAGATGTTCAGGAACGGGACGAAGCGGTCTTCTATTTTCTGGAGTTCCTGAGCATACTCTTCATCTGAATATTCCTTTTTAATGAACCGACGAGCAGGATCGACATAGTTGCCCGGGTTGATTCGCACACCTTCGGCATATTGGGCAGCTATATCGGCGATATTTGCGATGAAGTGGACGTCGGCCACAAGTGGAGTATCGTATCCGTCAGCCCGTAGTCCTGCATTGATGTTCTTCAGATTTTCTGCCTCACGCTTTCCCTGCGTGGTCAGTCTGACCAGTTCTCCGCCAGCCTTGATGATGCGCTCAGCCTGGGCGACGGAGTCTTCTGTATTGTCAGTATTGGTCGTTGTCATGGACTGGATGCGGATCAGGTTGTTACCACCGATATCCACTGCACCTACATGAACAACATTCGTTTCTCTGCGTTGATAATTGAATAAGTCCAAACTCATTAAAAATAATTTAGAGTTGGTTAATATATTTTTTCCCGTATAAGACAAATCATGGTTGTTCAATCCCGTTGAGAATCCCGGGATTGACAACCATCTATTTGATCATACACTTCAATGTACTGTTATCAGTTGCATTTATATTTATAGTCCTTGAGCTCTGCCAGGTCTTTGTTGGCTTTCTTGATCTTATCCCCGAGACCGGCTTTCCAGTCATCGACTTTGCCGGCGACAGTCTCGTCGCCCAAAGCGATCATTTCTGCAGCCAGGATAGCCGCATTCTTGGCAGCGTTGACACCTACTGTAGCGACAGGTATCCCTGGAGGCATCTGGATAATGGAAAGCATGGCATCGAGTCCGTCGAGCATGCCTTTGATGGGTACTCCGATCACAGGCAATGGCGTAGAGGCTGCGATGACACCCGGAAGTGCTGCGGCCATCCCTGCCCCTGCAATGATGACTTTGATGCCCCGGGCTTTGGCGCCTTTGGCAAAGGATTCAACGGCATCGGGCGTGCGATGGGCAGAAAGCGCGTTTACTTCAAAAGGAATCTTGTAAGACTCCAGCCACTGACAAGCTTTTTCCATCACTGGCAGGTCGCTTGTAGAACCCATGATAATACTGATTAATGGTTTCATATCATTTGGATATTATGATCATACGTTTTGAAAAATGAATGGATCATTTATTGTTGTTTTGTATTTTATTCTTTTTATTGAGAGATCCTTGCGGGCAAGTAGCCGGGTAGGATTAGATGACGATGAAGGCACAAATCAAACCCACAAAAAACCCGGCTGTAACCTGCGACAAACTGTGTTGCCTGAGTATCATCCTACTGGAGCATACTGCCCCTGCTATGATCAGGACCAGGCATAGCCACCACGTCGGATCATAGGTGAATATCTCCGCAAAAGCCAGTAAGGCGCCTGCCACCCCTCCGATAGCTGCTGAATGAGTGGATATCTTCCACCAGACATTGATCAACGCACAGATCATCTGCACGACCAAGGCTGCAACTACGATGATGCTAATGAACCGCGGCACATGAAACCTGTTCATGATGTAGATACAGAAGAAGTAGCAGACGATAGAGATGATATAGGGCACTATGCGGCGCTCCTTTCTCCTGAGATCGATGGCTTTCCACCCTTGGTGCTTCCTGTAGAGATGGATGAGGAAGGTCGGGAGAAGGATGGTCAGCAGATAGACAAACAGGATGACGGTCAATTTGTAAGAGAAGGGCAGCAAACTCATATAACTGAACAGAAACAGAATGACGAGTCCCAGCAAAGGCAGGTAAAACGGGGTGAAGATCATACTCATCACCCGGGCTGCCTTGATAATCTGCCGATCTTTCAATATATTTGTATTTATTCGATTTTCAGATGACATCTTGTTTAAAATTATGTGTAGTTTCTTTTTATCTTTCAGACAGTCATCCTTGGGAGGATCAACTCCTTTGACGATGTTGCCGCCTGTATGTTTATTTTTCCAATACCTCTATCAAACTCGAATGTATCAAGTCGTCCAAATATCCTTTATCCCTTTATTATCAGGGTAGAAAGTCCGAGTTGTGCCCTCATTCCCGCCTGAGTCTGGCGACCGGAATGCCAAGTTGTTCGCGGTATTTTGCCACTGTCCTTCTGGCAATAGGGAAGCCCTTGGACTTCATCAAACTGGCCAATGTATCGTCACTCATCGGTTTTTTCTTGTTTTCCTTGTCGATGATGCCTTTCAATGCCAATTTTATTTTGCGAGTAGACAACTCTTCCCCGTTTTCAGTTGTATAACCGTCGCTGAAGAAGAATTTCAAGGGGAAGATTCCCCATTTTGTCTGGGCATATTTCATGCTGGCTATCCTGGAGATCGTAGAGATGTCTAGCCCCGTCTGGTCTGCGATATCCTTCAGGATCATAGGCCGGAGATCCGATTCATCCCCATCCTCGAAGAATTTTTTCTGCCAGTTGATGATCGACTTCATGACGACGAACATCGTGTGCCTTCTTTGTTTGACGGCATCTATGAACCCTTTGGCTTTCTCTACCTTGTCCTTGGCATAGAGGAGGGCTTCCTTCTCTTGCCGGTTCATGTTAGCCTTATTGCTCTTATAACTGTTGAGCATGTCCACGAAAGAAGGGGAGACCATGAGATCAGGGATATTCCCCCGGTTGATGTAGAAAGAGATACTGCCGTCATCAGCCGTATCTACGATATAGTCCGGCGTGATCTGCTGGATATTCCTGCCTTCACTTTCTCCGAGAGAAGAGCCCGGTTTGGGGTTCAGTTTCCGGATTTCTTTCTGTATCGTCTGTATCTGATCATCGTCAAGGGACAGTTCCTCCCGGATTTTATCCCAGTGTTTCTTCGTAAATTCATCGAAATAATCCTTGATGACGGTATAGACAGTCTGCTTCAGTTTGCTATCCTTCATCCTTTTGATTTGGAGGAGGAGACATTCCTGCAGATCCCTAGCCCCGATTCCCGCAGGGTCAAACTGTTGGAGGAGGTGCAGGATCCGTTCTATTTCTTTTTCTGACGCGTCGATATTGTGGTAGATGGCCAGTTCGTCGCTGATCGTTCCGATATCTTTCCTGAGCAGACCGTCATCATCCAGAGAACCGATGAGATACTCCATGATGTCATGCTCTTTATCCGTCAGATGGAGCATGTCCATCTGCTCTTTCAACCGGTCATAGAAGGACAGCGTATCCCCATATACCATATTCGGGTAATCGGAATCACCCGAGTTGCCGCCTCTGCCCATGTTATAGTCCGGTTCAGGCATCTCGTCGTCAGCCCCCATAGTCTTCAGGGCAGAGTCGAGTGCGTCCTCCCGTTCTTCGCGCTCAGTACTTTCGGTATAGTCGATATCATCTGCATCATGATCCGTCTCGTTGTTGTCATTGTCCTGCGGGTCATTGTTGCTGTTCCTGATTTCCCCGTCCTCTTCGACACTTCTCTCAAGGGCAGGATTATCGTCCAATTCGGCATTGACATTCTCTTCAAGTTCATTCAGAGGCATTTCAAACAACTTCACCTGAAGCATCTGCTGGGCAGAAAGCCTCTGAACCTGTTGCATTTTCTGTGTCTGAGACTGAATTAGTTTCTGAGTCATAACTGTAATTGTCAATTAATAGAAATAGTATCTGAGTTCTTTCGATAAGTTGGAAAGTTCTTTTATATTTCCATTGCCATAGCGTTGCCATATTTTCTGACAGGGCCCCAAGAGTGGATTGACCATAATATCGTCGTGCTTGAGACAGGGGTCACAATAGAGGAAGACATCCATGACCTCAACGATCAATTCCGGTTCCACCTGTATGAGTTTGCTGAGGTCAACTATTTCCGGAGTCTCTTTCACCATTGTCAGCGGAATGAGGTGGAAATAGAGGTTGAGAATGAGGATCAACTTGACAGGCGTCAGTTCCGGGTTGGTTTCCAAAGGCTCGAAGAGTTTTTCGAACGATTCGTGTATTTCCACGCCTTCATAGAATTGTTCAGCGTGGTTGAACCCGTCCATCGTTTTGAGGAGTTTGACCTCATGTGAAAGTCTCTTCGGACTCTTCCCGTATTTTTTCCACAACTGTTCGATGCGAGGCGTGTCTAACAGTTGTAACCGCGTCATTTGTTCATGGAGATAGCACGGGGAAATGTGCAATTCCAGACTCAGGTCTACCAATCCTTTGGAATACAGAGATTTTACTCCGACAGGTTTCTTGAGATAGAGTTGCATCAGCAACAGCCAATATTCGTCAGACCATAAGGGATTTCTTGCCATATTCTTATCGATTGATGTTCCGTCTGAACCGGTTTCCGAGACCGGCCGTAGTCTATTGCAAAAATAGTAAAAAGGGTAGGAATAACAAAATAAAAAGAACTTTTTTGATGAGAAAAGCGGATTAATCAGAAACATCTATAAAATAATCGTCTGTATGAAATCATCGCTGGTGTCAGTACGCAGAATTTATAGAGGACTACCCGTAGGGATCATCCCGATTGCCTTGACTATCCCAGTTATTCTGAAAAAAGTCAGAAAGGGCATTGATCTGGCCTTCCTGACGGTCTATACTACTTCTGGTTGATGCTGAGTCAAACAGAGCGTTTACGTTCAGTAAGATGGCTCCGGGTAGTTTCGAGAAAGTCGGCTTTATCTCTCGAGAAAGTCAGCGCTTTGTCTCGAGAAAGTCAGCGTCTTGTTTCTCGAACGATAGAATCCTTTTTATTCGGACCCGTTTGGCAATGTTTAGGCCTTAGGAAGTGAGACTGTAAAACAACTGCCTTCACCCAATTGACTTTCCACATGTATGGTACCACCGTGAGCTTCCACAAAGTCTTTTGATATGGCCAGTCCCAGACCACTTCCTTGCACTTTAGTTCCGGGAACGCGGAAATAACGTTCAAAGATAGTCTTGTGATAACGAGGGTCAATGCCCTTGCCGAAATCCCGGACATAGATTTCAATGTTGTTTCCTTTTTGACGAGCTCCGACAATTACCCTTGCGTTCTCCTGTGAGTAATGGATAGCGTTGGAAAGGAGGTTCGTTACCACCCAAGCGATCTTTTCACTGTCAACAAAGAGTTTGTCAATGGTTTCAGGATAATCTATCTCGACGTTGCATTTGAAACGTTCTGCCAGCACACGTGTGGCACCAATGGCATAATTGATCAGTTCAATTGGTTTGGTGATTTTTGGATTTAACTTTAAAGCCCCGGATTCTACTTGTGTCATTTTGAGTAGTTCTCCAGTGATGTTCAGTAGTCGGTTACTGTTTTCCTTAATGCTTTCAGCTAAGGCCGTCTGCTCCTCGTTCATGGTCCCAACACGTTTGTCCTCCATAAGTTGAAGACTCATCATAATAGCGGCTATGGGAGTTTTCAATTCATGGGATACAACTGATATGAAATTTGTTTTGGCATTATCCAGTTCTTTAAATCGGGTAATGTTACTCAAGAGAATAACGGTTCCCGCATTTTTCGGTAATTGCTGGTAGTGGACTTCAAAATAGCTTTCTTTATTGTCGGCATAAATTTTAATCGGTTCATTCTGTTTAGCATCTTCCATGCCTTTCATCAACCGGCGGAAGAGGTCATTGCTGAGTGAAATATTCAAAGCTGATTTGCCCACGAAATTGCCTGCAGATAGATTCAGTATACTTGAAGCCGAGTTATTGGCAAAAAGTACGGTCTTTTGTTTGTCAATCCCAATAATAGGTTCATCAATGGAGTTGATGACAATTTCAAGATACTGTTTGGTAGAGATGATGCGTGCCATACTGCTCTGTTGGAAGACAGCCAATTCCTGGGCCATCTTGTTGAATGAAGTGGCGACCCCTCCAAACTCAGATTTATCATCTACATCCAGTCTTTTATCATAATTATGATTGGATATTTCCAAAATACCTTCCATGAGTTTTTTGATGGGATCCGTAAGCATTTTTGGAATGGTCAAAAGCATGAACAAGGCAAAGCATACGCATATAGATGACAGTACGATCATCCATATCAATGTTTGTCTGGCAGATATGGTCGCTGTTTCTGATTTCTGTTCTATGGCATTGCCATTCAGCAATATGATATCATTAATGGAATCACTCAATTTTATCAGGTTATCTTTGTTAGGTTGATGAAGATAGCGGTCGAATAAGAGACGGATATCATCTGTCATCTGACTTTCTGAGTTTTCCGTAATGTTTCTTTCTTGCAGGAAAAGATTCTTTTTAAAAATACTGACAGCTTCTGTGGAATCAGACTGCATGTGATACAATGACCAAAGCATCCTTTGGGCATACTTCACTGAATTATAATTCTTGTTGAGAATATTCTCCGTATTACTCTTCAAGGTCGCTGTAGACTGTGCTGCATAGTACCCTAGAAAAGAAATGATGGTCAGCAATAGACCAATAGCTAATGTTATTTTCGTTCTTATTTTCATTCCGACATTATTATGAGATCAATTTTTGATTTGTCCAAGGAATTGAACAGGTGACGGTAGTGGACTGCTGCCTGAATCATGTTTCTCCACGAGATTCTTGGTCTACCAATGCAGACCGTCGTAATGGCATGAGACAAACTTACTGAAATGATTCCTTCTATCACATTCTTGGCATTGAACTGAATTACATTACCGCCCAATTGTGTTGCTAATTTGAAATTGTTGATGAGATGACGCTGGTCGGCCAATGATATATTGTCAGTCTGTTCTCGGGGAGTACGTACATAAAGAATTGAGAATGAGGCATTGTGTCGAGTTGTCAATCGTGCTACTTTACGGATAATGTGTCTTGGAGATTTCTCATTGCTGCTTATGCAGGCCAGAAAATGTTCGTGCCGCAGGCCTATATTCTCTTTCGTTACCAGTTCCACTTTCTTTTCCACCTTCAGTGCCACTTCTTTCAATGCCAGTTCACGTAACTGGAGAATATGGTCGGGTTGAAAGAAATTCTCCAGAGCCGTTTCAATCTTGTCAGAGGAATATATCTTCCCCTGTTTAAGTCTGTCGATTAAATCTTCTGCTGAAAGGTCTATATTCACTATTTCGTCAGCAGTGGCCAACACGCTATCGGGAATACGTTCAGTGACTTCTATTCCTGTTATTTGTTCCACCTCATGATTCAGGCTCTCAAGGTGTTGGATGTTAACGGCAGATATGACATTGATGCCTGCATCCAGAATATCCAGCACATCCTGCCATCGTTTTTCGTTCTTGCTGCCCTCCACATTCGTATGTGCAAGTTCATCAATGATGACAACTTCCGGGTGTTCTCTGAGGATCGCATCAATGTCCATTTCTTCCAATTCTTTTCCGTGATAGAAAATTTTCTTTCGAGGAATCAAAGGAAGTCCATAGGCCATTTCGTCGGTTTCCTTTCGCCCGTGTGTTTCGATATAACCAATGCGTGCATCAATGCCTCCGGATAGCAGTTGCCTCAGTTCTTCAAGCATACGATAGGACTTGCCCACACCGGCAATCATGCCGATGTAGAGTTTGAATTTGCCTCGTTGGGAACGCCGGATCAAATCCAAGAAATGTTGTACGCTGCTATCCATATCTCTATTTATTCAAGTGCAAAGATACGCCAAAAATCAGGAAAAATCTCTCCTCCTGACGGATTAAGAATGCGTTGGAAAAAGACGGGGGAACGGGATTACTCTGTAATCTTGATTTTCCTGTTGCTCTTATACCCCCTTGACATAAGCAAAGCCCCATGAACTAAAGGAAAGAAAAACATGAATACCAGAGTTAAAATCCGATGTCTGACCTTTATTCATCATATAGAGCCGTATTCCAAAGGACTCAGTATTGGATATGAAATCAATTATTTCCAGACTTTTCCAGCGCTACGTTTAGTTCCAGTACATTGATGTATGGCAATCCGAATAGAGGTTGATGTGTTTGTCGTTTTACAATTTCCGATACCATCTCAACAGGCAAATGGCGCGCTTTTGCTACGCGAAAGATCTGTATTTCTGCAGCTCTCGGTGAAATATGTGGATCTAGTCCACTGCCGCTGGCAGTTACCATCTCGGATGAAATATCCGATTTTTTCAAATAAGGATGTGCCTTCAGAAAAGTATTGATACGCTTGTTCACTTCTTGAAGATATTCAGGATTGGAAGGTCCTTTATTGCTGCCACCGGATGCTCCACCGTCATAATCGACGGCTGAGGGGCGCCCCCAGAAGTATTCTGGACGGGTGAACGACTGCCCTACATTGGTTGTGCCTACCACTTTTCCGTTTAATTCAACCTTTCCAATTTCTCCATGACTGGGTGTGGCAATGGCTGCAATGCCCCATAGAACTAATACATATCCCACGAATAGCAGGACACAACTTAGTACTGTAAATTTCAAAGATGTCAATATTGTTTTCATTTTTTCTTTCAGTTTATTACATGATGACAGTGAGAATCAGATCTATCAGTTTTATTCCTATGAACGGAACGACGGCACCTCCCAGACCGTAGATGATCAGGTTCCTTCTTAGAAGAGCAGAGGCTCCAATGGGTTTGTATTTTACACCTTTTAGTGCCAGTGGTATGAGTGCCGGAATAATCAGCGCATTGAAGATCACTGCAGAAAGAATAGCTGAAGCCGGTGAGTGGAGTCCCATAATGTTCAATTCTGCCAAGGCAGGAATAGATCCCATAAATAGAGCAGGAACAATGGCAAAATATTTGGCCACATCGTTGGCGATACTAAATGTCGTCAATGTACCGCGAGTCATCAATAATTGCTTGCCTATTTCTACGATTTCAATCAGTTTAGTCGGGTCGTTGTCCAAATCTACCATATTGCCAGCTTCTTTTGCAGCTTGAGTGCCGCTGTTCATGGCCACGCCTATATCGGCTTGTGCCAGTGCAGGCGCGTCATTAGTGCCGTCACCCATCATAGCGACTAGTTTTCCTTCCACTTGCTCTTTACGAATATATTCCATCTTGTCTTCCGGTTTGGCTTCAGCTATAAAATCATCTACACCTGCTTCATTCGCTATGTACTTAGCTGTCAGAGCATTGTCACCGGTTACCATGACTGTCTTGACACCCATTTTGCGCAACCGTTCAAAACGATCTTTAATGCCTGGTTTGATAATGTCCTGCAACTCGATGACGCCAACTACTTTATTGTCATTGGCAACCACCAACGGCGTCCCGCCATTGGCAGAGATTCGGCGTGTGATGAGTTCCGCCTTTTCAGGATAATGACTACTATTGCTCTCCACCATTGATTTGATGGTTTCGGATGCACCCTTGACAATTTTTGTACCGTCACGGAACTCGATGCCTGAGCATTTGGTTTGTGCCGTAAATTTGCTCCATCGACATCCTGCCAATTTGCCACGGTCAATTTCCTGACCGTTCTTTTGACAAAGTTCTACGATGGATTTGCCTTCAGGAGTTTGATCTGCTACGGAAGCGCATAGGCAGGCGTCAATCAATTCATCCTGTTTGCTTACATCCAAAGCATGGAATGCCGTAGCTTTTCGGTTACCGATAGTTATGGTACCGGTCTTGTCGAGTAACAGTGTGTCTACATCACCGGCTGTTTCTACTGCTTTGCCGGATTTGGTGATAACATTGGCGCGGAGCGCACGGTCCATGCCTGCAATGCCGATGGCAGAAAGAAGACCGCCGATTGTGGTAGGTATCAGACAGACGAATAAAGAGACTAATGATGCGATGCTTACAACGGTGGAGGTGTACTGTGCAAAAGGCCGCAAGGTGACGCAGACGATGACAAATACAAGAGTGAAACCAGCCAGCAGAATAGTAAGGGCAATCTCATTCGGACTTTTCTGCCGTGACGCTCCTTCCACTAAAGCAATCATCTTGTCAAGAAAACTTTCACCGGCTGCAGTTGTAACACGTACGACAATCTTGTCGGATAGGACCTTCGTACCTCCTGTCACGGAAGTCTTGTCACCGCCGGCTTCACGAATGACTGGGGCTGACTCTCCGGTAATGGCACTTTCATCGATAGAAGCCAGTCCCTGGATGATTTCGCCATCGGTCGGAATGATATCTCCAGCTTCACATTCAAAGATATCCCCTTTGCGAAGTTCTGCACTGCTGACGGTGACAATTTTGTCTTTATCATACTTCTTTGCCGGTGTATCCTGCCTCGTCTTTTTTAATGATTCCGCCTGTGCTTTTCCTCTTGCTTCGGCGATGGCTTCGGCAAAATTGGCAAAAAGCAATGTAATAAAAAGTATGAGGAATACAGTTATATTGTATCCGAATGAACCCTGATTCCCCGTATGATCAAACAAGACACTTATAGTTACGATGCCCATGATTACAGTAGATACAAGTACTGTGAACATGATGGGATTGTGATATAAAACAGCAGGATTCAATTTGACGAAAGATTCTTTCAGTGCCGATATGACCTGCTCGCGAGTAACTAATTTATTCTGTTTCATAGTTGTTTACTTCATAGTTAAGAATTCTGAAATTGGTCCTAATGTCAAAGACGGGAAGAAGGAAAGAGCAGCTATAATAAAGATTACGGCAAAAGTCATAACAGAGAAAGTCGCGGTATCGATCTTCAATGTTCCGGCACTTTCCGGTACATATTTCTTCTTTGCCAAGATTCCGGCAATGGCAATTTGACCGATGATCGGCAGATAGCGCCCAAATATCATTATGATGCCTGTGGATATATTCCAAAACGATGTGTTGTCTTTTAGACCCTCAAATCCAGAGCCATTGTTGGCAGCGGAAGAGGTGTATTCGTAAAGCATCTCACTTAATCCGTGGAAAGACGGATTGTTCAACCATTGCGAGGCAAGCGATGAATTGTTAGCAGTCAGGTAGGCTGCTATGGCTGTACCTGTAAGGATAATAAAGGGATGGAGCAACGCGATGATGGTAGCTATTTTCATTTCCCTGGCTTCAATTTTCTTTCCTAAGAATTCAGGTGTACGTCCCACCATCAGCCCACTAATGAAGACAGCGATGATGATAAATATATAATAGTTCATGAAACCTACACCTACGCCACCAAACCAGCAATTAGTTTGCATATTTAGCATGGCCAACATACCAGTAAGTGGAGTAAGGCTATCGTGCATGCCGTTGACAGAACCGTTGGATGAGGCGGTGGTTGACATCGCCCACCATGCTGTGGCAACTGAACCTAATCGTACTTCCTTACCTTCCATGTTTCCGCTGGGTTGAGAGATACCCAATGCTGCGATTTTAGGATTCCCGTTAGTTTCTTGATGTACGGCAATTATAACAGTGGTAAGATAAGCAAATAGCATCACACTGAATATGCAGAATGCGAAGCGTTTACGTTTTAAATAAAACCCTAATGTCCAAATCAGGGCCATTGGTATCAAAAGGATGGCGGTACACTCTACCGCATTGGTAAAATAGGTTGGATTTTCCAATGGATGTGATGAGTTTGCACCGAAGAAACCACCACCATTGGTACCCAGTTGCTTGATGGCAACGATGGCAGCTACAGGACCTTGCGATATCGTCTGCTCCGTACCTTCAAGGGTGGTCAGTTTCTGTTTGCCCTCTAATGTCATTGGTGTGCCGTTAAAGATAAGTAGCAGTGCAAGAATCATAGAAAGTGGCAAAAGGATACGTGTAAATGAACGTATCAGGTAGAACCAGAAATTGCCGATGGTCTTTGTGGTTTTTTCAGACATCGCTTTTAGCATGCCTGCGAAAGCTGCCAAACCTGTTGCAGCGGTAAGAAACTGGAAAAGCATGACAACAAACAGTTGGGTAAAATAGGTTAGTCCCGTTTCACCACTGTAATGTTGCAGGTCGCAATTTACCACGAAACTGATGCAGGTGTTGAATGCCTGCGAGATACTTTGCCCGATGTTATGGTCCGGATTGAGTGGGAGGACACCTTGGAAGACCAGCAGTACCATTCCCCATATAAACCAAAACAGATTGAGCGCCAGTAGTACTTTCAGAAAACGTTTCCAATTCATCTGTTCATTGGGGTCAATGGAACAGATTTTGTAGATGCCGTTTTCCAAAGGCGAAAGAAAGTCCATGAAATTCTTTTGTCCTTTATACACTTTCGCCATATATCGTCCTAACGGGTAGCTGAGTAATATCAGCAAAATAATCGGGATAGCGACGTTTATAACTTCTATGTCCATCATTACTGTCTTAAAAAGTTAATTATTCTCGAAATTAGAATTTTTCGGGTTTAACCAATACATATATCAGGTAGCCGAATAGGACCAAACTGACAATCAATAATACGGTATACATACTCATTAAATTTTTTCGAACCATTTGATAAACTTAAAAAAGAGCCCGTAGCAGGCTAGGCCGAGTGCCATCAACGTAATAAACATGAATAATTCATTCATTTTCTTATTGTTTTATCTTATTTTTTCTGTCAGTATCTATACCAAAATTATGCCAATTAAGTCAATGCGCTGATTTACATAACTTTACGTGTTTTTCATTTGGACAAACCTTTTCAAAATGGAAGGGTGTTTTATCAAATAGAACAACTTAATATTTTCTCGATGGATTTTAGGCATGAACTATACTAAAAACAAAACAGTCGTAAACGGATGTCTACGACTGTTCTTTAAATAGTGGAAATATGGATTCCTTTTTGTTATCGTTGTGTTTTAGATTAACGTGAGTCCGAGGAGCGGTGCCTTTCATCAAACTCCCGTTGATTTAGGTCGTAATGATCCCGTATTCTTCGATTTTTCTATAAAGTGTAGTCAAACCGATCTTCATGATACGTGCAGCTTTTGTCTTGTTGCCGTTTGTATATTGCAAGATGCGGCATATATGCGCTTTTTCAATAGCGGACAGTTCTCCCCAATTATTACGGTCTTTGGTAGTCATTTGAAGTTCCAGGGGAAGATCTTTGGCATTGAGTTCGCCATTAGAGGACATAATTAGACTTCGTTCTATGATGTTTCGCAGTTCACGAATATTACCCGGCCAAGAATAGTTTTGCAATATCTGAATAAATTTTGCGTCAATTTGTTTTATCGGTTTATTCATCTTTGCTGAGAAACCATTTATGAAAGTTTTGGCTAGTAACACAATATCATCCCTGCGTTCTCTAAGCGGGGGTATTTCTATTGTGAAGACAGACAAACGGTAATACAGATCTTGTCTGAATTTCCCTTCAGATACAGATTCTTTCAGATTTCTATTTGTTGCAGCAATGATTCTCGCGTTTACTTTCTTGGTTTTCGTATCTCCTACAGATATAAATTCACCGGTCTCCAATACACGGAGTAACTTAGGTTGAAGATCAATGCTCATTTCTCCGATTTCATCCAAAAATATGGTACCGTTGTCGGCTTGTTCAAACAGACCTTTTTTATCCTTTATGGCTCCTGTAAATGCTCCGGCCTTATAACCAAAAAGTTCACTTTCGAGTAAAGGGCCGGCCAAAGCAGCACAGTTGACAGCAACAAAAGATGCTCTGGCACGGTTACTTGCATAATGGATGGCCGTAGCAAATACTTCTTTCCCCGTACCTGTCTCACCTGTAAGAAGAATGGTGGTATCAGTAGGAGCAACTTTTTTAGCCATCTCTACGGCAAGACGTAATGGGGCTGATTTACCGGTAATGGAATCGAAGGTATATCTTTTTTCTATGATATTTTGTAACCGAGATAGTTTTTTCTGCATGAGAATTTTCTCAGAGACTTTCTCCAGCATCGGTATGATCCGTTTGTTGTCGTCCCCTTTTGTCAAATAATCGTAAGCGCCGTTTTTAATGGCTTGTACGCCATCTGCTATATTTCCATGGGCCGTGAGCATGATAATCTCTCCTCCGGGCAGTAAGTTTTTCAACTTTGGTACCATATCTACGCCATTGCCGTCAGGAAGAAAAACGTCACACAATACGATATCCGGAATATGTTGCCTGATTTGTTTTATTCCGGTATTTATGGAATCGGCCTGCAGTACTTCATATCCTTCTAGAGATATAATTCTTGCCAGAAGGATTCTCAACTGGTTTTCATCATCAATAACTAAGACCTTCATACGCTATCTTTTTTGCAAAGATACAAAAAAGATTATCAGTTAGAAGTTGATATGGGATGTGATTTAATTTTGGCTACAAATGGTATATTGTATAGACATTATAGAAACGCAGCTTTTGGCGTCATATAAAGCAAATCCGCTTGGTCTGCTACCCTACTATAACAAAAAATACGCGCGGCATTTGCCGCGCGCTATCATAATCATTTGTTCTCAGATTTTTCATAAGTTCGGATGGCCGGACTATTTTTTGAAGTTCTCCATCACGAAGCCTGTGGTTGCAATTGCGGCAACCCAGGCGATCATCATTGTCATACTCATTTTACAATCCTTTTTTCCTCCCTATTGAGATTCTTGTTATCCTTTATCTTTATCTGTTTTGGCCGTCTCCACCGACGTCCCTGTTACCTTACTCACAACCTCTTCCTACCTTGAAACTAAATACCTTTTTCCTGAACTTACAATTCTTACCTTTTGCTCTACCTATTGTCCTTCTATGCAATCTCTTTAACCTTACCAATACCTCTCAATTACAATCTTTATTACCTTCTAACTACCTATTCTGTTGTTCTATTCTTAAATACGCTGCAAAGTTAATTTGAATTCGTGTGTCCCACAAGATTTAGGGGTATAATTGTACGTTTAGTCATTCTTTCTTGACCTATGTCAAATATTATGTGTTCGCACACAATGTGTTTTTAATGTGATATGAGTAGAATTTGAAAGATATTATTTAGGATATGGAGAGAAAATATTAACTTTGCGTTGGTTTAAGGATCGTCACTATCCTTATCTTATTTTCAAGATAGCAGAGATTGTCGGATAGGAGCCGTTGATTTCGGTCAATCCGATATGAACATATCACACAGATAAGTCATAAATTCTATTATAATCATATCTTATGAAGAGATTTTTATCATTTGCGTTTATCCTGTGCTTTGCCTTCTCGCTGAATGCGCAGCAGGCTCGGCAGGATTTCAAAGTCAACCGCTGTATGTCGGCGAGCAACTATTATGCTTATCCTGGTCCACAACAGAAGGTCTATACTCCTGCCCCTGCCGGATACACACCCTTTTATATCAGTCATTATGGCCGTCATGGCAGCCGCTATCTCATCGGAGCCAAGGCTTATGACCTGCCCTATTTCACACTCCTGAAAGCCGACAGTCTGAATGAACTGACTCCGACAGGCAAGGACTTGTTGAAGAAACTCCGGATCATCCGCGACGAGGCAATGAACCGTGATGGTGAACTGACTCTGCTGGGTGCCCGCCAACACAAGGAAATTGCAGCTAGGATGTACAAGAACTTCCCTCAGGTCTTTGAGGGCAAGACGAATATCGATGCGAAGAGCACGATCGTCATCCGCTGCATCCTCTCCATGGAGAATGAACTGCAGCAACTCTTGGTCGAGAACCCTCAGTTGCAGATCAGGCATGACGCCAGCATGCACGATATGTACTATCTGAATTTTGAGGATGACAGTTTGTTCAAACAGCGTTTTTCAGGCAACACGAGAGCGGTTTTGAACGCCTTTGTCAAAAAGCATGACCATTATGAACGGGTGATGCGTGAGATCTTCAAAAATGACGACTATTGGCAGCATCATCTGAACGCTTCACGCCTGAACCGTGACCTATTCTCCCTCGCCAGCAACATGCAAAGCACGGATTTAAAGGACAGTATTTCACTGTATAATCTGTTCAATGATGATGAAGTCTACAATAACTGGTTGATGAACAATGCGTACTACTATGTCGAGTACGGCGCATGTCCTTGGAACGGCGGCAACCAACCCTATTCCCAGCGCAATCTGTTGCGTAACATCATCCATCAGGCTGACAGTTGTATTGTCCTGAAGCATCCCGGTGCAACCTTGCGTTTCGGTCATGATACGATGGTCATGCCCTTGACCTGCCTTCTCGACTTGGACGGAATGGGACTTCAGGAATCGGATTTTGATAAACTCCCTGCCGATGGCTGGTGCGACTATAAAATTTTCCCGATGGCTTGCAACATCCAGTTTATCTTCTACCGCCGTTATGAGGGCGACAAGGATATTCTGTTTAAGGTCCTCCGCAATGAGAACGAGGCCAAACTGCCGATCAAGACAGATTGTGCGCCTTACTACCACTGGAAAGACTTCAAGGCTTATTATCTGAACAAACTTGACAGTTATGACCGGAAAGCCAAACAAGTTAATTGAGGAAAACAAAAAAAGCGGGTCAAATTGACTCGCCTTTTTTATATAGTGATTAAACTAAAATTTCAACTTAAAAGCCGCAATTACTTTTTAAGTTCAATATTGCGGTTGATGTTAATTGCTTCAGCAATCATTGTTGCTACGATTACGAATGAAAATAATGTTACCATAATCTTTTTACCTTTCTTAATTTTATCTTGCAGCTTGTGCTGCGTTTCTTCAATCTTATCTATTATATCTTCTTTTTACAGTTGCAAAGGTAAACTCTTTTTTCTGTGTGCGAAAACAATTTGCCTGAAAAGTTGATTTATTTCTCATTTTGTTGATTTCGGTCAAGAGATTGATTTGCATCAATCTTGTCTCATATTGGGCATTTGTGAGTTTATTCCCGTGCTTTTCCTGCCTGTTTCTGCTGGTTTTTCCCTTCTGCTCAGATGCCGTAGGCAGCTTTGCTCATGGTCACTGCGATGGTATAGAGATAAAGGTATTCCCTGCTTAGGTAAATCGGTTTTGCTTTGGCAGAAGGACTCTGGGGATCGTGGGCAATGAAGTATTCACGATGTGCGGAATCGTGGGCGATGCCGATGAGTTCATAAGCCCGGTCATCAGTTGTAAAGAGTTGTTCGAACTGTGTCTGACGTCTCTGGGGCGTGCAGGATTTTGGAGATAACTGGCGTCCTGCGATAGGGTCCCCGGCTTTGAAAGACGTATTCGTGATGTCACCTTCCCAGCAGACGGGATGTCCATGTCTGAGCGCTTTTTCAATAGATTGGATCAGTCGGTCGATCGGAAGATTGTAAAATCGGTCATTCATGGCATTGTTCGGTGTCTCAAGGGCAAAACGTGTATAGTAAGGGTGATGTGTAAAACTCGTCAGCCAGATGTATTCATCAGGTGCGCATACGCTGCGGGCAAACTCCTGTTTGGTGTATTCCGCACCGAGCAAGAAGACATCCTCTCCCGGCAGGAATCCCATGTACCGGTCAAGACATGCCGCGGCAGATTGGCGGAAATGATCCAATCCGGTGTGGCGCCCTGCACACTGGGAAGCCATCTTTTCCAAATCCTGGCAGACAACATTATAATTGAGGTGCGGTGCATCGGGATAGGAATCGTAGGGGACGGTGCCGTATTTCTCTATCAAGTGGATGGCCATAGGACCCATACCTTGCGTAGAGGGTGCAGTCGTTCCGCTTGTGAAATAACTTTTCTCGGCATTCTCCAAGAGCAGCATTCGCAAAGGATAGGCGACGGAAAGATTCACTGAATCGCCTTCTGCCAGATGTTCTGTCTCTATTGTCGCCAACATGGCATAGGCCCAGGTAGGACTCCCCGTACAAGACTCTTTTACAGGAGTTGTCGGCAATAGAATATCAGTTTTCAAGGCGCCTTCTGAATTTGTCCGGACTTTGTTCAGACAACTCGTGAAGGCACAGATGGCAATGGCGATGACAGCAAAAACAGATTTCTTCATAATTACAAGCAAAAATACAAATTTTCAATTATAATAAGACCTATAGACGGCAAGAAATCTTTGTCTTCGGGAGAAAGCTGTCCTTATTCGGGACAGAAGAAACCGGATGGCCTTGCTTTAGAGGCGTATGGAGAGAGGTTATGGTTTTAAATCTTGGAGTGATCTTTATGAGTTCCGAGGATATTTTGTATCTTTGTAAGCATGAACGCAAAAGTAGAAGATTTTGAGATTATGGCTCCCGTAGGTTCACGGGAAAGCCTCGCTGCGGCGATACAAGCCGGAGCAGATTCGATATATTTCGGGATAGGGAAATTGAATATGCGCTCTCATTCGGCCAATCACTTTGAGATCAGTGACCTGAAGGAGATCGCGGAAGTTTGCAGGGCGCATGGTCTGAAGACCTACCTCACGGTCAACACCGTCATCTATGACGAGGACGTAGAGACCATGAAAGAGATTGTAGATGCGGCTAAAGCTGCCGGTGTCTCTGCGATTATAGCCAGTGATGTGGCAGTCATGAGCTATTGCAACCAGATCGGTGAGGAAGTTCATTTGTCCACACAACTAAATATTTCCAATACCGAAGCATTGCAGTTTTACAGTCGTTTTGCCGATGTGGCTGTCCTGGCACGGGAGTTGAAACTCACTCAGGTGAAGCACATCCATGAAGAGATTGCAAAGCGTCGCATCTGTGGTCCTCTGGGCCAGCCCATCCGCATAGAGATGTTCTGTCATGGCGCCCTGTGCATGGCTGTGAGCGGCAAATGCTATATGAGTTTGGGACTTGCTAACCGTAGTGCCAACCGGGGAGAATGTGTACAGATCTGCCGCCATTCCTATACCGTCACAGATGATCAGACAGGAAATCAGTTGAATATAAACAACAAGTACATCATGAGTCCGAAGGACCTGAAAACGATCCGCTTCATTGACAAGATGATGGATGCGGGCGTGAGGGTCTTTAAGATCGAAGGCCGTGCCCGCGGCCCCGAATATGTCTATACGGTGGTGACGTGCTATAAGGAGGCGATAAAGAGTGTCCTCGACGGGACTTTCACGGAAGAGAAGAAAGAAGAGTGGGACAAGCGGCTGGCGACAGTCTTCAACCGAGGCTTTTGGGATGGCTATTATCAAGGGCAGAAATTCGGCGAATGGAACAAGCACTATGGTTCTGTAGCGACCGAGAAGAAGGTTCTCGTCGGCAAGATCACTAAATACTTCTCCAAACTTCAAGTTGCTGAGGTGGCGGTTGAAGCTTCGGAAATAGAAACGGGAGACAAACTCCTGATCACCGGCGCTACGACAGGAGTGATGTATCTGGATTGCAAGGAGATACGCTATGACCTGAAACCTGTTCAGAAAGCCGAAAAGGGCTGGAGAATATCCATTCCGGTCACAGGGAAGGTCCGCCCGCATGATAAGATTTTCAAATTGGTCAAAGTAAAAGAAATGAAGGAGATAGAATAAATGACTATTAACGAAGCACAGGATGAAGTCATCGAGGAGTTTGCTGACTTTACAGACTGGATGGATAAGTACCAGATGCTTATCGACATGGGAAATGAATTGGATGCTCTGGATGAGCAATTCAAGAATGACTCCAATTTGATAGATGGCTGCCAGAGTAGAGTATGGCTGCAATGTGACTATAAGGACGGCAAACTGCTGTTCTCTGCTGACAGTGATGCCTTGATCGTAAAGGGCATCATCGCTCTGCTGATACATGTCCTCAGCGGACATACGCCGAAAGAAATCCTGGATGCCAAACTCTATTTCATTGACAAACTCGGATTGAGGGAGCATCTGTCTCCGACTCGCAGCAATGGACTCTTGGCAATGATCAAGCAGATCCGTATGTATGCCCTTGCCTACGCTGCCAAAGAGACAGAATCCCAGAAGAAGTAATCCTCAAGTCCGGTTTTACTGATGCGGAAATTAAGAACTATAGAAATGAACCGGCTTTCTGTGAAAGAATTCAAGAAAGCCGATAAACTGCCCTTGATTGTCGTCCTGGACAATGTGCGTTCTCTCTATAATGTGGGGAGCGTGTTCCGGTCTTCCGATGCTTTCCGTGTGGAGGCCATTTACCTTTGCGGGATCACGGCCTGCCCGCCTGACCCTCAGATCCATAAGACGGCATTGGGGGGCGAGGACAGCGTTGATTGGAAGTACTTTGAACATACGGAAGATGCAGTGAATGCGCTCCACGAGAAAGGCTATTTCGTCTACAGTATAGAACAGGTGGAGGGGTCCACCAAACTCCAGGATCTGCAGGTCGACCACCACAAGAAATACGCAGTCATCTTCGGCAATGAGGTCAAAGGTGTCCTGCAAGACGTGGTAGATGCCTCTGACGGTTGTCTGGAGATCCCTCAGTTTGGCACCAAGCACTCCCTGAACGTGTCTGTGACGGCAGGTATTGTCATTTGGAAATTTGCGGAAACTTTAGCCTTGCTGCGCTAAAGTTCCCAGGTTATTTCAGGTATTCGCCGAAATCGACCAGCCGCATGTCTCCTTTTCTCATAAAGGTATCATGCATGGCAAAGGCAGCCCTCAGGCTCTGAGGCTCATGCCCGCGGTCTGAGATTTTCAGGTATTCCCTCAGAATAGGTTTATAGTCCGGATGTACACAGTTTTCGATGATCTCATGGGCACGGCGTAAAGGTCCCTTCCCACGCAGATCAGCGATGCCTTGTTCAGTGATGATGACATCGACGTCATGCTCTGTGGAGTCGACGTGTGTACACATCGGGACAATGGCAGAAATGCAACCGTTCTTGGCAGTACTGGCTGTTGTAAAGATACTGATATAGCCGTTCCTCTCATAGTCACAGGAGCCGCCGATGCCGTTCATCAGTCGTGCTCCGCAGATGTGACTGGAGTTCTCGTTCCCATATAAATCACATTCGATGGCCGTGTTGATGGCAATGACTCCCAACCTGCGGATAATCTCGGGGGAGTTGGCAATCTCGCTCTGGCGGATGACGAGGTGTTTCTTGAAAAAGTCCATGTTGTCATAGATCTTCTTCAAGCACTCATTGGTGACCGTCATGGCTGTAGCAGACGCTTCCGTGATGATCCCTTTTTGGATGAGGCCGATGGCCGATTCCTGCACCACTTCAGAATAAACCTTGAAGTGGGGGATATGGGGATTTTGCCCTAAAGCCTCCAATACGGCATTTCCCGTTGCGCCTACACCACTTTGCAGGGGCAGGAACTGTGGGGGAATATGGCCTTGTTTCATATCGTTGACGAGAAATTCTGCAACGTTGTATCCCATTTGCTTGGTCTCAGGTGTCAGGGGTTTGAAGACCCTGGCTTCTTCCGGAATATTGCATTCCACGACCCCGACGATTTTTTTAGGATCTATAGGTACATAGTTTTTCCCTACCTTGTCAATGACGTGGATAATGGGGATGGGTTGACGGTCAAATCCACATTCCCCGGGTTCATAGGTGTCATGCAGGCATTTGGAATTAGGATTATGGAAATGGTTGTATTCGATGATGACCTTTTTCGCCAGTCTGGCAATGGTTGTTGAGATGCCGCCTGAGGAAGAGAGGTAGGCTTTACATTCAGATGCGCCTTCATCCAGGTCACTGACCTCGATGATCGCCCAGTCGATTGTCCCGTAGAAACCATGGCGGATACGCTCTGCCATATTCCCGAGATGCGTGTCTTCATAATCGATTTCTCCGAGATTCACATGAGTCCGGAAATCTTTATTTGTAGAGAAAGGTGCCCTGAATTTGATGGCATGGGCATTCGCCATATCCCCTTCTACACTTTGGAGAGAAGAGGCTCCTGTCAGGATACCTACTTGGAAAGGCTTCCCTGCTTCATGTTCCCTGACAGCACGTTTGGAAAGTTCACGGAAAACAGCTTTAGGCACTCCATTGGGAGTGAATCCACTTAATGCGATATAGTCACCATCCTTGATCATTGCTGCGCCTTCAGCAGCAGTTATTCTATTATATGTCATGGTCTGTATTTTTCTTTTCAGACCACAAAGTTACATAAATTTTCATAAAATGGTTCTATTTATGGATATTAATTGCAAAAAAGGCACTAAAATGAATATTTATAAATTATCCTTTCACAATTCCTTTCATTGAAAGGGCTATCCGATGACGAACCTGATCGATATCTAAGACGCGGACTTTGACATGCTGATGGAGTTTTACAACTTCTCCGGGGCTCTTGACAAAATGGTCGCTGAGTTGGGAAATATGCACCAGACCGTCTTGATGCACCCCGATGTCCACGAAAGCGCCAAACTGTGTGATATTAGTCACGATGCCGGGAAGGACCATGCCGGGTTGCAGGTCTTCGAGTGTTTTCACGTTGGGGTCAAATTCGAATACTTCCACCTGATTTCTCGGATCTCGCCCGGGTTTTTCCAATTCTTTCAGGATGTCTGTGAGTGTCGGCATTCCGATGGTATCTGTGACATAATCGGTCAAATGGATCTTCCGGAGTTGGTCAGGATGACCGATCAGATCCGTGATCTTGCAGTCGCAGTCTTTTGCCATCTTTTCGACGACCGGATAACTTTCGGGATGGACAGCACTGTTGTCCAGTGGATTGGGAGAATTCGGAATGCGGAGGAAGGCGGCGCATTGTCTGTAAGCGTTCGGACCAAGTCGCGGGACTTTCAGCAATTGGACTCGAGAGGTAAAAGCACCGTTTTTCTTCCGGTAATCGATGATATTCTGGGAGAGGACAGGTCCCAGTCCGCTGACATAGGAGAGCAGGTATTTGCTGGCGGTATTCAGATTGACACCTATACTGTTGACACAAGAGACGACGGTCTGGTCAAGGCGCTCCTTCAACTTTCCCTGGTCGACATCGTGCTGGTATTGGCCTACGCCGATGCTCTTGGGATCGATCTTCACGAGTTCGGCGAGCGGGTCCATCAGTCTCCTGCCGATACTCACGGCTCCCCGGACAGTGATGTCTTCTTTCGGGAACTCCTCCCGGGCCGTCTCCGAAGCTGAATAGACTGAAGCGCCATCCTCGCTGACCACGAATACCTGGACCGGATGGTCGAATGTCAGTCCGTGTATAAAACTTGAAGTCTCTCTGCTGGCAGTGCCGTTGCCGATGGAGATGGCCTCTATCTGATAGTCTTTGACCATCCTTTCCACTTGCTTGGCTGCCCCGGAACAGTCATTGACAGGCGGATGGGGCTTGATCACTTCTTCATGCAGCAGGTTGCCTTGTGCATCGAGGCATACCACTTTGCAACCGGTCCTGAATCCCGGGTCAACTCCCATGACACGTTTAGGACCCAATGGAGGAGCCAGGAGCAATTGCCGGAGGTTGTCTGCAAAGACATCGATGGCCTCTTTGCAAGCCTGGTCTTTGCTCGAATTGCTGAACTCGGTTTCTATGGACGGCTTCAGGAGTCGTTTATAACCATCCTCTATAGCCTGTCGGACGAGTTTTCCACAAGTCCCTTGGCTGTTGACAAACCGGTGATTCAACTGTCTCAGGCATTTTTCTTCGTCTGCCGATATGGAGACTTTCAATATTCCCTCAGTTTCTCCCCTTCTCATAGCGAGAAGGCGGAAACTGCTGCATCGTCTCAAAGGTTCGGAGAAATTGAAATAATCGGCATATTTCTGAGCCTTTTCTTCATGCTTGACCTTAGTGATGACCTTGGACGATATCATGGCCTCGTGCTTATAGATATTTCTGATGTCTCTACGTGCCTGCTCATCTTCGCTGATGGTTTCGGCTATAATATTCAAGGCGCCTTTGACCGCTGAGTCTGCATTGGCAATATCCCCTTTTACAAAAGTTGAAGCATTCTTTTCCGGATCTGGTTCCCGCTGCAGGAAAATCAGTGTTGCCAACGGCTCAAGACCCTGTTCACGGGCAATCTGGGCTTTGGTATGGCGTTTGGCTTTATAGGGGAGGTAGTAATCTTCGAGTTCATTGCTATCTTGGCAATTGTCAATTTGCAGTTTTAGTTTCGGTGTTAATTTTCCTTGTGTCTCAATGGACTTGAGAATGCTTTCCTTACGTTTCTGAAACTCCTTATGCCAGTGGTATCTTTCCTGGATCTGTCCGACAGCGACCTCGTCGAGGCTGCCGGTACGTTCCTTTCTATAGCGGCTGATGAAGGGAATCGTACAGCCGTCGTCCAAGAGTTGCAGGGTATTTTCTACACTGTGTACAGGCAGATTCAGTTCTTTGGAAATTTGCAGGGTAAATGCGTTCATTCTATCTTTCAGTTATGTATTTTGCAAACTTACGAAAAAATCCCGGAATACAGGAAGGTCTGTTGATCAAGACTTGTCGGCAAATAGAAGTCTAATTTCTAAAACAGAAGAGTTGTCAGACTTTGGCTTAAAGTCCCAAGGTTTAAATACTTTTGCTCGACTCAATGTTTTTTGTTATCTTTGCATGATATTTAAATGCGGAGGAATCATGACAAATAATGAAAAGGCCCAGACCCCCATGATGAAGCAGTTTTTTGCACTGAAAGCAAAACATCCGGATGCCTTGATGCTGTTTCGTTGTGGTGATTTTTATGAGACCTATTGCCAGGATGCTATTGAAGCTTCAAAAATTCTCGGAATCACACTGACGAGGCGTAATAATGGTGGAAATCATGGCTCTGCTGAAATGGCAGGATTCCCCCATCATGCCCTTGATACCTATTTGCCGAAATTGATCAGAGCAGGTAAGCGTGTGGCTATCTGTGACCAATTGGAAGATCCCAAGAAAAAACGGGAAGAGATAAAAGGCAAGAAGGGGCTTACCGCTTTGGATAAGATGGTGAAGCGGGGGATTACCGAACTGGTGACCCCTGGCGTAGCCATGAGCGACAATGTGCTCAATTACAAGGAAAATAACTTCCTGGCTGCCGTGCATTTCGGAAAGAAAGTCTGCGGTGTCAGTTTTCTGGATATTTCTACCGGTGAATTTCTGACCGGCGAAGGATCGTACGATTATGTCGAAAAACTTTTAGGTAATTTTTCACCTAAAGAGGTGCTTTTCGACCGTGCGAAGAAGACGGATTTCGAAAAATATTTCGGGACAAGATACTGTACTTATGAACTCGATGACTGGGTGTTTACTGAGCAGAATGCCAGAGAGCGGCTCTTGAAACATTTCGGAACCCAGAACCTGAAAGGTTTTGGTGTGGAGCACTTGAAAAACGGCATTATCGCCAGCGGTGCCATCATGCAGTATCTGATTCTCACCCAGCATACGCATATCTCCCATATTACCTCCTTGAGTCGTATTGAGACCGAACGCTATGTGCGGCTGGACAACTTCACCATACGCAGTCTTGAGCTCCTCCAGCCGATGCAGGAAGGCGGAAGTTCATTGCTGGATGTCATCGACCATACGGTCACACCTATGGGAGGACGTATGCTTCGGCGTTGGCTGGTCTTTCCTCTGAAAGAGTTGAAACCGATTCAGGAAAGACTGGATATTGTCGAATACTTCTTCAAAGACCCTGACTTTCGGCAGGTCATCGATGACCAGTTGCAGATGATGGGAGATGTGGAACGGATCATTTCAAAAGTTGCCGTGGGGCGCGTTTCGCCTCGCGAAGTGATACAACTGAAAACTGCCTTGCAGGCTCTGGTCAATGTGAAAAAAGCTTGTCTCGGTACGGACGAGAAGACATTGAACAATATCGGTAAAAAACTGGATTGTTGTGAAGCGCTTTGTGACCGTATAGGGAAGGAAATCGTGCCAGACCCGCCTCAGATCCTGGGGCGTGGGAGCGTGATTGCTCCCGGTTATTCCCAAGAACTGGATGACCTGCGTAACATCAGGGACAACGGCAAGGATTACCTGTTGAAAATCCAACAGAGAGAGACGGAGAAAACCGGTATCAGTTCTCTGAAAGTAGGCTATAACAATGTCTTCGGGTATTACCTGGAAGTGCGCAATACCTTCAAGGATAAGGTCCCGTCAGACTGGATCCGGAAACAGACTTTGGTCAGTGCCGAACGCTACATCACACAGGAATTGAAGGAATATGAAGAAAAGATCTTGGGTGCTGACGAGAAGATACAGGTAATGGAAAATGACTTGTATACCCAACTCGTCGTTTTCATGCAGGACTATATCCCTCAGATCCAGTTGGATGCCAGTCTCATAGCCCATCTCGACTGCCTGTTGTCCTTTGCCAAGGTGTCGAATGAAAACGGCTATGTCCGTCCTTCTGTAGACGATACTGACGTCATAGATATCAAAGGCGGCCGGCATGCTGTCATTGAAACGCAGTTGCCGCTTGGAGAGAAGTATGTGCCCAATGACGTCTACCTGGATACTGAGAAGCAGCAGATCATGATGATCACCGGACCGAATATGGCCGGTAAATCCGCCCTGTTGCGACAAACCGCTCTGATAGTACTATTATCCCAGATCGGGTGCTTTGTGCCCGCAGAACGCGCAAGAATAGGCATGGTGGATAAAATCTTCACCAGGGTAGGGGCTTCGGATAATATTTCTTTGGGAGAATCGACGTTCATGGTCGAAATGACGGAGGCAGCGAACATCCTCAATAATGTGACACCCCGTTCTCTGGTCCTCTTTGACGAATTGGGCAGAGGGACTTCCACTTATGACGGTATATCCATTGCCTGGGCGATTGTGGAGTATCTGCATGAGCAGCCGAGGGCAAAGGCGCGCACGCTGTTTGCCACGCACTACCACGAACTCAACGAAATGGAAAAATACTATCCGCGGGTCAAGAACTATAACGTCAGCGTGAAAGAAGTGGAAGGCAAGGTGATTTTCCTGAGAAAACTCATCCGTGGTGGCGCTGCACATTCTTTTGGAATCCATGTGGCTGAAATTGCCGGCATGCCGAAAAGTATTGTCAAGCGTGCGGAAGAAGTTCTGAAACAGTTGGAGGAGGATAATGCTACCGTAGGGTCCATCTCTCATGAAAGTAAGACGGGGAGCAAACAGAAAAACGGTCTCCAACTGAGTTTCTTCCAACTGGATGATCCTGTACTCTGCCAGATCCGCGATGAGATCCTGGGGTTGGATATCGATCATCTGACCCCTATAGAAGCGCTTGATAAACTCAGTGATATCAAGAAAATCGTTTCAGGGAAATGAGGTCGGATCCTTTTCCTACTGAAACGAAAACAATACAAGATTTCCTCAAAAGAATAGTAAGGAAGAATGTTCCTTCTTATTTTTTGATCTCTTTCTTTTGAGACATTTCCTTCTCTTCCTTGATGGCATGGTCGTTTTCACGCTTTTTACTGGTGCAGATGCTCCAAATGCCGATAGCGACAAGTGGAATCGAGAGAACCTGTCCCATATCCAGCGGAAGGCCGGCTTCGAAAGGCTCCTGTACTTCTTTCGTGAATTCGATCAGGAAACGGAAAACAAAGATAAGTGCCAGACACAGTCCGAAATAGAATCCAGAACCTATTGTCTTAGGACCTTTCTTGCGGTAAAACGCAAAAATAGTCAGGAAAATGATGCCATAGGCAATGGCCTCATAGAGTTGTCCCGGATGCCGGGGATAACTGTCGTCTTGAACGAAGATGAAGGCCCAAGGCACATCTGTCACACGTCCGATGATCTCAGAGTTCATCAGATTGCCTAAACGAATGAACATCGCCGTGATGCCGGAGCAGATACCCATATTGTCCAGTACGATCCACCAGCCGACTTGATTCCTGCGGCAGTAGAGATAGATGCCGATGAACATGCCGATGACGCCTCCGTGAGAAGCTAACCCTTCATAACCCGTCAGTTTCCATCCGCCGTCAGGCATGTGATGGATGGGCAGGATCATCTCGACAATATGATCCCAACTGCTCAGGAAGTAATCGGGTTGATAAAACAGGCAATGTCCTAACCGTGCGCCAATCAGCACGCCGACAAAAATATAGATGATCAGCGGGTCGAATTTTTCTTCCGGAATATGCTGTTGCTGGTACAACTTCTTCATCATGAGATAACCCAGGATGAGACCTACCAGCCAGCACATCGAGTACCATCGAAGTGTGACGGGACCAATATGCCCGATGATGGGATTGGGATTCCAGACGATAAAATTCAATAAGTCGACCATAATTCAGTGTGTTTGGTTTCCTGTAAATACTCAGGAATCGGTCCGTTGTAAGGACGATATTTCTTCAGGAAAATCAGTTAAATATTTTCAGACGCTTATATCTTCCGGCAAGCGGATAGGGGGATGTCAGTTCTTGGAGACATTGAACCGGAAGTGCATGATATCTCCGTCCTGGACGACATAATCTTTTCCTTCGACACCCATTTTACCGGCATCGCGAACAGCCGTTTCAGAACCGTACTTGATATAATCTTCGTATTTGATGACTTCAGCACGAATGAAACCTTTCTCGAAATCAGTATGAATGACACCTGCGCATTGCGGTGCTTTCCATCCCTTGTGGAACGTCCATGCCTTGACTTCCATAGGACCGGCTGTGATGAAGGTCTGGAGATTGAGCAAGTGGTATGCTTTCTTGATCAACCGATCCACACCACTCTCCTTCAGACCCAGTTCGTCCAAGAACATTTTTTTGTCTTCGTAGGTATCCAGAGCAGCAATATCTTCTTCGGTCTTAGCTGCAATAGTCATGCATTCAGCCCCTTCAGCAGCTGCCATCTCTTCTACTTTCTTACTGTAAGCATTGCCGTCCTTGGCTGCCGATTCATCAACATTGGCAACATAGAGTACCGGTTTTGTAGTCAACAGAAACAAATCATGGGCTATTTTCTGAAGTTCCTTGTCATCAAAAGCGACTGTTCTTGCATTCTTGCCTTGCTCCAAGGCTTTCTTATAGGCATTGAGAACTTCTAGTGCTTCTTTTGCCTCCTTGTCACCACTGTTGGCAATCTTTTCCTGTTTCTTGAGTTGGGCATCAATGGTTTCGAGATCTTTCAACTGGAGCTCTGTATCGATGATGCTCTTATCTTCTTCAGGGTCAATGGGTGCCCCGCCTTCACGGATGATATTATCGTCGTCAAAGCAGCGGATCACATGGATGATTGCATCACATTCTCGAATGTTCCCCAGGAATTTATTGCCCAGTCCTTCACCTTTACTGGCACCTTTCACCAGTCCTGCGATATCGACAATCTCACAAGTTGCAGGAACAATCTGACCGGGATGTACGATTTCCGCCAGTTTGTTGAGGCGCTCATCAGGAACGGTGATCACTCCCAGGTTAGGTTCAATGGTGCAGAAAGGAAAATTAGCTGCTTGCGCCTTAGCACTTGACAAACAATTGAAAAGGGTAGACTTTCCCACGTTCGGGAGGCCTACAATACCACATTTTAATGCCATTATTTAATTAAAGCTTTTATTTCTATCTTGCAAAGTTACAAAAAAAACTTAATGAGCGGTATTTTAGTAAGTTATTTCTTTATTTGCCTATTAGTTAGCACCGTTTTAGTGGGCTTCCAGCCAATTTTTGCCCCAACCTGCATCAGCAATCAGAGGTACTTTCAATTTGTAGGCACCTTGCATTTCTTCCAGCACGATTTTCGATACCTTGTCTTTTTCATCAGGATACACCGAGAAATTGAGTTCATCGTGGACCTGCAGGATCATCTTGGACCTGATGCCTTCCTTCCGGAATCGTTGCCAGATACGGACCATTGCTACTTTGATGATATCTGCTTCACTGCCCTGGATAGGGGCATTGATGGCATTGCGTTCGGCAAAGCCCCGTACAGTTCCGTTGTGGCTTTTGATGTCCGGCAGGTATCTGCGCCGGTGGAAGAGGGTCTCGACATAGCCGTTTTCTCGGGCTATTTCCTTGGCTTTCTCCATATAGACCTTCACTTTCGGGAACGTCTTGAAGTAATCTTTGATGAGATCACGTGCCTCGCCATTGGGAATGTCCATCCGTTGGGCAAGTCCAAATGCGGTGATGCCGTAGATGATCCCGAAGTTGGCTTGTTTTGCCTTTTTTCTTTCCTGCGGCGTGACATCTTTCATCTCCTTGTGCCAGATCTTGGCTGCTGTTGCCGCATGGATATCCAAGCCTTCTTTGAAGGCATTGATCATATTCTCATCTCCTGAAAGATGGGCCATGATCCGTAATTCGATCTGACTGTAATCTGAGGAGAAGAACAGACAGCCGGGTTCGGGAATGAAGCATTTTCGGATCTCTTTCCCATCATCATTCCTGACGGGGATATTCTGCAAGTTTGGATCGCTGGAACTGAGTCGTCCCGTAGCAGTTATGGTTTGATTGAAGGACGTATGGATGTGTCCGGTCCGGGGATTGATCAGTTTGGGAAGGGTGTCAATGTAGGTGTTGAGCAGTTTCTTCAGTCCTCTGTATTTGAGGATTTCCTCGACAATCGGATTCTTCGACCTCAACTGTTCAAGGACATCTTCGCTCGTAACAAACTGGCCCGTTTTGGTTTTCTTCGGTTTGTCAATGATGCTCATCTTGTTGAATAGGATTTCTCCTACTTGCTTTGGGGAAGAAATGTTGAAAACTTCACCTGCCAATTCGTAGATGTGCTTTTCTATCTCTTTCATCCGATTGGTGAAGTTGTCCGACGTTTCCTTGAGGGCCTTTGTATCCAGACGCACACCGGTCATTTCCATATCTGCAAGTACCGGGACCAGTGGCATCTCAATATTCCAAAACAGATTCTCCAGTTCCAACTCTTTCAATTTTGGTTCCAGGACATTCTTCAGTTTCAAAGTGACGTCTGCATCTTCGGCTGCGTATTCATAAACATCTTCCGGAGCCAAGTCCCTCATGTTTTTCTGATTTTTGCCTTTGGGGCCTATCAACTCCTCAATGTGTACCGTTTGGTAGTTCAGGTATACTTCGGCCATATAATCCATGTTGTGCCGGAGTTCGGGTTGAATGAGATAATGGGCGATCATCGTGTCGAACATTTTGCCTTTGATCTCAACGCCGTAATTTTTGAGGACCTCATAATCGTATTTGATATTCTGTCCGACTTTCAAAATCTGAGGGTCTTCGTAAAGCGGTTTGAAGATATTGACAATTTCCTGTGCCTTTTTCTGATCTGCAGGAACCGGTATGTAATAAGCTTCATTTTCTTTGATGGAAAAACTCAAACCTACCAATTCTGCATCTATCGGGTGAGTAGAAGTGGTCTCCGTGTCTAGACTGAGAATATCTTTTGTCCTGAAAAAGTCACAAAGTTTATTCATTTCAACTTGATTATCAATAAGTTGATAATCATGTGGTATGCTTTTTAAACTCTTATAATTCGTTTCTACAGGTTGTTCTGCATCATTGCTTGCATCTTCTGCAAAGAGATCGAGTTGCCTGTTTGTGCTTTTTGAGTTATTTTCAACTTTTTTTAGACTCTTGCTTTTTAATGAATTAAATTCAAGTTCAGTGAAGATTTCCTGAAGTTTTGTTTCGTCAGGAGATTCCACTTTCATATCTTCGAGTTTGATGTTGACGGGGACATCCGTTCTGATCGTTGCCAAGTATTTTGACATCTTGATGTCGTCGACGGCACTTTCAACCTTCTCTTTTATTTTCCCTTTGAGTTGATCTGTGTGAGCGAGCAGTCCTTCGACACTGCCAAACTGATTGATAAGTTTGACGGCAGTCTTTTCACCGACACCCGGACATCCCGGGAAGTTGTCAGCTGAGTCACCCATAAGTGCAAGCAGATCGATGACCTGTTTGGTGGAGGTGATCCCATATTTGGTTTCTATCTCTTTTTCGCCCATCTTGTCATATCCACCACCATGTCGGGGTCTGAACATAAATACGTTGGAAGTGACGATCTGGCCGTAGTCCTTGTCAGGCGTGAGCATATAGGTCTCGATATTCATCTTGGCCGTGTGAGTGGCGACAGTGCCGATGACGTCATCAGCTTCAAACCCCTCTTCTTGCAAGATAGGAATGTGATAGGCTTCCAGGATTTCCTTAATGATAGGGACTGAGCGCTTGATATCTTCAGGGGTAGCCTCGCGTTGTGCCTTATAGGCCGGGAAGGCATCATTCCTGAAGGTCTTTCCATGATCGAATGCAACGGCGATATATTCAGGTTTCTCTTTGTTGAGTACTTCATTCAGAGTGTTGCAAAATCCCAGTATGGCAGATGTATTTAGTCCTTTAGAATTGATTCTTGGATTTTTGAGGAAGGCATAATAGGATCGGTATATGAGTGCGTACGCGTCTAAAAGAAACAGTTTCTCCATATTATTTTTTATTTAATGGCGTAAATTTACGAAAAAATTACTGTAAATGCGATAAAATCACTATTTTTGTAGCACATTTAGTTTTTCATGGATTATCTATCTATCATCAGACAACCAATTCAGAAAGAGTTAGATGACTTTGTTGAGTTGTTCAATAAGGCCCTTTCACATAGTTACGGTCTGCTTTCTCAAGTTTTAGACCATATCCGTCAACGTGAGGGAAAGCGGATGAGACCGATATTGATTCTCTTGATAGCAAGAAATTTTGGTAGAATTAATGATGTCACGTTGAATGCGGCTGTCGGTCTCGAACTGCTGCATACAGCCTCTTTGGTCCATGATGACGTGGTGGATGAGAGTTCTGAAAGGAGAGGGCAGGCTTCGGTTAATGCCGTATACGACAACAAGGTTGCTGTGCTTGTTGGGGATTATATTCTTTCAACAGCCCTGCTGCATGTTTCCTATACCCATTCAGAAGTCATCGTCCGTTATCTTTCTGAGTTGGGACAAACACTCTCAAACGGGGAGATTCTCCAACTCACCAATATCCAAAATGAGGAGATTTCGGAAGAGGTTTATTATCAGGTCATCAAGCAGAAGACAGCTGCTCTTTTTGCTGCTTGTGCAGCAGTGGGAGCTGAATCGGTCCATGCTACGAGTGAGCAGGTCAATGCTACTCGTGAGTTCGGGCAGAACTTGGGGATTATTTTCCAAATCCGTGATGATATTTTTGACTATTTTGATTCCAAGGAAATCGGAAAACCTACAGGAAATGATTTGGCTGAAGGCAAATTAACTTTACCTGTGATTTATGCTTTGAATACTACTCATGATGTGCAGATGATGGCATTGGCTAGCAAGGTCAAGGCGCGTACCATCCAACCTGAGGAAATCGCAAAGTTGGTCTCTTTTACCAAGTCTAATGGTGGCATTGAGTATGCTGAAAATCGTATGTGGAAGTTTCATGCTTCTTGTATCCAATTCTTGGATAAGTATGTTACGGATGAGAGTACCAAGCATTCTTTGAAGGCGTATTTGGATTTTATTATCAAGAGAGACAATTAAGTTACTCTGAAAGGATAACTTCAGTGGGATAGGGTGTTTTACGTCAATCAACGGGTTATACTTTTAACGTATTTCTTTCTATTTCCGATTCTTGAAGACTTTTTAAATAAAAAATCCGGAGTACATTACTCCGGATTCTCCGTTTTATTCTTTGGTCCAGTCTCTCGGCATGATTCGGTAGTTTCAAAACCTTTGAAACTGTTATAAAAGATTCCTCTTGCGGTTATCTAGAAATATTTGATTTCTTTGCCCAGAATTTCCCCAAGAAGAAGGTTTGCCAAGCTACTGGTTCCCAGTCGGAGCCACTCATTCGTCAGCCATTTCTTCCCTAAAACCTCTTTGACTATCGTGTAATAGATAAGTGCATCTTTTACTGTTTTCATGCCCCCTGCAGGTTTCAAACCGATTTGTATGCCGGTCGTATCATAGTATTCTTTAATGGCTTGGCACATGATGTAAACGCTCTCAGGTGTTGCACCGACTTTCTCTTTTCCGGTAGAGGTCTTGATATAATTTGCACCGGCATACATGGCTAATATGGCTGCTTTCTTGATGTTACTGTAACTGCCGAGATCACCTGTCTCGAGGATGACTTTCATGGGGATATCCTTGCATACCTCTTTCAGTTCGCAGATATCATCACACATGCCTTCATAGTCACCGCTGAGGAATTTTCCTACCGGCATGACAATGTCTACATTGGTTGCACCATCGGCAATAGCCAGTGAGGTCTCTGCTATCTTCACTTCCATCCTGGCTTGTGAGGAGGGAAAATTGCCGCAGACATTCGTGATCTCAACTCCGTCTATTTCAAGACTTTTAGCCACGAGTTCGGTAAATATGGGATAGACACAGATAGCTGCGACGTGAGGGAGTTCGGGATAATCAGCATAGAACTTGTTGATTTTCTCAGTCATGGCAAGGATTCCCTCTTCTGTATCCGTTGTATGCAGTGAGGTTAGTTCGACACTTCCAAAGAGGAATTTCTTAACCTCCGGTGTGTCATTTTCCTCGAGCTTTTCTGTGATTATCCTTTTTACTTCCCTGTCTACTTCCTCTTTATTGAGGTTGGTATTATATTTCTCGAGAGCCTGATCATACTTACTCTTTTCAGGTTCTTTTTTCTTGTTCTTTTCCTCTTCATTCAGTTTCCGAGGGTCAATCGTTGGTTCAATTTTACTTCTATATGACATGATATTCTTGTTTATGTTACGATTTTAGAATGAGACTTTCTCGATTTATTGTCTTGGTTTTTCTTTAAGTTTCGGGTTATTGAGGTGTCTTGTCCGATCTCTTTCAGTCTTTTTCTCAAAACTTTTCTTGAGTTCGTCTGTCAAGTCAATGCCGGTTTGGTTGGCCAGACAAAGCAGAACCCACAGTACATCAGCCATCTCCTCGCCCAGATTTGCTTTTTCTCCTGGTTTGAAACTTTGATCGCCGTATTTACGGGCAATTACCCTTGCCAGTTCTCCGACTTCCTCCGTCAAACAAACCATGTTCGTGAGTTCGCTGAAATATCTTACTCCATATTGTTTGATCCACTGGTCTACAGCGTCTTGTGCCTCTTTTATAGTCATTGTTTATTTCCTTCTATTTACCTTTTTTATTTATCTTTTGTTCAGTTTTTTCTATTCTTTCTGATGGGTGTCCATCATGATGGTCACTGGACCGTCGTTGATCAATTCCACTTCCATATCGGCCCCAAATTCTCCCGTACCGACAGGTTTTCCCAATGCAATAGAGAGTTGTTCGCAAAAGGTTTCATATAGAGGTATGGATATCTCATGTTTGGCTGCCCTAAGCCAACTTGGGCGGTTCCCTTTCTTATAACTTGCGAAGAGGGTGAATTGACTGATGACAAGGATTCTTCCGTCAACTTCTTTTATAGAACGGTTCATCACCCCGTTTTCATCATCGAATATTCTCAAACCGATGATTTTCCTAACGAGCCAGTCGACATCTTTCGAACTGTCGTTACTTTCGATACCAACTAAAATCATATAACCTCTTCCTATGCTCGATTTCGTCTTTCCCTCAATCGAGACAGAGGCCTTTGTGACTCTTTGTATGATGATTCTCATGTTACAAATGTACGAATATTATTTAGATCTTCCGATGCTCTTTTCTAAATTATTTAAGGAAACTAACGGTTCTTTTGGATGCGTCTTGCTTCGAATCATCCTCCTATTCCTCGTTGTTTCCCTTCGCCTCCTTTAGTTCAGTACGATGGAAATAATTGTAAAGAACTTTTGCCTTACTTTCTCCTAACACTTTCGTAAGTGCTTGAATATCTGCTGATTTAATCATCCTGACGCTCTTGAATTCTTTATATAGTGCGATCTTACTCTTCTCACCAATGCCCTTGATATCATCAAGTTCACTGTGGAGTGCGTGTTTTGAGCGTTTATCCCTATGGAAGGTGATGGCAAACCGGTGTACTTCATCTTGGATTTGTGTCAATATTTTAAAAAGTTCACCTTTTATATCCAGTCCGACAGTTTGTGGCGGATTGCCGAAAAGGAGTTCGTTGGTTCTATGCCGGTCGTCTTTTGCCAAACCGGCGATAGGAATTTCCAAATGTAATTCGCCCTCTACAACTTCCCTGACTACATCCATTTGACCTTTTCCACCATCTGTGATGATCAGATTGGGGAGTGGCTGCTTCTCTCGAATCATTCTGGAATAACGTCTTCTGACGACTTCCTGCATGGATGCATAGTCATCCGGCCCTACCACTGTCTTGATATTATATTTCCGATAGTCTTTTCGGGATGGTCTCATCCCTTTATAGACGATGCAGCCTGCAACGGCATCTGTTCCTGAAATATTCGAGTTGTCGAAACATTCTATTGTATAAGGCAGTTTTGGTAATTTAAGTTTGTCTTGCAACTCTTTCATCAATCTTGTATGCTTTTGTTCCGGGTTAAGTTTTTCAGCTTGTTTTAACCTGTCGAAGCAGTATTCTTTTCCATTCATTTCGGAAAGTTCCAGCAGGTGTTTTTTATCACCCCTTTGAGGGATGAAAAAGACGGCATCTTTGATATTCCAATCCATTTGAAAAGGTACAATGATCTCTTTGGCATGACTATTGAACCGGTCTCTGATTTCAGGAATTGCCTCGTTCAAAAGTTCTTCATCACTTTCATCTAGTTTGCGCTTATACTCATAAGTAAAACTCTGATTGATTGCCCCGTTTTTGACATGGATGTAATTGACATAGGCGTTTTTATTGTTTTCGTCATCTGTAATGGAAAAGACATCTACGTCTGTTATGGTATGACTGACGACTTCACTCTTTGATACAAAGTCCTGGAGTAGTAGGTAACGCTCTTTCAACCTTTCAGCTTCCTCGAATTTCAATTTCTTGGAATTGAGCAACATCAGGCGGTAGAGTAGAGAACTAACGTCTCGTGTATTCCCTTTCAGAATTTCTTCTGCCTGCTTCATGTTCTCCTTGTATTCTTTGTTGCTGATTTTGTTGATGCACGGGGCATAGCAATTGTGTATGTGGTATTCCAGACAGGGTTTGTATCTATGCTCTCTGACTCCCTCTTCTGTGATGGTCAAGTGGCAGGTTCTGGGTTTATACAATTTATGGATAAGTGTCAAGACATTATACATACTCGATACGTGCGGATAGGGGCCGTAATACGTTCCATAACTTTTTTTGATTCGTCGGGTTTTGAAAATTCGGGGGAAATACTCATTGGTTACGAGAATACTGGGATAGGTCTTCCCGTCTTTCAACAATACATTGTATTTTGGATTGTATTTCTTGATCAGGGAATTTTCCAAAAGGAGAGCATCTTCTTCCGTGTTGACGACAGTATATGAGATATCCTGAATTTTGCTGACCAATACCTTTGTCTTATATCGGTCAACTTCCTTGTGAAAATAAGACGAAACTCTTTGTTTCAAATGTTTAGCCTTCCCAACATAAATGATTTTATGCTGGTCGTCATAAAACTGATAGCTACCTGGTTTCTCAGGCATATTCAGTACAATATTCTTTAGGTATGCTAAACGTTTCTCGTTTTCTTCTCTTGTCACTCTGTATCTCCTTTATTTACAGTTAGTTTAGCGGTTGTTGTTTCACGTGAAACTTCACCCTGCCTATCTCTTCTTCTCTTGAAGCTGCCCTTCTCTGCTCATTGGGTTTATGTTTGGGTACTGTTTCCTAAATAGTCCTTACCAATGTCCTTTAGTGCCATCAACTTTCATTAGTCCACCATAGTAGTATATAGATGCCTTGATATTCTCGATTGAGTTCTGTCATCTCTTTCTCCTTATCTGTTTCCAGTCTATCATCTGATAAGATTAAAAAGTGAGGGGCGTCAGGAAACAGATTTACTTCAATATGTAAATTGACCCTTTTGAGTTTAAAGTTTGAGTAGGGAAGTGATTTCTACTTCATTATCGAATTTCTCCCTCCCATTCAATCCCTCGCTCATGAGTTCAATGATGAAATTACAATATATTTTCTTCGGATGGAATTTCTTGACGAGTTTATAAGCTGCTTGCATTGTCCCGCCTGTTGCGAGTAAATCATCGTGTAATAGAACGACGTCATCCGGTGTAATAGCGTCTTTATGTATTTCTATAGTGTCTATACCATATTCTTTAGCATAACTCTGCTGTACGGTCGGACAAGGTAATTTCCCCGGTTTTCTACAAAGCACAACGCCTGCACCGATTCTGATAGCAAGAGCTGAAGCCATGATAAACCCCCGACTTTCTATACCAGCAATTTTTGTTATCCCTTTGTCGCAGTAGAGCTCGTACATTTCATCGTTGATTTCCTTAAGACATTTCGGGTCTTTGAGTAGGGTGGTAATATCTCTGAAATTAACACCCTTTATTGGCCAATCTGGTACTGTGCGCAGGTGGTCAATCAACATTTTACTATTCATGTTTTTATATTTAATGTTATAAACTGATTTCTTTTTTAAAGTCAATTCACTGACTTATTAACTTTATCTTGCCTATCTTCTATCCCTTTTCTTTATAAAAACTTTAACTGTCTTAACTCAATACTTCAACTCATTTACCATCGATTATTCTTTTGTTCATTCAGTTCTTTGCAACTCCTTATCACCTCATGTTTTTAGTCTTTCTTTAATACTTAAGTCTCACAATGACAGGATGTTATCAATTCGTTTGTTTCACGTGAAACCCTATCTGATGTGCGAAATCCATGTCTATGTTTATAGGTTATAATAGGAGGCTGGTCGTTCTGGAATAGGATGAATGCTCTATTCTCATAGGTGTCTTTTATCCTTAGATATCTTATCTCCCCATGAGGATGAGAAGTACGTTGATGTCGCTAGGTGAAACTCCGGGGATTCTACTCGCTTGCGCCAAAGTCTCGGGATCGATCTTTGTCAATTTTTGTCTTCCCTCAGTTGATATTTCCTTTAAGTCGTTATATTTGAAATGCCCGCGGATCTTGATGTCTTCCAAGCGATGCATCTTGTCTGCTATTATTTTCTCACGCTCAATATATCCCTTGTATTTCATCTTGATTTCGGCTGCTTCTGCGATTTCCTCTTTACGGTTAACAGGCGATTCGAGAACTTCCTTTAAGCCCGGAACTACTTCTGAGAGGTTCTTCAATGTCAGTTGAGGTCGAACAATCAAGTCGATTAATTTGCAACCGGCACGAAGTGGAGTGGAACCTGCTGATTCCAGGAAGGAATTCATTTCCTTTGGTTTTATGGGTGTCTCTTCGCAGAAGTTGATGAGTTTAGCTATAGCCTCTTTCTTTTGTATCCACCAGTCATACCGGTCCCGTTTGACAATGCCGAGTTGATAACCCATTTTGGTCAATCTTGCATCAGCGTCATCCTGACGAAGCAGAATGCGGTATTCTGCCCGAGATGTGAACATTCGGTAAGGTTCATCGACACCTTTGGTTGTCAGATCATCGATGAGAACGCCGATATAACTCTCGTCTCTTTTCATCACAAAAGGCTTACCGTTACTACAATGGATTGCCGCATTAATGCCTGCGACGATTCCCTGTCCTCCGGCTTCCTCGTAACCAGTTGTACCGTTGACCTGGCCGGCAAGGAACAACCCCTTGATGACTTTCGATTCCAAAGAATGAGAGAGTTGGGTAGGGTCGAAGTAATCGTATTCAATGGCATATCCGGGACGATACATTTTAGCATCCCTGAGAGCGGGGATATGATGAACAGCCTCTAATTGGATTTCCATCGGCATACTTGAGGAGAAACCATTGAGATACATTTCATTTGTGTCCGTACCTTCCGGTTCCAAAAACAGAGGATGCTGCTCCTTGTCGGGAAAGGTGACCAGTTTAGTTTCTATTGAAGGACAATATCGGGGACCTTTACTCTTGATCTGGCCGTCGAAAAGGGGGGAGTCTTTCAGACCACTCTTGAGAATGTCATGGACAGTCTTGTTGGTATAAGTGGTCCAACAAGGCAATTGCTTGAGAACGCGATGTGGTCCCAAATATGAAAATTGGTGGAATCCTGTATCGCCTTCCTGTTCTGTCATCTCATCAAAATGAACGCTGCGCTTATCGATACGTGGGGGAGTACCAGTCTTCATCCGGTCGGAATGAATGCCCCATCTGGAAATGCTTTCTGAAAAATGATGCACGGCAGGTTCTGCGATTCTGCCGCCTTCTACCATGTGCCGTCCGATATGCATGAGACCGTTCAGGAAAGTCCCTGCAGTGACGACGATACTTTTGGCATGAAATTCCACACCCCATATCGTCCTGATGCCTACCGCTTCTCCTTTCTCGACGATCAGCGTATCAGCCTGGTCCTGCCAGATGTCGAGATTCGGGGTCTCATCAAGTACGTGCCGCCATTCCCAAATGAACTTGCCCCTGTCACATTGGGCGCGGGGACTCCACACTGCAGGTCCCTTTCCTATATTAAGCATTCTGAACTGGATAGCGGTGCGGTCTGTGACTTTACCCATTTGTCCGCCTAATGCATCAATTTCACGTACGATCTGCCCTTTTGCGATTCCGCCGACAGCAGGATTACAACTCATTTGGGCGATTTTGTTCATGTCCATTGTTATCAAGCACGTCTTGGCTCCCATGTTGGCCGAAGCAGTGGCAGCTTCACATCCGGCATGTCCTCCTCCGATAACAATAACATCATAATTGAAATTCATCTCGTATCTCCTTTTTCCGCAAAAGTAAGAAATTAAATCGAAATTTTATAGGAATTGCTTTGCCTAATCATCAAAAAATGGTAAATTTGCACCAAGAGTGGCTTGGCATATACCTTATTATAGGTATGAGAAATTCTTTAGAACAAATTTTGATTCAGGTACGCTTGGAGTGGAAGGATAAGGAAAAAAGCCATAAGTTTTTTATGGGAATACTTAGACAATGAAATATTTCAAACAGTTAAATAATTAAATTACAATCATTTATGTGGTTAATCAATTCACCTATTGGTAGAAAGGTGGTCATGTCTGTAACCGGCATCTGCCTTATTCTATTTCTGACATTCCACGTATGTATGAACACTGTAGCCTTTTTCTCTGGAACTGGTTACAACGAGGTTTGTGCATTCTTGGGATCTAATTGGTATGCCATTATTGGTACTATCATCTTGGCAGCATTGGCTTGCTTCCACATTGTCTATGCTTTTATCCTAACTATTCAGAACCGCCGTGCTCGTGGAAGTGAACGTTATGCCGTCACTTCACGCCGCCCTGAAGTCAGTTGGGCTTCCCAGAACATGCTGGTGCTCGGAATCATTATCTTTTGTGGTCTTTTCCTCCATTTGTTCAATTTTTGGGCTCACATGATGCTTGCCGACATTATCGGCACTCCTTCTTCTATCGCTAGTCCTACGGATGGCTTTGGATGGATCAAGTACACCTTCGCCCATCCTCTGTTCGTCGTTATTTACCTTATCTGGTTTGTGGCTATCTGGTTCCACCTCTCTCATGGCTTTTGGAGTTCTTTGCAAACCTTAGGTTGGAGTGGTAAGATCTGGTTGAAACGCTGGGAAGTCATCGGCATTATTTATGTGACAATATTGATGCTTATTTTTGCATTTCTTGTCTTGGCCTTTGCTTTTGGATTTGCACCCAGTCTTCGTTAATTCCTGATTCATATTATTATTTTTAAGAATATCAGATTATGTCAGATATAAAGATTGATTCTAAGATTCCTGAAGGCCCTTTGGCTGAAAAATGGACCAATTACAAAGCTCATCAGAAACTGGTTAATCCGGCTAACAAGCGTAAGTTGGATATTATCGTTGTGGGTACCGGACTGGCAGGCGCATCTGCTGCCGCCTCTTTAGGTGAACAGGGCTTTCATGTCATCAATTTCTGCATACAGGATTCTCCTCGTCGTGCGCACTCTATTGCAGCACAAGGAGGTATCAATGCTGCAAAGAATTACCAGAATGATGCAGACTCTGTCTATCGTTTGTTCTACGATACGATCAAAGGCGGAGATTATCGTTCTCGTGAAGCTAATGTTTACAGATTGGCTGAAGTCAGTGCAGATATCATTGACCAATGTGTCGCAGAAGGTGTTCCTTTCGCACGTGAATATGGTGGACTGTTGGCTAACCGCTCTTTCGGTGGCGTTCAGGTCAGCCGTACTTTCTATGCCAAGGGTCAGACAGGCCAGCAGTTGCTGTTGGGCGCTTATTCTGCCTTGATGAAGGAAGTTCATAATGGAACAGTAGAACTCCACACACGTACGGAAATGGAAGACGTGGTGATCATAGACGGCCGTGCAAGGGGTATCATCGCCAAAAATTTGGTTACAGGTAAACTCGAGCGTTATGCTGCTCATGCTGTCTGTATTGCTACAGGCGGATACGGCAATACCTATTTCTTGTCTACCAATGCAATGGGCTGCAACTGTACCGCAGCTATGCAATGCTACCGCAAGGGAGCTTGGTTCGCCAACCCTTGTTTCGTCCAGATCCATCCGACCTGTATTCCTGTACATGGAAACAAACAGTCAAAGTTGACTTTAATGTCCGAGTCTCTACGTAATGATGGTCGTATCTGGGTTCCTAAAAAACTTGAAGATGCCAAGAAACTCCAGAGTGGTGAGATCCAAGGTAAGGATATTCCTGAAGAGGACCGTGACTACTATTTGGAGCGTCGGTATCCTGCCTTCGGCAATTTGGTTCCACGAGATGTCGCTTCACGTGCTGCTAAAGAGCGTACAGATAAAGGCTATGGCGTCAATGCTACAGGACTGGCCGTTTTCTTGGATTTCAAGGAGGCTATCGGTCGGTTAGGCAAGGATGTCGTCACTCAACGTTATGGCAACTTGTTCGATATGTACAAGCGTATTGTCAATGTAGATCCATATAAAAATCCGATGATGATCTATCCTGCCATTCACTATACGATGGGTGGTCTGTGGGTAGATTATGAATTGCAGACCTCTATCAAAGGCTTGTTTGCTCTAGGAGAGTGCAACTTCTCTGATCATGGTGCAAACCGTTTAGGTGCTTCTGCCTTGATGCAGGGATTGAGCGATGGTTATTTCGTCATTCCTTACACAATGCAGAACTATCTGAGTGACCAGATCTCAGTTCCTCGTTTTAAGACAGATGCACCGGAATTCGATGAAGCTGAAAAGAATGTTCAGGAAGAGATCGATCGAATCTATAATATCAAAGGTGATGAAAGTGTTGACTTCATCCACAGGAAACTCTACAATATCATGTGGAATTATGTCGGAATGGCTCGTAATGAGGCAGGACTGAAAAAGGCCCTTGCCATGTTGAAAGACGTTCGTAAAGAATTCTATGCACATGTTCGTGTTCCTGGATCTAAAGAAGGTCTGAATGTTGAACTTGACAAGGCTATCCACCTTCGTGACTTCATTACAATGGGTGAATTGATTGCTTATGATGCTTTGAACCGAAACGAAAGTTGTGGTGGCCACTTCCGCGAAGAGTCCCAGACTGAAGAAGGTGAGGCTAAGCGTGATGATGAACACTATATGTATGTAGCTTGCTGGAAATACGAGGGTTCGGATGATGTCGCTCCTACGCTTCTTAAGGAACCGCTCGATTACAAGTATATCAAGGTTCAGGTTCGTAACTATAAGAAGTAATCCTTCATACAGGATTGTTGATGTATCAATTAAATCAGATTTAAAATGGATAAGAATATAAATTTCACACTGAAGGTCTGGCGTCAGAACGGACCTCAGGCAGAAGGTCATTTTGATACCTTCCAGATGAAGGATATCCCTACTGATACCTCTTTCCTCGAGATGCTGGATATCTTAAACGAACAGCTCATAGAGGCCAATAAGGAACCGTTCGTATTCGACCACGATTGTAGGGAAGGTATTTGCGGTATGTGTTCATTGTATATTAACGGGCATCCACATGGACCAGCACAAGGGGGCACGACATGCCAACTCTATATGCGCAGTTTCAATGATGGAGATACTATCACTGTGGAGCCTTGGCGCTCTGCTGCTTTTCCTGTCATCAAAGATTGTATGGTAAACCGGTCAGCATTTGATGAGATCATGGCAGCAGGCGGTTATATTACGGTTCGTACAGGTGCCGCTCAGGATGCCAATGCCATTCCTATACCTAAAGACAAGGCCGATGAGGCAATGGACTGTGCATCTTGTATCGGTTGTGGCGCTTGTGTTGCCGCCTGCAAGAATGGTTCAGCAATGCTCTTCGTCAGTTCGAAGATCAGCCAGTTTGCCTTACTCCCTCAGGGACGTGTTGAAGCAGCTCGCCGTGCGAAGTCTATGGTTGCCAAAATGGAGGAATTAGGCTTTGGTAACTGCACCAATACACGTGCCTGTGAAGCTGAATGTCCGAAGAATGAAACTGTAGCTAACATTGCCCGTCTGAACCGGGAATTCATCAAAGCTAAATTGAATGATTAAATTCCTTTGAGGATTTGTATATCTTACCCCCGCGAAGACTGAATAGCTCTTCGTGGGGGTATTTACTATATAGTAATATGAAAAAGTGGGGATTCTTATTGGTTATGGCTTTCAGTCTGATAGGATGTTGCCATGCCCAGAAAAAGACAGATCAGCAACTTACACCTCGGGTCGCTAAAGAGCCGTCTGTCAAAAAGTCCGTTTCGACTATCCGACTGTCGTCATCTGCCGGTCACTCTGCTCTCAGTAAAACTGCACAGGCATTGGCACGTCGCGGATACGTAAACGTGAAAGACGAGGATCCGACAATATTTGTATCCTTGATGTACTCACGGCCCGATAATTTTTGTGGAGTCGTACTCTATGGCGATTTGAGAGAAGCTTATCTTCATCCTGTAGCTGCCAAAGCGATCAGACGTGCACAAAGGTATTTGAAGTCCATCAGACCAGATTTGAGTTTGATCATTTTCGACGCTGCCCGTCCGATGTCCATTCAACAGAAAATGTGGGATAAAGTGAAAAACACCTCTAAATATTACTATGTAAGTAATCCTGCACATGGGGGAGGAATGCATAATTATGGCTTGGCTGTAGATGTGTCCTTATGTAATTTGAAGGGAGATACGATCAGTATGGGGACAAAGGTTGATTATATGGGCTCAGCGGCTCATATAGACAAGGAAGCATCTCTGGTCAGTCATCACAGGATTACCCGTCAGGAAGAAGCCAACAGACTGCTTCTGCGAAAAGTCATGCGATATGCAGGATGGCGGGCATTACCGACAGAATGGTGGCATTTCAATTGGTGCTCCAGGGCAACGGCAAGAAAATATTATAAAGCTATTCCTTAGAACCTTACTCGGCACTTTCCTTCTATTTGACAGTTTGTATTTTGCACACAGGAATCTAAAATGCGCATAAACAACGATTTGTGAGTATAAAACTCACTAATATTTCCCAAAAAAATCCCTGTGCTTTGTTCATTTCCTTTTATTTTCTTAACTTTGTAAGTTTAAAGCAATATTTATATTAATTATATGTCAGCAATAGAAATCAGAAGGGTCGAAACAAAAAGAGATCTTAAGCATTTTATAGATTTTCATTATGACCTGTATAAAGGGAATCCATATGATGTTCCAAATCTATTCAGTGACGAATTCAATACGCTGGATAAAAAACACAATGCCACTTTCGAATTTTGTGATGCCGAATATTTTTTGGCTTATAGAGACGGGAAAATCGTAGGACGCATTGCAGCAATAATCAATCATAAAGCTAATAAAAAATGGAATCGTAGATCTGTTCGTTTCGGATGGCTGGATTTTATAGATGACAAAGAGGTTTTACGTTTATTATTGAAAGCCGTTGAGGATTATGGGAAAACCAAGGGTATGACGGAAATCGTAGGTCCTTTAGGCTTTACCGATATGGACCCTGAAGGGATGCTTACCTGGGGATTTGACAAACTCGGGACGATGCCCACACTCTATAACTATCCTTATTATCCCAAATACATGGAACAGATGGAAGGCTTTGCCAAGGATAATGATTATGTGGAATATTATTTGAAGGTCCCCGAAAAAATCCCCGACAAGTATACGAAAATTGCTAGAGTCGTAGAGGAACGCTATCACCTCCGCATCAAGAAACTGACCAAGGATGATGTCATGAAAAGGGGATATGGACGAAAGATCTTTGAACTGATCAATGAAACTTACTCTGACCTTTACGGTTATTCCGAATTGAGCGATGCTCAGATTAATCAATTGATTAAAGAATACCTGCCTTTCATAGACCTTAATTTAGTCACTTTAATTGAAGATACGAGCGCAAATAATAAACTTGCCGGGATTGGCATCACGATGCCGTCTCTTTCCAAAGCCATGCAGAAATGCCATCGTGGGCGTTTACTTCCTTTTGGATGGTGGTATGTGCTCCGCGCTATTAAATGGCATAAGACAGAAGGTGTAGACCTTCTTCTCTTAGGATTTCTGCCCGAGTACCGCAAGAAAGGCGCTAACTCATTGCTCTTTGCAGATCTGATCCCCAGGTATCAGGCTTATGGCTTCAAATGGGGTGAAAGTCAGGTGGAAATGGAACATAATGAAGGCGTCCAGAGTCAATGGGAACCTTTGAATCCGATTAATCACAAGCGCCGCCGGTGCTTTAAGAAAATCATTGTTCCGAATCAGACTCAGGAAAAGCAAACGGTATCTGAATAGGATTGATTTTATGGAGCGGATCCTAATATTTCCACCCGTCAGGCGTTAATGTATAGGAGGGTAAAGAAATCCCAGAATGACATTGTTTGAGGGGAAATAAGAATTAGAATATTGTAGTTGTTTGATTGCATTTTTGTTGGTTTACATTTTTTGTATTGAAAAGTAAGAAATATAAGAGATAGAAAGAGGTTACATGTCAGAAGATAATTATCATGATATAGATCATCAACCGGAGAATACGCCGGCATATACAGATGCTAATATCCGCCATTTGAATGATATGGAACATGTCCGTACACGCCCCGGTATGTATATCGGTCGCTTGGGGGATGGTTCTTTGCCTGAAGATGGGATTTACGTTCTGCTTAAAGAGGTCATGGACAATTCCATAGACGAGTTTAAGATGAATGCGGGCGACTGTATCGAAGTGAATATTCAGGATAATTTGAGAGTATCTGTCCGCGATTACGGCCGTGGAATTCCTCAAGGAAAATTGGAAGAAGCTGTGGCTAAATTGAATACCGGTGGTAAGTATGATACCCGTGCATTCAAAAAAAGCGTGGGTTTGAACGGAGTCGGCATTAAGGCGGTCAATGCCTTGAGTTCCAAATTTATCGTCCGGAGTTTCCGTGAAGGAAAAGTCCGTGAACTGGTCTTTGAAAGAGGCGTCAAGAAAAGTGACAAGACAGAGCCTACTGCTGAAGAAACGGGGACTTATATCTTTTTTGAACCGGACAATACGATGTTCAAGAATTATTCTTTTCACGATGAAATCGTGGAAATCATGCTCCGCAATTATACTTATCTGAATTCAGGCCTTAGCATCATGTATAATGAACGTCGCATCCACAGCCGTAATGGACTGGAGGATCTGTTGACGGACAATATGACAGTAGATGGACTGTATCCGATTATCCATATCAAAGGGGAAGACATCGAAATAGCCTTTACGCATACGAATCAGTATGGCGAGGAATATTACAGTTTTGTAAACGGTCAGCATACGACTCAGGGCGGTACCCATCAGAGTGCTTTCAAGGAGCACATCGCAAAGACAATCAAGGAATTTTTCAATAAGAACTATGACTATACGGATATCCGTAACGGCATTGTAGCTGCAATAGCCATTAATGTCGAGGAACCCGTATTTGAAAGTCAGACGAAGATCAAGTTGGGCAGTACTCAGATGTCTCCGGGCGGAGAATCCATCAATAAGTATGTAGGTGATTTCATCAAGCAACATGTGGACAATTACCTGCATATCCATCAGGATGTGGCCGAAATCCTGGAGAACAAGATCAAAGAGAGCGAGCATGAGCGCAAGTCAATGGCGGGAATTACCAAACTTGCGCGTGAGCGTGCCAAGAAAGCGAGTCTCCACAACCGGAAATTGAGAGATTGCCGTGTTCACTATAGTGATCAAAAGAATCCCAGAAAAGAGGAGAGTTGCATCTTCATCACAGAGGGGGATTCTGCCAGCGGGAGCATTACGAAAAGCCGTGATGTGAATACACAGGCTGTATTTTCCCTTCGTGGAAAACCATTGAACTGCTTCGGACTGACAAAGAAGGTCGTCTATGAGAATGAGGAATTCAACTTGCTTCAGGCAGCTTTGAATATAGAAGACGGTCTGGACAATCTCAGGTACAATAAAGTGATTGTGGCTACCGATGCAGATGTCGACGGGATGCACATCCGCTTGCTGATGATTACCTTCTTTCTTCAGTTCTATCCGGAATTGATCAAGAAGGGCCATGTCTATGTCCTTCAGACACCACTTTTCCGGGTACGTAACCGGAAGATGAAGATAAAGAACAAGGCAGTCATTAAGGATTATGAAGCGAAATACGGCAAGAAGAGTGATTTCCTTACGGACTATTGCTACACTGATGAAGAGCGTCGTAAAGCTATCGCAGAACTTGGACCTGAACCCGAGATAACGCGGTTTAAAGGTTTGGGAGAGATCTCTCCTGATGAATTCGCCCATTTTATCGGTCCGGACATGAGATTGGAGCAAGTGACACTGCATAAGAATGACCAGGTGCAGAAACTCCTGGCTTATTATATGGGGAAAAATACGATGGAAAGGCAGAACTTTATCATTGACAATCTGGTGATAGAGGAAGACCTTCCTGAAGACGAAGCTGTGGAACTCAGTGAGCAGTTGGCTAAAGCCGGCATGTAACCAGTATTGGACTTATCTTGGATCTGAAAGAATAACCTGTTTCTTGGATAGGTGTTAAGAGTAATAAATATAATATACAATCATGTTTGATAAAAAGAAAGTAGTTGTTTTGGCTACATTCCTCAGTTGTGCGATAACTTTGTCTGCGCAATTCCGGATTCATTTGGAACAAGGTTCTCCGTTATCGAAACTGAGTGCGGCAGAGTTGGCCATAGATAATCTCTATGTCGATTCTGTGGATGAAAATAAACTGGTGGAAGATGCTATCGTCGGCATGCTGGATAAGTTAGACCCTCATTCTGCTTATTCTACTCCATCAGAGACAAAAGAATTGAATGAACCTTTGAATGGTGATTTCGATGGCATCGGGGTGCAGTTTAATATGATGAATGATACGTTGGTTGTCATTCAGCCTGTAGTCAACGGACCTTCAGAAAAGGTAGGGATTGTTGCCGGTGATCGTATTATTGCTGTGAATGATACGGCTATTGCCGGTGTAAAGATGGCCCGTGACAAGATCATGAAGCGTCTGCGCGGTCCTAAAGGGACTAAAGTCAATTTGACGGTAGTACGTCGCGGAGCCCCTCAAAAACTCCATTTTACCGTTACTCGGGATCGGATTCCTTTGAAGACCGTCGATGCTTCTTATATGATACGCCCCGGAATAGGATATATCCGTTTGGAGAGTTTCGGTATCAACAGTCCTGAAGAGATCTCACAGTCCATTGATTCCTTACAGAAGAAAGGGATGAAGAACTTGATCTTTGACCTTCAGGAAAATGGTGGCGGCTATCTGCAGTCAGCAGTAGAGATTGCACAGCAGTTCCTGCCTGATCACGACCTGATCGTGTATACCCAGGGACGCCGTTCTCCGAGACAGGAGTTCAGGTCAAATGGCAAAGGAAAAATGCTGAAAGGGAAAATCGTTGTGCTTGTCGATGAACTCTCCGCATCAGCTGCAGAGATCGTTACGGGAGCCTTACAGGATCAAGATCGTGCTATTGTCGTAGGTCGCAGGTCTTTTGGAAAAGGCTTGGTGCAAAGACCTATACCTTTCCCTGACGGCAGTATGATCCGACTCACGGTTGCTCATTACTATACGCCTAGTGGCCGTTGCATTCAGAAACCGTATAAGAACGGGGACATGAAAGACTACGAGATGGACCTTGACCAACGTTACAAGCACGGCGAATTTACCAACCGTGACAGTATACACTTCGATCCGTCCCAGAAGTACTATACGCTTCGCAAGCATCGTCTTGTCTATGGCGGTGGCGGTATTATGCCAGATTATTTTGTACCGTTGGATACGCTTCAATATACCACGTTCCATCGGAAACTCCTTGCTGGAAACTCGATCTATACCCAGACGCTTTCCTATATCGATAATCACCGTAAAGAACTGAAGAGGAAATTCCCGATTTTTGAGGACTTCCGCAAGAACTTCGTCATTCCTCAGGATTTAATCGATAGTATTGTAGCAGACGGCGCCAAACAGAAAATAAAGCCTAAGAACGCCGATGAACTGCAAAAGACTGTTCCGACATTGTCCGCTCAAGTAAAGGCGCTCATCGCGCGTGATCTGTGGGATATGAACGAGTATTTCGAGATCACTAACGAAAGCAACCATACCGTCCAAAAAGCATTGCAACTTTTGTCAGGAAAGGATTAAAATAGCGTGATCTCAACGGATTCTTCTCAGAAATAGGTCGGCTGACGAGCGGAGATTTTCTGCTCTTAATATTGCCTTTTGAGAAGACTGGCGTGAAAAGACGGAAGACTACGTGTCATTCGTGACATCTTTGAAGAGTCATGGTCTTATCAGTTTTCGGTATACGTGCCGAGACCATTGAGTAAAAATGATTCTAGTTTTTCATACGATAAGGAATCCCGTTTCATTTCAACTGAATTGAAGCGGGATTCCTTTTTATTTCCTTATTAAAGTCTTCTTTATTGAGCCCTTTGTTTCATCCCTTTTGCAGGACTCTGTAATACGAGTGATACGGTCTAAAGCATTTCCAAGGCGGCATTCTCATTTGCTTCCATAATCTCCCGCTCTCCAGGTCCCTTGTCATTGATTCCGCAGAGGTGTAAGATACCATGGATAATGACGCGGTGCAACTCGTTATCATAGCTCTTATGGAATTTTTCGGCATTAGACTTGACCGTGTCTAAGGAGATGAGGATATCTCCATTGAGGACATCATCTTCGTCATCGTCGAAGGTGATGATGTCCGTGTAGTAGTCATGACCCAGATATTGTTTGTTCGCCTCCAACATCTTCTCGTCGTTCACGAACATATAGCCGATTTCACCGATTTTGCGTCCATGAGCTGCAGCTACTCTCTTTATCCAGGCCGTTGTATCTCTCTTTCTTAATTTTGGCATTTTCACACCATCTGCTTGATAGCTTATCATATTGTTTTTCTTTTAATATTCTTCCGGAAAAAATAGTTTTTCATCATTTATCATCCTTCTTCTTTGGCAGGAATTCATGGGCATCATGTCCGAAATACCACAGTTCGCGGACCAGTGTAGAACTCACGCTTCCGAGTTCGGGATCAGAGAAGAGCAAGAGCGTCTCTATTCCGCCAAGTTGTTTGTTGATATCAGCTTGTTCCCGCTCGTACTCGAAATCACGTATGTTGCGAACACCACGGACTATATAACTGGCTTGTTCGCGCTTTGCCAAGTCAATGGTAAGGTCTCCATAGGAGACGACCTTGACTTTAGGCTCATTTTCATAAAGACCTTGTATGTTCCTGACCCTTTCATCTATTTCTTCCTGAGTATGTTTGCGGTTACTGACGGCCACCGCTATCACAACCCGGTCAAAGAGCGGCAATATGCGGCTCACAATGTTTTGATGCCCTGTTGTAAAAGGATCAAAGGTCCCGGTATATAATCCTGTTTTCTTCGTTTTTCTCATGTGAAAAATTCCTCTAAAACACTTTGTCTGGTGTTATACAGACCTCTTCTGACATTAAAAAAAGCTTTGTTCAAAAGGATTGCCATCCTTTCTGTAGTCCCTGCCCAAATGTTCATAGGCAAGTAGCGTTGCCACTCTTCCTCGGGGAGTACGCTTGATGAAACCATCCATGATAAGATAAGGCTCATAGACGTCTTCTATCGTCCCTGAGTCTTCTCCTATTGCCGTGGCGATGGTTGATACGCCCACCGGACCTCCACGAAACTTGTCTATGATGGTCGTGAGAATCTTATTGTCGATTTCATCGAGTCCGTATTTGTCAATATTCAATGCCTTGAGGGCTATTCGTGCGATTTCACCGGTAATGGTACCATTACCTTTTACTTGTGCAAAGTCACGGATACGCCGCAGCAAACTGTTAGCTATACGAGGCGTGCCCCGTGACCGGCGGCTGATTTCTTCTGCTGCATCATCCTCTATCTTTACTTTCAGAAGATTTGCAGAACGCAAGATAATCTTTTTCAGTGTCGTCGGTTGATAATATTCCAAGTGGAGGTTGATGCCGAAACGTGCGCGTAATGGCGCAGACAACAATCCGCTTCTTGTCGTGGCCCCTATCAGGGTGAAAGGATTCAGATCTATCTGTATGCTTCGCGCCGAAGGACCTTTGTCGATCATGATATCGATGCGGTAATCCTCCATGGCAGAATATAAATATTCTTCGACTACAGGCGAAAGGCGATGGATCTCATCAATGAAAAGGACGTCTTTAGGCTCCAGAGATGTCAGAATACCTGCCAAGTCACCGGGCTTGTCCAATACAGGCCCACTGGTTACCTTGAAGCCTACACCGAGTTCATTGGCTATGATATTGCTTAGTGTCGTCTTTCCCAATCCCGGGGGGCCATGAAGTAAGGTATGATCCAAAGGCTCTCCACGAAATTTCGCAGCTTCGACAAAGATTCTGAGGTTTTCCACGACCTTCTCTTCTCCGCTGAAATCGTCGAATTTCAGGGGTCGTAGGGCTTTTTCAAACTCTTTTTCTGCGGAAGATTCATTTTCTGAGTGGATGTTGAAATCTTCGTCCATGTTTTTGATTGATTTTCTATGTATGCAAAGATACGAAAAAGAATCGATACTCTATCTGCAGGTGCATTTTTTTGATATTATCCAAGGTTTGGTAGGGGTGGATGTATCGGAGATCTTACTAAAGAAGCACCCTTCAAGAGTGTACTTGATGAGAACCGTATTCCATAGGAGAAGAACCTTTAGTAATGGAGAATACCCTATAACGCGTGTCGAGTTCCAACAGCATTTGACAGTACATTGTCAGTTCTGTTTTTTATACTTTTATTGATGCATTAGAGGGTCGGATAGGTTCGTTTTAGACAGCAGATCATAAGGAGGTAAACGATTTCACAAATAATCTTTTAAAAAAGAGTTTAATTACTTTCATAAGAACAAAGATTCAGTTATCTTTGCAACCAAAACGAAACATTATGAAAGAAGCAGATAAGGGAAAAGAGGAAGAAAAGGCTAAAGATTTTGACGATTGGTTGTTTGAATATATTGAAAGTCATTTTTAGTATTATTCGGCATCTGGCCTTTAAAAGGGGAATTGTGATGAAGCACAGTTCCCCTTCTTTATGTTTTGGAGCGTGTAATCGTCGTCTGTGTCTTGATCGAGAAGAGTGTAATCAACCGTATTTGTTGAATAATGTTTAAATTTTAGCAAAGGACATTGAAATTTATCTTATCTTTGAAACTGATCAAATTATTAAAAGGTTGAAGTGATGAAAAGAATATTTTTTATTTTGGTTGCATTATTCGTTTGTATATACGGATTCGCACAGACCCCCAATGATATATTTACGGAATTCTGTCAGGCTAAGAAGGCAAGTTTTGTCAATGTCCCGGGGTATATGATTAAATTGACACATCTAAATACGGCAAAATATAGGGCCGATTCCTTGAAAGTCCTGAATTTGGGAAATTGCTCGAGAAGAGTGATCAAGCGCTTTTCCAAAATGACGGCTCACCTGAATGCCAGTGGTTATACACCCATAGCTGCCAAGAATGATAAGAAGTATTATAAATCACAAGTCTGGTTACGACAGAAAGACGGGGCTATTTCGAGCATTCTGCTTCTTAGGGTCGGGAAACACATTGGAGATTTAATCCAGATAGACGGGAATTTAGATCCTAATTCAGTCAGTAGTGTCATAGATGAAGATTATGACAGTTTGTGACCGTAGGAGATAGATCCTACAGTTATTCCTTCATTATTCAGTTGTCGGCGTATCTTTTCCATTCCTGTCTTTGAAGGGGATAGGCATGTCTATTTCCTTTACCCTCTTTTCAAAGTTTTCGCGGTCGCCTAATGCCCAATTTCTGTATTTGACTCTATAATGATATTCGTACTAATGATAGGATAAAAAGGTCTGCAATGAAGGGATCATTCAACCTTCATGGCGGTGATAATGGCAATGTCTATTCTATGAAGGGTGTCTCTTTGAAAGACGGTGACACTTATGTCATTACGGTAGACTTGACCGGTGGATGTGCCAACGGTGTAGTGACGGTCACTAAAAAGTAATATTTTAGAGTTCTGATCGTTACTTCTATAGTAAAATTTTAACTGAAATAAATGAAGGCAATAAAAAATTTGATCGTATTCTTTTTGTTTTGTGGGAGTTCTGCGTCCGCGCAGACTCCTGTCTATTTGGATCCGTCAACTCCCATAGAGCAAAGGGTAGAGGATGCTTTATCCCGGATGACCCTCCGTGAAAAGATCAGGATCATTCACGCTCAGAGTAAGTTTTCTTCTGCAGGTGTTCCAAGGTTAGGCATTCCTGATTTCTGGACAGATGATGGCCCTATGGGGGTGCGTCCGGATGTTCTTTGGGATGAGTGGGAGCAGGCTGGGCAGAGCAATGACTCTTGCGTCGCTTTTCCGGCTTTGACTTGTTTGGCTGCGACGTGGAACTCTGATCTCTCACGCCAATATGGCAAAAGCCTCGGAGAGGAAGCGCTGTATCGGGGTAAGGACATGATTCTGGGCCCCGGTGTCAATATTTACCGTACACCGTTGGGCGGTAGGAATTTCGAGTTTATGGGAGAAGACCCTTATTTGGCATCTTCCATGGATGTCCCTTATATCCAAGGAATGCAGTCCAATGGCGTTTCTGCCTGCGTCAAGCATTTTGCCCTGAATAATGATGAAGAAAATCGTTTCAACGTCAATGTGGTTGTCAGTGACAGAGCTTTGCATGAGATCTATCTACCTGCTTTTGAGGCTGCCGTCAAGAAGGGACATGCTTGGGCGATTATGGGTTCTTATAATCTGTATAAGGATGAGCACAACTGCCATAACGAATATCTGCTGAACAGAATCCTGAAACAAGACTGGCAGTTTGATGGTGTCGTGGTTAGTGACTGGGGTGGTGTCCATAATACTGAACAGGCTGTGAAAAATGGATTGGATATGGAATTCGGGACCTGGACGAATGGTTTGACGACAGGCACGAAGAATGCCTACGATAATTACTATTTGGCCGATCCTTATCTCAAAGGTATCTCTGACGGAACTTACACGATGAAAGAACTCAATGACAAAGTGCGTCGGGTGCTACGTCTGTTTTTCCGTACAACGATGGCTCCAGATCGCGGACATGGATTTTTGTGTTCGGAAGCGCATTATGCAACTGCCCGCAATGTCGGAGATGAAGGTATCGTGTTGCTCCAGAATAAAGGAGATGTGCTGCCTTTGAAAGTTCATAAGATCCGTAAAGTTCTGGTTGTCGGAGAGAATGCTATTAAGATGATGACTGTAGGTGGAGGCTCATCTTCTCTGAAGGTACAGAAGGAGATTTCACCGCTGTCTGGTCTGGAGAAAGCACTTCGTGAGTATAACCCTGATCTTTCGGTAGAATTTGAACGTGGATATGTGGGTGATACCACAGGTTCTTATAATGGCGTGACTACAGGTCAGAGTTTGGTGGATCACCGTAGTTCCGGCGAGTTGATCGCTGCTGCTGTGGCAAAGGCGAGGACTGCAGATGCCGTCATCTTGTTCGGCGGATTGAATAAGAGTGACCATCAGGACTGTGAGGGGCATGACCGACTGACCTATGACTTACCGTATGATCAGAATAAGTTGATCGAGGCTTTGTCGCGGGCAAACAAGAATTTTGTTTTTGTGAACATCTCAGGGAATGCGGTGGCGATGCCTTGGAAAACTCAAGTTCCAGCTATAGTCCAGGCGTGGTACTTGGGTTCTGAAGCCGGTGATGCCATCGCGGATGTTCTTACGGGAAAGGTGAACCCTTCAGGAAAACTGCCGTTTACGTGGCCTGCTTCTCTGCAAGATGTAGGCGCACATCGGTTGAATGCCTATCCCGGTGTTTGGCGCCCGGGACATCAGATTATCGATGAGACCTATAAGGAAGGAATTTACGTCGGTTATCGGTGGGTCGATCATGCAGGTACACATCCCCTGTTTGCTTTCGGGCATGGATTGAGTTATACTACTTTCAAACTCTCGGATCTGCGAGCTTCTGCCGGTTCAATGACAGCTGACGGAACCATAACCTTTACTGTCCGTGTGAAGAATACCGGCTCTCGCAGTGGTGCAGAGACCGTTCAACTCTATGTCCATGAAGATCAGTGCAGCGTAGACCGTCCTTATAAGGAACTGAAAGGTTTCCAAAAGGTCTTTCTGAAGGCCGGTGAAAGTAAGGATGTTAAGATCACGATTGACCGTTCTGCATTGAGTTTCTGGGATGAGTCATCGAATGGCTGGAAGGCCGAGAAAGGCAATTTCGAAGTTTTGGTAGGAGATGCTTCAGATCATCTGCCTTTGAAATTGTCATTCAAATTGATTTAGGCAAAAGCGAATACTATTAGAAATGGGAGAGGGGTAGTCGAGTGGCTACCCCTTTTTGTTGGCGGCTATCATTCCATCTGGGTATTTTTGTACTTGAAAAGATTCTTTTACAATCCCCCATCATTAAAAGTAGGTAGAAATACAGTGCAGAAACTATCTTTGCAACTCAGTTGCATCTCTATTTACTTATCTTTGCGTCAGAAATTAAAATTGCAATGATATGAATGAAGAAAAGAGAGGCAATCAACAACCTGTTTGCAAGGCTTGTGGGGGAGAGGAAGAAGAAAATGAGGGCAACCAGTGGAAAGTTTGGACTCCGCTGATCTTTTCTGCTGTCCTATTAATCCTGGGTATGTTTTTGAAGCATACACCTTGGATGCAGATTCAACTCGTACAAGTGATATGGTATGCCGTCGCTTTTTTACCTGTAGGATTTCCTGTCATCAAAGAAGCGGTCGTCAATGCCATGAAAGGGGATTTCTCCAGCGAATTTATGCTCATGAGTATTGCTGCCGTCGGCGCGTTTATCATCGGCGAATATCCTGAAGCCGTTGCTGTAATGTTGCTTTATTCTATCGGTGACTCGTTGCAGGATCGAGCAGTGGACAAGGCGAAAGACAACATTAAGAGTTTAGTGGCTTTTCGTCCTGATCATGCACGGGTCATAAGGGAAGACGAAAGCGTAGAGATTGCCCCTGAACAAGTCGAGGTAGGAGATATTATAGAAGTAAGACCCGGTGAACGGGTGCCCCTGGATGGACTTTTACTGGGTGATGAGGCTGCCTTCAATACAGCTGCCTTGACAGGAGAATCAGTTCCTCGTCAGATTTCTGTGGGAAAGGAAGTCCTCGCAGGTATGATATCATCTTATACTGTGGTAAGGCTCAAAGTGGTCCGGCCGGCGGAAGAGTCAGCCATCAGCAGGGTCCTGAAATTAGTAGAGGATGCGACAGAGCGGAAAGCCCCTACAGAACTCTTCATTCATAAATTTGCCCATGTCTATACTCCGGCAGTGATGCTCCTGGCTCTTCTGACCATTCTTCTACCCTGGATAGTCAGTTGGATATCCCCCTCTTTTCAATATGTCTTCAGTGACTGGTTCCGTCGAGCCCTGATCTTCCTGGTCATCAGTTGTCCTTGTGCATTGGTCATCAGTATTCCTCTGGGTTATTTCGCAGGTATTGGCGCTGCATCAAAGCGAGGCATTCTTTTCAAAGGGAGCAATTATATCGATGCTGTTACCAAGGTGGATACAGTAGTCTTTGACAAGACTGGTACAATCACGACCGGACAATTTGAAGTTCAGAGGAGTGAAGGGCTTCAACCTGAAGATCTGGATCAGATAGCCGCGATGGAGAAAATCAGCAGTCACCCGATAGCGCAAGCCATCTTAAGGTATCATCCGGTCAAGACAACATTGGATGCTGAGAATTTGGCAGGATTTGGCTTGGAATATCAGAATTGGCTTGTGGGGAACACAAAACTTCTGGATCAATACCATATTGCCTATCCTGAGAATTTGAAATCAGTTCCTGAGACAATTGTCGTCGTTGCCAAAGACAAGGCCTACAAAGGTTATCTCCTTCTGGCAGATACACTGAAAGAAGATGCTGCTGAGGCCGTGTCAAGGCTGCGCTCAGCCGGTATAAATAACATCGAAATATTCTCAGGAGACAAGCAAGCACTGGTCACTAAAGTTGCAAAGCAGTTGAAGATGACCAATGGCTATGGAGACTTGCTCCCTGAAGGTAAGGTGGAACATATCAGCACGCTGCAAGATGAAGGGAAAAAGGTGGCTTTCGTCGGGGATGGCATAAATGACGCACCGGTAATCGCCCTGAGTGATGTCGGCTTTGCTATGGGGGCTCTAGGCAGCGATATGGCGATAGAGACCGCGGATATAGTCATTCAGGATGATCAACCGTCTAAGGTCGCTGAGGCTATTCATATTGGCAATCGGACGCATCGCATCGTCTATGAGAACATCGTCCTTGCCATAGGCATAAAAGTACTTGTGATGATACTCGGTCTGTTCGGCGTGGCCAATCTTTGGGAAGCAGTCTTCGCTGATTCAGGTGTCGCTTTGTTAGCTGTCTTGAATTCTACCCGTATCTTCTTTAGCGGAAGGAGCAAGTCTTCTGCGCAGGTCGTCAATATGGCCGTGGAGGGGGCGCATCAGGAGAATGCTAAAAACAGTGACCGGGATATTCACGAAGAGAATGTAAATGCCCGATAGAACGGGCAGTATCTTTCAATAAAATAAGGCTGTAACATTCGAGAAAGACAGAGGATTGATAGTTTCTCGAAAGAGAAAGCCGACTTTCGAGAAACAAGACGCTGACTTTCGAGAAACTATGAAGCCGGTTTTTCGAAGGTTACAAGTTTCTTTTTTACTTGCTTTTTCACTGGTCATAACTGAGGTCGTGATTCGATCTGAAATCAGTAGATATTCGTTCTCTTCAGGAGTGAGATAAGCGGACTCTTTCCTCTGAGTCATGCGGAACAACTAGATACAGTAGGTTAAGTCGTACTGATTTTATAGACAAGTGTCCGCACTTATTCACTTTTCTGTTTTAGGGTAAAGGTATGCGGATTTCTTTTGGACTAAGACAAACTGATGCAAAGGTTGTTTCCGTATCTGGAACAACCTCTCTTTTTATGGATATAGTATCCTGATTGAATTTTCTGAATGCTGACCTCCACAACAGTAAAGTCATACCAATTTGAATTTTCCTTTCAGATTTTATACTTCTTCTCTTTTACTTTCATTCTGTTGCTCGAGCGAGATTTCTTTCAGTTGAGCCCTGCACTTTTCGAGCAGTGCCAGTAAGTCCTCCATCTTGTCCGTCCTCAACATCGCTATTCGAGTTTGGCGGAAATCAGGAATACCTTTGAATATCGGACTTGCTGCCAAGTGGCGACGGGTATGTAAGATACCCCTATACTCATCAATGCGGCTCACGTTGATCCGAAGTTGTTCCTCAAGAATATCTATTTTATCATCCAGAGTCAAAGTTTGATGTGAACCTCCGTCTAGATAGTCCCGGATTTCTTTGAAGATCCAGGGATGTCCGAAGGTGGCACGACCGATCATCACCCCGTCTACTCCATAATTGTCAAAGGCTTCTTTCGCTTTCTCAGGACTGTTGATGTCCCCGTTTCCGATAATGGGGATATGAATACGGGGATTGTCCTTGACAGCTTTGATCAAACTCCAGTCGGCATTTCCCGTATACATCTGGCCACGTGTGCGGCCGTGTATCGTCAGTGCCTGAATGCCACAGTCCTGCAATTCTTCAGCCAGTTCAGTGATGATGAGATGATCCTGGTCCCAGCCTAGGCGTGTCTTGGCAGTAACGGGTGTGTGGACAGCTTTGACCACTTCTCTAGTGATTTCCAGCATGAGCGGTATGTTCTTCAGTAATCCCGCTCCTGCGCCTTTGCCTGCAACTTTCTTGACAGGACAACCGAAATTGAGGTCAATGACATCAGGATGGACTTGCTCCACTATTTGTGCGGCTTCAACCATAGAAGCGACGTCTTTTCCGTAGATCTGGATACCTACAGGGCGTTCGTCGTCATCGATCTGCATCTTCTTCAAGGTCGGTTTGATAGAACGCACAAGAGCATCGGCAGAAATAAATTCCGTATAGACCATAGCTGCGCCATAGCGCTTGCAGAGTTTCCTGAAGCCAATATCTGTCACGTCTTCCATGGGTGCGAGGAAGAGTGGTCGAGAACCTAATTCTATATTTCCTATTTTCATAATTAATTGCAAAATTAATCATTTTCATGTGGAAGCAACAAGAATATTCTCACATAAATGAATTCGGATTTGTTTTTTTATAGGGTTTTGGCTAACTTTGTCGGTAAAATATTGTTAAGACAAAATGGAGAATACAGAAAAAGAGAAGATGGAATTGCCTGATAACGCCTTCAGGGAATTAAAGGCCGGGGAGGAATATAAACCTGTTATGAGACCGGATAAGGTTTATCCCGAAGTTAATACATGGTCAGTTATATGGGGTATCCTGATGGCTGTCTTGTTTTCTGCTGCCGCTGCCTATCTGGGATTGAAAGTCGGCCAGGTTTTTGAAGCAGCAATCCCTATTGCGATTATTGCTGTCGGTGTATCCACAGCAGCAAAGCGGAAGAATTCTTTGGGTGAAAACGTGATTATCCAGAGTATCGGCGCATGTTCCGGTGCTGTAGTGGCAGGTGCGATCTTCACACTGCCGGCTATCTATATCTTACAGGCGAAATACCCGACGATGACGACATCTTTTCTTAAAGTATTCATGGCTTCTGCTTTAGGAGGAATACTTGGTATCTTGTTTTTGATACCGTTCCGGAAATATTTTGTCAGTGACATGCACGGAAAATATCCCTTTCCTGAAGCTACGGCAACATCTCAGGTTCTGATCAGCGGTGCAAAAGGTGGCGGTCAAGCCAAACTCTTATTGCAGGCTGGCATTATCGGAGGACTTTACGACTTTATTGTATCTACTTTCGGGTGGTGGAATGAAAATTTCACCAGTCGTGTCATCGGGTTGGGACAGACCATAGCAGATAAAGCCAAATTAGTCTTTAAGGTGAATACCGGTGCAGCAGTCCTCGGATTAGGTTATATCGTAGGTTTACGCTATGCCCTGTTTATCTGTCTGGGTTCTGTGGCAGTCTGGTGGTTGATCGTACCGGGTATGGGATTGATATTCCATCATACAGTTTTGAATATGTGGGACCCTTCAATCACTACGATGGTAGGTGCGATGAGCCCTGAGGAGATTTTCAAGAATTATGGCCGGAGCATTGGCATTGGAGGCATTGCCATGGCCGGTATCCTGGGGATCATCAAGAGTTGGGAAATCATCAAGGGTGCAATATCTCTTGCAGGAAAGGAACTGAAAGGGAAAAGCAATGATGGTCTAAAACTCAAACGCACGCAACGGGATATTGCCTTTAAGATCATTTTGATCGGTACTATTCTAACCCTTCTGGTGATTTTCGGATTTTTCTTGTTCGGAGTGATGCATGGCAATTTCCTATTTGCCGTGGTAGGTATCCTACTTGTAGCTATTATAGCTTTCTTGTTCACGACCGTTGCTGCCAATGCAATTGCGATAGTGGGCAGTAATCCTGTGTCCGGCATGACTTTGATGACTTTGATCCTGGCTTCAGTAGTTATGGTAGCAGTAGGCTTGAAAGGTCCTGCAGGGATGTTGGCAGCCCTTCTGATGGGAGGAGTCGTATGCACCGCCTTGTCAATGGCAGGGAGTTTTATCACCGACCTTAAGATCGGTTATTGGATGGGCACGACACCTAAGAAACAAGAGACATGGAAATTCTTAGGCACTTTGGTCAGTGCAGCCACTGTCGGTGGAGTGATGATGCTCTTGAATCAAACTTACGGATTTACGAGTGGTAAATTGGCGGCACCTCAGGCCAATGCGATGGCAGCCGTGATAGATCCGTTGATGAATGGCGTGGGAGCTCCATGGCTTCTCTATGCGATAGGGGCAGTCATAGCCATCGTGTTGGACCGTTGTCATATCTCCGCATTAGCCTTTGCTTTAGGAATGTTCATACCCTTGGAATTGAATATCCCTTTACTGGTAGGGGGCGGTTTGAACTGGTATATCACATCCCGTTCAAAGGATTCTGCAGTCAATAAAGCTCGGGGAGAAAGAGGTACCCTTCTTGCCAGCGGTTTTATTGCCGGCGGTGCATTGATGGGAGTAGTCAGTGCCCTGCTTACTTTCTTCGGGATGAAATGGTCTGTAGCAGATACTTGGTGGTTGAACCCACTGTCAGAGTTAGCTTCATTGGTCGCTTATATCCTGCTGATCATCTATTTTGTCAAAGCTACAAAGAAAAGCGCAAAATAACAGAATACAGTTTCATGTTTTCTTGTAAAAAACTGGAGTATCGGGGAAACTTCAGCTGAATATTTAAGGAAGTATTTTGTATTTCCTTAAAAGTTATTGGAGCTTAAAAACTATTTAGACGATTTCTTTAAACATATTAAAGAAATTTGAAAAAAATAAGTACTTTTGTAATTCTATTATAGGAAAACATAGACTGATGGAACATGAATGGATAAAACCGATTTTTTAATATTAAGTCGTATCAGACAAGGTGACGAAAAAGCATTTGAACAACTTTATCACAAGTATTATGAATTGCTATGTCGTTTTGCTGCCCAACTGCTTCACAATTCAGAAATTGCAGAAGAGGTAGTTGATGATGTGCTCTTTCATATTTGGGATACTCGTGATACATTAGAGATCCTATCTCTCCGTTCATACCTGATTCGTGCAGTTCGCAATAATAGCTTAAAGGCTATTAGTTCTTCTGCCTATCAGTCTGCCATGAAATCTGTAAGCTTAAGCTCGGAGTTTCTTCAATTTAATGATTATCTTTTTGATGAGGATCATCCTATAGGCTGGATTATCGAGAAAGAAATGGAAAAACAGTTGATGGATGCGATCAATGACTTACCGGATGAGTGTAAGAAGGTTTTTCAAATGAGCCGTTTTGAAGGTAAAAAATATGCGGAGATTGCCGATTGTTTGGGAATTTCGGTTAATACGGTCAAATACCATATCAAAAATGCGATTAAACAACTGGCAAAGGGCATTACTCCATATATTATTTTAATATTATTTCTTCTTAATCATACTAAGAGGTAAGTTTTTTGATAATTATTTTCAATAAATAAAAAAAAGTAACACTTTCACTACCCTAGTCCTTGTTAAATGTATCTCTAATATAGAACCCATGATTATATGAAGAACATAGATCAGAATATAGAAGATATTGCAAATGCTTTTGTAAAGGGAAGTATTACAAAAGAAGAACTTTCGCAACTGGAGTCGTGGGCTCATCAGAGCGAAGCCAATAGATGCTATGTTCGTGATCTTTTTGAAATATTTTTTTCACAAACGGTACTTAATGATCGAACAAATTATAATATAGAGTTAGCAATAAAACGCTTTTATAAACATATATCAAAATCTCAATCCGATAGAAAAATACGTCCTGTTGTTCTTGTTTCTGCATCTTGGAAAAGAATAATTTATATTGCAGCTATTATATTATTAATTTTCCTTCCAATTTTTACCTATTATTTAGCCCATAATAAAGTTAATAGGCAATTTGCAGAAGTTGTCATGGAAGCCCCTGATGGATCCCAACTGAATCTTACCCTTCCCGATGGGACTAAAGTGCGGCTTAATTCCGGTTCCCGGCTGAGTTATTCACAAGGTTATGGTATTGTAGATCGAAAATTGACTCTTACCGGTGAAGGTTATTTCAAGGTATGTCATAGTGTTAAACTTCCTTTTATTATCAAGACAAGGGGACTTATTCTTAAGGATTTAGGTACAGAATTCAATGTCCGGAACTATAGAGATGACGAACAAGCTTGTGTGAGTTTGTTTCATGGAAGTGTGGAAATTTATAATGAAATTCATCCATCGAAACCTATTCGCATGGCTCCCGGAGAATGTCTGACCTTAAATAAGCTTACCGGAAAAGTCTTGAAGATGAAAAATGATGTCGATGAGGGTTCTGCTCAGGCTATGAATGACCTGAATTTCATCAATATGCGTATCGATGATATTGCAAGGCAACTCAGTCGTAGTTATGGCATTAATATTGGAGTGGCTGATAGCGTTAGAGATCATCGTTTCTACGGATTCTTCAATCGGAAAGAGGATACCTTAAATAAGATTTTGGAAGTGATGTCTAGTACCGACTTAATCAAATATAAGCGTATGAAAGATAAATATGTTATATATTGACCCATAACCATTAAAAAGACAAGTGCCTATGAAGAAAATCAGTTAAATCACGTTGAAAGAGAAATAAAAAGGAGGATACTCCAATATCCTCCTAAGAATCAAAATCCAAATTAGCTTCATATTCTTCTAATAAGAATTCTAATGTTGCAAAGATATGAAATTAATTCATATCAATTATCAGAACCAACTTTAGAACTACTCATAATTAACATTTTATATAGATTTTCGATACAAAATATCGAATCTAATATCTAATTAAACACAAATTAATATTTTATGAAAAAATTACCACGAAAGCATATATTGGCTTTATGTCTGGCATGTTGTTTCAGCATAGGAACTTTCGCCCAGCAAGTGTCTTTTAGTGTCAAGAACGTAACTGTCAAAACGGCTGTTATTAAATTCAAGAGAGCCACTGGTTATTCTTTTGTATTTGGATCTAATAAGGTGGATACCAATAAGAAAATCAGTGTCAATGCTAATAATCGACCATTAAAAGAAGTTGTCAATCAGATTTTGGCAGGCCAGAATCTAGACTATGAGATTAATGGTAATTTTATTATTGTGAAAGAAAGGCAGCAGATAGAACAGAGGATGGAAAGTCCTCAGAGATCTTATTTTAATAGCTCTCAAATTATTAAAGCTACAGGTAGAATAGTTGATGTGAATGGTGAACCTATTATTGGAGCATCTGTTATTCAAAAAGGAACAAGTAATGGTGTGGCCACAGATATTGATGGACACTATACTTTGAGAGTCCCTTCCGGAAGTACTTTGGAAATATCTTATGTCGGATTTCAAAAGAGTATGATCATAGCAGGTGTGGGTAAGAATACAATCATGCATGAGGATTCAAAAGATTTGAATGAGGTAGTAGTTGTAGGATATGGTACTATGCGTAAATCCGATCTTACGGGATCAATCTCTCAAACGAAGGGGGATGATATCTTGAAAGGACAGAATTTCAATGCGCTTGAAGGGTTGAAAGGTAAAGCGGCTGGTGTTAATATCTATAATAATACAGGACAACCTGGAGGAGAAATGCGTGTTATTATTCGTGGTATTTCTACAATTAATGCATCCACAAATCCTCTATATGTGGTTGATGGCGTAGTAATGTCAGATTTTCAATATCTTAACCCTAACGATATTGAGTCCATAGAAGTACTGAAGGATGCCTCAGCAGAGGCAATTTACGGTGCCCGTGGCGCAAACGGCGTCATATTGGTGACGACCAAACGGGGTATAGAGGGACAGGGGGCTCGTATTTCTTATGAGGGCTCAATTTCGATTAGTTCGATGGCAAGAAAAATGAAGGTCATGAATTCCTCGGAATGGATGTCTGCTTTCAAGCAAGGTTTGGAGAATGCAAATGCTTGGCAAGGGAAGAATTTTGATACAGATTTGTCGAAAATATTTACAGATTCTCGTTTGTTCAAATCAGATGGAACCCCAATATATAATACGGACTGGCAGGATGAGGCTTCCCGTACATCAGTTTCTCAGAATCATCAGTTGAATATCCAGCGTGGAGGAAAAGATTATTCTATGGGTGCATTCCTGAATTATACTGATCAGGAAGGTATTCTTCTCAACTCTTATTACAAACGTTTGAACGCAAAGTTTGCTTATGATGATAAACCGACCAAATGGCTGTCAACTTCCATTAATTTGTTGGTAAACCATACCTGGGGTAATCGTACTTCAGATAACCCTTACGGCCAGGGGGCTCTGCGTACCATGATAGAGCAATTGCCTTTCCTTCCTGTAATGATTGATGGACATTATGCACAAACGAGTGATGTGACGACGACGGCAATTCTTAATGACAAGAATAACCCGAACAGTGGCTATCAAAGTTTCAGTCCTGAAGGTGTTGGAAATCCTGTAGAATTGCTGAAGAGAATTCAATCAGATACTTATCATACTCAGGTTTTCGGAAATGCTGCGTTTATCTTTCACTTAATGAAAAATCTGGATTTGAAGACCCAATATGGTGTTGACTATCATATTGATCGTTATAAGGGCTATACCCCATTTACTCCACGTCCATTGATTAATCAAAACTCTGAAGGTTCTGCAAGTGCAAATAGTTCTAATGCTTTTTACTGGCAGGAGGAGACGTATTTGACTTATATTAATACTTTTGGGAAAAACCACATTAATGTAATGGGCGGGATGTCCTGGTCAGAGCGAAAGTATGATTATTTTAGTGCTTCAGACAGTAAATATATAGATGATTATGATGGCTTTTATAATTTAGGTTCTGGTACTAACCGTCCTAGTGTTGGCAGTGACTACGATAAGTGGGCTATGAATTCTTACTTTTTCCGTCTTGCCTATAATTATGATGACACTTATCTGGCTACTGTAACCGGCCGTTATGATGGCTCTTCTAAATTCGGTAAAGATAATAAATATGCGTTCTTCCCTTCATTAGGTTTGGGATGGGTGGTTTCTAATGAACCTTTCCTGAAAAATGTAAAACCAATAAGTCGTTTAAAACTCCATTCTTCAATAGGATTGACTGGTAATTCTGAGATTGGTACTTATGCTTCTCTTGCACGGATAAGTCAGTCTAATACTATTATTGGTGATAATCTGCAAGTAGTGTCCTATCTGGATAACCTTCCTAATGATAAATTAAAATGGGAGAAGACATTACAATGGGATCTTGGTTTTGAACTTGGATTGCTAAAAGACAGATTGAATTTTGATATTTCTTATTACTATAAATATACTTCTGACCTGTTACTTAATCGACCAGTCCCAGAGTCTACTGGATTCTCTTCTATCATGGATAATATTGGAGCAGTATCCAACCATGGTTTTGATATTTTGATTACGGCGTATCCAATAGACAGCAAAGACTTCCAATGGCAATCAACGCTTAATCTGGGATTTAATAAAAACAAGGTGGAAAAACTTGATGAGGGTGCGTCCGTGGATCCTCTTTCGGGCAAACGTCAGATCACAACGGACGGTTTTGTAGGTTATGATATGCTTATCCGCGAAGGCGAACCATTGTCTTCCTTCTATGGTTATAAAAGAGCAGGGATCTATGATGGAGTTCCTTCTCACTGGGATGCTAAGACTATGAATATCCCGTCTATAATAGGAGAAAAGGTGACCTATAAGGATCCCCAGGTGATAGGAAATGGACTCCCTGACTGGATGGGGTCATTTGTAAATACCTTTAACTATAAGGGCTTTGACTTTACTGCTGATTTTCAGTTCTCCCTTGGAGCTGATATTATGCAGGAATTTTATCATTCTACGGTGTCCCGTTTCCTGACTAATGGCCTTACCCGTTTGTATAAAGATGCCTGGAACCCTGCAACGAATCCTAATGGGAAAGAACAGGCTATACGTCTGGCCAATTTTGGACAAGGTGCAAATAATCAGGCCGATGATGACTGGGTATGCAGTGGTGATTACCTGCGCTGCAATCTGATACAAATCGGATATACTTTTAATAATAGTGCAATAAGCAGGATGGGGATTCATGCTTTGCGCGTTTATGCAAATTTAAATAATTTGTTTATTATTACTTCTAAGGACTATTTGGGCTATGATCCTGATAACTCTACTCGTCTAGGAGATAATAACTGGGGCACAAACCGCCAGTTTTTCTCTTATCCGCGTGCGCGGACATTTACTTTGGGTGTTGGTGTAACGTTTTAGAGATTTGCATAACTAATTAACCTGTTAATTCATAAGAATATGAAAAAGTCTAAATATATATTAGCTCTCGGTTTGCTTTCGTTAATTGCCGTGGTTTCTTCATGCAATGGTTTTTTGGATGAAAATCCTAAAGATGAGAAGGTAGCTGATAAATTCTGGAAGACAGAAGCGGATGCTGAATCCGGAGTTAATGCTTTATATTATGGTGGTGTGCCCTATTTGAATAATACAGACGTTGATGGCGGCTGGACTCCTAAAGCAACGATGTGGGGAGGTGTCATCTCGGGGCTCTATGTAGATAAGCGTAAAGATAGATCTTTGACAACTGCTTCAGAAGGTTGTACGTTTACTCTTGAAGCGTTTGCGAATGGAACGGAAAGTCCCTCCTTTAAACTTTGGCATGAGTTTTATAAGGGTATATCACGTGCTAATTTTGTGTTGGCTAATATTCCCCGTATGACGAGTGTCCTCAGCCAGTCTACGATTGCTAATGATGTGGCTCAGGCTAAGTTCTTCCGTGCTTATAATTATTATTATCTGGTCAAAGAATTTGGAGATGTCCCTTATATAGATAAGCCATTTACGTCAATAAGTGGAATGTCTACCCCTCGTGTACCTGCCAAGGAAGTTTATGACAGTATAGTGAAGGATCTTACGAGTATAGTCAGTGGAGATGAACTTCCTAATGTCTCTTTTTATAAAAATGGATGCAGGGTGACTAAAGCCATGGCACAAACTCTTTTAGCTCAGGTATATTTGCAAAGAGCCGGCTATCCCTTAAATGGTGGCACCACCGATTATGCAAAAGCTGCTGCTATGGCGCAGCAGGTAATTGATGGTGGATCGGCCCATTTAGAGCAAGCTGGTGGAAGCAGTGATGATCTGAAATCGGCATTCAACGTGATTAAGACAACAAAGTCTTCTGATGAGATTATTTATGCAAAGGAATACAATTATACGGATTTAGGCGTAGGTAATTCTTATGCTTGTCGTTCAATTGGTACAGATGCGTTTCAGTGGAAAGACGCTAATGGTTCGTCTGTGTTCCATCCTGCAGGAGATGTGCTTTATAATGCCTATCTTCCTTGTGACATGATTATCAATAGTTATGCTTCAAATGATATTCGCGGTCATGAAAAACAATTCTTTTTCAGGTATTATACTGATAATACAAGTCTTACCCATACGTTAAATAATGTGGGCAACTGGTTATGGTTTGATGAGTCTGCACTTAAAAATGGGCATGACGGTGATCTGAATGTTCCGATGATGCGCTACTCTGAGGTCCTGTTGATTGCAGCAGAAGGCTATGCGCGTACAGGCAATGAAGTTGAAGCTCGTCTTTATCTCAATCAGGTTCGCAAGCGGGCTGGTTTATCAGATGATAATGCTTCCGGAGATGATCTTATCCAGGATATTCTTACAGAGCGCTTACACGAGATGCCCCTTGAATTTAGAATTTGGGATGATATTCGCCGTACTCATCTCTATCCTGAGTCAAGTTCTATCTCCGGTAAGTTGAATTGGGTGCCGATTACTACTGCCATTATTCAGAACAAGCCGGAGGGCTTTACAAAGCCGGGAGCTATTCCTGAATTTGCCTTGTTAATGCCTGTTCCGATGACGGAAATGCAGAGAAATCCTTCTTTGACTCAGAATCCAGGCTGGAAATGATCATAGATCACTTGTCCTGTAAAATGATGGAATGCGTGGAGCATTGGCTGAACTCATTTTTATGGGTCAATATCTTGGCTATTCATTGGCAGGACAAGGATGTTCCATCCTGATAGAAAAATAAAAAGTTTATGAAAATTATAAATTTATTATCTATGAAGAAAAAGATGAGATTAATTCTTTTAACTTATTGTCTTTTAGTCTTTACGACAGGCTATGCCAGACAACAGTCTGCGGTTGTACCGTCATCGGATGATGTCCAGTATGTAGATCCTTACATCGGCTCGGGAGGCCACGGCCATGTATTCGTTGGTGCGAGCGTACCCTACGGAATGGTCCAATTGGGGCCAAGCAATATATATAAAGGATGGGACTGGTGCTCCGGCTACCATTATTCCGACAACATCCTGATCGGCTTTTCCCATACCCACCTGAGCGGGACAGGCTGCAGTGACCTGGGCGACATCCTGCTTATGCCGATGAATGAGATCCATACCCGGCGGGGAGAACAGGATGATATCAGTAACGGCTATGCCTCCACCTATTCCCATAAGAATGAGGTGGTCAGTCCCTATTACTATTCAGTGCTTCTGGACAAGTACCAGATCCGTGCAGAGCTGACCGCGACGGCGCGCGTAGGTTTTCACCGTTATACCTATCCCGCTGGGAAGCCCTCCTATGTACTGATAGACCTTCATGAAGGTACCAGCGACGTTGCCTACAGCTGCTATGCCCGTAAGGTAGACGACTATACCATAGAAGGCTACCGCTATGACCATGGCTGGAGCCCCGACCGTAAGGTCTATTTTGTCCTGAAGAGCAATACGAAGATACAGAAATCCACGCTCTTCGATGACAATACCCCGACAGACCGCCTCCAGCTGAAGGCGAAGTCTGTGAAGTGCATCCTCGATTTCGGCCGGTCAAGCCAGGTCCTCCTGAAAGTCGCCCTGTCATCGGTCAGCATTGACAATGCCAGGGAGAACATGCAGGCCGAGCTGTCCGGTTGGAACTTCGGGCAGACAGAGGATGCCGCCAGAGCAGAGTGGAATGCCCGGTTGGGCAGGGTGAAGGCTCAGGCCCTCAATGCCCGTGGCCGCCGTATCTTCTATACGTCCCTTTATCATACCATGATCGATCCCTCCTTATATTGTGATGTCAACGGCCAGTACCGTGGTATGGATGACATGATCTATACGGATCCGTCGAAGTCGAACTATACAACTTTGTCCCTGTGGGACACCTACCGCGCGTGGAATCCCCTGATGACGGTGGTGCAACCGGAAATGGTCCCCCATCTGGTCAACTCGATGCTTTCCATTTACCGCCAGCAGGACAAGCTTCCGATCTGGCCGTTATGGAACGGAGAGACCAACTGCATGCCGGGCTACAGCTCTGTACCCGTAATCGCAGATGCCTATCTGAAAGGCTTTACAGGCTTCAATGCAGAGGATGCCTTTGAGGCGATGAAGGCAACGGCAACCAATCAGGATCAGGACGGAGTACCCTATGTGATGAAAGACGGCTTTATTCCGGCCGACAAGGTAGGGGAGTCCGTATCGAAGGCGATGGAATATGCCGTGGATGACTGGGGTATTGCAGCGATGGCCCTCAGGATGGGAAAGACAGCCGATGCAGGTGTCTTTGCAAAACGGGCCGGTTATTATAAGAACTACTTCAATTCTTCAATAGATTTTATGTGTCCCAGACTCTCAGACGGTTCCTGGAAGACTCCATATCATCCGGCAACGGCTGGAGTCCGGGACTTTACGGAAGGTAACGGCTGGCAGTACACGTTCTTTGCTCCTCAGGATCCCTACGGATTGATTAAATTGTTCGGAGGTGACAAGCCATTTACCAAAAAACTGAACCAGTTGTTCTCTAATCATGACAGTATGGGCCCGAAAGCCCAGAGCGATATCACCGGTCTGATCGGCCAGTATGCCCATGGGAATGAGCCGAGCCATCATATTGCTTACCTTTATGCATACGCCGGTGAGCAGTGGAAGACGGCCGAGAAGGTGCGTTATGTGATGGATAATTTCTATACGGACCAGCCGGACGGAGTCATCGGTAATGAAGACTGCGGGCAGATGTCAGCATGGTATGTCCTTTCAGCCATGGGACTCTATCAGGTGAATCCCTGTGACGGGGTGTTTGTATTCGGCAGTCCCGTGCTGAACAGGGCAGAGGTGAAGGTCCGCGGCGGCAGGATATTTACGATGGAGGCCGTGGGAAACAGTGCTGAGAACAAATACATCGAAAAGGCCTACCTGAACGGCAAGCCATACAGTAAGACCTACATCACCTATGATGATATCATCAAGGGCAGTACCCTGAAGTTTGTCATGGGAAAGAAGCCGAACAAGAATTTCGGCAAGAGCCGTAGTTCCCGTCCGATAGTACTGAACAAGATTGGAAATAATTAACTATTTTAATCTATTATATATTCACAAAGTATAGATATTATTTTTCTTGCTGTTTGTTGATGTTACAGTCACAATGTGCAGTAACTTACAGCGAGAATTTATAAATCAAGAAGACGACCTTCACGGAAATAGCAGTTTATGACACTGTCAGGTCATCTCTCTGTTATAGTAACCTTAAACTAAAATTAGAAGAATCATCAGATGAGTGATAACGCTATTATTTGAAGTTCGTTATTGTTCCTAAACAAACCTAAATAAAAAGACGATGAAAAGAAAATATCATTTTGTGTGCTTATTACGAGCATTTATGGTTGCTGTCTGCATGTTATTTGCAACAACAATCTTTGCACAAGGTATTACAGTTAAAGGTACAGTTACGGATGCTTCGGGCGAACCCGTAATCGGTGCAACTGTAAAGCAACAGGGATCAACTAATGGGGTAGTTACCAATGTTGATGGTAATTATTCTATCGATGTTCCGTCTGCTGCAAAGCTGGAGATCTCTTATGTCGGTTTTAAGACACAGGTTGTTCCAGTTCGTGGAAGAGCAAGTGTACCTGTAAAGATGCAGGAAGAGTCTACTGCTATTGATGAAGTTGTCGTAACGGCCTTAGGTATTAAGCGTCAGGCTCGTTCCCTTGGTTATTCTACGACAAAGGTAGATGGTGATGAATTTACTATGGCTCGTGACCCGAATATCGGTAATGCACTTTCCGGTAAGGTCGCTGGTGTCAGTGTAGCAGGTAATGCTACTGGAAGTATGGGATCTTCTCGTGTTGTCATTCGTGGCAATTCCTCTATTTCCGGTAATAATCAACCTCTTTATGTTATCGATGGTGTACCCTTTGATAATTCCAATCAGGGATCGGCCGGTCAATGGGGCGGCTCTGATATGGGAGATGGTTTAAGTAATATTAATGCTGATGATATCGAAAGTATACAGGTTCTGAAAGGCGCAGCCGCTTCTGCACTTTATGGTTTCCGTGGTGGTAACGGTGCCATCTTGATTACTACAAAGAGTGGTCATAAGGGACAGCCTGTCAGCGTAGATGTGAATGAGAACCTTACTTTCAATAACATCTACGATTATCGGGATTGGCAGAAAGAGTTTGGACTTGGATTGGAAGGACAGAAACCAACTTCTATAAATGCTGCAAAAGCTGGAGAAAGTAACAGTTGGGGTGGTTATCTGGATGGTAGTGATGCTACAAACTTCTTGGGGAATACCTATAAATATTCTTATATTAACAACTGGAAGAATTTCTATAATACAGGTGTAACTACCAATACCTCTGTAGCTGTTTCTGGTTCTGACAAGGACATCACTTATCGTCTTGGCGTTTACTATAATAAGGAAAAGAGTATCCTTCCAGGTGCAGGTACTCATCAGTTAGGTTTTAATACAAATACCACTTATAAGATCTTTAAGAATCTTTCGGCTATTGTAACAGCTAACTATACAGAGGATAAGTCCAATGGACGTTCAAACCTTTCTGATGGTAATGGTAATACAAATGCATCATTACTATATAGAGGTAATTCTTTTGATGTCCGTTGGTTGAAAGGTACTTCTGCCGGCTGGGGTACAAATGCTGACGGTAGTGAAATGATTGGTGGTACTAACGTTTATTTCAATAACCCTTATTGGCTTCAGTATCGCAAAACTAATGACATGGACCGTAATCGTCTTACCGGATCATTAACAATGAAATGGGATATCACTTCCTGGTTGTATTTACAGGGAGCAGTTCAACGAGATGGTTACAATATTGAGTTCAGGCAGGTTCAGCCTAAAGGGGCAGCAGCTGATCCATCAGGTTGGTTGACTGAATATGAAAAGAATTTCCATGAAACCAACTACAACTTCCTTTTGAATTTCAATAAGGAGTTCGGAGATTGGAGTGTCGGTGCTTCTTTTGGTGGAAATAAGATGTATAATGAAACGAAGTATTTTTATACTTCCAATGGAGGACGTCCTTTCACTATTGACGGACTCTGGTCTGTAAATAATATTACAGCTTCCGGACAGAAACCCTATAAATCTTTTGTCCGCTATCGTGTCAATTCCCTATATGGAACATTCGATCTTGGTTGGAAAAATCAAGTATTCTTGAATGTTACCGGACGTAATGACTGGTTCTCTACTTTGTCACCTGACAATAACAGTTACTTCTATCCATCAGCTACTTTATCCTGGGTATTTACAGACAGTTTCCGCAAGGCATTGCCAAATTGGTTTGATTTCGGTAAACTTCGTTTAGGTTATGCTTTTGCATCTAACGGTACGAGTGCTTATCAGACGTTGATGTATTACAAGTTGAATTCTTTCACAGTTAATGGTGTACAGACAGCTACTCAGAATAACGATAATGCTTATCCTAATGCTGATTTGAAACCTGTTCATATCTCTGAGTTTGAAGTAGGTATGAATCTCTCTTTCTTCCAGAGCAGATTGAATTTCGATATGGATTATTACTATAAGAAGACAACTGATGATATCCTGCCAGTATCTACTTCTTCAGCTTCCGGTTATGGTTCAGCCTATATGAATATCGGAGAGATCAGAAATAGTGGTTTTGAATTCATGGTTGATGGTTATCCTATCCGTAATAATAATTTCTCATGGAATTCTACTTTCAATATTGCAAACAATAGCAGCAAGGTACTGAATGTTGGCTCTGACACTAAACGCATCTCCGTATCAGGCGGTACTTCACGTAATGGTAATGTGACCGTTTATCAGGTAGTTGGTATGCCGTATGCAGAAATCATCGGTAATACTTATAAAAGGAATTCAAATGGTGAGTTACTACTGAAGAATGGACTTCCTCAGGCAGGCGACCAGAAAGTTCTCGGTAATGCTGTCTATAAGTGGACTGGCGGTTGGCGTAATACCCTTTCTTACAAGGGATTTAACCTTAGTATGTTACTTGACTTTAAGTTTGGTGCTAAACTCTTCTCTGGTACCAACTATGAACTTTACTACTATGGTATGCACAAGAATACGCTTACAGGAAGAACTGCAAGCAACCCTGCTGGATCCATTACTGCTGCCGGTATAGATGAAGCTACAGGTAAGGCCAATACAGTAACGGTAACTTCGCAGGATTACTATCGTGCGGTTTGTGATGCTAACATCGCTGAAGAATTTGTTTACAGTGCTGATTTTATCAAATTACGCGAACTTTCTTTCGGTTATACATTCCCGAAGAGCATGTTGTCTCATCTTGGTTTTGTCAAGGGACTTTCCCTTTCTCTCGTAGGCCGTAATCTTTGGACGATCCTTAAGCATACTCCTAATATTGATCCAGAATCTGCTATCAATAATTCCAATGCACAAGGTCTGGAATTGAACGGTTATCCAACAACACGCAGTGTAGGTTTTAACCTTAATATTAAGTTCTGACGATTAAAAAAACAAATAAAATGAAAACATATAAATATTTAGCTTTAGCTTCAGTTCTCGCGTTGGGTTTGGCTGGTTGCAGTGACTTTGGCGACACAAACGTAAATCCAGAGAGTATTAATGAAGATAATGTCCCTTATGCAATGGTATTCTCCAATGCACAACATCAAGCCTTAGGTTCTGACTGGGATATGTGGCGCACAGGCTGTATCTATTGTGAGCAATTTACGCAACAGTTGGTTTCTCTCGACTGGTGGCCATATTATACCCGTTATGAGTGGAGTAATGATTATTCCAAATCTTACTGGGATACCTTTGACGGTGATCGTGGCGCCATGCGTGATGTGACTACCTGTTATGATAAGTGGGCTGATAATGCTGATATGAAAATTGACTATAATATAGCCCGGGTAATGCGTGTCTATGCATTCAGCAAGATGACAGACCTTTATGGTGATATTCCTTATAGTCAGGCAGGGCGCCCTGCTAAATACCCGTATCCGGTATATGATTCCCAGGAAAGTATCTATAAGAGCATGTTGGCAGAACTGGATTCCGCTCAGGCCAATTTGGGCAGCGGAACGGCAAAGATGGGCAATCAGGATCTTTATTATAATGGAGATGCTGCTTCGTGGAAGAAGTTTGCCAATTCTTTAATGTTGCGTCTGGCTATGCGCCTGGTAAAGGTAGATCAAGCTACTGCAAAGGAATATGCAGTCAAGGCTCTTGCCAATGGCTTGATGACATCTAATAGTGACAACTGCAAATTAGCTCATAGTGGTGGTACGACATCTAATGACTCTTCAGAACCTTTTGCTAAGATTCATGCCCATGAAGATAGAGAGTTCTATCTGACTGATGCCTTTGTTAATATGTTAAAGGGGACCAATGATCCTCGTATCTCTTTGATTGGTACCATCGCTCCTTCTAAAGACGGTAAGCAGTATACTGATATCCAGAGTAATACTGGTGGCGTATGGACATCACATGATTATGGTGATATGACTTTCGCTTCTCAGAAAGGTTTACCTTCAGGTGGTTATAACATTGTAGAAAACAGTCAGTATTTTGTGGGAAAGGTAGACAAAGCTTTTAATGACTCTGCTTATCTGGCCAACTATGGCAGATACTACTCTTCTCCAAACCGCTGTACTTATGCAGATCCGACGGGTACTACATTTATTGTAACTTACGCCCAGACAGAATTCTTGTTGGCTGAGGCTGTCTATAGAGGATATATTTCCGGTAGTGCCAAGGCTTATTATGATGCTGGTGTCAAAGCAGCTTTTGAGCAGTATAGCCAATTTCCTAATGCTTCATCTGCTATTTCCGTTGCCTTTCCTAATGGGGCAGATGCAGCAGCAGCTGCTTATCTGGCTGCTAATCCTTTTGATGATAGTAAAGCGTTGGAGCAGATCAACACTCAGTACTATATAAACAGTTTCGGTGATCCTTATGAGGTGTTCTCCAACTGGCGCCGTTCTGGCTATCCTGTTCTGGCTCCTGCTCCTATGGCAAAATTGGATGGTGAATGTGCAACAGCTAGTGACGGTTATAGTATTCCTCGCCGCTTCCGTTATCCGACATCAGAATCACAGGTTAACGCAACCAACTATAATGCAGCTGTAGGTCGTATGACTAATGGTGATACTTTCTATTCTCGTGTATGGTGGGATGCAGAATAAGTAGAATCATCTAACATAAAAATAAGAGAATCAGGCATTTTTCTGGACTCTCTTATTTTTTTGTAGGAAGTATCTGTTATCTCAATATTATTTTATCTTTACATCGTAAAACTTAGATTGATCCTATTTAATTGCTTAATGAAAAAATTAAATCTATTTCTGTTAATTGTCTGTCTGTTATCAACTGCATCTTTGCCGATTCCTGCTCAGCAAAAGCAGAAACTCGTGGTGGCTTATGTCAGTTCTTGGCCTGATCTTCGTTTACCGGATCCAACGCTCATGACTAATATTAATTATGCTTTTGGTCATGTAAATAAAACCTTTGATGGTTGCGATATTCAGAATGAACCCTTCTTAAGACAAGTTGTAGCTTTAAAGGAGAAGAATCCTAAATTGAAGATCCAACTTTCAGTGGGCGGTTGGACGAGTGGTAATTTTTCTGAAATGGCTGCTAACCCTAAGTATCGTATGTCTTTTGCCAAGGATTGTGGTCGTATTGTAAAAGAATATGGCTTGGATGGTATCGATATCGACTGGGAATATCCGACAAGTAGCGAGTCCGGTATTTCCAGTTCTCCGGAAGATACCAAGAACTTTACACTTTTGATGCGTGATCTCAGAAAGGTTCTGGGTTCTAAGAAGTTGCTCACAGCGGCTACCATTGCTTATGCCAAGTATATAGACTTTCGCTCTTGCATCAAGTATATGGACTTCATCAATATCATGGCTTATGATGTAGCTGATTCCCCACAGCATCATACCACATTGTTCCGTTCTCCTCTTTCTGGAAAGATTACGGTCAGTGAAGCTGTGCAGGCTCATATTGCTGCAGGTGTTCCTAAGAATAAACTTTGTCTGGGTATGCCCCTCTATGGAAGAGGTGACCATAGCAATACCATCCTTGATAAGTTTATGAGGACAGGCTATACCGGTGGTCTTTATGAAGAGCGTTGGGATAGTATTGGCGAGGTTCCTTACCTTGTCGACTGGTCCGGTCAATTGGTATGGGGAGCAGAAAATCCACGCTCTATCGCAGCTAAGTGTCAGTATATATTGGATCAGGATCTGTTGGGGGGCATGTATTGGGAAACAACTGAAGATAATGCTCAGTTGGATCTGATGAGTACGGTCTATCTCTCTCTGATGAAGAATATGAAAGGTTCTGTACCTTTGAAGCATGTCTTGCTGATGACTGATGGTAATGAAAACAATGATGTCCGGTACATCACCTCACTTGGAAAGGAATTTGGATTTGATGTTACTGAATATCACGCCGGGGATACTTATGTCAACGGTAACTTTGATCATTATCATCTGTTGTGTAACCTCAGTCTGGAACCGGAATCTCTGAGTGATGATGCTAAGGCTGATCTCCAGAATTATGTAGATGATGCCCGTGGCAGTTATATGGCTGTCAATGCGGATACCACAAAGACATGGAAATGGTATAATGATTTCTATCGTCATAATGAGAAAAAACATGCCCGCTCTGTTATCTACAAGAAGAATGCAGGACTGGGCTATATGCCTCGTCTGAGTTCTTATGATCAGACAAAGGAGAAGGCCATCAAGTGGCTCCTTCATGAATAAGCATTATAAAAACATATCATGAGAGTGTGTCAAAAGTGAAGTGACACACCCTTCTCTTACTGATAATGACTATTTTGATTATTATCAGACGAAGGATACTTGGAGTGAGATCAGCATGCCAAGCATTTATGGACAGGATAAAAGTTAAAGAAATAATCTTATCAGGGGATATATTAAGAAGTGTACGATGGTTTATATCGTATATCCTTTTTAATATTATCTTTGGGATATATCTTCATAAAAGCCTAAGATATGAGAAAGTTAAAGTTTTATTTTTTGTTAGGTAATGTTTTTCTGGCTTTGTTGAATGCGTTACCCGTTAGCGCTGCGAAGAAAGAATCCCAGCCTGCTTATGAATGGAGGGGATTAATGATAGATGTCTCAAGACATTTCATGCCTTATGAGTCTCTGAAAAAGCAGATCAATTATTTGTCTAAATATGGTATTAATGTCTTGCATTTACATCTTACGGATAACGGAGGTTGGCGACTTCAGATCCATGCTTACCCACGATTGACGGAATTGGCCGCATGGCGGCCTGAGTCAAACTGGGATAAATGGCATGAAAACGGGAAACGAGACTATACCCGTGAAGATGCGCCTCATGTCTATGGAGGATATTATACCCAAGAACAGATGAAAGATCTGGTGAAATACGCAGCAGGTAAGGGTATTACGATTGTTCCGGAGATAGAAATGCCTGGTCATTCTGACGAGGTCCTTGCTGCCTATCCGGAGCTGAAATGTGTTGATGACAGTACTGGAAGTTTGATTAACTCTCCAGATCTTTGTCCGGGTAATGAACATACTTATATATTCCTTACCAATGTTCTCAAAGAAGTGATGGATATTTTTCCATCCAAATATATCCATGTGGGCGGAGATGAAGCAGAGATGAAAGCTTGGAGTCATTGCGCTCTTTGTAAGAAGAAAATGAACGATCTCCATCTTATAAAGGTATCTGGTCTACAAACATATCTCATTGACCGTATCGATTCTTTTCTTAATGCGAATGGACGAAGTCTTATTGGGTGGGATGAACTTTGTGACCTTGACCCAATTCCTTCGTGCATTAAGGGAAATCCTAAGACTATAGAAGTATGGCGGAATTCAGATTATGCCAAGTTGGCTATTCGTCAGGGATTCAATGTGATTCAAGCTCCCACATCCAATTGCTACATCAACCATTCACCTGATGCGCCGGAATTAAGGAAAAGTGGACCTGTGGATTATCTGTCATTAAAGAAAATGTATTCTTTTAATCCAAAAGCTAATCTTACAAAGGAGGAACAAAAACATGTGAAAGGCCTGGAAGCGTGTCTTTGGTCAGAGTATGTAGAAACTCCGGAGAGAGCAGAATTTATGATCTACCCTCGTATATTGGCAATAGGGGAGATTGGTTTGAAAGGTGATATGCGCCCTTCTTATGCCAAATTTCATGATTATGCCCTTGCAGAGACATCGTGGTTGCGTACTTCTGGTGTTAATGCCTTTGATCTGAGCAAGGAGCAAGGAGAACGTAAGGAGAGTTTGACTTCTATAAAGCATAAGGCACTTAATGCTAAGGTTACTTATAATGCGCCATGGAATGACCATTATCCTTCCTCAGGTGCTACTACACTTACAGACGGAAAACTGGGAGGCTGGAGTCATGTCGCAAGTAATTGGCAAGGATTTATCGGTGATAAAGGTTATTGTATGGATGTAACCGTTGACTTAGGTAAGATGAAAACCTTTACTTCTGTTCAAATGGAGTTTATACAGAATGCAGCCCCGGACATATATATACCTCGTCATCTGATTATTTCTATATCTTCTGACAATAAGAACTTTACAGAAATATACAGCAGTACTCAGCAACATATTACCAAGCATTACCTCGACTTTGTGACTTTAGGATATAAAGGAGCAATGCAAAGTGCCCGTTATATTCGTGTACAAGCCGACAATCCTGCTAATGGGTGGGTATTTACAGATGAGATAGTCGTGAAATAATAGGGCAATTTTTAGTTGTGGGAAGCTTTAAAATCAGGTAGGAATAATCCTAATAAACTTGAAATAGGAAAAATAGATATACAAAGAGAAACTTTGATAGTCGTTTTTTGAGATATAATATGTTCCTTTGCATATACGAAATGAATACTGGGTCAATACGTTAATCTGATAAGTATATTCCATAGGATTACAAAACCATATTAAATATAGAATTATGAAACTAAAATCAATTATTGCTTTATCATTGCTGGCGTCTTTTAGTTACATGCCTGTACATGCGCAGAGAGCAGCTGATGACTCTATAGCATGGAAGTCACGTATGCAATGGTTTCAAAAAGCCAAGTTGGGAATCTTCATCCATTGGGGGATCTATGCTGTGAAAGGTATTTCGGAGAGTTGGTCGTTCTATAATGGCCAGATTTCTTATAAAGATTATATGGACCAGGCTAAAGGTTTTACGGCCAGCAAATGGAATCCCAAAGACTGGGTAGATCTGATTCGGGAAAGTGGTGCCCAATATACCGTGCTTACTACCAAGCATCATGATGGTATGGCTTTGTGGAATACCAAGGCAGGAAAACTGAGTACGGTGAAATGTACATCGGCCAGGCGCGATTTGATTACGCCTTTCGTTAGTGAAGTCCGTCGCCAGGGTTTGAAAGTAGGGTTGTATTTTTCACTTCTTGATTGGTCAAATAAAGACTATCCAAACTTTACCCGTACACAGAAACGCTATGATAATAATCAGGATCTTAAGCGATGGCAGAAGTTTGTTGATTTCGATTTTGCCCAACTTCGAGAACTGAATACCCAGTACCATCCTGATTTGTGGTGGTTTGATGGTGATTGGGAACAAACAGCAGAGAAATGGCATGCTCCCGAGATGATCAAATTACTTCGTCAGACGAATCCAGACTGTATTGTAAACAGTCGTATTCAGGGTTATGGAGATTATGCTACACCAGAAGTAGGCATACCGGTATTCAAACCTAAAGATCCATATTGGGAATTGTGTATGACTATCAATGATTCCTGGGGATATCAGCCAAAGGATACTCTTTTCAAGACCCCGTATGAGTTGTTGCGTGTGTTCTGTGATTGCCTGAGTAATGGTGGAAATCTGCTGCTCGACATTGGCCCGCGGGAAGATGGAACTATTCCACAGCCGGAAGTTGATGTGCTGAAGGAATTTGGGCGTTGGATCAATAAGCATCGTGAGGCTGTTTATTCTACTCGGGCAGGCGTATATTCTGAAGCATTCCAGGGTTATACTACACTTAATGAGAAGGGGGATATCCTGTATCTTTATATTCCATACGAACCACATGGAGAGGTAGAAGTAAATGGTGTCATGAATAAGATTAAGAATGTTCGCGTTGTAGGAAGCAACCGTCAACTGAAGTTTAATGTTTACAATGCTGCTGACTGGCGTGATGTACCTGGCAATTTGTATATCCAGGTTCCTGATTCTGTACTTGATCCGGAGATCACAGTTTTGGCTGTACAATTGGATGGTCCTGTCCGTATGTATCATGAGAAGAACCAGTCTGATTTATAAATACTCTTCAAAAAATGATAAAGAAAATTATATGTGGCTTGACAGCTCTTTTTTTTACGTCACCTGTTTTTGCACAAGGTGATGTTTATCAAAAATCCAAAGCCTACCAGTGGCCTGCAGATCCATTGGTAGTCCAGAAATTAAAAAAATGGCAGGATCAGAAGTTTGGTGTCCTGATGCACTGGGGACTCTATGCCGTTCCCGGTATTGTTGAATCCTGGTCTATCTGTGATGAGGATTGGATATCCCGGGACACCACAAGAACATACCAGCAGTATAAAGATTGGTACTGGGGATTGTGTGAGAAGTTCAATCCTGTGAAGTTCAATCCGGCTCAGTGGGCTTCTGTCTTTAAGGATGCCGGTATGAAATATATGATTTTCACAACCAAGCATCATGATGGTTTCTGCATGTTTGATTCTAAGTATACCGATTTTAATATTGCCAGGCATGCTTTCAAGGATAATCCTAAGCGCGATGTTTTGAAATATGTACTTCAGGCCTTCCGTGACGAGGGATTCATGACAGGAGAATATTTCTCCAAGCCAGACTGGCATTCTCAGGATTATTGGTGGGATGTATACCCGACGAAGAATGGTCGTAATGTGAATTACGATATTAAGAAATGGCCTTGGCGTTGGGATGCTTTCAAGAAGTATACCTACAACCAGATGGAAGAGATCCTGAGCCGGTATGGAAATGTGGATATTCTCTGGTTAGACGGCGGATGGGTTTGCAAGGAAAATAATCAGGATATAGATATGCCTGAGATTGCTGCCATGGCACGTCATTATCAACCGGGATTGATTATAGTTGATCGTACCGTTCATGGTCCTTATGAAAACTATCAGACTCCTGAAAGGACTATCCCTGAAACCCAGCTTGATTTCCCGTGGGAAAGTTGTATTCCCTTGTCAAATGACTGGGGATGGGTACCACGTCCCAAATGGAAGACTCCTGCTACAGTCATCAATACCCTTATAGAGATTGTGGCTAAGGGTGGAAACCTCGTTCTTGGTGTAGGTCCTACTCCTGAAGGCTTGATACAGCCGGAAGTAGTTCTGCGTCTGAAGGTTATCGGTGAATGGCTCCGTACCAACGGCAAAGCTATTTATGGTACAACGATCACAAAGCATTACAATGACGGAAATGTATGGTTTACAGCCAATAAGGACGGTAAACATCTTTATGCGATTTATGTATTGAAGGACGGGGAGCAAGTCCCTCAGACCATTAGTTGGACTGTTAATGTACCGAGGAGTGTTCGTCTCCTGAGTACAGGCAAGACCCTTAAGATGTTCAAGTCAAATGGAACGGTTACCGTTACCCTCCCCGCAAATATGAAGGAAGAATCTTTTGCTTTACAATTAGATATGTAATATGAGGAAAATAATTTTTAGTTTATTGCTGTTAGGCGTCAGCCTCTCTATAAATGCCCGGCATTTCATCACCAATACATCTTATCGACAGAAAGTAGATTCTGCTTTCAATGCTAAGATGAAACTCATTGGTATCAGCTTTTATGATGTGAAGGAACTGAATGCTACGCAGGAGGAGCAGGAAGCCCTGAAGTTTCTCTATGCTTATATGCCTGTAGCCGATGCTACCGACTATCCCACGGCTTATCACTTGAATAATGTACGTCTGGCCTTGCAGGCTCATAAGGAGATGCCGTGGGGAAAGACAGTTCCGGAACTTTTGTTCCGGCATTTTGTCGTCCCTATGCGTGTCAATAATGAACCGCTTGACAATTCCCGTGCGATATTCTTTAAGGAACTTAAAGATCGTATCAAAGGAATGTCAATGAAAGATGCCATACTCGAGGTAAACCACTGGTGTCATGAACATGTAACTTACGAACCTTCTGATGCTCGTACGTCTTCTCCTTTACAGTCTGTTCTTACAAGTAGAGGACGTTGCGGTGAGGAAAGCACATTTACAGTGGCTGCTCTTCGTTCCGTGGGCATTCCGGCCCGTCAGGTTTATACTCCTCGCTGGGCACATACGGATGACAATCATGCCTGGGTAGAAGCCTGGGCTGATGGTAAGTGGTATTTTATGGGTGCATGTGAGCCGGAACCTGTTCTGAACCTGGGATGGTTTAATGCTCCTGCATCTCGTGCTATGCTGATGCATACGCAGGTTTTTGGTGATTATCAGGGCCCTGAGGAAGTAATGCTCCGTACCGGAAACTTTACAGAGATCAATTTGATTGACAATTATGGTAGTTCTGCGAGAACAGACTTCAAGGTTGTTGATGAATCAGGTAAACCTGTATACGACGCTCGTGTAGATTTCAAGATTTATAATTATGCGGAATTCTATACAGCAGCATCCAAGTATACAGATAAGAATGGTGTGACCTTTCTTTCTGCCGGCAAGGGTGATATGCTGGTATGGGCATCCAAGAATGGTAAATTCGGTTACGCGAAAGCTTCTTTTGGAAAGGATAAACAGATTACCATTACCTTAAAATATGATGCCAACACGATATTGACCGGTCAGGAATTGAATATTGTACCTCCTCCAGAGAAAGCAAATATCCCTACAGTAACTCCACAGCAGCGTGCAGAGAATGACCGTCGTTTTGCTTACGAAGATTCTGTACGTAATGCTTATGTCAGGACTTTCCCTACAGAGGAGACGTTGAAAGGTTATAAATATCCTGCAGCAATACCTTATATCGTTAAGTCTCGTGGCAACTGGAGGACCATTGAAGCTTTCGTGGAGAAGAATTCTGATCGCCTTGATCGTTCCATCAGTCTCCTGAGTACCTTGAGCGACAAGGACCTTCGCGATATGCCAATGGCTATTCTCGATGATAACATGAATGCCGGCAGTGATCAACTTTGCCCTCGTGTAGAAGACGAACTCATCATTGCTCCCTTCAAACAGTTCTTTGAGAAGGCTTTCGATAAGAAGGATACCGGACGATTCCGGAAAGATCCTTCTCTGCTTATAGAATGGATTTGTACGAATATCAAACTGAATCCGGATACGCGTGCGATGAAAATTCCTCAGACACCTGTGGGAGTCTGGAAAGCAAGACTGACAGACAGCCGCAGTCGTGATATCTTCTTTGTTGATGTAGCCCGTAGCCTGAATATAGAGGCCAGGAAGGATGTCGTTACAGGAAAGGTGCAGTATAAAAAGGATGGACAATGGATAGATGTCGATTTTGATTCTGCCAAGCAGCAATCCGCAAAGACAGGTACTCTTGTTCTTAACTATACTCCGACAGCTTACCTGGATAATCCTAAATACTACAGCTATTTTACAATCAGTAAGATTGTGGGCGGTAAGACCCAATTACTGAACTTCGATGAAGGACAAGTGGATATGGGTGGTGGTACTTCCTGGGCAGGTACTTTCAAGAATGGTACACCTTTAGATAAGGGTACTTATCTGTTGGTTTCTGGTCAGAGACTTGCTGATGGCAGTGTTCTTGCCCGCAATACAATCTTCCACATTCTTCCGGATGTGACTACTCATGTAGATTTGGTTATCCGTGAGACTACTGATGGTATTAAAGTAATTGGTAGTTTCAATAGCGAGTCTACTTTCCAGAAAGATGGCAAGGATGTAAGTGTCCTGAGTCAGACAGGACGTGGCTATTATGTCCTGGGTGTTATTGGAGTAGGTAATGAACCTACAAACCATGCACTCCATGATATTGCCAAAATGAAGGACAGACTTGATAAGTGGGGTCGTCCATTGGTACTTCTCTTTGAAAGTGAGGCAGATGCACGGAAATTCCAGAAGAATGAGTTTGGAAATCTTCCTGAGAAGACGATATTTGGTATCGACAAGGACGGAAGCATCCGAAAACAGATTGCAGCCCAAATGAAACTACAGAATACAACCCAGCTTCCTATGTTTATCATTGCTGATACATTTGACCGTGTCGTATTCATTTCTCAGGGATATACTATAGGTCTGGGAGAGCAACTCGTCAAAGTAGCTGATAAACTATAGATAAGAAATAGATTGTGGATTTCCTGATTTAATATATAGGTAACCTTTAAAAAAAATAACATAAAACCAGGGTGATACCAATTCCGAGAAAACAGACCTCGATGGTGAACCTTCGGAACGATAATGGAGTAAAGGATATTTATATTTTATAAATAAACGTCTAATTGGCAGGATTAAATACGCGCTAAATTAACCCTGCCAATGGATTTGTGATACTTACAAAAGCCCTATTAAACTTTTTTAATAATTTATATTTCAAATTTTTGCTTATTTTTAATAAAAAAGTCCTACATTTGTTGCGAAAGTTTAAAATCAGAATAACATTTAATTTAATATCTAAGATCTGAAGTAGATGAAACAAGCGGAAAGTTTTATTCGAGGCTACCGGAGGATAACTCTGGCAGTATGTTATACTCTAATTAGACAACATTTAATTTTAATTTAAATTAGTCGAATAAATGCAAATGTAATAATTCAGTGAATCCTAAATTATATTTATATGAAACGTACATGATCGTCTTTCGCCAAAGGGAATGAAAAGGGATTTTTTGTATCTTTGCCACAGTATAAACCCTTTAATCCTTTAGATATGTCGAATCAGAAGCAAGAAGTCTCCTTTTCAGAAGTGGTATCGCGCGGCTGTGGTCTTGATGTCCACAAGAAGGAGATAGTGGCAACAGTCAGCGGAACTGACATCAAAAAAGAGACCCGTACGTTCCAGTCGACAACGAGATCTTTGACACAGTTGAAAGAATGGCTATTGGAACTTGGCGTTACTCATGTAGCAATGGAAAGTACCGGCGTATACTGGAAGCCAGTAATGAACATTCTGGAACCTGGCGGCTTTACATTAATGGTCGTCAATGCCCGTCACATCAAGTACGTTCCGGGGCACAAGACCGACAAGAAAGACTCGGCATGGATCTGCAAGCTCCTTCGTGCAGGCTTGCTCAAAGGCAGTTTTATTCCATGCCGCGATCAGCGTGACTTGCGCGACCT
>NZ_JAMXLY010000069.1 GCF_024054555.1 Segatella cerevisiae | reverse complement strand
TGTATATAGGTTGTGCATATCGATGATTTGAAATTAACAGTTTTGACACTACTAATTTACTAAAAATCAGCGATATGCGCAACTTTTTATACATCATTATTTAATGAATTTAATTCCGCCAACGGGTTAATTATGATAATAAGTACCTTTTTGAGGCTAATATACGTCGAGATGGTTCTTCCCGTTTTGCAAGTGGTCATAAATGGGGCAATTTCCCCTCCTTTTCTGCAGGTTGGATCATAAGTGATGAGAAGTTCATGGAATCGACACATTCTTGGCTTGATATGTTAAAAATTCGTGCTTCGTGGGGTAAGTTGGGAAATCAGAATATTAATTCTTACTATGTAGGTAGTGATATCCTTTCAACTGGCACTAATTATTCGTTTGGAGGCACATTAGCTTCAGGCGTAGCCGTTAAGAGCTTAACAAACAAAAAAACCACATGGGAAACAACAACACAGACAGACTTAGGAGTTGATTTAAATCTTCATAATGGTATTTATGCAACAGTTGATTATTTTTATAAGAAAACGGATAATATTTTAATGCAAACTCCTATTCCGTTAACTATGGGCAATCTAACTGCTCCTTATGTGAATGTAGGTAAAGTAGAGAATAAAGGTGTTGAGGCGACAATTGGTTATGATAAAACTTTTAGTAACGGTTTACGATTAAGGACATCAGCTAATCTTTCACATATTGTAAATAAAGTTACAGACTTAAATGGAGCTAGCCCAATTATTAATGAACCAACAGCAGTTGTTGAAGGTCATGCTATCAATTCTTTTTATGGTTATGTCCAGGAAGGAATTTACCAAATAAGTGATTTTACATGGCAAAATAATAGTGATCCAACAATACCTTATAATCAACGACAATATATCTTAAAAGATGGTGTTGTTAAAATAAGTAATTTTACTCCACAACCTGGAGATATTAAATATAAAGATCTTAATGGTGACGGTATAGTAGATATGGATCATGACCGTAAAGTTATAGGTAAACAGTTTCCTGACTTGTCTTATGCATGGTCTATGAATTTAGAATGGAAAAATTTTGATTTTAATATGTTCTGGCAAGGTGTAGAAGGGATTGATGGTTATACATATTATGAAATTGCTACATGTTTTAGTGGCTTTGCTAATATGGGAAAGTGGTGGCTTAATCGTTGGACTCCTGAAAATCCAGAAAATACTTATCCACGTTTAACTACAGATGGCGTACGCAATAATATTCATTCTACTTTCTATATGGAAAATGCTTCTTATTTACGTTTAAAAAATATTGAGTTAGGTTATACTTTTGATAAGAAAATGCTTTCCTTCTTAGGTAATTGTAAAGTGCGTGTTTATGGTAATGTTCAGAATGCTCTGACTTTTACAAGCTATAAAGGTTTTGATCCTGAAAAAGAAACTGGTGAAACAAGAGCTGAAGCTTATCCACAGACAAGAATTTATACGTTTGGAATTAGTTTGAATTTTTAAACAATAAACCGTTATGAAAATTTTTAAATATATAATACCAGTTTTTTTACTGGTTATTGTTAGCGGCTGTACAGATAATATTCTTGATCGTTCACCGAGGGAATCTTTATCTCCAAATTCTTTTTATCAGAATGAAACGCAATGCAAAATGGGACTGGTTGGAGTATATGCTTCTCTTCCTCCTATTGCTACGGTAACTTATTGGTATCAATTAGACTTTATGTCTGATAATAATTACTGTCAAGATTCTTGGCAGGGTTCTAAAGAAGTAGGTGAGTGGGCTCAAAATGCTTCAAGTTGGGCTTCAAGTGCTACCTGGACTCAGGAATATCAAACGATTGTTCGTGCTAATAAATTCCTTTATAATTTGAAGTCAGCTACGGTTTCGGATGAAGTAAAAAAAGAGATGTCAGGTGAAGCTCGTTTTTTACGCGCTTATGCTTATTCAAATTTAATTACTTTTTTTGGTGATGTTCCTCTAATTTTAGAACCGCAAACATTGGATAGTGCAAAAGTGTCTCGTACACCGAAAGCAGCTGTTCTTAATGCAATTATTACTGATTTAGATAGTGCTTCAGCTGTATTGCCCATTAAATTTAGTGGTTCTGATGTTGGACGTGCAACAAAAGGAGCAGCTTTGGCGCAAAAATGTCGTATCTTACTTTATAATGGAAAATATGCAGAATCTGCTGAGGCTGCAAAGGAAGTTATGGATCTTGGAGCCTATAGTCTTTATCCTGATTATAAAGGACTGTTTGATGAAGCTAATGAAAATAACTGTGAAGTGATATTTGATATTCAATATATTAAGAATTCAGAACCTCAGCCTTGGCCAAGTTCTCGTCTTTCTTTTGTTGACTGGCCTACGCCAAATGTTACTGCTGATATGATAGATTCTTATTATATGACTAATGGATTACCTATTACGGATCCTAAGAGTGGTTATGAACCTCAAGATCCTTATAAAAATCGAGATCCACGTATGGCCGCATCAATTGTTCTTCCAGGTTCAAAGAGTGCGTCTGGTATTTTTATACCTGCAAATGACCAAGTACCATGTGGAGCTCGTCCTCGTAAATATGCCGATATTAGTGGTACTGATTCTTATAATTGTTCTCTTAATACAATAATACTTCGTTATGCAGATGTACTTTTAATGCGTGCTGAAGCACTTATAGAACAGGGTATTACAAGTCAGGAAGTTTATGATTTAATTGATAAGGTTAGGGCACGTGTAGGAATGCCAAGTGTGGAATCTGTTGAAGGAACTAATCTTAGTCAGGATCAGCTTCGTGAAATAGTTCGTCATGAACGTCGTGTGGAATTTTTTATGGAGGGAACTCGTTATTGCGATATGTTACGTTGGAAAGATGAATCCCTTGTTCATGATGTTTATGGTTATGTAACTTCTAAACTTTCGGATCCTTCGAGTTCTTCTACTTGGGTCTTTGAGACAGAAAAGAAGGCTACTCGCAAATTTGATAAATCGAAGGGTTGGTTATGGGCTATTCCTCAGGTGGAAATTGAAAATAACCCGAAGTTGACACAGAATCCTGGATATTAACAGTTACTTTAAAGATTAAAAAAAGAGAGGGTCTGTCAAAATAGACATATCCTCTTTTTTTATTACAAAGCCCCGACTTTCTCAAGCCAGGGCTTTGCCATGTCCAAAAATTTTTGTACCCTTAGACATATAATTTATAACTATGGCAAAGGTACACTTTATTTCTTACATTCCCAACCAAATGGTTCTTTTTCCACAAAGAATAGATGAGGATATTGCGGAAAATGATTCGGTCCGTATCATCAATGGTATCATTGACGGGCTGAATGTGGACAATATCCTGAAACTCTACAAGGAATCCGGCCGTAGTCCGTATCACCCCAGGATGATGCTCAAGGTCATCATATATGTCTATATGAACAACATCTATTCCTGCCGTCGTATAGAGAAACGGTTCTTCTTTAATTTAGTTGATGGAATGAGATTAATTTGTCACATAATGTCGTGGAATAATATTATATTTAATTAACTGATCATCAAAGTTTTATAACGATAAAAATTAGGATATCTGACAAATATTTTGTAACTTTATATCGCTAAACACAAATAACAAAACAGTGCCAGCATATCCTAACAACGCCAAAGATACGACAAAAAGTCGTAACAGCAAGACCTTTCATGCATCAAAAGATGTTTTTTCTTATTTTATTAAGCATATTTTGAATATGCCTGAATTTAAAATAGAAAACATACAATATGGAAAAGAGGTGATTTCCATTTATGTATCCTCAAGGGCAAAAACAGCAGTATGTCCGTATTGTGGACATAGAAGCGGTAAGGTCCACAGTTTTTACGAGAGGACTCTGGAAGACTTGCCGTTCATGGGCAAGGAAACAAGGATAATCTTCAAGGCAAGAAAGATGTTCTGCACAAACGGGTCCTGTTTCCGCAAGACCTTTGCCGAGCAGCCTGGAGAGGAAGTGTTCAGATACCGCAGAAGGACACGAAGGTGTGAGATGGCAGTAATGCGGCAAGGTCTGTCATCATCATCGGAGAATGCGTCCAGGCTGTTGTCCATGTCGGGGATCCTCCTGAGTCAGTCAACCGTACTTCGTGATCTCCATCGTCTGCATGTTTCTCCATACAGAGACATCAGACGAATTGGCGTGGATGACTGGGCGCAGCGGAAGGGCATGGCCTATGGAAGCATTATTATAGACCTGGCCGGCCGGCATCCCATAGATTTACTCGGAGACCGTGAGGAGGAAAGCTTCCGTGACTGGATAAGCGTCCATCCGTCGGTAAGCCTTGTCAGCCGTGACCGCTCTACGGATTACAGTAGTGCGATAGCTTCTACCGGACGCCCTATAACAGAAATAGCAGACAAGTTCCATCTGGTTAAGAATATTATGGAACGGATAACCAGGCTGGTCGGCCTGCACTATGCAGATTACAGGAAGGCTGTCCTGGAAAACAAGGATGAAGTAAAGGAGCCTGACACCGGAACAGCCGATGCGGTATCCGTGAAGGAAGAAAAGACAGTTTGCATTCATCCGGTCAGTAATAAACCTGATATGAGACAGGTAATGTTTGATGAAGTCAAGCAGTTGCAGTCAAAAGGATTTAAACCGGCGACTATAGCAAGGAAACTGGGCATAGCCAGAATGACCTCAACAAAATTCTGCCGTCTGGATTCATTACCTCCCAGAAGCAGTAAACTGAGAAAACAATACAACAAATATAATACATTCGTTGAACGACAGTATGCAGATGGTAAATCCCTGCGTGCAATCTTCAAGGACATATACACTATGGGATTTAATGGCTCCCTTACCCCCTTTTATGATCATTACCGTTATCTTGAAGATGTTTATAAGGATTCCAGATCCCAAAACAAGAAAGTACCGGAGAAAAAGAGACGGCCGGTAGACAAACGGCCGGCATTAATGTCAATCAAGGCAATAGGAATAATCATAGGAAAGAAAATTCGAAAACGGACTAATGCAGAGGATGACAGGCTTATTTCGATATTATCCGGCTTTACCTGGTTCTATGAAATGTATGAGGCAACAGATTCCTTTTACGGGATCATTACCGGACATGATGCTACCCGGCTGTTAAAATGGATGAAACTCTATTGGAAAACCGGCATTGGTACACTCAAGACTTTCCTTATCGGCATAAAACGGGATTATAAAGCTGTCGTAAACACGATTAAATACAATGTTACGAATGGGATTACGGAAGGATTTGTAAATAAATTAAAGGTGGTAAAGAGATCCATGTACGGACGGGCCAGTATTGAACTCCTAAGAAATAAGCTGGTTCTAGAACATATCTTCTTCAACTAAATTAAAGAAGAACCAACTGCTGCGCCGTGATATTCATTTCATCTGGCTCGCAGGTTATGAGAAGCCAGACTTTATTACGATCAACCGCTTCAGGAACCGTGTGAAGAAAGAAATCAACGGTATCTTCACCCGGATCGTTCTCCTGCTGGCAGAAAAGGGGTTTATCACGCTTGATACGGAATATGTTGACGGCACGAAGATAGAGGCCAAGTTCAATAAATACACATTTGTCTGGCGCAAGACGGTGGAAAGGAACCGTGCGAAACTGATGAAGAAGATCTCCGTACTCCTTGAACAGATAGATGACAGTATAGTGCAGGATCAAACGGACAGGGATGAACCGGCAGAGTTCACTCCCTCCATGCTGGAAGGACTCGTGAGCGAATTACAGGCCTCCATTGACAAGGCCGCTGCCCCTGAAAACAAGGAGCAGAAGGCGGAGAAAAGGGAGAAGAAAAGACAGCTGCGCCGGCTCAGGGCCCACCGGGACAAGCTGCGTGAATATGACCGCCACCTTGAGATACTGGGTGAGCGCAACTCTTATTCCAAGACAGACCATGATGCCACGTTCATGCGGATGAAGGAGGACGTGATGAACAACGGGCAGACCAGGCCCGGATACAACCTGCAGATCGGAACGGAGAACCAGTTCATCACGGACTTCGCCCTCTTCCCCAATCCCACTGATACGCTGACCTTCATTCCGTTCTGCAACTCCTTCATGAAGCGTTACTGCCATTTTCCGCTCAAAGAGGTAGCAGATTCAGGCTATGGCTCGGAAGAGAATTACCGGTTCATGGAGGAGAACGATATGGAGGCCTTCGTCAAGTACAATCCGCTTCCACCTTGGCAGGAAGATTTCCGAACCTTTTCTTATATGCTCTCAGATGAAGCACGAGATCGTCGCATTCATTATAGGCATCCCAGCTATGGTGGTCGATAAAGGTGTATCCCTTCACAACGCTTACGCCTATCTTTGCCCCGAACTCTGTCTTTGCCTTTGCCTTGCCCTTGACTATCGGTCTTACGAAGGGCTGGTACAGGCTGATGATCCGGTCCTTGCATACATAGACATGATTGACAAACATTTCCTTCTGCTGTTTCCACATCTTTATCGTGGTGAAGAACAGGCTGCGGTCACGCGGCTTAAGCGTGAAGAAGTAGTTGCTGTCAACCCTTCCGAAGATTTCAAGGGCCGTGTTGATATTCCTTCTAAGGCGGGGCCTGCATGTATTCCATACATTCCCGGACTTTTCCCCTGGGCTTTTTCCGAAACTTAAAATACCTATATAATGTACACAGGTGAGTTGTTTAATATTCCTAATTAGGTATTCCCGAAGGCTGTCACTGGAGAGAATGTCAGGATAAAACGTTAAATTTGCATCCTATTAATTCATTTAAGTTTTATTCTATGGAATCTACTATCACATTCTCATCATTTACTACTCAGTGTATTATCCATTCAGAACAGAATGGCCGCTACGCTACGGCCCGCCTGTATAAGAATGCCCTCCATTCCTATACGATCTTCCTCAGTTCCCCATCGGTATCCTTCCCGGAGATCAACCGTGATAACCTTAAATCCTATGAGCAGTGGCTGACGGATCGAGGGAAGTCCCCGAATACAATATCCACTTACCTCCGTATGCTCCGGAGCCTCTACAACAAGGGTGTGGATCATGGCTATGCTCGGTATGTCCGTGGCCTCTTTCACGATGTCTATACCGGTGTAGACATCAGGCATAAGAAAGCATTGCCAAGAGAGGATCTCCGGACCTTACTGTTCAAGGACCCGGGCACGGAGGACTTACGGCGGACGCAGTACACCGCCCGCCTTTCTTATGAGTTGTGCGGAATGCCCTTCGTGGACCTTACACATATCCGCAAGTCTGACATTTCTGATGGAACGCTCGAATATCACCGGATGAAGACGGGCACTACGGTAAGGGTCCGCCTCCTCAGGCCTGCTCTCCAGACTTTGTCCTGGCTGCGAAGGAATACTGGGAGGACAGACGGGCGGAAAGATTCCGGCTTGTTGCACCTGTTCAGTTGTTCTCATAGCTTCCGGAGCAGTAAAGGCTATATGGAATATCAGTCCGCTCTTCGCCGTTATAATGCCCATCTCAAGAAACTGGGCAGGAAACTGGGAATCAAGGAAGACGTTTCATCCTATACGCTGCGTCATTCCTGGGCCACGGCAGCTAAGAAAACGGGAGCTCCAGTAGAGATGATCAGCGAGTTGCTCGGCCATAAATCCATCAAGACGACTCAGATATATCTTTCCGCCTTTGACGATAATGAACTTGCAATGGTAAACCGTAGAGTGTACAGGTATACTCATCAATAACGATAAAGTTGTAAGGATAAATATATTGTTACTTATCAAGTAACACGTAATTTTCGATTACAAAGATAATTGATATATTTGAAAAGGCCTTTTTATTTTACATATTTTAACTTAATAATCATAGACAAAATAAAACATCTGCATGGACAAATAACTGATGTATTGAGTATGTTCATGTACAGATATTATAAATATTTCTATTGTATTTATATTTTCGGATTCTGTTTTCTTTTTTTAAAAAAAGAGGAAATATAGCGCTTAATCAGGATTTTTACGTGTTACTTGATAAGTAATTTACTTTGATATTTCACGCAGTACATTAGTCAGGTGGAGTTATGCATCCCTTTTCTTAGAAGGAGTTAGGCCCATGATATTAAACACTTCTTAAGTTAATAATAGAAATACCGTGACAGTAGCATCTTTATAGATCGTGCCTATATCTGTAAAACCATATAATTGAATTTGCTCAAGACGGCCAATATCGGATCAGAGACTCTATATAGGTTATACTTAAAGGACAGGAAACCATACTTTAATCCTATTCGTAAGGAAATCTATTGGGAACAGACTAAGTTGATTTCATCCATGAGTAAAGAATTGAATAATCAATAGAAAGGAGGTAATTTTTTTTAAAATAGAAGAAATCTAATATCTCGTTATACTATACCCCAATTTTAGACAATGTTTAACTTTTATTTAAATAATATACTCATCCACGGAGAGCGCGCATAGCGGCAAGAGGCGTCGTGTAACGCCTCGGCGAGCGTCACGCTGCAGATTGAT
>NZ_JAMXLY010000068.1 GCF_024054555.1 Segatella cerevisiae | reverse complement strand
TCGGGGAAGCGTTTTGAAAATTCTATCAGTTTCATTTTGACGAGGTTTTGATAATTGATGCAAAGGTAATGAATATCGGGGAATACTCAAAATTATTAATCACCCAATTGAGGATAATCATAAAAAAATATTATTCTTTCTTCTATTGTTATATTCGGGGGTAAAAGTAAACTCACAGTGTGTTTCAGGTACTGTTATAGATGAGCATCATAACCCACTTTCATTTGCCAATATAGTAGTACTATCTGAGCAGGATTCTGCGTTTGTCAGTGGTACAACAAGTGATGACAATGGAAAATTTAGAATCAATAGTATTTTGAAAGGGAGTTTGCTGAAAATTTCACTTATTGGTTATAAGACGGTGCTAAGGAAATATTCCGGACTAGATTCTTTGACAATAATCTTGAATGAGGATACTCATATACTTGGCGAGGTTATTGTAAAATCACAGTTGCCGAAGACGAAACTCAATGGAGAAGGAATGACAACAACTGTTGCGGGCAGTGTGTTGGAAAAAACCACATCGATGGAAAATCTACTCAATTTGATTCCAAATATTTCTGCAAAGAATGGAAGCATAGAAGTGTTTGGAAGAGGAACTCCTGATGTATATATAAATGGAAGAAAAATGCGTGATGGAATGGAGTTGGAACGTCTACAGCCTGATGAAATCAAGAATGTAGAGGTGATAACCAATCCCGGAGCGCGCTATGATTCAAGTGTAAAAAGCGTGATACTTATAACCACAAAGAAAGCTGTTGGTGAGGGATTCAGTCTTGAAACAAAAACCAACTCGGAGATAAACGAACAAAAGCGAATGAGTTGGGGCGAGAGTTTGCGCTTAAATTATCGCAAGGGAAAGTTGGATATGAATGCTCAATTCTACGGAGCATATACACATCGGCAAGATGATAAACAAATAGAGCAAATAACATACCTTGATGATACATGGAGACAGAAAACTGACATAACTCAAGAATACACCAATATCAATCCTTATGTACGATGGGCTACAAGTTACATGTTGGATAAAGACAACTCTTTGGGTGCAAGTATCAGTTACAACCGCCAAGCAAAGAATTTGGGTGTCTCCGATTTGAAGGGCGTAGCTATGCAGAATGAACAACAAACAGAATCGTCCACTTCACATGTAGAATCACCTGCTACCTCAAAAGCCGTATCGGCAAATGCATATTACGTGGGCAAAATAGGAAGGTTTGGTGTTGATTTCAACACTGATTATTATTGGCTAGGAAATAAGGAACGGATGGATAACTTAGAACGATATGCCGAATTGGGGGAAACAGAGACAACTCAAGACATCAATTCTAACCGCAGAATATACAACCGTCTGTTTGCTTCCAAACTTGTGTTGTCTACTCCTTTTATCTCTGGCAACCTTTCATTTGGAGGTGAACTTTCGACATCAAAACGCAAAAATCTTTATATGGTATTCCCACAAGATATTGTAAATGATGAAAATAATCGGATAAAGGAAAAAATGACATCTGCATTTTTCGATTACCATAGAACATTTGGCAAACTGGATGTGCAGGCAGGATTGCGGTATGAATACATTGACTTCAACTATTATGATCACGGCACGTATGTAGCAAAACAAAGCAAGACGTATGGTAATCTCTTTCCCTCCCTAGCACTCTCACTGCCTGTGGGAAAAACACAAATGCAACTCATCTATTCCACAGATATTTATCGTCCGTCTTATGAAGAATTGCGTGATGGTATACAGTATGTCAACCGCTATACTTATGAGTCGGGAAATCCTTTCCTTGTACCATCTATCAGTAAAAATATAAGTTATGCCTTTTCGTGGAAATGGCTAAACTTATCGACAATCTACACACATCTATCAGATGAAGTTTGCACTTTGGTCCAAACGTATAAAGACAATCCACAAACCACCTTGGAACGTCCGGAGAATATGCCGTCTTATAACAATGTTCAAGTATCATTGGCTTTGAGCCCAAAGTTTGGGATTTGGAATCCTGCACTCGAAATGATGGCGTTCAAACAATGGTATCACATGGATACCCATGAAGGAAAGGCCCTTAACCATCCTTCTGCAACTTTCCAGTTGACTAACACATTCGACACAAAATGGATGACAGCCTCTGTAATAGCCACCACACAAACGACTGGGAATATGGGCAATAAATTTGTACGGAAATATTTTAATACAGATGTATCCTTGTATAAATCTTTATTGAAGAATCGACTTATATTGCAGCTTTATGTAAGTGATTTGTTCGGAACAGCAGACCAACGCCGTGTCTTCTATTCGGGACCTCAACGGTCAACAAATTATAAAAGTTATTCTTCAAGCTCGGTAAATTTCACGATAATTTATAAATTTAATGTAACAAATAGCAAATATAAAGGGACAAGCGCCGGACAAGCACAAAGAAGTAGAATGTAAAAATAATCAGTCCTTATAGTTGTTTTACGAGATACCCAATAGTCTATCCATCAAATTCTATGTTGTGTGGAGTTGCCTATTTGTAAATAATATGTAAATCCTTTGGAGAAAAGTATCCGACGAACTATATAGAAAGATTATGTTTTGCCACTACTGAAGGTGTTTCTTTATTGGGGATAAACTGTGCTGCGGATAAACTTGGACTATCTTCAAGAAGTGAAACAACAACAATAGAAGATCTTATAACCCTCAGTTTAATGATAGAGCATCTGTTATTGACAGTGAAAACAAAATTCACTTCGCCACACCACCTAGCAGCCTCAGATAAAAAGCGTTCTTATGATTCAAAATTAATCTTTTCCTTCCATGTTGACAAGTATTTGAGGTAAAATATTAAATATTCTCTTCTTTTCTTTGGAAGCTACCTTTAAATAGCTTATATTTGCGTAATAATATTACTTATATTACCTATTAAAGCATATAAAAAGACTTTATAGGGAATATATTACCTATTATTAATTAAGTGAATATGTTGGATTTTTATGAATATTCAGTACCTGAAATTGTTCATCTGATGGGACAGCGATTCAAGATGTACAGAGTTAATGCAAATCTTACACAACAAGATATTGCTGAACAGGCTGGAGTAAACATAAAGACTGTAAATACATTTGAGAATGGAAATACCCGAAATCTTTCCTTTGGTACTTTTATTCTACTACTGAAAGCTGTTGGCATGATTAACAATCTTGAAGAAGTTCTGCCAGAGCTTCCTGAGTCTCCGTATATCTATCGTACTGAAAAGAAGAAAATTCAACGGATAAGGCATAAAAAATGAAAAGAATATTAGCAGTTAAACTATGGGGAAATGAGATAGGGCGTTTAGCATGGGATGAGAAACGTCGTAGTGCCTACTTTATGTTCAATCCTAATATGCTTGACTCCAATCTTGATATAGCTCCACTTGTTGCCCCGTTGAACAATCCAAAAAGCCACAATCCCATTTATGGAGAAGATGACCGAAAGTATCAAAAGTTACCTTCATTCATAGCTGATTCTTTACCAGATGACTGGGGCAATAAACTTTTTGAATATTGGCGCATTGAGAATCGTATCAGTAGCGCCAATATTACCCCTTTGGAAAAATTGTCCTTTATCGGCAAGCGTGGTATGGGGGCTTTGGAGTTTGAACCGACAATTGATGCCAACGACAAGCACAGAGATAAAGTAGATGTACAGTCATTGGCTCGTCTAGCTCAAAAGATTTATCAACAAAAGGAAGGTATTCATATTTTACCTGAAGAATCCATTACGATGCAGTCTTTGATAGCATTGGGTACTTCGGCTGGAGGTCGTCAACCCAAGACGATTATTGCTATCAACAAAGATACCAACGAGATTCGTTCCGGACAAGTCGAAAGTGAAGAGGGTTTTGAAAGCTATATTTTAAAATTTGGAGACCCAGAGCGTTCTAGTGCAGAAATAGAAATAACCTACTTTGAAATGGCTCGTCAAGCAGGTATCAATATTTCCGACTCTAAATTATGGAAGGTTGAAGGTATTAACCACTTCCTAACCAAACGTTTTGATCGTGATGGAAAGGAAAAACTCCACACCCAAACCCTTGCTGCCATGTACCCAGGAACTGATAGCTATGAACAACTTTTATGGGTGTGCCGTAAATTAAGATTGTCAGAGAAGGATTCCGAAGAGGTGTTTAGAAGAATGGTATTCAATGTACTTGCCAATAATACGGATGACCATGACAAGAATTTTTCCTTTATTATGGATAAGAAAGGACATTGGAGACTGTCTCCAGCTTACGATATTACCTATATCTTTAATAGAGGCGGGTACATGCCACAAGAAGAGCGATGTCTGATGATAAGAGGGAAACTAATAGGCATTACTAACAATGATGTTCTTAAGTTTGCATCTGATAATGGTATCCGTAAGGCAGAATCTATTATTAAGGAGGTGGAGGAAGCCGTTTCTTCATTCCGTACCCTTGCAAAAAAGAATGATGTTGGAAAAAATTGGATTGGAAGAATTGAAACTACTATTATTCAAAATCTTACTGCGTGGAATTACATTGCTACAAGCAATAGTAACTTTTCGTTTACGGACAATAATGGTCGAAAAATAACTAATGCGCACATTGAACAGGCCTACAAAGGAAATTATCATTTAATGGCTGTCATCAACGGCAAGCAGCGTAGATTTGTGATAAGAAAAGGAACAGAAAATGCAAATATGATTAATAATGCAGGTGTCATCAATATTAATGAAGATATGATAAGAATGCTGGTTGACAAATTGTTAAAGGATTAAGAAACAAATTTTGAAAATCCTACGAATACATCTATTTTTTAATCCTGATTAATTCCACCAACGGGTGCGAAAGAATAGACCGAAAACAAATCTGTTCCCTTCCGTTCCCTTCTCGTTCCCTCCCCGTTCCCTATTTTGAATTTTGGTTGACAAAAATGTTAGGGCAATCTGTTGAAGCGGTTTAACAGGGTGTAAAGAAGCGCTTTATTAGCCCCTAACAAAGCGTATCCGGACAGTGTCAGGATACGCATGAACAGAACCTCATAAAACGCATGAACAGAACCTTATAAAACTCATTAACAGGACCTCATAAAACTCATTAACAGGACCTCATAAAACTCATCATTAGCACCTCATAAAGCGGCGAACAGAATGTATAGTCGTGCATCAATGGAGTGAATGGATAAAAGTCAATAAATTGAATGATTAAGGGTCAATAAAATAAATGGACGTACATCTTCAGATGCAAAGGAGTGAACCACCCACTCCATTTCTTAAAAGACTCCTAAAATCGACTCAACTCATACCGATCGGGATCAATAAGTATTCTGCTTTTTAAGTTTCAGACGTCAGATAAGAATTTCTCTACAATGGCAATCCACATTTATCAATAAGGCAATCGGTTTTAAGTGAAAAAAGGAAAGAAATAGAGATATAAACAGAAAATATAGCATGACGTCTATGAAAAAAGATAAAACAATAATCGTTATCTTTTCTTAAAAATCATATCAGGTTTTATCAAGATACCTGATTTTCACATATCTTTGTAATATGTGATTGGTTATGTCACAAAAACTAAGATCTGTACTATAATGAAAAAGAATTTAGGAGCCAAAATGTTTTTCACACCCTTACCTGTTTTGGTTATCGGCACTTATAATTCTGCAGGCATACCTGATGCCATGAATGTTGCGTGGGCTGGGCAATGTGGTCCGAAAGCGGTCGCTTTGAATATCGGATCACATCAGACGACGGAAAACCTGAAACTAAAGAAATGCTTTACTTTGGCTTATGCTAATCGTGACAATGAAGCACAAGCAGACTTTGTAGGTTTGGTCTCTGGAAGAAAAGACAAAGACAAGATAAAGGAAACCGGTTGGAAGACGAGCAAATCGTCGCGTATTGATGCACCTGTTTTTGAAGATTTCCCTTTAACACTGGAATGTCGTGTAACCGAGATGAAAGAAGTCAGTGAAAGTGAGTTTCGGGTAGTTGGTGAAGTAATCAATATGATTGCCGACCAACACATTTTGAATGAAAAAGGGCAGATTGACATTGATCGCCTCCAACCTATTCTTCTGGACGATACTGCAGGTGTTTACCGCATCGTTGGGGAAAAAGTAGGGAGTGCTTTCCATGACGGCAAACAATTCAAATCTATCAGCAAGGATAATTAACTTCAAAACAAATAAGATGAGAAAAATCAAGTTTATGGGGTTTGCCCCTGTGGTCCTATTTATTGGCATTTCCTTATGCGCCTGCCAGAACAAAAGTATATCTGCGCCGGTGACATTTGATAAGGTGGCAATAGATACTACTGCCAATCTTGTCCCCGGAGATTCCACTTCTCCTAAGGCAAAGATCAAAATCACACTTGTCTATGCCAAAGGAGACAGTGCCCAAAAGGTAAACAATTACATCCTGTCTTCGGACGCTTTCAAAAATGATTTTGTCAAGCCTTCATCCTTGAAAGATCTGACTCCCAAGAATGCCGTCAACAAATTTGTTCAGGAATTTATCCAGAGCTATCGGAAAGAATGTGGCCCGGTATATGCCAAGGACAAAACCTCACAGTCATGTAATTATGAGTTTATCGCTAACGGAAAGGCTATTGACAATGGTCAGACCACAAGTCTCGCCTTTGACAAATACGTCTATACAGGTGGAGCGAACGGCATGTCTTCCAGTATTACAATAAATGTAGACAAGAAAGACGGTGAAGTTATCAGCAAAGAGAAACTCCTGAAACAGATTTCTGCCGACAAGACCAAAAAGGAAATTGTGAATAGCCTGGTCAAACAGTTGAAAGTAAAAAATGCGCAACAACTTCATGACAGTTTGAACGTGTTCTCTGATGCTCCAGTTTATATTCCAGACAACTTCATCATCGGGAAAGACAGCATCACCTTCATCTATGGAGATCTCGAGATTGCACCTCATTATTTAGGTGTTCTCAAGGCTAAGGTAGCTAAAAAAGATATCATGAACAAATAGATACTTTTCTCTCTTCTCGAATGAATAATAACCGTTTTCATCAATTACTTGAGAAAACGGTTATTTCCATTATTAATCCGATAACCATCATCATCATTCAGATATAAAAATCATGAAGGAACCCGTCATTATCATGAATCTTTCGGGAGCCTATGAACTTGAACCTTTTGCCAATAACCCCGACTTCATTCAACTCGATTGCTCCCATATCAGTGGAACAGATTGCTATTGCAGTCAGGAGGCGGCCAAAACCATTACAAAAATAATCGCCCCATACACTTATAGAGGTATACATTTCATTGATAACGGAGATTATCACTATCTCTCCAAATTCTGGACATACAAAATAGACCGGAAATTCACATTAGTCCTCTTCGATCATCACACGGACATGCAACCCTCTCTGATTCCCGGTTTTCTTTCTTGCGGAAATTGGGTACAGGTCACAGCCGATCAAAACCCCAGTTTCAAAAAGGTGATCATTATCGGTGCATCAGGAAAAGCTGTAAGAGACATTCCCAAAAACTATCTCAAAAGAGTCGTTTATTTCAGTCGGGAAAAACTGCGCCGAATACTCTCGACCACAGGAGATCTTAAAATCGAAGGTCCAATTTATATTTCCATTGACAAAGACGTTCTCAGCACTCTGTTTGTACATACAAATTGGGACCAGGGATCGCTCACATTACGAGAGCTGCAATTGGCTCTGTCCCTGCTCCTGTCACAGAATGACGTCTTGGGCATCGACCTCTGCGGAGAATTTGAGATCAAACAAGACCTCTTCCAAAATTATAAAGCTGCCTATATCGACAGTCAAGTCAATCTCTCACTCCTCAAAACCATCATCAACATAAAGGAAAATCAAAGGAACAACTGATACTTGCCTTCCATGATGGTCTTAGAAAGCATTCTTTAACCTAGATACGCTATTAAGCAATTGAAAAAGGGAGTCCATCAGGATTAACGACAGAAGTTTCTGGTACGATCCTTGCGAATCATCTCAATCTATCATCCCCAACCCCACTTCCGGCACCCCATTGCTATCAGGATTGTCTCATGCGCCTTTAGAGATGGTAACAGGAATAAATATTATCAGTTTATGCACCCTCTCATTCACTAGGAAACTCCTTGGAAAACCCTTTCTACTCTGCAAAAGCATCCTTTTGAGAAGATTGGTCAGAAGCATATAAAAATTTATATATGAATATTAAAATGTAAATATTATTTTAATTATTGCTCATTCCATTTATTTTTGTGCAACATTTATAAATCGAGAAAAGAGGATAACAAAATGGTAATAAAGGACACCGAAGTCATTTGTTTATTGTAACACAAACAGCTATTATACTAACAAAAAGAAATAAAAATACCGAAAATGTCGGATCAATATCAGACTTTAGGATAACATAATGCTATATGTGATCATTAAGCATTCCAAATATCCTGATTCCCTATATTTTTTGCACAAATTTTTTATTGTGTGCACCTTTCGTGTGAAATTGTTAAAATTTTTGTTAATATGAAAGGGAAAAGTAGTGATTCTTACATATACAAATTAACTTTGCAGTATACATATACAAAAACCATAAATAGGGTCCGCTGAATAAGTTGATTTAACATTTATTTCATTGATTATCAGTAAGATACATGATGTAACATTTGGTCAATTCACGGAAAATTTGTAACTTTGAGTGTTAAAAGCAAGCAAAAATG
>NZ_JAMXLY010000067.1 GCF_024054555.1 Segatella cerevisiae | reverse complement strand
GGATACATTAAACAAATCATTCAAAAATTGAATAACAGACCAAGAAAGAAAAATGATTTTTCAAAGCCTGTTGATATCATTAAGCAATTAATTCCGTAACTTTGCACTTGCTTATGGAATCCACCATCCATGTGAAAAAGTTAAATAGAATTAAAAATATGTATTATTATTCCAAAAAGCTTTTTCCTTATGAAAATAATTACCTATCTTTGAAAGTACGATAACTTTCTCTTGTATCGCATGTTACAAAGTGCGGACTTCTTCAGACAGAAGTTAGGTGAAAAGTGATTTTTTAAATAATATAAATAGAGGAGATAGGATGCTACCGGCAAGGTGTAAGGAGATTTTGTATGCCGGAACTGTGAATCTTTCAGAAATGCATGTTGTATTTCTATAGGGTTTGGATTGAAAGCGGAAATTTAATAACATTAATCAGACTTAATCGGATAGGTTTCCCTAAGAAAATACATTGAACATATATAGTCAGGGAAATTGACGGAGTCAAGATACACTCTTAAGAATGGAAACCAATGTTTTGCAGATAGAATCACCAGTACCCCAGTTCGGGATAAGGTTTAAAATAGACAGAGCTGATTAGTCTTTTCAATGGTGTATCCGTTAAGCGCTTTAGGCTTATTTGGGAAGAAACAATAAGCCCCTAATGCAGCAATCAGATTCATAATGAAGTTGTTGACCGATCTGTGTCTGGAATGTACAATCTGTGCAGTATTTTTCAACATATCATTGATGGTTTCAATGATGAGTCTCTTTCTGAGCATCATCTTGTCATAAAAGGGCATTAGCTTGTTCTTCATGTTCGCCCTCAGCCCAGTAACGAGGTGGATTCCGTCTTCAAAAAGACTGTCGAAAAGTTTTTTTGATATATAGCCCCTGTCGGCAAACAACTTGCCGTAAAGTTTCTTGGCCAGCGAAGTCCAGACTTTCGGGTCGCGGTCATCTACATTGGCACCTGTGAGGACAAAGGAGATAATTTCTCCCCTGTCATTACAGGCCAGATGCAACTTGAATCCATGGCACCATCCCATCGTGCCTTTCCCGTCCTTTGCAAGGCCCTTGAATACCTTATTCGAATAACGGCGCAGGTTATGGCAGACCGGGATCATCGTGGAATCGACAAAGGTAATCCCCGTACACCTGCCGAAAGCCTTGAGGTTAAGGAAGAACATCAGTTGGAAGAATACACGGCTCTCCAGTTCTACGAAACGGTTGTATGATACGGCATGGGGGAAGTAGGACTTCAAGGTTCCCTTAATGTAGAAAAGGTAATAGTGCTTGAAATTACGGAAAGTACCGAAATGAAACAGAAGCATGATGGTCATTATCTCGCTGTCGGATAATGATGCCGCGCGTCTGCGGCGTTGCTTCCCTGTACTGGTAAGAAGTATCCTATGAGCATTTTCTTTATCAAAATGTTTGCAAAACTCATCGATAATACAAAATAATTCTATAACTTTGTTCGTGGCGATCATAATGGATAATTTTTGTAACTTATTGATTGTCAACTATAAAGTTACGAAATATTCTTGTGATTGCCAACTTTTTTGCCATTTTTTTTGATGTTTCTTATCCCGAACTGGGGTACCAGTGGTTGACATAAAGTGTTCCGGAATAGGAAGGCTTGTTGATCCACATGAGGAATCCTTCCTTCAAGGCAGGGATTTGCCTGATGGCACAGATGGAATAACAGAAGTTTCAATTGTCCTTTCTGGTAAATGGCAGCAGGTTGACAGTCGTCTTTTCTGTTGGCATGGAATGTTTGTCCCTGTATTCGTACTCCTCACGTTATTTTTGCTTCTCGGTAGTAGAGGTTTGAAAGCACAGCAGATTGCGGTGAAGACAAATCTCCTTTATGATGTCTTGTCGATACCTTCCCTAGGTGTAGAGGGTGCCGTCTCAGACCATTATACGCTGAGCCTGATGGGCAGTTATAATCCGATCAGTTATGGCGGGACGAAATGGAAGAATTTCTCTTTCCAACCGGAAGGGCGATATTGGTTCTGCCATTCTTTCTCAGGCCCTTATGTGGGGGCTAATCTCTTGTGGGGAGGAATGAATCTGGATAAACTCCATATCGGTGGCTTGTACGGCAAGCACAGACAGGGACATTTCATTGGTACTGGCGTGATCGGTGGTTATAGTCTCAGACTGTCATCACGTTGCAGTTTTGATTTCTCTTTAGGCGTTGACTTTGTGCATGCGAAATATGACCGTTACCGAGAAGGTGGAAATCCTTATAAGGAAGGTAGATACTGCAGCAATACGGTTCTGCCTATAGGAACAGGTGTCAGTTTCATATATTACATCAAATAGGGAAATACGAATAAGATCGAGTGCTGTCTGAGATCTTCCTGATAACCTGAAATGACTTCATCTTAAAAGAAAAACCTCGCTGTGATTTGGGATAGTTTCGGTTAAGGGTGTCAGCAGTCGGATTAATTGGGAAGAGATGATTCATAGAAATAGGATGGCTATTGATAAAAATAAACTCCGGTGGAGGGATTTTGAAGAATGGAGAATTTTAGAATTAGTTTTAAGACAATTGGTATAGTCTTGAAAGGAATTTTAATCAAGACGCGAAGAGATATAAAGAGGTAAAGGGTATGTTCAGAAAAGGATTGTATTAATAATAAAGTAGATTTTTGATAGAAACGGAGGATTAAAATGAAAATGATGAAGCGTATTAATTTGAAGCGACAGGTATGTCTGCTGGGTCTGATATGCAGCAGTGTATTCTTCTTTTCCTGTAGCAGTGATGATATAGCGAATGGCGGGAGTGGACCCGTAACAGGAAAACAACTGTCTTTGACCATTAGTATGACTCCTATTAGTCGGGCTTCGAACTTGGATGTGGGTGAAGATGATGCAAATGAAAACCAAGTCAACAGACTCACAGTAGGTATCTTTAGTAATAATGGCGATACGGTCAGGACGATTCAGGAATTCGTTGCGGGTGGCACGAATTCTCTGACAGTTTCTTCTGATAAGAAGACCGTTACGGCTACTGTCGCAGCGTCTTCACTTACTGAGGGAGATAAGGTCTTGGTCGCTGTCAATGCCCCTGCCAATGAATTTGCAGGAGTTAAGAGTGTAACGGAATTTAGTGGTAAGACCATTGACGTTAATCAAGCATTGGCAACTCCAAGTAGTGGGACTACTTCTTCTGAAGAGGCCACAGATAATTTGCCGATGTATGGTGAAGGCAGTGTGTCGGAGACGGATTCTAAATATTCTTCCTCTGTCAGCGTACTGCATCAATTGGCTAAAATTACGGTAAAAGAAGTTAATGTGAACTTTGATTCAAGTGATCCAATTTATAGATTTGCAACTTTCACTCCTAAGGTGTTCTTCCTAATTAATGTGCCGGAAGATCTGGCCTTTTCGAAGACGGCTTGGACAGGAACTCAGAATGATTTGTATCAAGGATGGGCAAATGATGCGTCTCTGACATCAAAGCCTTATCTTGCATATCTCAACTCAGGGAGTATTGATAAACTTACAGGCTCTCCTAATGGGAATCAAATTATTTATACTTATAATAAGTTTTTCTATATCATGCCTAACAGCGACATCAAAAATAATACGCAGCTTGTCATTGAAGGTTTGTATGACCGGGACGGAATCAGCGGAAACACATACCAGCCGGAAACAGTTTATTATCCGGTAAATATCAATTATAATTATAATGGGACAACTGTATCTCCTGCTGAACCTGGTACTTCCATGAAAGCTGTGTACCCCAATAGAAACTATGTATGTACGATTGAGATTAAGACTAAGGGCTCCCCTGACCCATATACGCCTATAGAGCCGGATGCTGCAAATGTACAGGTTGGTGTTAATGGTTTCCAGTCTGTAGATCATAGTACCGTCTTCAAATAATTGTCGGTGAATAAAAATTCAGTTTGATATGTGTTATGGCGTCAAGACGATAATCGGAGCTTTCCTGCTGTCAACTTTCATGGTCTCATGTAGTATTTATGACAAGTACCCTTGTTATGATCAGGCTGAGATCACCTTGAAACTTGTTGACAGTACAGGTGCGGTGTTACCGGATTCCATTGCCTATAAATACAATATCAACGGATTTGTAAAGGGTGCTTTCAGGTATACTGTCCCGGCAGACAAGGATGGAAAATACCGTGTGGTCTTCAACTCTGATGACCGGGACAGCATCTCTTTTGTTGCTGTGGCTACTTCTGATACTTCTGCGTATCGTGTAAATATCCCTCAAACCGGAACGGTGATCGGGGATACGTGGCTCACATTGGATAATGCGGAAAAGGAAGGGAACACGCCCCAACCTGTTGCCGTTTATTATGGCAGTCTGGGCATCTTTCCGGAAGACGGCAAGTCTAAGAGTTATGTGATACAACTAAAGAATGTGCTGGTCAGGGTGCGTGTGCAGATCAAAGGACTCAACGACCATTTCTCTGATAAGGACTATCGGATAGCTTTGGAAGGTCTGAGAAGTGGAATTGCCTATGACGGTTCAGTCTCGGGTGAATTGGTCAATAATGACTTGCAAGGAGGTTTTGAGTCGGATGGCAATTATATGATCCTTCCGATAACAGTCTTCCCAACGAAGGCGGGAGAACGAGTTCGCCTTAGGATTTACAAGAGTGACGGTTCTCTTTTGCTTGACCGTGATGTCGATGAGAAAGGGAGGCCTTTGGAACTCAAGAGAAATGACGATGTCGTGTTCGTGGTTCAGGTCAGCTATCCGACAAATATCACTATTTCGGTCATACCTTGGGCAGAAATAGATAACCCGATCATTTTTCAGTGACCAACTTAATATTGGGGTAATAAATAATGTATTTGATAGCGGTCGCTGATATTTGATAGCGAATTGATAAAGCAATAAAGTATTGGTTGTGTAATAAGAGTTTTCGGAATCTTATATGATTTTAGGCTGGGCCTTCAAGCAACTAGATGTGTATTGAAAAGAATGAGAATTAGACACGATAAAATATGAAAAAGCATAGAAAAAACTCAGATAGGATTGTATTAATAAATAATGTGAATTTTGATAGAAACGGAGGATTAAAATGAGTAAACGATTTAATTTGAAACGACAGGTATTTTTGCTAGGTGTAATATGCAGCAGTGTATTTTTCTTTTCCTGCAGTAACAGTGATGATATAACTGGTGGTGGACCTACAACGGGTAAACAACTTTCTTTGACCATCAACACTACGCCTATTAGTCGGGCATCGGGTGATGATGCCAGTGGTGCACAAGAAGTTTACAATAGACTTACTGTTGGTATTTTCAGTAATGATGGCAAGGCTGTAAGGACAATACAGGAACTGACATCAGGAACTGGAACCGGAACTTTCTCTGTAGGAACTGACGGGACTGCTACGGCAAACATTCTGACGACAGGACTCCAAGATGGGGATAAGATTACAGTTGCTGTAAATGCACCTACAGGACTATTCTCCGGTGTTCAGAGTATGACAGCTTTTAATGCAAAGACCATCAGCATTGACCAAGCACTGGCAACCTCAAGTGAAGGAAAAACTCCTGCTACTGGAGAAGCTACTGACAATATCCCGATGTATGGAGAAGGGACTCTTTCTTACGATCAAACGAAATCAGCTTATACTTCTACGGTCGATGTACAACATCAAGTGGCTAAAATTACAGTGAGTACAGTTAAGGTAGATTTTGACCAAAGTGGTCCATATAGTAGTGCAACCTTTCAACCGACAGCATTCTTTCTGATCAATGTACCGAATGATTTGGCCTTCTCTAATTTAGCTTGGACAGGGACAAAAAGTGACTTGAACCAAGGCTGGAAAGACGATGTAACCGACAAACCTTATTATGCTTATCTTGGAACCGGTGATTTAGGTACAATATATCCGGCTCTGAAATATTCAACGGTTAGCTCTGAAAATAGCATTGCTCCGAATCAGTTTTTCTATACAATGCCGAATAGCGATGCGACGAATAACACGAAACTTGTCATAGAAGGAAAGTTCAGCGCTGACGGAAGTACGACAACGAGTCTTGTTTACTATCCTGTAAATATCAACTGGATCTTTGATAATCCCACTGCTCCTGATGGCGGCACTTTAAAGACGGTGAGTCCTAATAAAAATTATAATTGTTCCGTTACCATTAAGACGAAGGGTTCACCGGATCCATACACGCCTCTTGATCCGGAAGATGTGACGGTAAACGTTACAGTTACTGCTTTTAAGTCTGTAAATCAGAACGCTGTTTTTCCATAATATTAGACTTTTGATAGAACCGGTTTGATATGCGTTATGGCGTCAAGACGATAATCGGAGCTTTCCTGCTGTCAACTTTCATGGTCTCATGCAGTATTTATGACAAGTACCCTTGTCATGATCAGGCTGAGATCACCTTGAAACTTGTTGGCAGTACAGGTGCGGTATTACCGGATTCCATTGCCTATAAATACAATATCAACGGGTTTGTAAAGGGTGCTTTCAGGTATACTGTCTCGGCAGACAAGGATGGAAAATACCGTGTGGTCTTCAACTCTGATGACCGGGATAGCATTTCCTTTGTTGCTGTGGCCACTTCTGATACTTCTGCTTACCGTGTAAATAACCCTCAAATCGGAACGGTGATCGGGGACACGTGGCTCACATTGGATGCGAAAAAGGAAGGGAACACGCCCCAACCTGCTGCCGTTTATTATGGCAGTCTGGGCATCGTACCGGAAGGCGGCAAGTCTAAGAGTTATGTGATACAACTAAAGAATGTGCTGGCCAGGGTGCGTGTGCAGATCAAAGGACTCAATGACCATTTTTCTGATAAGGATTATCGGACAACTTTGGAAGGTCTGAGAAGTGGGATCGCCTATGACGGTTCGGTCTCGGGAGAATTGGTCAATGATGACCTGCAAGGGAGTTTTGAGTCGGATGGCAATTATATGACTCTTCCGATAACTGTCTTTCCGACGAAGTCGGGAGAGCGAGTTCGTCTTAGGATTTACAAGAGTGACGGTTCTCTTTTGCTTGACCGTGATGTCGATGAGAAAGGGAGGCCCTTGGAACTCAAGAGAAATGACGATGTCGTGTTCGTGGTTCAGGCCAGCTATCCGACAAATATCACTGTTTCGGTCATACCTTGGACAGAAATAGAGAATCCGACTATCTTCCAATGAAGATTTTGATCCCCAGGGGATGTGAACAGCGTATTTGATCGGGACTGTCCGTCATGTATTTGGTATGGGCGGAAAGAAAAAGATGAGGCTATATAACTTTGGTTTCTTGTGAGGATGTTGGAAACCATTGTCGTATAGCCTTTTTCCATGCCAATCCCTTTTTGTTCCCCCGCTTGTTTTTTCTCTCTCTTACGCTCTCTAGAGCTGTTTCTAACTCAAGAACCAGTTGTGCCAGTCGTCTGTTTATGTGGGAGAATAGGGTGGTGTAAGGACGTATATGAATAGAACGTATAGTTTTGCGTCAATAAAAGAGCTAAGGGTTCTTAGTACTTTCTTCCACATATCATTTTTATTATCCTACATTTTCTCTTTTTGGATTTTCTGTAGACTGAAAATCTTTTTTCAAAAAATCTAATAAGATATTTTCCAACTGAGAGTTCTTATCTGTTAAGACATGAATTTGCTGCATCAAATTTTTGATCTGTTCCTGATAAAATGCCTTGTCTTCATTATTAATGTCCGTTTCCGATTCTTTTTTCTGAATCATATCACCTTCTCCTGATAGCAACCATTGCGCTGATATATGTTCACATTTTGTGTATAATAGTTCAGCGTCAAAAGACTTTCTGGTAATCCACATACTCAATGCCTGTGGAGAAATCCCTATTTTTGTTGCAAATTTAGCCTTATTCCCTTTCGAATAGTAATCGATTAGGCTTTCGAGCATCTTTTCTTTTTCCATAACTGCAAAGTTAAAATAAACTAAAAGTGAAATAAAAACACACTTAAAGTTTGTCTATAGAAACTAATTGTTTATCTTTGCAAGTGGTTAAGCACTTGCTCCGTCAGCTTACATTACAAATGTACGGATTTTAAGTGAAATAACAAAACATATAAGAATGGGAGGTGAATATGAGTAGATTGGAGAACAGAGAAAAAAGGTAAAAAAGACATGTAAACGACATCATTGGAAGGCTTTTAAGCCATGAATGGTCATATTCAGAATGGAGATACTCCGTTTGTCGTTTGAGCTTAATTATTGAATACGTTCTGAAGAAAACCATACATCGCTATTGAGGTGTGAATGAGTGAGATAAGATTCACATGGGTGGCGAGGAAACCTAATATGCTATTCTCTTTTTCTTTATCGATTTGTCCTAATCGACAACTATTAGAACAGTGAATGTTTCTTAAATAAAGAATGAATATTTTGTTTAATAAATCCTAATTACGTGAATTTAAAAACCACAGCAATTATTCCTTAGAACGAGATGAGAGAAAATCCTTTTGCACAAAGAATGGAATTTCGAATGGAAGAGATCACTTTTATCTTTGAATTTCCTATAGATTTTTGAACCTATTGAGCCTATTAAGGGTATGCGAAAGTTTTTCCTGTTAGGGCGTCTTTCTGAGAAGATTTCTGCGAAGAAATGGAATGTCTGTGAGATATCAGGCATATGGGAGGGATTGTGTAAAGTAGATTGTATGAAATCATGTTGGAGAGTTTACTAAATTGATGATAGGTATCGTATATCAGACAGATATACCTTATCTGAAATACCAACGACAACAGTCATGAAATGATGGGTCCGATTATATAGATTACTCAAGTTTCGGAAGTAAAAAGAATTGATTTATTTAACAAATAAAAGTGAGTTTGAGTGCCCTTGTTACAGGGAAATTTTGTATATTTGTATTGATAAAATAAACAGACAAAACGCTCAAACTCA
>NZ_JAMXLY010000066.1 GCF_024054555.1 Segatella cerevisiae | reverse complement strand
CATTCAGCCGCACTTGCACACCAACAAGTGCTATCTTTTCTTTTGTCTTAACTCTGTTAAGTTATTAAAAACAATTAAAAATAGCCCCTTCCCAATAGGTGGGGCACAAAATATTTACGTATGAAAAATTATCTTCTTCTTTTCTTTCTTCTGGTGACGTTATCAGCACAATCGAAGGCGTATCATTACATTCCCGCAGACAACCCTTATATCCACTATATGGGACGCGTGAGTTTCAAGAATCCCAAATCTCCCTGCATGGTCTTTCCCGGCACAGGTATGCAAATAGAATTCACCGGCACTTGCCTGAAGATGAAAGCCAAACCTAAAAGCGGCTATTTCATGGTAGAGACTGACGGTTCTGCCCCTCATAAGATATTCTTTTCCTCCCAAGATTCTATACTGACAGTGGCCAATGGCTTGAAAAATGGAAAACATTTTTCTACAATCATGCTTGTCTATGAAGGATATACTGAAAAACCTGAGTTCAGAGGATTTTATGTCGACCAAAATGCTTCAATACGGCCATTTAAATCCAACAAAAAACTGAAACTCGAGTTTATCGGCAACTCCATCACTTGTGCTTATGGCGTAGAAGCAAAAAACGGGAAAGAGCATTTCAGCAATACCACAGAAAATTTCTATTATTCCTTTGCTAATCTGACAGCCCGAGCGCTCCATGCCCAAAATCAGGTCGTCGCACGTTCAGGCATAGGCGTCTACCGTAACTATGCAGGTCCCAAGGACGGCAGCAAGGATAATATGAGTAAATGGTATGACTATACCTTGATCTACGATTCTACTGAAATGTGGAACCCCAAACGCTATGTCCCGGATATCGTGTGTGTCAATTTAGGAACGAACGACCTCAGTACGACACCTTATGACATCCAGTTATTCGAATCAGCTTATAAGCGTTTCATCACTCATTTACGGACCCTTTATCCCAAAGCGAAGATCGTCATGCTTACAGGATGCATGCTCCAGGGTAAAGCTTTGGACGATCTGCAAAGGGCACTAAACAATATACAAAGTGAATTTTCCACAAACGGTGACAAGTCAATCTACCGTTTCGACTTCTCGCCTGCCGATGGCTCTTTAGGTTATGGGGCAGACAGCCATCCTTCCAAAGCACAGCAACAAAAAATGGCAAATGAACTGGTACCGTTCTTGAAAAGTTTGATTCATAATGTAAGCAGGAAAGTCAGTTAGTTAGATACAGACAAATCGGTGCTAAGTGAAATTCTCCTGGTCATAGATAAGAGGGCGGTAGCTAACTTTGCTCTCGCAATACTTTCTAAAAATCATTAGATACATTTGAGAATATAAACTAAACAGTATTTTCCATTCATAAAAACTAATACGGATAGAGTTCTCTAAAATTTTTCACGTTATGTACCTATCCCATTTTGGGTATCTTATATTTATGGTTGAAACTCATATCATGCAAGAACAAAATAGACTTATTTATAAATTGTATTGAAATTTTATTTAAGTAGTTCTAATACCGTTTCAGGTGAAACTTCTAACTTAGTGATTGCACACAAACTAGTGCCCATATCTTTGACACTGGTTCCCAAGAGATAAGCGTCAGCATCAATGATAAGGAAACGGTCGTGAGAACGGTGTGGGAGTTGAATATATTCTATAGGGGCATATTGCTCGTTATACTTCTCTAAATCCAACTTAAACTGATTTGTAAAACGAGTATGGATGGTAGCTTTTACTTTTTCTTTTCTTTTAGTTAATAGTGTAAGTACACGCTCATCCACATAGGAGTCTATTAGAACGATTCGCTTTTGTGCGCTTCGAATAAGTTGTGAAACATACTCCCAAGCATCCCAAACGCATCCAGTAGCAAAGATTTGTTCTGGGGTGATAGTCGGTGCTAATTCGTCCATACGATGCAATACCTGTTCAACTTTTTGGTCTGTAACTTGCTGATGGTATTCCAATTGCTCAACGCGCTGAAATATCCCGGCATTGGCAGAAAGAAACCTGCGCATAGAAACAAAAGCCCTCATAATGCATATATTTATTTCTATAGCATTAGGACTTCTTAAAATTCCTGCTAATTGCGAGACACCTTGTTCAGTAAAAGCATAATTGGGATACCTGTTTCCACCCTTTACGTTTGAGGTGCCATTTTGGCACCTCAAACTGTTCATCTCTTCTGCCTTCAATTGAAACATAAAATCTTCAGGGAAGCGCTCAACATTACGTTTTACCTGACGTTTCAGTTGTTTGGTTTCTACACCATAAAATTCGGCAAGGTCAGAATCAAGCACAACTTGTAATCCTCGTATAGTATATATTCGAGATTCTACTGCTTGTTGAGTTACAAGAATGTTGCTATTTAGTTCTTTATCGTCTATAGTATCCATTTTGCCACAATTTTACTGCTAATTTACAAAAAATTATTGAACTATTAATGCCTGATTTCCATTTCTTTATATAAAAAATTCTTATTCGGTCTGGTAGAAAGGAACTATAAAGGAGGATGGACTTATCAGACACTACCCTACGAAAGAGTTATCTTTTGATGATTTTACTAATAAAAAAATCAACTAAAACGAGATCATACCCAAATCGGAAGAAAAGACTGAATTCCTCAAACTTATTAGTAAATTTGCAGTTGCTAATTAACTTTATCAATCTATCTTTAAAGATCACAAGTTCCTATTTTTCTTTTGTGCCCTATAAGATTATCCCAAAATATATCTTAACTTTGCAGCATATTCAACCACTCCTATTATAGACTCAAATAAAGACGAGCTTGATGAACGGAAACCAGAGCATTAACAGAAGAAACGAAGAATGTCCCAAATGTATTCACTAATGAATATACAGAAGGATATTATTCCAATGGCGAAACGATTTGAAGTAGAACCAGCAAACAAAACATTCTAATGAATATGTCGGAATTAATTATCACGCCCCAAAAACAGAAATTAGCTATTCCACATTATTTATATATCAACGGGCAATTACTGGGAATCATGAAAGGTGATCCCGTGCACATTCAAATTGCTCCCGGGACCTATACCGTTACCATCAGAAGCATGTTCAAATTCATCGAATCTTCCATTACCTTGTCTATACAAGAAGAAGAAACCTGCGAAGTAAGTTTCCATGACCGGGAAAGAATCTGGAACATCCTTTTTAATATTGATCTGGTCCTATGGCTCCTTAAACGGATTATTCATCTTGAGGCTCCGATAGATACGATCTATGAAATCATAAGCAATGGATTTTTTGCCATTTGGCTCATCCGTATATGGCTCATCCGAAAAAGGTATTTCCGAATGAAACTGACTATCTCGGGCAACCTTCAACATCAACTCCACTCTTCAAATACCATATAAAAGCATCCGGAAATATCGTCCGACAAGTATCGACAAACTTATTCTTCTCTTCAAATGCGGTGAGATTATCCTGCATCTGACTGACCCTATCTCTTTCAAAACAAGCGATATGCAATACTTCCCTATCTAACACCTTGAAACAAAGGAAAGTCGTATGCTCCTCCCAACTTACCACCAATCAACAGATCAAATGATATCTTTGAAACAATAGAGATCATTTGGAGCGGTATTCACGGACTACAACTAATACTACAAACAAACTATAAGAGAAAAGCTTGACATACTAATTGTTTCTATTTACTTTTGCTGAACCAAACAACATTAAATATCAAGTAAATATCATGAACAACACAGACGAAGACAACATGCTCACTCCACATTTCAGTAAATGGGAAATGATGAGGTCAGGGACAGCCATCAGACAAGGTATCTGCAACGAACCTAACGCAGAACAATGGAAGAATTTAAAGGCACTATGCCTCAATATCTTAGAACCTTTGAGGCAACGGTTCGGCGCCATTATCATTACCAGCGGATTCCGCTGCAAGAGATTGAATGAATTGGTCGGAGGTGTCATCAACTCCCAACATTGTAGAGGTGAAGCCGCTGATATCTATATCGGTTCAACTGAAAAAGCAGTCAAGTATTTTAAGTTCCTTAGGGAAAAGACAGATTTCGATGAACTTATAGCTGAGCCAACTTCCAGTTATATTAATGAGGCGAAATGGTTTCACGTAAGTTACACGACGCGAAGGTTAAACCGCCATCGATTGATTTTTAGGGCCAGGTAATTAACGTCAAAAGAGACGGGCCACCCAATGGTCCGCCTCCCTAAAAATGATACATAAAAAAGACGATTTTTTAAAGTATTGAAGATCAATAGGATTTTTTAGAACGGATTCCTATTAAGTTCGGAAGGGTTCCATAAAGATATAAATTTTCAGACGTCATGCTAGATATTCTTGTTGATCTTCCGTATCATTTTTATCCGTGTTTTCATAGTTAGATTTTAAATCTTTGGATTCTCAAAATGAGAATACGCCATCTTTAAGGTCAGTTATTTATTCACTTCATCTCTTTTCCAAGTTTTAACGTTTACCCATTCTTTCTATCCTCAATGATTTCTGGTAATATTCCCCCAGTAGTCATGGTCTGTAGAAATTTTTGAATCTCCTTCAATAAGATGGTCCGAATGTGTTATTGCTTGGGAAGGGTCAAGAGTTATGGTCCCTGAATCATCATCAATATCAACTCCATACGATGCTGCAAGAAAAGATTCACATTGCAGTTTGATAATTTTAATAGCAGGTTTTATGTATTTCATAAGCAAATTATATAGTTTTTTGTTGGATCAACTGATATCCTTTTTGTATACTGAACCCATGAGGGCGCTTACCATTTTTCCTGAAATGCCAATTATCAGTATTGTTATCAGATGGATCAGAAATACCCACATTACCGATAAGTGACAATTTCCCATTACTCTGTTCAATGAAAAACTGAGATTTCTTTTTATTTTCAGTCATCAAATACCAGCGAAAAGCTTTCAGATTAGAATTCAGTTCTTTACAATAATAGAGTTGGTCATTTGAAAGCATATATGCATCCTGGCCATCAAGTCGCCTATCTTGATAAGTGCCGATAAAATGTATTCCGTTTATGGCTACATCGACTTTATTATCCACGAAATCAGATGGCAATATTACATCAGTCTGAGCAATAATATAAGGAGCCTGAGCGAATTTTCCCGAAATCAAATAAGGTGCATTTTCCTTGAGATCATCTCCCTCAAATTTTCTAAATACAATACCCTTTTCAGGATCTTCTACCGGTTCATAAGCCTGTACATGCAAGCCAAAGACTTCCTTATAATTATACACCCTACATGGAAGCATCAAGGTATTCAAACGATTGTCATTAAACTGGCGGTCAAGGGTAATGATTGTATCTCCCACCATAGACACAATATCACTTCCTGAAGTCATCGTGTTACGATACCCTTCCAACTTGTCAATATGATAAAGTTGGACATCATTATACCGGTCTTTATTTGAGTTGTAAGTGGCATCTTTCGGAAAACTATAATATTTCATATTATTCTGATATCTTGAAGCCCGCTTGTCACCTATTGCCATATGGAATTTTTTTCCGGAGCCAGTAATACACATATATTTTGCTATAACATCCTTTTCATCAGAGGAATGGCGATATAATGAAGGGAAGAGACCTTCCACGAAGAGGTAATATCCATTTGTTACATCGTAAATTAAATATCGGGTATTTCCTTTATTATCTTTCCCACTCTTATACAATCTGATGAGGTCGTCCCCTTCAACGACAGATTCAATTTTAGAATAAAAGGGTGCCACACCAACGTATTCGATCGATTTATCTTTAGGCGTATAAGTACTGTCTAGAGGGTAAAAATTAGCATAGCCATATTTATGTCCATCTACATTCACATAAACAGAAAAAAGATACAGTCCTCCGTCAACAAGGTCAAGGCTATCAGAAGCAGAAGTGATCCTAGTCAATTGTGTTTGTGCCCTTCCGGTTTCTACTATAATGACACATATTGCCAATAGAAGAACACGATTCATTGAAATCATATTCATTAATTGTTTTTATCGTATTAGATATCTACCTCAAAAGTACAATTATTTTTTAGTTTTACAAAGAAAATTATAAAAAAGATGATATAGAATACTAAATAACCGTCATTTTAACCAAAATATTAGAAATATTGACGAAAGATATATCTATTCACGTGTCCTCATCTCTTCAGAAATCAAGTTATCACATATACCTCCTTTAACAGCATATCAAATCCACAAACTTTCTTATGTATTAAAAATTTGAAAGACAAGCCCTCAATCATATATCAGAGGACCTCCTAAAAATAATATTGAGGGTCCACCATCATATTCTGAAGTGCTAAATGGTGTAATCCCAGTTGGTATTTCCAGTATAATACCGACATCTGTACGATTATCCCATTTGACTGATATCATTAAGTGGCATTAAGTAGGGTCTGCTGATTTATTCTCATCATCCAATGGCGAGAAGTAAAGTTTTCTTAGTCATCAGGCTTCGGTTTCTGAAAGTCCCGGTATTTTCCGGTATGATTTTGATGATTTCCATCATTTCAATAAGGGCATAAAGAAGTTCATGTAAGAACTTCATTATATTTTTCACGAAATAGCACGCGCCAACCCATAAAGCTCCCGTATCAGCACGTTTTGCCCTGATGTTGTTTGCCCTGTATATCCGCTTGCCCGTTCCAAAGGTTGCCTCCACTTCATTCCTTTCACCGACATTCCTTGCCATAAGGTCGTGGTATTCTTTCGTATCCTGCTCCTTTGATGGTCGGCCCAGAGGCTTCCCGCCCGTCTCGATTCCAAGCAGGCGGAGAATCTGACGGTTCCTTCTGTTCATGTAGATCTTGTCCGCTTCCACCTTCGCCGGAAGATTTCCGAACCTTTTCCTGTAGGCTCTCAGGTGGAGCATGAGATCGTCACATTCATTGTAGGCATCCCAGCTGTGACGGTCGATAAAGGTGTATCCCCTTACCACGCTTACGCCTATCTTTGCCCCGAACTCCACCTTCGCTTTTGCCTTGCCCCTGACGATCGGCCTGACAAAGGGCTGGAACAGGCTGACGATCCGGTCCTTGCATTGATGCACATGGTCCGTGAACATCCCCTTCTGCTGTTTCCACATCTTTATCGTGGTGAAGAACAGGCTGCGGTCACGCGGTTTAAGCGTGAAGAAAAAGTTGCTGTCAACCTTTCCGAAGGTTTCCAGGGACGCGTTGACGTTCCTTCTCAAGCGGGCCAGCATGTATTCCATACATTCCCGGACTTTCCCCTTCGGTTTCTTCCGCAGCTTGATGACGTTCAGATACCGGGAATGGATTTCCTTCAGGCGGGTCTCCGGACGGGGAAGGCCCGTCATCCTGCAGAAACGGTCAAGTATCCGGTCTATGGCCTCCACGCCGTCATTCAGAAGGTCCAGGTCTGTCGGATACCGCACCTCCGAGTCGGAACAGGTCGCGTCTATCTTCATCAGGCCTCCGTTCGGCTTCGGTGCAGGCTGTTTTGTTCCGGCAGCCTTTTCAGGGAAGGAATCCCCTATGGGACCTCCCGAGCCGTTTCCGCCTTTCCCGCGGCCATCATCTTCTTCCTGCTTTCCGTCATGCATCCTGACCTGAAGTTTCAGAAGGGACTCGCTCATGTCATTGTAATCCTCTATGCCCAGGCGCTTGCGCACTGACACGAAAAGGGATGGATCGAAGACCGCACGGTCCGTGTAGGCGGACAGACCCAGCAGATATTGCATGTAGGGATTCTCACGGATGGCTTCTACGGTCTCCACGTCCGAAAGGTTCAGCTTGTGCTTGATCAGAAGCGCCCCTATTATCATACGGGCCGGCTTGTTGCCCGCCCCGTTATGGACGTTATGCAAACGGCTGTTGTAGATCCTTTCTATTTTGTCCCAGGGCAGGGTGTCGCCCAGTTTTACCCAGCGATTGCTCTTCGGGAGATCCTCAAGAGAGGACCGGAATGCATCGAGTGTCAACTCCCGGTTTTGTGATTTGAACTTCATTTCTACTTGCTTTTAACACTCAAAGTTACTGATTTTTCCTTAATTGGCCAAATATTAGGACATGTATCTTGCTGATATTCAATCAAATAAATGTTAAATCAAATTATTCAGTGGACCCTAAGTAAGTGCTTATGGTCACGAAGAATAAAGGGATATTTCTCAATAATGACACTTCTACACAGATTTATATTTCTGCTGCACTGCAACATCTGCAAGAATATGTGACTTTAAGTATTCTTACTAAAGACTCTAATAAGGAGAGACCAAGTAAGAAAGAAAGAAAGAAAGAAAGAAATAAATAATGATCATTAGCATTCAAAACAGGTCCACAAAAGTAGACGGAAAAATATTCGGTGACCTCTAAATGAATCTGATCGTTAACCCGAATACCATTCTCACAATGACAGGAAGGTCGACCAAGATGTTCTTAAGAGTAAAGTTGACTCAAGAAAAAAGAGGAATTGATTGCCAACGTTGCATGCAGGATGTTGTTTCTCTATAAATGAATCATCAAGCCCATCACGACTGACAACTGACCTGAGTTTGCCATACATCTGTACATTGTCAGGATATAGGGGCAACTGTCTTCTTTAATTCTTATTCTGCAGGGCAGAAAGGAGTTGTAGAGAATGGGAACGAACTCGTCAGGCAATATATAACTAAAGGGACATTCTTTGATAATTTTTCTGTCACTTTAACATAAATTTTTATTTATATCGTAAAATTAATAGGAACATAATTTATTAAATGCGAGTCGGATAAATATGTGATATTATATGACATATTAATGGGGTATAAAATGCCACATTAGAGCGATTGATTAATAGTCAAAGTAATTATAACTTTGCAAATAAATAATTAATAGAGTATAAGGGTATTAATATTGCTGTTTTCTTCAAGATATTCTATTCTAAAAATAGATATACGAAATATGCTTATAGATTTAGTGATTCATACATATTCTACTAAAAATCTTATGCAGCAGGGGGTGAACAGGCACATAGCAACTCTGAAGTTATGCTCACAAATAGTATATTTTTATACTTTCAGCCCCCAAAAATGTTTTTGCTATCTGCCGAGAAATAGCATTGTGTACGCCATTGAGAAATACTATATCAGGATTATGATATATAACAATAATATGAGGCCGAGCCTAAATTAAAGTTATTTGATGATTGCAGATTCAGTTCTATATTTCTATTTGAGCAATTAACTTTTCCGGTGTGATAACACTTTACTTTCGATCTATAGTGTACGAATTTCAAAATGACATCTATTCATAAAAATACTCAATTTAATGTCAAAATGTCAAATAATTAAATTAAATTATAACTTTTTGCGCAAAATATTTGGAAATAAGATAAATAACGTTTAGCTTTGTGGACTAAAGGGAGATTCTATAATGATCAACAATATTAAAGAAAATTTTGTCATGGCAAATTCAAAAAAGAAGGTTAAATTAAAAGAAAAAATAGTACTAATTACTATTGTTTCCATATTAAGTTTATACTATACCCCAATTTTAGACAATGTTTAACTTTTATTTAAATAATATACTCATCCACGGAGAGCGCGCATAGCGGCAAGAGGCGTCGTGTAACGCCTCGGCGAGCGTCACGCTGCAGATTGA
>NZ_JAMXLY010000065.1 GCF_024054555.1 Segatella cerevisiae | reverse complement strand
CTTCATTTTTGCTTGCTTTTAACACTCAAAGTTACAAATTTTCCGTGAATTGACCAAATGTTACATCATGTATCTTACTGATAATCAATGAAATAAATGTTAAATCAACTTATTCAGCGGACCCTAACTATTAATATTGTCATATCCAAGCACGATGTCTGCATATTTCCCAGCCTTGTCAGGGGTCCACAAGGAAACAATCCGCGCCCCGAAATTAGTGATCTGGACATACACATCCGATTTCTTGGGATGCAGGGTAAAGAGTCCGACCTTTTTCCCCACCAAAGTTGTGTCGAATTTGTCCTTACTGAACAATTTCACATCACTCCTTTGCATACAAGAGTATTGACCGAATACCACGATCAACACTATCAAACCTACGAATAATTTTTTCATACCATTAATCATTAATTGTAAGTAATTATTTCAACCTTAAGAGACGCGCTAGTTGGCACCTCACAGGTTCTGCTAAAAAGACTTGTCTCACATACTCCGACCGTTCAGGAAGGCATCACTGATGAGCCGTCAAACTCTTTATCACTTCAATTTCCTTAGGGTCAAAAGGAGATCCGTCCGGTCTGAAGATATCATGAAACCATACTTTCGGTTCCTTCACATTCGGCAGAGGCTTATCCCAAGCAAAAATCGTATTTGTCTTGCCGGATACAAATCCCCAGTTGATTGCCCCGACATGATTCCGCTTCAATACAGGCATATTATCCTGGAATGTACTTCCATTGGGCCGAGCCATATACTCGGTACAGACCAATGGTCGGTTATACTGGCGTAAAGTATCGATCGCATGCTGGAGTTCAGCGGGTTTGGCATAGCAATGGAAAGAGATCACATCGGAATGAGTAGCCAGGAACTGATTGATCTGGGGACTTTGCATCCAGATGCCAGCAGTCAGTGGTTGGGAAGGATTAACCTCACGGGCATATTCGAAAACTTTCTTCAAACGCGGTAGAGAAGTATCTCCAAACTTAGAATTCCCGGGTTCATTGTACAGATCCCACATCAGCACACGGTCATCATTCTTAAAGGTTTTCAGAATATCCTGGACATAGGCCTTCATCAGAGGATACAGTTGAGTGGTATCGGCACGCAGGCTTTTCATCGGATCCTGAACCCATCCCGAGTTGTGAATGCCAGGTTTTGGAGAAGGCTGACGGCCATAATAAGACACGGGATTCCAGCAATCGTCAAAGAAGACGAAGAAAGGCCGGATCTTATGCTTCTTGCAAATATCCAAAAAATTATTCATCCGATTCTTCAATCCCGTAGGGTCATGTTGCCAGACAACGCTGCTGAGAAAGACCCGGAGCGTATTAAAACCGATATTTTGTGCCCATATCAGTTCTTTGTCTATCTGAGCCGCATCATAAGTGTCGGCACTCCACATTTCAATCTGATTGATCGCGTCAGACGGGATATAGCAGCAACCAGCCAGCCAAGGTTGGGCAGAATACCATTTGTTAACCTTATCCACTGTCCATCGTTGACCGGGGTTTGCACAAACATTCATCGTTGTGGCGCTCACTAAGAGAAAAGTCACAAGAAACAATAGAATTTTACTCTTTTTCATCTTGTATATTATTTTATTATAACGTTTAAAATTTAGTATTTTCATTCAAATAACTTATACCGATTTTCATCATTGGTTACGGCTGTAGTTTACTTTGATTCTGCATTCTGTCTCAACCAATATGACCTTTTCCCATAATATTTTTCATTTGCCATATAAATAGCGGAAGGTCTCAGGAAGCACCGAAAATTCACCATTTAAATACTGTAGGCGGATAATTGCCGTACGACGAGGATTAACCTGCTGAGAACTATGATGCGTATGAAAGACATACCACAAGTTTCCATCCGTATCAGTAAACACATCACCATGACCAGTACCATTCACATGGAGTATGGTATGATCCAGAATAGGTTTTGAGCATTTAGTCCAAGGTCCAAAAGGTGACTTGGATTTTGCATAGCCAACGGCATATTCAGGATAAGTATAATCATTAGCAGAATAAAAAAGAAAATATACTCCATCCTTTTTGATTACTGTCGGTCCTTCTGCAACAGACCAACTATTACCTTTTACATTTTCCCAACCACTAGAAGCAGATTTAATGCATAAAGTAGTAGTTTTTTCATCCAAGGAATCCATAGAATCATTCATTTGCGAAACATAAATTGCATTACGATCAATTTCTTTCACATAATACAAGTATGTTTTTCCGTTATCATCAAAAAAAACGAAGGGATCAATTTCTTGGCAATTTGCAGGAATACACGTTTTATTTACCTGAGAGAAAGGTCCTTCGGGAGAATCACTCTCAGCAATAGCTATTTGCTGAGAAGCAGTACTTAAATCTCTAGCTGCGCAGTATACTATATAATATTTACTTCGGAATTTAAAGACCTGCGGAGCCCAAAAACAAGATACACCAAAAGAAGTATTTTTAGTAAGTACATACCCCCCATCTATTTGTCCACATGGCCCTTTCCATACTTTCAAATCCTTCGATTTATAAGTAATAAAACCTTCATCAGAACTTGTACCATATAGATAATAAGTACTACTATCAACATCATGGAAGATAGTCGGATCAGCAAGATATATTGGTGAACCACTAACTATACTTGTATCTGGATTAGATGGCAAAATAATATCACTATGTCCACTGCCGCTACTACTACAAGAAAATAAAGGAAGTGAAGAAAGGATAATTAAAAGTAAGCTATTTTTCATTTTTATTGTATTATATTAACTATCAAAGATCATTTTGTTGAAATTCTTACTTGAGTAAAGGAATGTGGCTCAAAATGATAGATAAGCTCATGACCTTTAATTTTCAAGGATTGTTCTACGACCTTTACCTCTTGCCGATCCAGTGAATTCATGGATTTCGGAGAGTCCCCATTCACTGTACTGGCTGCGGCTGATCTCCCCCAGATATTACTCTGGTCAATGATGCACGTTGTTATAGCCTTATCCTTACAGCGGTTGACCACATTGATCACCATTACCTTTTTAGAAAGATCATAAGATGCAGAAACATCAAGATCAGGATGCTCCAGACCATTGGCTCTGAATGTCGGTGACAGGACAGTGGGAGAAAGTGAAATTCCAAAACAATGATTGGCAAACAACTCTAATGGGAAAAATATCGTCTGATACCAGATTCCATCCTTCGTGGTCATCATAGGCCCTAACAGATTAACCAGTTGAGCCATGTTAGCCATCTTCACGACATCCGCATGACGGACAAAGGTATTCAGAAACTGGGCCACAACCAGGGCATCTTCCATATTAAATGTATTCTTGGCTGCATTATCACCTTTAGAATTATATGAGGCATTGTATTCATCAAAAGCGATATACATCGGATGGTGCAATTTTCCCTCTATCTTAGCCTGTTCTATAAGATCTTCCGTGATCCGGATCACCTTGTCACAAAACTCCGTAGAAGCCATAAAGGCATAATAATCGTCATTCGTGTTTCCCTCATAATTATGAAGAGAGATAAAATCCGCATGATCCGCCAAAGTATTGATAACCGTCCTGTTCCAGTTGATCCAGTCAGCCCCATAATTACTACTACCTGCCGCAATCAGCCGGATATTCTTATCCGTCCATTTCATCAGTTTGGCCGTTTCCAAGGCGATCTTACTGTAATCTGCTGCGTTTTTATGACCAATCTGCCATGGTCCATCCACCTCATTTCCTAATCCCCAATAGGTAACATGATAAGGTGAAGGGTGCCCATACTTCGAACGCAGATCAGCATATTTCGTCCCTGTCGGACAATTACAGTATTCTACCCAGTGAGCCGCTTCTTCCGGAGTCCCCGTCCCCAAATTGACACAAAGATAAGGCTGGACGTCAGCTTTCCTGCACCATTTCATAAACTCATCCGTCCCAAAGGAATTATCTTCCCGGGCTCCCCATGCTAAATCAATACATACCGGTCGCTCAGACTTTGGTCCAATACCGTCTTCCCAATGGTAGCCCGAAGCGAAATTACCTCCCGGCCAACGCACCAATGGTACATTGAGTTTCTTTACACCTTCTAAGACATCAGTCCGAAACCCATCTTGATCGGAACATGGAGAAGAAGGATCATAGATACCCTGATAGACACAATGACCTAAATGTTCTGTAAAATTACTATAAATCAATGGATCAATCTGCCCTATCGGGCGGTCAACATCAATCTTGATCGTTGCCGTCTGAGCCAGAGAAAACATACTGACTAAAAGCAACAAACTACATACCCATATTTTTTTCATGATCTTTATTTTGACAAAACATTATCAAATGTATTTCTCTTGCACTCATGAACTATTAAAAGCATAAAATCCTTTTATACACTACTTTTTAAAGAAAGGAATTTTATGAAAAGTGGAAGGTGAGTTATTTACTATAACAGGCCAGTCATCGGTCCAATTGATTGGATCAAGCATTGCAACTCTTCCCATATCAGATTTGCCTCTTAAATAGGAATGATAAATAATCCAATCTTGTCCCGCATCATCAATCATAAACTCTGCATTATGTCCAGGGCCAACAAATTTGCCATTGCCATGCAAGAGAACATCAAAATTACCATCAAGGAGTCTTCCGCCTTCTCTGGTCACATACGGTCCGAAAAGACTTTTCGAGCGCCCATACACGATCTGATAAGTGCTATTATCCCCCTCGCAACAAGTTCCATTAGAACCGAAAAGATAATAATAACCATTCCGTTTATGAATATACGTAGCTTCCATAAAGTCCCCGGCTATTTTCACTTTCTGTGCTCCTTCTTTAATATGAAGGCCGTCTGGGGTAAGTTCTATTCCATAAATACCATGAAAGCTCCCCCAGAAAAGATAGTTGTGGCCATTATCCTGAATAAAAAATTCATCTATACTGTTTTGGACACCAATTTCCTCACTAGTGAACATCTTACCTAAATCATTATATGGTCCGTCAGGATATTTGGAAACACCAACACCAATACCGCATTTCCACTCTCCACCCCAGGTAGACATGGCATAATACAGGACATATTGCCCATCAATATAGTGTGCGTCAGGTGCCCATACACCTCCGTCTGGAACGAATGAAGGTCGGGATGCGAAGGCACTCCCGTCTTTTTTAGTCCAGTGGACCAGATCCGTTGAGATCCATACCGGGGTCACATGGTTGTTTTCCGTAGCAAAGAGATAGAATTTACCATCAATTTCCATGACTGTCGGATCAGGCGTGTCATAATCAATAATCGGATTATAATAATTCTGTATTGTATCCTTTGTAACACCATTATCCCCGCCTGCAGAACTTTTGGTCGAAGAGCAGGAGCAAATCAAAAAGACAAGAAGACAATACATAAAAAATCTTGAATAATTAACCATAATATTTGTTTTTAGTTAAGGCCGACCAGGAATATCCTATAAGATAAATTCCCGCCCGGCCCATTTTCAATCATTAATACCAACCTGGATTTTGCTTTAAATTAGAGTTCCGTTCAATTTCAGCCTGCGGAATCGGCCATATCTTACTATAATCGCCCATATAAGTATTCGTATACTTTTTAGAGCCCCATATTTCAGTCATACCGTTTCCATTCACGAATTTCTGTTGATGCCAGGTATCCCAGCGTAATTCCTCAAAATACATGTGATTTTCTCCTGCCAGTTCCCAAGCATACTCATTACGGATACGTTGACGGAGATCATCTTGACCAGTCACTTTCGTATATTCATTACTGTTAAGAGGAGCTACACCGGCACGAGCCCTCACCATATTCACATATTTAATGGCTTCATCTGTTTTGCCTTCTTCATTCAGGGCTTCCGCCAGCCCCAGTAAGGCTTCTGCGTATCGGAATATTGGAATATCCGTTGGACCTGTATCCTGATTAACTATTTCACTCGTCCCTTCTGCTACCCATTTACGCCAAAGATAATAAAAGCGATCATTAGTATCAGTACGTAAATCATAAGGAGCAGCATCATCATACCCTCTGTACGGCCAACGCAAAGTATAAGATATATCTGTACCTGTACACCCTCCTAAATAAGTAGAATATGGAGTGATAAAATTTTCTGTCATTCTTGGATCACGATTCTCATAAACCATTTTAATACGTGCTTCATTACCAGAATTTAAATACTTTGACATATCAACTCCCACATTTTGTTCTATTGTCTTTTCTGCATCAGTTAAACCATCACGAAGATAGAACACGATACGTTGCTTAGGAGTCATGGAAGAATAGCCCGGCAGAATATCATCAATATTGAATGCTTTACCATTTGCACATTCATACGAATCTACGAAAGCAGGGTTGGGAATATAATTATTCCATGAGTAACCACGACTATTACGGTTTCCGTATGTCCAACTAAAGAACTGACCACAATCCGTATCTTCAGAATATTGATAAACGAATATAAATTCATCATTCTTCTCATTGGCCTCTTTGAAAAGAGTCTTATAATTAGGGAACAAACTGTAACCTAAAGTCGTAATCGTTTTGAAATCCGCCTCAGCTTTAGCATAATCCTTGAGCCACATATAGGTTTTTGCGCGTAACATATAAGCTGCCCCTTTAGTGATATGTCCCCAATTAGGATCACCTACAGAATGCTTATCAGGAACATTCGGATCACTGATAACATCTGAACAATCAGAAATCACCTGCTGCCAGACCTCATTTTCTGTACTGCGGCCTTTCGTGCATTTATCCGGAGCTACCGGTTCTGTATATATTGGAACACCACGATATAAAACATTTAAACGATAATATTCATAAGCCCTAATAAACTTGCATTCCGATTGATAACGGCTTTTTTCCGCATCTGGCATATCCGGAACCTTATCAACGTTTGCAATCACGTCATTAGCACGGCTAATACCTTCGTAGAAGCATTGCCACCATTGTGAGAATCCCCCACTGCTTGCAGTGGCACTGCCTAATAAAATCGGGGCATTACCACTCACCCAGTTCACATCTTCATCCATGACTTCAGTATAAGCATCCCATAAAGTATGCCCTGGATCAGCACGATCTTCATAATACAGACGTTCATATACACCATTAAGCGCTTTCGTAGCCAGATTCTCACTTTTCCAGACACTTGCAGAACTCACCTCACCCGTCGGTACAGTATCCAAAAAATCAGAGCTACACCCTGTCGGAATAGTAAATCCAGCAATAGCAAGAATGCACAGCGCTCCTTCTTTTATAATATTTTTCATATTAATCTTCCTCCCTTAAAACGTTATACTTAGACCGAATGACATCGTACGTGGAATAGAATAGCCTTCACCTGCCCGCATCTCCGGATCAAGTCCCGGGAATGGAGTGATCGTCAGCAGATTCTCACCAGAAACATAGACACGAAGATTCTCCACATAAAATCTCCTGGAAATATATTTGGGTAAGGTATAGCCAAATGTCAGATTTCTCAATTTCATATAGTTGCAATTATAAAGATTGATATTACTTGCAAACGCATCACTCTGGCTGGGATTATTCATTGTCAAACGAGGATATTTAGAGGTTAAGTTCGTACGTGGATCCGTAGGATTATCGGGATCATAAAAGTAATGGTCGTAGGCCTGTGTCTTAGGCAGCTCCAGACCAAAGACAACACAACTTGAATTTTGCCCTATCTCCCGCCAGAATGTTTTAAAGCCAGTTGCTCCTGCCCACGCCATAGAGATGTCAAATCCTTTCCACTCTGCATGCATTTGGATACCAAAATTCACCTTTGGATCTGGTGAACAGCCGGTAAAATCCTGATCATTGCTATCTCCATAAACGCCATCACCATTCTTGTCGGCAAAGATATAATCACCATACCATATCCCATTCTTTGCCACATTTCTGTTCGGCAAGAAGGTATATCCTGCTGCAATCATAGCTTTCAGCCACTTCATATCATTTTCTGTGCGAATCATACCGGTTTGGGGCCCGCCCTTAGGATCCACGGATCCATCAGACTTGAAATACTTGCCACTTCCGGAATAGGTCTGATAAAGATAGAATTCATTGAGCTGGTGACCTTTGAGAAGTCGATTGTTTCCCCCTGTTGAGACATCACCTATATTCGAATAATAATAAGAGTTACCATTTGCGTCTGTTTTCCATCCGCGTACCAGATCACCCTTATATTTGGTTACACGATTCCTGTTGAACGAAATATTACCACTTACTCCATAATAGAAATCCCGAATATGATCATTCCATCCAACCGTCATCTCCAAGCCTTTATTATCGATAGATGCAAGATTTTGCAAAGGCGCATTTTTCTCTCCCAACGTCAGGAAAATCGACGGACGGTAAAGTATGCCACTGGTTAGCTTGTCATAATAGTCCACAGTACCCGTCAGCCGATTACCCAGCACCCCAAAATCCAGGCCCAGATCATAAGTAGTTGTCTTCTCCCAGGAAATATCCTCATTAGGCAAAGTAGCATCGTAAAGACGCCCCACTTTGTTCCCGTTCATGACTGTATAAGCATAGTTATACACACTTTGATATGCATACTCATCCACTGCACTATTGCCTAATTTACCCACCGATGCACGGATTTTCAGATTATCGAATATGTGTAAAAAAGAATTCTGCACAAAATTCTCTTCTGAAATTCTCCAGGCTGCAGAAGCTGACGGGAAGAATCCCCACCGGTGATCCTTGGAAAATCTTGAAGAACCATCATATCGAAAGTCGCCTTCAAAAAGATATTTGGAATCGTATGCATAATTGACACGACTGAAATAAGAACGAAACGTATTTTCATCCTGACCACCCTTGATATATTTCATGTTAGTCACCAGAGAAAGATCTGTCAAGGAAGGGTCGATGATTCCCTCTTTCTTCACATCAGTATAATTATTATGATATTTCCCCTCTTCGAATCCGGCTAAGGCACTAACGTCATGTTTTCCGAAAGAATGTGTCCAATTTAAAGTATTTGTCCATTTCCAGTTATTGTAGCCATGATTGTACATATACACGTCATCTGTGTTCAGATCTCCGGCACTACCGACGTATTGTTTACGGCTGAAGCTGTAAGTATTCTGCCCTATCCAGGAATATTTATGTTGCTCTTGAAAATAATCATATCCAAAAATGGTCTTAAACGTAAAATCATGCAGGAACTTAATCTGTGCATGCGACGTGGTATAAAAATGATTATGCTTATAGTAAGCATCCCCCGTTCCATTTAAATTCAATAAAGCATTTCCAGCAGCTGGATCTTCTTCAGGAGCCTCTATACCTCCATACTTTCCATCATAATACGGATAGATTCCAGGAACAGTTTTAAGAAATCCCCAAGAAGTCAAATTATCTACATCATTACGATCCTGGTCATCATGAAAGCCCCACACATGAGCACCTACCTGAAGCCAATCCGTAATATCTGTATTGATATTAACATTTAGATTATACTTCTTTACTCCGGAGTTAACGATCATTCCCGGATTATCCAAATAGGTACCGGTAATATTGAAATCGGTATGGCCTGCATTGCCTAAAACTGATACAGAATGTTCCTGCATCATCTTCGTTTTATAAATCCAGTCATACCAATTCGTATTCGGGTAGGCAACATAATTAGGATAACCAGATTCAGCAATACCATCAGGGTCCTTCTCTGCTGCACGCCATTTTGCAATTGTTTCATTAGAGTAGATACTCGAAATGCCAACATTGGTAGCAGCTTCATTAACAAAGCCCATATAATCTGCATAATTACTGATAAATTTCACAAGTCTTGTCGGGGAGTTCCATGAAAGTTTCATATTGTAAGTAATACGAGTTTGATCCTTGCTCCCCATTTTAGTGGTTACCAGAATCACTCCATTAGCACCACGATTACCATAAATGGCACAGGATGCAGCATCCTTCAAGATCGAGATACTCGCAATATTATTGACATCAACGTCAGATAAACTCATTTCCATTCCATCAACAAGGACAAGAGGGCCTGATGAATTGATCGTTCCGATACCACGGACATTCATGCCGAAATTTTCACTGTTTGGTTTTCCGGAACTCTGCAGGACCTCCAGTCCGGCACTTGCACCTTCAAGGGCTGCTGCTGCGGACGTAATCGGACGGGAAAGAGTTTCCTTATCGAAAGTTACTGAAGAAACAGATCCCGTAAGATTCACTTTTTTCTGAGAGCCATAGCCAACAACTACTACTTCATCCAGATTTTTCGAATTTTCTTTCATCACAATAGAGAGATTGGCCTGCCCATTAACCTTTATATTCTGAGAATTATAACCAATATAAGAAATATTTAGAATAGAATTATTTACTGCAGTAATAGAAAATTTCCCGTCCAAATCTGTTACAGTCCCTTGAGATGAGCCCTCTAACTTAACTGTAGCACCACTAGTGTCTCTTAAAATTATTTATTTTTTTTTGTATTGTTCTCATGCACAATAATTTAGATTCAGAAAAGTATGTCCGACATTTGAATTGGGTACCTTTGCACGCATATTCAAAATATACAAAGT
>NZ_JAMXLY010000064.1 GCF_024054555.1 Segatella cerevisiae | reverse complement strand
ACGGCTTGTTTGCCAGAATAATTGGCAAAATCAGTGCGCTAACCGTTTCTCAATATATGAATTACATTAATGGCAAGCCCATCGGTAGAATTAAATACGCACTAAATTAATTCCGCCAACGGGTATACTCTGTAATTTCTTACAAAGATAAAGTTTTCTCATGTTGTATCAAAAATTTTTAAGCTCTTTTTCAGGGTGAATTATTTTATTGGTCCTATAAATGTCCTCCATTCGGGTCCACCATAGACCAGAAAGAATATTTTTGTTTTATTAAGGCATTGCATCCTATAGAGAAAAACGGGTAGTGACGATTTGAATTGACTATCCTGTTTCATCAACCAATTAGTTATTCAATGTACACCAATAATTTTACTTTGGAAATAATTTTAGGTTGATTTTGTAACTAATTGTCTGAAAATCAGGACGAATAACGGATTTAAATTAGTTAAACTATTTCTATAATCTCCTAAAAATAACTAAAAAGCTTATAAATATTTGGTATATATAATAATTTAATTAATTTTGCAATCAGTAAAAATTATAGACTCTTTCTAAGTTGTTACGATAACTTTAAGAGGAGGACTATACGGCAAAATCACCTTTTGTGTGACCATAAGTAAAGAGTTGTATATCAGTTCGGAAACAGGAACGTATTTGGATAAATGGAATCTCGCGAAAGGTGTAAAAATTGAACATGAACATTCTTCGAAAGAAGATAAGTAGTTAGGGAGTTAAATTAATTTTTTTAAAACATAATTGGGAGAAAATGAAAAAAATTATTTTGTATCTTAATCTATCCATACTAACGTTGTTAGGTGGATTGGTAGTAACATCATGTTCCAGCAGTGATGACGGAACAATGTCAACCCCTCAGGCAGCATCTTTGTCGTTTAAACCGGCAAAGGCTTCTAAAGTTGCCCTTTTTTCAGGCGGGAAAGAAATCACACCGACCACAACTGATGGCACTCGTGCAACTGGTTTAACAACAGGTCCTTTTCATTATTACAAGGTGCAAGACGGGAATATCCCTGATCAATACAAATCAGCTATCCCTGCACAAGTTTCAAATGAAGAGAAGACTTATGTGATCAAGTATATTAAAGAGCATCCTAATGACGGTACGACGGACTATGATCACAGTGTCTACTTTGTACAGTTCGTCGGAAGATCTTTTGATTCCTATACGATGAAAGACCATAACGGTGCGACCCAATCTGTGGTAGGTTCTGATCACATGGATCAAATTGCAATCGACGGTAACTTCCTTAATGATTACAATACATCAGGTGGTCCTGATGCTCTCGTTGAGAACCTTCAGTTTAAAAACCCAAGTTATCGTGATTCCTATGGCGATATGGATAACGTGAAGACTAATGCCTATAGGCTCTATAAGATTACTTATAACGGTAAGGTCGGCTATTATATGGGTTTTGATTACAAAACGAAGAAAAACTCCGGGGAGAATTTTACCGGCGATGGCGTTTACAATGACTATGTCATCAAATTGACTTCAGCTGATGGTAATCCTGATCCTGATCCCGATCCAGTGAATCCTGTAAACCCTGTTGATGGCGAGATAGTGGCAAACTTATCACTGAATGACCAGAAAGATGAAGGTGATTTTATCTCTACAAAACTTTCTATCCATGTCCGTGATACGGCTGATGTAGAAGTGTTCATCCCAGTTCCTGCTGAGGATTACTGCCGGGCAGATGATATGAATATTGTAATCTCTCATAAGGATAATGAAGAGAAATACAATAATACTGCTGACTATACCACTATGACTTATGATATTGCCGGTCAAGTCATCACATTGAAAGTTACATATGAGATGGGTGGTATCCGTGTTACGGCTTCAGGTATTAATAGGACTGTCTTAAAATATCTCCGCAAGAATTACAATGACGGCATCACTTTTGAAGTTTGGAACTATTATAAGAACTCTTTGACCGTCAATGGAGTAACGTCTGACATTACCCGTGACTGGCTCCAGAGTCAGTATCTCAATAATTCGACTATTTCATTCATGGTTAGTACGAAGAAGTACATTAATGAATTTGGAACGGTAAACAATGCAATAAATAAATTGGATTGTACAGTATCTCCTACAGACCATGCTTATATCTTGAGGAAAACGGAAGGATTCAATAAGATATACCAAAAGTAAATTTGGAGTACTTTTAAATTTAGAAATAGCAGAAAGCAAAACGCTTTCTGCTATTTTTTTATCCATCAATAAAGGATTCCTTCATCCAATCATGGGTATCATATCTTATTAACTGAATCAGGTATTACGGGCCCTTCCGCTTGTTTTCCCATTCGTGTTTTCTTGTTTGATGCGATTCCTTCCGGAATGGTATAAGTTGTAGCCTTTTGCTTAAGGCCTTGTCAGCCATGACTCTTAAGATCGGAGTAGCCTGATGAATGTGAGGTCATCATTTCTCATCTCTTTTTGTGTCTTGGAAGGAAAGATGGATGTTCTTATATCTTGAAAATGTTTTTGTAGAACTTCTGGTAACTATACTGTATCCAGTTCGGAATCAGAAACATCGGAATAGTGGTATCCGGCTTCAAATTTTCGATGTGAATGCCATGACAGGAGTCTGGAAAGAAAATCCACGCAGAGATATCATGACAGAAATTGGACTACATCTTAGAGAAATGATGAAAAAGTAAAAGAAGTGCCCAAAATGAAAAATACACGATGATAGAAATGATAATCAACATTTTTGTCCTTTTGTTTTTTCTTACGGGAAGTAATAGATAAAGAAAAAGTAGAAGAGGGATGATGTCAATCTCGCAAATCCCCTTAACACCATCTAAAGTAAGAGATGAAAAAAGATAGATGCATAAGTGTAGCCAATAAATAATTAATATTGAAAAAATAGGGAAGATAAGTTTCTTCGAGCCTTTTTTGAAATAAAAAGTCTCAAGGATATATACAATAGTTAACAGATTAACTATTATAAAGTCTCCTTGAAATAATAGGTGAAATGAAAGTAATTTAACCATCATATTTGATATGTAAATAATACCTTTTGCATCTGCTTTGTATTCTGTATTTCATCTGTATCTTCACATCTGTATTACATGACCAAGAGCAATGACATTACACGAAGATACAGCATAACTGATTTAGCTAAAGTCCTTTTTCATAAGTTCTAAAATCAAGTTAATAAAGGACTTCGTAAAAATAGATAAAATTTCTTATATTCACAAGAGAATATGCTTTTTTATTATTAAATAGAGGCTCTTGTTACTTTATGCCGTAATCATCATAAAGCATTTTCTTATGCAGTTATTCACGTCATGATGTGGCATATTTCCATTTACAGATTTGATCATCTTAAAGGGGCTATAGGGGCTTTTTGCCACCATATAGCGATAGCATAAAAAGCGTCAGTGGTTAAGTGGACGCACGAGTTGTGGGGAGAAACGAAGCCACCCAATACAGATTGGCATCAAGTGCAAATATCCGATTGCCGAAGTTCTTTTTGATGCTTCTAAAAAAGGCTTCATGCTTTAGTGCCAGTCACTAAAGCATGAAGCCTTTCCTTAGACTATAAAGAACAGTTGCTGCCTAATAATCATCTTCATCATTTTTCTTCACCCAATAACCTCTTTTTCCATTGGTTTCATCGAAATTATCATGGATGTCCTTCGAGGCCTCTTCAATGATCCTTTCGTCATAGATTTGCTCGAAATCATGGCTGTCGAGTTCTCTAGGGACTACATAGAGGTCGAAGAGAAGGTCTATTTCCCCGTGTGGCAGGGCATTGGCGTAAATGCGGATGGTGTGCTTGACATATCCGAGGTTGTCGGTGCTGTTGTAGATGAAGTGCAATGTACAGGAATCACCTGAATAGATGATGATCTGCATTGTATCCTGATTCACGATACATCCGCAGGACGGTTGTACGTCGTTGATGATGAGCGGTGAGGAGCCGACATTCTTGATTTTATAGGACATATAGACTTTATCTCCGCTGATGACCGGATGATAATGCCGGATCGAGTCCTGTACCTTTACAACTGTAGGTCCGATTTCCTTTTTACATCCGGTGAACAAGGTCATACTTGCCAGTATGATACAAAGAGTGTATATAAGCGCTTTCATTTCTAATGTATTTCGTCACAGGCGACAGTCACACGGCCGTCTTTTTCCGGTGCAATTATTCGAAGTTCTATTTGTCCTTTCCCATTCCCTTTCCCTTTCAAGGGCAGGATATAGGTGAGGTGCTGGAAGTCGCCCCCTGACTGGGGTCTCGTCTCTGAAGGTTGGCTGACAACGCCGGTCTGTTTCCCGTTCTCCAGGATCTCAATTCTTGCAGGAGCGTAGATGTGCCATACGGGCGCCTGAAGGCACCCCAGCGAAAGTTGTGAGAGACTGCCTTTGCTGGATACGATGTATGAAGTGGTCTTCTTCGGACTGATGACCCAGTTGGTGTGGTAGTCATACGCGCTTCCTTCCAGGCCGTCCGTCAGTGCACTGACGTTGCAGGTTACCTTATCGGAATGGATTCTCTTGGGCGGATAACTGCGGTAATACTGAATGTAGTCAGAGAGCAGTCCGTGGGCTTCGCGATAGACCTTCATGTCCTTGAGCTCCTTAGCGCCTTCAAGATCGATGAGGCAGGTCTCGACATTTTCCGGATCGTATTTCTCCAGTCCAGCCCGTATGAGTTCCAGTTGCGTGTAGTTGAAACCGGTGAGGAGCATGCTGAGGCGATGCCGCTCGTCCCCCTTGATGGACTTGGAAGCCCTGTCAAGCTGGCCGTTGAACTCCAGGAATGCCGAAGGCTTGAGATAGGCTTTCGCCTCATCCCCGATACCCCCATAATAAGGGATCCCCTCCGGGCCTTTGACGGCCATGTCTTCGAGGGAGAGGTAATAGTCGGCGACGGCCTTTCCGGAGACAGGATAATATTTTGCATAGTACCCACGGACGAGGGAGGCAATGTCCTGGTCCGGGTCCTTCAGGAGTTTGGCGAGTACGGAGGTCTGCATGTCGTCAAAGGCCGCGTAGTCATCCCCGCTGCCGTTGAGGATGACCCCGCTCACCCCTTGTGCGAGATACCATTTGAATCTTCCCTGAAGGATGCCGAGGCAGGGGTAGGGTGAGAGGTAATCGTCAAAGTTCCTCATGTAGTCCCAGATATAGATCTTGCCGACGGTCTTCTTCCACCTGTCCATGAGATTTTCAAAAGCCTTTGTCGCGGCCTTGCCTTCAAACTCCGCCGTATAGGGGAGGTCCATGGCGGAAATGATGACCCCGACATTGTCGGGCATCTTGTCCTTCGGCGGCTCCTTGACGCTTGCGTACGAAGAGGTGAAGAAAGTGTGGTGCGGGAACCGCTTTGCCAGTCTAGTGATGAGCCTTGAGACGGCCGGCGTGGCTGAGGTCAGTGTGTTCCCTGCGGCCTTGCAGCGGGCGCATTGGCACACCAGGCTGTTGTCATTCGGCATGATGACGAAACGTGAAGGCGCCTGCGTGCCGTCACCGTATTCGTTGAGGATGAAGTTGACGAGCCTCCTATAGACTTGTTCGGAGGAGAAGCAGTACTGGTCCCTGTTCCTCCTTTTCCCGTCGAAGGCGAAAGCCTCTTCGGACAGGTTCGGCCCGAGTGCCTTCCCGAGGTTATGCCCCCACAGTCCCCAGTCATAGTCGATGTTTCCGACACCGTTCGCCTTTTGGAAATCCGGCGTGCAGGTGGGGGAGTAGATGCTCCCGTATTCAAATCCCGCATTGTCTGCCCGGGAACAGGAGCAGAGGGCAATCCCCATTATCAGGAAAAGCCCGTAGGAGAATCTCAGGGCCAGATGTCTGTCCCTACAGGATCCTCTATGTTTGTCTTCAGAATCCGATGGTAAGAGAACCGTCGATGCTGAATAGGTTTTTGTATTTGCTTTCATAGGTGTCTTTATAATTGTTCTTATCGTAAGTTGGGGTACCGCCCGTGTTGTCAGGGATGGCGTTACGATGTGCCATGGTATTGGTGAAGGTGCTCCATGTCCCGTTGAGTGAGAAAGACACATTGCGGATGAGTTGGTAAGTGATCCCTGCTCCGACCGTCGTATTGGTCTTGTCGAATGTTCCGGGGACCGCTGCATCCAGGATTTCCGTCTGTGGGGCATTGCTGACGCTCGCCATGGTCGAGAGCGTCAGGATGCGTGACTCCAAAGGATAATAGTAGCCGTTGACGACGGCGCTATAGCGGAAATGCGACGCATAGTCGATGGCATCCGCTTTTCCTCCCAGAGCAAATGAGGTCCAGGACTTCTGAAGGCCTATGCCGAGGTTGAACATGTTGTTGTCGGACTTCTTCCATCCGTTGGGCGACCAGGTATGGTAATCTTCGTCATATCCAAATGTGTAGGAGTAGGAATTGATGTTCCTGTAGCCTGCGTGTACGTCTGCAGTCCAATCATTTGAAAGTATTTTCTCTATCTGCAGATTGAATGCAAGACGTGGAAAATATTTCGTGGACACCGCGGCGTTTCCCATAAAACTCCAGTAGTCGTTGATGGTATGGTCCCATTGACCCTGTACTTGGATGCCGGTCCCGCCGGGAGAATAGGAATCTGTATTGGGTTGGGAGTTGCCGTCGCGGCCAGCATAATTCACTTGTAATGAATACGTGTTCTTGTGGGTCTTCTGGGTATATTCGATGCCTGCGACTGAGGTCTTGGTGTCATTGTCGCCATAGCGTGAGGTCACGTAGTTGACGGTGATGAAATGCCTGTTGCCCTTTTGGAGAAGTTGGTCGAGGTGAATCCCGAAACTCTTGGCTTCGAGTATTCCCGGCTGGTAGAATTTCTCGTAGTAGTGGGCGGAGTCATACTCATGCATGGCTTCGTAGGCAAGTCCCTTGTCATAGAGCAACGAGCGGTTGCCGCCGTCATAGACGAGAGCCGAGTCGAGGATACCGACAGCCTTAGGGGCCTGGTGGCTGTGAACATAGGATTCTGCCAGCAGCCGGCTGTTCTCGGAGTATGCGCCGATGAGGCTCTTGTTATTGGGATAGTCGTAAAGATAAGGTTGCAATATGCCCCGTGCCTCGTCGTATTTTTGTTGCCGCTGATAGCTTGTGGCAAGTTTGATCTTGAAGTTGACGTCCTGGGGGTAATAGGACGTCGCCTGTTGACTATATTTATCAAATTTAGTAGAATCGTTCAGCAGGGCTGAATTGTTGATGGCGTAGAGGAGTCCCAGTTTTGAAGAAGGGTAGACCTGGACCAGGCTGTCGGCAACGGCAAGGGCCTTGCGTGTCGCGCCTTCGTCCTCCAGTTGCTTGATATACTTCACTGCGATGTCTTCATATTCTGAGAGGTAGTAGGCACGGCGGTCACTACCCAAGTCTTTGTTGAGGATATTTCCAAGCATGGCCAAGGCTTCCTGATACCTGTTCTGTGCCACCAGCAGGTCGGCCTGCCGCAGGTAGAGGTCGCGGTAATTGGGGAAGCGCCGTTCGATCTGTGCCAGGAGTTTTTCTGCCTCTGTGTACTGTTTGGTCTCGAACAGACAGGTGTATTTCTTGTTCAGCGCTGCGAGGACCTGATTCTTGTCTTTGGAGTTTCTGATGATAAAGTCGAGCAAGGGCACGGCTTCCTGATAGTCCATGCTGGCCATGAGGTCGGTAGCGTCGTCCATATCGTAGGTCGAGAGCGCTTCTATGGCATCGCTGTTGCGGGGCTGAAGGCGGACGACCTTCTCCAGTATTGACTTGGCTTGCCGCTTGTCCCCGATCTGCTGATAAATGGTGTATTCCTTCCAGAGGAGTTGGGGATCATTCGGTCGGCCTTTTCTTGCGATGCCGATATAGTAGAGGGCGTCATTGAAGTAGCCCCGGCTGATGGATGTGTTCAGAAGGAAATGGAATGCATCGGTGCTGTGCGTACGGTCGTAGACTTTTTTATACATCTCGTATGGGTCATTGGCGACCGCATCCCTGGCCGTTTCTTCCTCGATGTCGCGCTGCATGGCGGACAGTTTGGCGCTGGAGTGGTGCTTGAGGAAATCCCTCAGGCAGTCGTTGGCTTCACCGTAGCGGTGCATTTCTGCCAGAATGCTGGCCTTCTTCTGAATGAGGCTGGCGGAACCGGGATTGAAATAGAGGCCCTGTGAAGTGGCATTGAGGGCTTCGTCGCTCCGTCCGCTTTGAATGAGCAGATTGACGAGTTCCAAGTAGTAGGAGATGTTGTGCGGGTTTCGCTCCACGAGTTGCCTTAAGGCATCGACGGCCTGTGAAGGGCGCCCGTTGCTCCGGAGTTTCTTGACATTCTCTTCGAGTTGTCCCTGGTACCGCCTTCTGATATCGTTGTCATTGGGGAAGATCTGAGCGAGTCGTTTGAGAAGTCGTTCTGCCTCGATATTGTTGTCTTGCTTGTGGTAGAGTCCGATCTTCCTCAACCAGAGTGCTTTATTATAAGGTGTCTGAATGAGCATCTCGTTGATATAGCAGATGGCACTGGAGTAGTTGCCTGTCCGTTCTTCTATGTTTGTCAGCAAACCGAGGGCCGCCATGTTGTCATCCTCGTACCGTATCGTCCTTACGAAATAAAACCGTGCCCGTGAATACTCGTTCCTATGATAATAATATTTCCCCATGAGGTAGTTCAGACCGGGGTGTTCGGGGTAACTCTTCAGCGCTTTGGTCAGGACAGCCAAAGCTTTGCCGTCTTCTCCCTTGTTGAAGAGGGTGGCGGCAGTTTGTTCATATTTATTGCTGAGCGGGTCATATTGTTGGTGTCGTTGTGCCTCTACGACGATGGAGAGCAAAAAGAACAGACCTATTAATAATAATTTTCTCTGCATAAGTTGTTTGATAATATCCTAAATCGTATTCGTCTTTGTTTATTCATGCTTCTTATAACCTTCCCGCTGTATCGGTTTCCATTTCATCTTCTTGCCGATGATGAATTCAAAGTAGCCCTTGATATTGAAGATGGTGATCAGGGGATGATAGAAAAACGGTTCCAGAAGGGATGCCAGCATTAATGTGCGGTATTGTTTCATATTCTTGTATTCTATCTCAGATGCTACAGAATAGAAGATGACAACAGTCGAGAGCATCACTGTGAAGAGGTATACGGCGGCAGCAACTAAAATTGCTGCAGGCCAGTTGATACCACCTGTGAGGATGAGGTAGAGGAGTACTCCCCAACCTGTAAATTCCACGATGGGTGCCATGAATTCGAAGAAGAACGCATAAGGTACGGTGATGAGTCCCATGTTCTTGTACTTGGGATTGAAAAACTTTTTCCGATGGGTCCAGAAGCACTGTATCAGACCCGTGCCCCAACGGGAGCGCTGCCGGTTGAGCATCTTTACATTTGAAGGACCTTCAGTATGGCAGCAGTTCTTCGGGATCTGTACGATCTGGTATTCCCGTTTGGCTTCACAGCAGTAGCCGGTCATGCGCATGACCATATCCATGTCTTCCGCAAAAGAATCTACGCTGTATCCTCCGGCATTGATGCATATCTCCTTGTTGAAAAGGCCGTAACCTCCCGAGACATTGTTCATGGCGTTGATCCCGGACCATCCCATTTTGCCGACGACGAATGACCGGAGGTATTCCAGTTCCTGAAAGAGCGGAATTGGTCTTCTCGGAGGTTCGAGTTTGCTGATTTCCCCATCTTCGATCGTGCACCCGTTCGACATGGTCATAATGCCGCTGACGGCAATGACATGGGGGTCTTTCATAATGGGAAGCATACATTGCAGGGCCGCATCCCTTGACAGGATACAGTCCATGTCCGTATTGATGAAATAGTGGAATCTGGATACGTTTATCCCGCAGTTGATGGCATCCGCTTTTGTACCCCCGTTCTCCTTGTCGATGACGACGAGTTTGGAATAGACCGGGTTCTTGGAGCGGTACATACTTTTGAAGGGGTGGGTGGTCAGTTTCTCCACATAGGAGTAGGGTACTTTCACAAGATCAAAAGTCTTGACCAGTTTTTCCAGGGAAGAGTCGGTACTTCCGTCATTGACCACAATGACTTCAAATTTGGGGTAGTCCTGTTGCAGAAAGGAGCGGACGTTCTCGATAATGGTCACAGCCTCATTATAGGCAGGCACGATGATCGACACTCCCGGAGTATAAGGATTCTGGCTGATAATGTTGAAAGCATAGTCGTCAATGACTTTCTCCTTGTTGCGGAAAATCGATCTTCCTGCCATAATGATCAGGAACACATAGGAGATAAGCAGTAAAAGGAAGTATATGAATACTCCGTATCCGTAAAAATTAAATATTGTCTGAAGCATATCTCTTAATAATACTTAAAGTGTTGTCGGCATTGAGAATACCACCATAGAGTTTGTATTGACTGATGCTTTCTTCGACTTCTTCGAAGGTTACTCTTTCCTTACCTTTGGCTTGTTGATATAAGTTCTGATAGGCTTTCAAACTCGACTCGTCATAGAGTCGGAGGCAGATGAGTGCTACACGGCGGGTATGAGAACTTGAAGCATGCTGGGAGAAGTAGGAAAAGAATTCAGTCTGATTGCCTTTGTGGATGATCAGCACGGAACGGAGGCAAAGTCTGACGGTGTGCTGACTGGACAAAAAGGCTTCCTTTTTGATCAGGTTCACGGCAGATTCCACCCGGCGTTCTGTCATACATTTGATGGCGGCACGCTTGATTTTCTCATCCGGAGAATCGATATAAGGTATTAAGGCATGTACCTCGATATCCTCTCCCCAATAACTGGTCTCCCGGATGAAGAAGGCTTTGTTCACATTTCTGGCCTCTAATTTTACGATTGCCCTGAATATCGGCAATGGTTTGTTGTCCAATGTGCAAAGTTCAAAGATGTGATGGATTTCCATCTGATCCCAAAGTGAAAGTTCTATATCTGTCTGTCCGATGTACTTATAAGTGTCTTCCTGATTCATCATCATATAGTACATCCTCGCCTGTTTTCGAAGTGGGGCGTTCTCAGAGTTGATGATGCGGCTCACATAACTCACGTCAATATAGAGATTCATGAGAATGGCAAGTTGGACGGCTGCACTCTTCTCCTGGTCTTTTCCTTTCAACAGTTTGTGCTCCAAAAAATCAATGTAGCCCATGACATGGATGATTTGGTAGACATTGAAGAGGTTGCAGCCTTTTCTCATCTTGAAGATATAATTGCAGAAAATCTTCAGGAATAAATTTGCATCTTTGAAATTTGTAACTTGGAAATCATGGTCTCTCAGCAGTATGCCGGAGACTTCTGCAGGTGTCATGTCTTTGTTTGTTTCTTTGACTATAGAGATGATCCGGGGCAGCAATGTACGGTAATCATCTGCCTGTTTCTTTTCATATCGATGAAGGTGCCTTTGATAAAACCATAATTTTATGGCAAGGAACACCATGATGCAGATGCAAAGGAGATTGATGATAAGTGAGACTCGGACAACAAAAGCAAGGTGCCGAAAACGGGTATCTATATTATTATTGACCCGTTGGCGGAATTAAATACCTAAAATATTTATGTTTAAAAAGTTGCACATATCGTTGATTATTAGTAACTTAGTATTGACAAAATATCTAAGTACAATTCAACGTATGCACAACTTATATTCAA
>NZ_JAMXLY010000063.1 GCF_024054555.1 Segatella cerevisiae | reverse complement strand
ATCAATCTGCAGCGTGACGCTCGCCGAGGCGTTACACGACGCCTCTTGCCGCTATGCGCGCTCTCCGTGGATGAGTATATTATTTAAATAAAAGTTAAACATTGTCTAAAATTGGGGTATAGTATAGAACTCGTAAATAAGTTGATGGATCATTCGGTTGGACAAGACGCTATTAATTTTAAATTTCAGGATAAAAATGGTAAGTTTATTGCATTATCTGATTTCAAAGGTCACGCTGTTTACATTGATGTTTGGGCGACATGGTGCGTGCCTTGCAATCGTGAAATTCCTTATTTGCAATCATTGGAAGAACAATATAAAAATGATAACCGCATAGTATTTATAGGTGTGTCCGTAGATTCGGAAAAAGATAAACGGAAATGGAAAGATTTTATTGTTGCCAAGAAGATGCATGGGATACAATTGTTTGCAGGAGATAATAGTAATAGCATATTAAATCCATATAAGATAAAAGGTATTCCCAGATTTATTATGGTGGATCAAAAAGGAAAATTAGTAACAGTTGATGCACCTCGTCCATCATCACCTGAAATTATTCCACTTATAAATGCTACTATTAATAAAAAATAATTTAATCTTAACTTATTATACACATCACCTGTTTAATAGGCCAATAAAATAATCAACCCGGTAACCTATTTGTCAAGTTACCAGGCTGATAAGTATAAGACCTCCGAAAATCAGAACTCACTCGTAAAATGGAATCGGATATGCTTGAAATCTTGCTCTGCCATATTCAACATATAACTCGAGTCTGCCAGAAAGACATCCCGACCTTCCCGATCCTTCGCCATATACTGATACTTACGCTTCTTGAAATCATCCAGTTCTGCAGCATCATCGGATTCTATCCAACAGGCCTTGTATAAGTGGATCGGATCCCAGCGGCATTTGGCATTGTACTCGTGCTCGAGACGATACTGGATCACCTCAAACTGGAGTTGTCCGACAGTCCCTATGATCCGACGGTTATTGAACTGACTGATAAAGAGTTGGGCGACACCTTCATCCATCAATTGCTCGATGCCCTTATGAAACTGTTTGCTCTTCATCGGGTCGTTATTCTCGATATATTTGAATAGGAGCGGAGAGAAACTCGGAAGACCCTTAAAATGCAGGTTCTCCCCTTCTGTCAAGGTATCTCCGATCTTGAAGATCCCGTTGTCAGGCAAACCGACAATATCTCCCGGCCAGGCCTCATCCACCGTACTCTTCCTCTGGGCCATAAACTGAGCTGGCGAAGAGAATCGGACTGTCTTGCCCAATCTAACATGCCAATATGGGGTGTTCCGGACAAACTTGCCCGAACAGATCTTGCAAAACGCAATACAACTTCTGTGGTTGGGATCGATATTCGCAGTGATCTTGAAAATGAAACCGGTAAACTTCGGTTCCTGAGGCACGACAATCCGCTCTTCTGCCTTTGTCGCTCCAGGACATGGCGCAATCTGCACAAAACAGTCCAACAGTTCCTGAACGCCAAAATTATTCAGCGCTGATCCGAAAAATACAGGAGCAGTCTCGGCACTACGATAACTTTTTTCATCAAATTCAGGATAAACGCCCTCTATCAGTTCCAGATCCTCACGCAACTGTTCAGCACCACGCTCTCCGACATGCTTCTCGAGATCTCCCGACTTGATGTCGACGGAGACCTTCTGAGTGACACGCTGCTTGTCAGGTGTAAACAAGTTCAACTGATGTTCGAAGATATTATAGACCCCTTGGAAATGCATGCCCTCCCCGATAGGCCAACTCAAAGGCACGACATGGATCTTCAGTTCCTTTTCGAGTTCATCCAGCAGGTCAAAAGGATCACGCCCTTCACGGTCCATCTTGTTGATGAAGATGATCACCGGCGTATTCCTCATCCGGCACACCTCCATCAGTTTGCGGGTTTGTGCTTGTACACCTCTAGCAGCGTCGATGACGATGATTGCTGAATCGACGGCAGTAAGCGTGCGGTACGTATCCTCCGCAAAGTCCTGGTGACCGGGGGTATCCAGAATATTCACCTTATAAGGTTCCCCAGACATCCCATCAGGCAGGTAATCGAATTCCATGACCGAGGTAGACACAGAGATACCACGTTGTTTCTCGATGTCCATCCAGTCAGAAGTAGCCGTTTTCCTTATCTTATTGTTCTTGACGGCACCAGCCACCTGAATCTGTCCGCCGAACAACAAAAACTTTTCCGTCAGTGTTGTCTTACCGGCATCAGGATGAGAGATGATGGCAAAAGTCCGTCTTCTTTCTATTTCGTTCATTGTTTCAAATCGTATTCAATTATTCCCCTCTTCCCGGAAGAGCACAACAGCACTATCGACAGCCGTCCGCCTCAACAGTTTGTCGCGTGCTTTCCGTGAGACAGTTCATGCATATTTGCCATACAGACACGAAGACTGTCAAGCCAATAAGGGATTTTTACACCAAAGGTCTCCTTGATCTTGGTCTTATCAAGCACAGAGTAAGCCGGACGCTTTACTGGAGAAGGAAACTCGTCACTATGGCAAGGTTGGATGTCACAACCCGTATGATTGGACAGGAACGCAATCATTTTGGTAAAGTCATACCAGGAAGTCACCCCCTCATCAGAGAAATGATAGATGCCCGTATGTCCCTGATAAGCCCTGGAATCCAGGATATGGCAGATCACGCCTGCGAGATCGCCCGCATACGTCGGCGTGCCACATTGGTCGAAGACAACCTTCAATGCAGGTTTCTCGGACGTGAGTTTCAACATCGTCTTGACGAAATTATGCCCGAACTCGGAATAGAGCCAGGCCGTTCTGAAAATGAGATAGTCGACACCCGTAGCCTTGATTTTCTCCTCAGCATGAAGTTTGGCCATCCCATAGACGCCCGTAGGAGTTCCCTTCTGGTCTTCCCGGCAAGGCGTATTGTAAGGGTCACCGCCAAAGACGTAATCCGTACTGATATGGACCAGCAGTCCGCCTACCTCTTTCATTGCCAAGGCAAGGTTCTCGGGAGCCGTAGCATTCAGCAACTCACAAAGATCCACATTGCTTTCAGCCTTGTCCACGTTCGTATAAGCGGCACAGTTGATGATGCACTTGACATCATTTTCTTTGACCATCTTGCGGATATCCTCCCTATTCGTGATGTCCAGTTTTTGATAACCTTCACAGACGTCCGTAAAGATATACTTGTCTTGACTATTCTTTACAGCGAGTTGGATCTCGTTCCCAAGTTGTCCGTTAGCACCAGTAACCAATATATTCATTGCATTTACTATTTAGAATTGACCTGTTACGTCCTATCAGAAATCCGATCATCAGTTGTCTCATTCCCCTTTTCGGGCAGTCATTGCTGATCTCCGAAATCGAGTCCCTGGTCACGATCCTTGATATAATAATCACCTAGCATTCCCACGAAAGTAGAAATCTCTTTCACTGCAGCTTGAGTTTCCGGAGAAATCTGCTTGCCCTGCATTTTCAACAAAGTCGTACCATAGATTACGTCAAAGCACGTTTCGATCTCACTCTCCTTTTCCAAGTCACCGACCTCCATCAGCGGGTTATCCAGTCCCGATTCCTCAGCCTCTTTCTGAAGGCCGCGCTTATTCTTGCTTCGGAGTTCTACGATATAAGGCAGGACCTTATAGTATTCAGCGTTGTAAAAAGGAAATTTGTTGGAATGGAGGAGACGTTTGTGCAGATCCACGAGATCCGTCATAATGACCTCATTGATATTGAGATGCCCATAGTCCCGTTTGCCCTCTTCATTCATCATCCGGATCAGGTCCCCGAACCAATCCTCCTCGTCTTCTTTCTGTTCTTCGGTATAACCGGTAAATTTGGAGATATAGTTTTCCCTGATTTGGGGCAGTGAGCATCCCATTGCCCTGATCGTATCTTCTATCTGCCACATATACAACAGATATTCTGCAATATTTTCCTTTCTAAGTTTCTTAGCGATAAACACAGCCGTAAAAGTTTTATAAGTTAAACATCCGGAGCAACTGCGGTCATTCCGCCTGTTCCGTTAAACCCGTCGGAGGCTCATTTATCCATCAGGAAATTCATGAACGAGAGGTTGAAGATCGTCCCGATGAGAGTGATGATCGAGCAGATGATGACAATGCTCCCGATAAAGCGGTTGATGATACGGACCCCCTGCTCATCAAATTTATTACGGATTTTGTCGACCATCCATGTCAAACCATACCACCACAAGTTAGCACCGAAGATGATGCTCAGATAACCGATGATCATCAGGATAGGATGTCCGGGCATGATAAAGGCAAACTGGGCGAAAAGGGCGATAAACAGAAAGACGATCAGCGGGTTGGCGAATGTGATCAAGAATGCCGTCACCCCATTGTGCAGCAGCGTACCCTTGCTCCTCACATGAGAGAGATGTTGTGCGCTTTCCATCGGTTTGCTTCGGAAACAGTAGATTCCGAACAGCAGCAGAATGATTCCCCCGATGATCTGGAAGTAGAATTTTGTGGATTCATTCCTGAAGAAGTTCAGCACGAGACTCATTCCCAGACCCGTGATCAAAGCATAGATGATGTCACTCACCGAGGCGCCCACTCCTGTAGCCATCCCATACCATCGCCCTTTGTTAATTGTGCGCTGTACGCACAAGATGCCAACGGGTCCCATGGGTGCAGAAGCGACTATGCCGATCACCATGCCCTTGAAAATGACATTCAGTATATTGAATTGAAGGAAATCCATAACAAGGTGCAAAGATACGGATTAATCACATATCCTGCAAATAAATATAACCCTTTTTAAGAAACAGCATCATCAGTTGAACGCCCTCCGACAGATGAAAAAGCAGTGCCGAAAAAATCAGCACTGCCTGTCCGTTTCTACGTCTTTGAATCGTCTTTTTCCGGATCATTTACCCGGCAGCAGACCCAAAGATCCAGCCTCTCATTTACCTGGCATCACAGCCGGTTCTGCAGCTTTGCCTGCAGCGGTATTGTCCACTTCCCAACCTACGGCACTGGCGCCGAGGATGGCAGCAGAAGAACCGTCAAGCGTGCTGACCAAGAATTTAGCCTTGCCCTTGAAGATATTCAGGACATGCTTGTCATAACTCTCCTTCAAAGGTTTCATCAGCAAGTCACCGGCTTTCGTCAAGCCACCGAAGAAGATGAAAGCCTCAGGACTGGAGAATGCCGTAAAGTTGGCGCAAGCCTCACCCAGCATCTTACCGGTAAACTCATACACCCGCTGTGCCAGTTGATCCCCTTTGGCAGCTGCAAGACTAACATCCAGAGAAGTGATCTCTTCCGGTTTCTTCTCCCGAAGTAAACTCTTTTCGTCACTCTCCTTCAAGTATTCCCTGGCTGTACGTGCGACACCGGTAGCGGAACAGTAAGCTTCCAGACAACCCTTGCGGCCACAACCGCATTGGCGTCCATCTTTGCCCCAGACCATTGTCACATGTCCCAGTTCGCCTGCAAAACCGTCGCAGCCATAAACCATCTGGCCATTGATGACAATACCGGAACCTACACCGGTACCCAGAGTGATCTCGATGAAGTTCTTCATGCCTCTGGCCGCCCCATAAGTCATTTCGCCCAGGGCGGCTGCATTAGCATCATTGGTCAAAGCCACAGGGATACCCAATGACTTGGAGAAAATGTCTGCCAAAGGCACGATGCACGTATGAGCCCATATCAGGTTAGGCGCATATTCGATTGTTCCATTATAGAAGTTGCCGTTAGGAGCCCCGATGCCCATAGCCCGGATCTTCTTGATTCCACCAACGGAATCAATAACGGGTTCAAGGGCGGTAAGGGATGCCTTGACGAAATCCTCTACATTTTTATAGACTTGAGTTTTAATTGCTGTGGTCGCCTTAATATCACCACGGGTATCAACGATACCGAAAACGGAGTTAGTACCTCCGAGGTCCAGACCAATCACATAAGGTTTTAAAACCTCGTCATTGTCTGTAGACGTTGCTGCTGTTCCTATCATGCTTTTCTATTGTTAAGTTAGTTTTTTAAATTCCCACAAAGTTAGGAAAATCTTCCGAACATTCAAACGATTTCCCTGTTTTTTTCTTTTGTCTGCCCACACAAAAAAGATATAGCCCTTCTCTTGTAACCAAACAAATATTTCTGTTAGAAAACAGCAAAGTACTAGAATGAAGAAGGGCCACCTCTCTTCATGGATATCCTAAGAGAATTAAGACAAGCCCGACCTTCCTAAAGAACTCTAAACCAATGAATCCTACTTCATTTTATTGAGAAGATAGCAGAAGAAATGCCATTCAACTGAATCTTATCAAATGCTTTTCCAGATTTATAACTCACTTTTCCAGTACCAAGTTTGACAATGCCCTTCCCTTGATGAGGAATATTCACACTTACCTTCCGGCCACTGGGATTAAGAGCTATGAGATAAGTCTCTCCACCTGAAAAACGTTTATATACCATTGGATAAGGTTGATTTACATTACTGATCAATTCCCAACCACCATCATTATTTAAAGCAGGGGCAGCATGTCTCAACCGAATAAGAGCACGAGTATAGTTAAGTAAGGAACTCTTATCCTTTTCCTGAGCCGATACGGTCAACCGGCCATTATCCGTTGCCACAGGGAAATAGAGTTGGGACGGAGCACAAGTCGAGAAACCAGCGGTCTGACCCGGCACCCACTGCATTGGAGTACGTGTCCCTGCACGATTGTTACTCCCCTCTTTACTCGGCAGATTCATCTGATATTTCATTCCAATCTCATCTCCATAATAAATGAAAGGAACTCCCGGCATCGTTAAGAAGAACATCATCGTGACCTTCAACTGATCCATCGTGTTACGTGTACCTATATTCGGGCGCTGATAATCATGATTTGCTGAAGGAATGGCAATATATCCTAAATCCTTGGTCTTACCGTAAGCATCTGAAAAGTTATCGATAAACTGTTTCAATGTGCCTTTACCAGCCTTGTCAAAATAGCACTCACCATAGCCATCATTGGCATTCGACTTTCCCCATGGTGTATTTGGAGCAAAGAAAAGAGAGGCATAACCTTTAATTCCAAAATGGATCATAAAATCAATATTGAATCCCGCAGGGATTGCTTCGGCAGGATTACTCCACTCTGAAATCAACACACATTGGGGATAATATTTATCCTTCCAAGCCCTCATTTCATTCCAAAGCTTTGAAGTTTCTTTTTTACCGGGATCATTTTTGACCAAAGAAGAAGCCATATCCACTCGAAATCCGTCGATACCCTTATCAAACCAGAAAGACATAATATTCCGTATTTCACGTCGTACAGCCTGAGGTCCGGGTGCCGTTACCGGTTCTTCCCAACTATGATGCGGATCAGGATGAGCAAATCCATAGTTCAAAGCCGGCTGACACTCAAAGAAGTTTTTCTCATAATATTTTCCACGTGGAGCATCTATTTCCACATAGCGGCCACGGGTACTGGACTGCGGATTAGGATCCTTATGTCGAAGAGCAATCTCTTCCTTATCCTTCTCCGATATTGTATCAGTCCATATATAATAATCCGCATAACGACCATTCATATCTCCATTTGCACTTTCCTTGAACCAATCACACTGGTTACTGGTATGACCAGCCACAAGGTCCAAGCAAACTTTTATACCTCTTTGGTGAGCAGCTTTAATAAGGTTAACCATATCTGTATTCGTACCAAAACGAGGATCTATCTTATAGAAATCAATAACGTCATATCCGCCATCAAACCATCCTGACTCGAAAACCGGATTCAGCCAAATTGCAGTAATACCTAGAGACTGAATATAATCCAGTTTTTTCATAATACCCGGAAGGTCTCCAATACCATTTCCATCTGTATCCATATAGGAAGACGGATAAATTTGGTAGAAAACCGCATTACTCAACCATGCAGGCCCTTTAGCTGATACCTCAGGCTGAGCCGAAGCCTTTCCCGATAAAGTCAATAGCATCACAATAGCCAATAGTGTATTTTTCATCATCTGCAAGTTTTTATTTATTAGAAATTAAAGTACTAAAACTGAGTTGTAAATATACATAAAGTAAATGAAAGAACCGTCGACAAAAGAAAAAACATACGTTTTAAAAGAAAAAGCCACATCAATCAAGCTTCTACTCAAAAAGAGCCGGAGCATCTACTCCGGCTCAACATATAACAAGATCGATCATCATTGCTTATAGCCTGGATTCTGCTTAAGGTTTCTATTCAAATTCAACACAGAATAAGGAATAGGGTAAACATTCGTATATCCCGTATTATCAACCACATAATCTCCAGCGGAAGCATTATGGTGTACACCAACATAGCGATCCACAGTAGGTTCTGTAAAAGTACAGAAACGTATCTGATCCTGTCGACGAGTACCCTCCCAAGCAAGTTCTATCATTCGTTCATCAAGAATATCATTTAGAGACAGAGTGGTACGTGTGGAAGCTCCTGCACGTGTTCGTATCTGATTGATTAATATTAAAGCTCCTGCATGATCCCCTAACCGGTATTCGGCTTCTGCCTTCATCAGAAGGGCATCGCCATAACGCCAAATGACTAGGTCGTTATTATTATCCCCCTGAATGGAAGAAGATGTATCATATTCATATTTTCGAAAACGCGCCCCAGCACACTTCACGTCGTGGGCATTAGATCCAGTAGCAAAATCTACCACAACTTTAAGTGGTTCATAACTTAATGGTTGTCCTGTAACTCCATCCTCAACAGTTTTACCTCCAGTCTGAACGGTATAGTCTTCATCACACCAATAGTTCATACGGAGACGAGGGTCCTCATCCTTAGTTCCATAGCCCATTACCTGCATGGCACGAACAGTAGCACAAACACCATTCCATCCAGAATAACCAATAGCACTAGCATGATTATAATGAAGAGAACGCATAAGATTACAATCCCATATTTTATAAGTTTTATCATCATCCGGACGGACAAATATATTCTCAACAGAATTCTGATTTTGTACTATAAAATTATCTTCATAACTTGGCTGTAAACTGTATCCCTGAGCAGCGATTTGATCTACACAATATTTTACAGTTTCCCAAGCATTCCGAGAAGTTCCATCTACTTTCATCATAATGTTCTTGCCCATATTAGAAATTTCAGCACCCTGGGTTTCATCAGCTTTACAGGAGCCAGTTAAATCATTTCCTACAAAAACCTTGTAACTATTGACAGAAGTATCATCTATTTTATATACAGGAGCATTAAGGGCACATTTTGCTAAACACATATAAGCTACAGCTTTAGTTATCCGACCATAATAAGTCCCAGTTTTCTGACATTGACCAGCACCTAATTCCGGCAAGACATCATTCAGTTCACTCACTACGAAATCAAATATTTGAGATCGATTACTCTGCCTAACGGAATCTGCAGTCTGACTAGAAGAAGTAACAATAGGAACTTGGGCGAACAAATCCATAGCATAATAGTAATGTATAGCCCTTAATGCACGTAATTCGGCAATATAACTTTCATAGTCTGGATGTTCTGTAAGCATAGGCGTCAACTTATCAATTGAAAAATTGCAAAGCCCTATAATCTGATATATATAATTCCAAACAGAAGAATAAGTATCCACAGAAGACTCAAAATTATGCAAGAACATGTTCTGCCATTTTCCACCATCTACCCAGTCTCCCTGCCGTCCAGGAAGCATAGTTGCATCGGAAGTAAATTCCTGCAAAGTATGTATGCAATCAGTTCCGCCATATATATTATTTCCTATTGCAGAATAGACATTGGCTACAGCATTAGCGTATGTAAGTTCAGAATTTTTAAAAGCTTCGTTTTCGTCGAATTGGCTTTTGGGATTTTCATCTAAAGAACAAGCAGAAAACCAAAGTATAGATGAAAACAAGATCACATTCCTTAATATCTGTTTTTTCATAGTCATTTTACTTTTAAATTGGATTACATTAAAAACGAACCGAAACATTCAGAGAGAAAGTCCGTGTCAAAGGATAGATTCGCTTATCATCAACTCCCAACGTTCCATATTGTGTTGTCCCCTCTGTCTGCTGTGCCAAAGAAGCCGAGTTTATCATTGGAGTCAGTCCTTTATAGCCTGTAATTGTACAAACATTATTAACAGAAAAGGCTAATCGGAGACTTTGCAACCATTTAACCTTTAATTGTTTTTTTGTGAAATTATAGCCAAGAGTCAGATATTCAAAATTCACATAATCACCATTTTGCAGCCAATAATCAGAAATCTGAATATCATGAATACCTTTCTGAGGAGCATTAGACAAGACATTATAGGTTGGAAAATTATTCATATTACTATAAGTCATACCAGTACCATTATAAATCTTAAAATCAAAAGCTCCATTAAATTGTGTAGTAAGGTCCCAATTCCTATATTTGAATACAAAGTTCCAATTTAAATATGTTTTCGGAATAGCGTTTCCACACACCTGACGATCACCAGAATCACCAGTATCGATCGTTCCATCATGGTTCAAGTCAGAAATAGTATACTGACCGTTCTTATCAATACCTTCACAGTGAGGCAAATAGAACACACCTACAGGCTGACCAACGATCAAATAAGCAACGCCATAGTTCTGTGTTAATCCTGCGGCATTTACTCGAGATACCATAATATGCTCACTTGTCGTTAATTTTTGACCTTTATATGTTCCATCTAGTGACAACAATTTGTTACGTTGGAAACTCAAATTGATATTAGAACTAAACGTAAAATCCTTGGCACGAATTATATCTCCGCTCAATCCAAATTCTAAGCCATTATTAGACATGGATCCCATATTGGCCAACAAAGTATTATATGTAAACGGTGGGACAGGTACCGTATATGTATAAAGTAGATCCTTAGTTTTTGATCTATACCAGTCTATTGTTAAGTTCAGACGGTTTCCAAAGGCAGCAAAATCCAGCCCCGCATCAAAAGTATGTTTAACTTCCCATTTCAAATCAGGGTTGCTATTACTCTGAATAGAAAAAGTAGTTGTATTTGTACCATTAATTACTGATACGCCATTCGGACCATAAAGAGAAAGAGAATTATATGGTTCTATGGCATCTTGATTACCTGTAGTCCCATAGCCAGCACGAATTTTCAGATTATCTATCCATCGTATATCTTTTAGGAAAGGTTCTTGAGAGATAACCCATGCCACAGAAGCAGAAGGGAACCATCCCCATTTATGTCCAGATCCCAACTTTGAAGATCCGTCAGTACGTATATTGACTGTGGCGATGTAGCGATCTGCAAACATATAATTAATTCTGGCCATATAAGAGCTCAACGTGTAATCAGAAGCACTACTTTGATTATCTCCCCATGCAACATTAGCGCCTGCTTCTAAATTGTTATATTTGAAATAGTTTGTCTGATAACCCTTACTTTGCTCAGAATTCATAAAAGTGTGATACGTTTGTCCTTCCATCAAAGCCAAAGCGTCAATATGATGCTTTCCGAAATCCTTAGTAAAAGTCAATTGTATATTTCCCATTAAATCTTTATGAGTCATATTCTGAATATATGCCCATCCATCACCATTAAGTTGCCCTTGACGAATATCATTTGGAACATAGAATTTATGCTCAAGTATACTATACCCCAATTTTAGACAATGTTTAACTTTTATTTAAATAATATACTCATCCACGGAGAGCGCGCATAGCGGCAAGAGGCGTCGTGTAACGCCTCGGCGAGCGTCACGCTGCAGATTGA
>NZ_JAMXLY010000062.1 GCF_024054555.1 Segatella cerevisiae | reverse complement strand
CATAGAAGTCAACCTTTATCAGGATTAGAAGATAAAATGTCAACCATATGTAGGATTAAGGAAAATAATGAACAACTTAATTCAGGCTTAAGGAGAAAAGTGGTCAACCAATATTAGGCTACCACATTGTCTTTGATGGTCATAGCGAAGAATGTTTGTATAACTTTGACTCTCAATACTTTGAATTCGAGATAATTTTCTCAGATCACCAATTCCCCAGGCAATTATATTTCGCCGAACCCACGTTTATTGATGTAATCATTTGATAAAGATGTCCAAAAGTACAACAACGAAGAACAAGTCGCGCCGGAAGAAGGCTGTGAAGAAAATTCCGTATCAGTTCAAGCCGGAAGGCCTGGACTTGAAAATGTGGCAAATCTTGCTGAGAAAACAAGCTGCCCGTGAGGAAAGGTTTATAGTGAAGAGTGTTGACGAGAAAAATTATCCCGGTGAATACCAAGTGGATAATCCTGCGAATGCTCAGCAATATAAGGTCGTTTATCGTGGAGCCAAGAGCCCTTGGAACTATTGTTCGTGCATGGATTTCAAAACGTCTCATCTAGGGACATGTAAACATCTGGAAGCTGTGAAATTATGGATAAGGAAGGGACATCATGTTCACCGGGAAATACCGGCATATACTTCCGTATACCTTGATTATACAGGTGCAAGGAAGGTGCGTATTCGGATCGGCAGTGACCATGACAAGGAATACAGAACTCTGGCAGCCGAATATTTCAACAAAGATCTTGTGTTGAACGCAGATGCTTACCGGCATTTCGACACTTTTCTGAAGAAAGCTTACGCGATTGAAGATACTTTCCGTTGCTACAAGGATGCCCTGCAGTTTGTCCTTGAGTACCGCGAGAAAGTGGAACGTACCCAATGGGTTGACTTGATGAAGGAATCTGATTTCTCCAGACTGGTCCGTACCCGTCTTTATCCTTATCAGGAGGAAGGGATTCGATTCGCCGCAAAGACGGGGAGGGCTATTATAGCCGATGAGATGGGGCTAGGGAAAACCATTCAAGCTATAGGGACCGCTGAACTGATGAGAAAAAGGGGGTTGTCGGATTCAACGCTGATACTTTGTCCTACTTCTCTGAAATATCAGTGGAAACGGGAGATTGAACGATTTACCGGTCAGGGAGTTCATGTCATAGAGGGTGATTATCTGAAGCGTCGGGACCAGTATCGGTTGCCTGTGCATTATAAAATTGTTTCTTACAATACAGCTTGTAATGATATCAAGTCTTTTGGGAAACTGGAAACTGATATGCTCATTATTGATGAAGTACAGCGGTTGAAAAACTGGAATACTCAGATTGCCAGGGCTGCCAGGAAGATCGTTTCGCGCTATTCGGTCATTTTGTCGGGGACTCCGTTGGAAAACCGTTTGGAAGAACTTTATTCAGTAGTTGAATTGGTGGACCAGTTTGGTCTTGGTCCTTATTATCTTTTCCGAGACCGCTATATTATCAGTGATGACAAGGGGGCAACTATAGGATATCGCCATCTAAATGAGATTAGGTCAAAATTGAAAGACATTCTGATTAGGAGGAAGAAAAGTGACGTTCATCTCCAGTTGCCGGAACGGCAGGATAAGAATCTCATGATGCCTATGACCAAGGAGCAGATGGCTGTGCATGATGATGCAAAGTCAGGAGTATCACAGTTGTTACATAAATGGGAAACGAAACACTTCTTGTCAGAAACAGACCGGAATAGACTCCTGCTCCTTTTGCAGCAGATGCGTATGGTGTGTGACAGTACCTATATACTGGATCAGAAAACACGGTATGACACAAAGGTTGATGAAGTGATGAACATCATCAGAAATGTCGTTGAAGGTAGTGATGAGAAGGTCGTTGTCTTTAGTCAGTGGGAGAGAATGACGCGCCTTATTGCCAAAGAGATGGAAGAAGGGGGAATCCATTATGAGTATCTTCATGGAGGGGTACCCTCGAAAGACCGTAAGGACCTGGTCAATCATTTTATGGATCTGGCGGATAGCCGGGTATTTCTTTCTACAGATGCTGGAAGTACCGGCTTGAATTTGCAGGTCGCATCCATTGTAATCAATGTGGATCTGCCTTGGAATCCCGCTGTTCTGGAACAGCGTATTGCTCGCATTTATCGTATCGGGCAGAAGAAAAACATACAAGTGATCAACTTGGTAGCAGCCGATACTTTTGAGGAATCTATGCTTGGTAAACTGCAATTCAAGTCTTCAATGTTTGAAGGTGCACTTGATGGCGGACAGGATACCATATTCTCTTCTGACGGTAAGTTTCAAACGATAATGAAGGACTTGTCTGATACGCTTCAGGATACGGAGGAAACTGCAGCAAATGAAGAGCAGCCCGTTGATACCACGGACAAAGAACCCGTAGCAGCTCCTCCTGCTGAAGAGAAAAAAGAACAACCAGTACAACCTGCATCCCAAGCCTCTTCTGTCTCCACCGAATCCAAATCGTCTTCTGATCAACTGGTTGAGCAGGGCGCTGCCTTTTTCTCCGGACTTGCAAAGACACTGAAGTCGGCTGAAAGTACAAAGGCGCTTGTTGACAGTATTATAGAAAAGGATCCTGATACAGGCCAAGTCAACCTTAAAATCCCTGTACCTGATAAGGAAACTGTAGTTGAGGTTCTGGGACTTATCGGCAAGCTTTTTGGTGCTAAACAAGGGAGCGGAAAATGATTTTACTTTCTTCTGACAGAGTTTGATATTTTTCATTTCTATTGGCGTACGTCTTCGCATCTGAAGATGCATGTTCATTCATTATGTTGAAACTTATCCATGCATCTTTTTGATGCACGACTGTACGTTCTGTTCACGTGCTTTATAAGGTTCTGTTCACGTACGTCTTGACACTGTCAGGACGTACGACATGAGCACCTAATGACGTACGTCCTTATGCCCTAATAAACCGCTTCAACAGATTGCCACAACTGTTTTGTCAACCAAAAACCCAAATAGGGAACGTACAGGGAACGAGGAGGGAACGGGAGGGAATGAGAAGGGAACGGATTGATTTTCGGCTTGTTCCTGATCTGTCTTTGAAATAATACTGTTGAGCCGGTGGTGATTATTGGGTATCTTGCCGGTAAGTGACGGTACATTACAACTCCTAGCAGAATGTTTGATATTTCCCTTTTGAATCGCTTGTCTGACCTCCTCAATATTTCTGAAAACAAGGCCTTTGAAGAGTTCATCCTTCAACGTTTCATTCAAGCGCTCTGCAATTATATTGTCTTTCGGGTCACCGCTTTCAGTCATATAGATATTCCATATTTCTTCAGTAGTTCTACATATTCATAACCGGCATATTGTACGCCTCTGTCTGAATGAAGGATCAGACCGACTAATCAACTCTGTTTATTTTAAATCTTATCCCGAACTGGGATATAGAGGTCTGTTAAGAATTTGATATAATGGCATAGCAGACGGGTTTAAGAGTTGAGAGATTCCTTTCGGCTTTTTTCTTTAAAAACGTGAAAAATAGCAGGAAGATGCTTGTGGTATGAAATATAAACTCTATCTTTGTATAGTATACTGGGACTTCTCTGTGTCTTTGATTTTAACTGTTTCCTGTAAATTTAAAAGTGAATATTATGGATAAAAAAGCAGATATTGGTTTGATAGGTCTTGCCGTGATGGGAGAAAACTTGGCCTTGAATATGGAAAATAAGGGTTTTACCGTAGCCGTATATAACCGTACCGTACCTGGAATAGAAGAGGGTGTCGTGGAAAGATTTGTGAACGGACGAGGAAAGGGTAAGCATTTTATTGGCTGTACGGAACTTCCAGATTTCGTATCCGTACTTCAGACTCCTCGAAAAATCATGATGATGGTACGTGCCGGTTCCGCTGTTGATCAACTTATGTCACAGCTCTTTCCGTTGCTTTCATCTGGAGATATTATTATAGATGGAGGAAATTCTAACTATGAAGACAGCAACCGTCGTATGGCTGAGGCGGAGAAACGTGGTTTCAGGTTTGTCGGCGCTGGTGTTAGCGGTGGTGAATTCGGGGCTCTTTATGGTGCTTCTATTATGCCTGGTGGATCCCTGTCTGCATGGGCTGAGGTAAAACCTATATTACAGCGGATTGCTGCTGTTGCTGAAGATGGGACTCCTTGTTGTGACTGGGTGGGACCTCAGGGCGCAGGACATTTTGTGAAGATGATCCATAACGGTATAGAGTATGGAGACATGCAGCTTATCAGTGAGGCCTATTTCCTGATGAAGCAGTTGAAAGGAATGGATAATGCCGCTATTGCCGATGTTTTTGAGCACTGGAACGAAGGTCGGCTGCACAGTTATCTGATGGAGATCTCATCAATGGTCCTGCGCCATAAAGACAAGGATGGTGATGACTTGATAGATAAGATTCTAGATACTGCCGGACAGAAGGGTACCGGAAAATGGGCAGTCATCAATGCCATGGAATTGGGGATGCCTCTTAGCCTGATTGCCTCGGCTGTGTTTGAGCGCAGCCTTTCTTCTGAAAAGGAACTGCGTGTGGAGGCTGCCAAACATCTGGCACCTCATCGTAGAATAACTGCGGTGGATGACCCTTCGCTTGTGGATGACATAGAGCAGGCTCTTTATGCTTCCAAACTGGTCTCATACGCACAGGGATTCGCTGTGCTTCAAAGGGCTTCTGAAACGTTCTCATGGAACCTGGATCTTGCGTCCATAGCTCGTATGTGGCGTGCAGGATGCATTATTCGTTCGTCTTTCTTGAATGATATTTCGGATGCTTATCAAGTTACTCGTAAACCGGCACATTTACTCTTTGCACCGAAATTTGCGAAGGAGATTACCCAGTCTCTTGAGGCTTGGAAAAATCTAGTGGCTAAAGCCTTGTGCGCTGAACTCCCAGTGCCGGCTTTCAGTTCTGCCCTCAATTATTATTTGTCTTTGACGACCTCTCGCTTACCCGCTAATATGATCCAGGCGCAACGTGACTTTTTCGGTGCACATACTTTCGAGAGAATTGATGCACCGCGCGGTAAATTTTTTCATGAGAACTGGACAGGAAAGGGTGGAAGTACCCATTCCGGTAGTTATAATGTGTAATTCTTATACTTTATTCATGAAACCTAAGTCATTTTCATTTGTTATATTCGGCGCTTCTGGAGATCTTACCAAACGTAAGCTTATCCCAGCACTATTCGATCTCTTTATCGAAAAAAGGTTGCCGGAGAAGTTTGAGATTATAGGTATCGGCCGTACAGGATATGATGGCTCTGAATATCGTAAATATCTTTATAGTCAACTGTCTGAGTATATTCAACCGGAGAAATGGGATGATGACTTGATCCACAGTTTCATTTCCCATATTGATTATCTGACTATGGATCCTGCCAAGGAGGATGGTTATCCGGTTCTCGGCAAGCGACTGGAGGAAAGCGGAAGCGAGAGTATAATCTACTATCTGGCTACTCCACCGTTGCTTTACGGTGTGGTTCCGAAGTATCTGAAAACTTATGGACTTAACGGGGAGCGCACACGTATTATTGTGGAGAAACCATTTGGTTACGATTTGGAAAGTGCCAGACAATTGAACGATATTTACCGGGATACTTTTGAGGAAAGTCAGGTATACCGTATCGATCATTTCCTGGGGAAAGAAACGGCACAGAACATCCTGGCTTTCCGCTTTGCAAACTCTATTTTCGAACCTGTTTGGAATCGCAATTATATTGACTATGTAGAGATTACTTCTGTAGAAAATCTGGGTATCGAGAATCGCGGTGGTTATTATGAAACGGCGGGTACGATGCGTGATATGGTGCAGAATCACCTTGTACAATTGCTTGCCTTGTGTGCCATGGAACCTCCTGTAAAATTTGATGCGGACAGTTTTCGCAATGAGGTGGTAAAAGTGTATGATTCTCTCGTACCTCTGACGGAAGACTATATCAAGGATAATGTGATCCGTGGTCAGTATATGGCGGCGGGGAACCATCTAGGATATCGGCAGGAAAAGCACGTGGCTCCCAATTCTCGTACAGAGACTTTCTTTGCCATGAAGGTAGAGATTGACAACTGGCGATGGAGTGGCGTACCGTTCTTCTTTAGGGTAGGAAAGCAAATGCCCACGAAGGTGACCGAAATTGTCGTACACTTTAAGAATGCACCTCACTTACTCTTTGGTCATGTGCCTGGAGTACGTCAACATGCCAACAGATTGGTGTTGCGAATCCAGCCTAACGAGGGTATCGTACTTCGATTTGATATGAAACTGCCTGGAACGGGATTTCATACTAAACAGGTGGATATGGACTTCGTTTATGATGAATTGGGGGATGTTAAAATGGGTGATGCCTATGCCCGTCTGATTGAGGACTGTTTGATGGGGGATCCTACACTTTTTACACGCGCTGATGCGGTAGAATCTTCGTGGAGGTACTTCGGCAAGATTCTGGAATATTGGCAAAAATATCCGAAAACACCACTTTATGGTTATCCTGTGGGGACATGGGGACCGTTGGAGAGTAATTCGCTCATAGAAAGCGTAAGAGGTAGTTGGACAAATCCTTGTAAAAATTTGATTCATACAGATGAATATTGTGAACTCTGATCTTCAGAAACTTCAGTGTCATGCCTATGCTTCCCCTATAGAGGCGTCACGTGCCCTGATTGCACGTATGAATACACAGGCCTTGAAAAAGACAAATGGCGAAACGTATTGTGTGGCTCTCAGCGGAGGGTCTACACCTGATGTCCTTTTTAGAGTATGGGCAGATCAATTTAGTAATAGCACACCTTGGAGCAAGTTCCAGTTCTTCTGGGTGGATGAGCGTTGTGTCCCTCCCTCTGATGAGGCTAGTAACTACGGACGTTTTAAACTCCTTCTTTCTGACTATGTGCCACAACTTGAAGAGGATGTCAATGTGTTTCGTATCATTGGTGAGGCTAGTCCGGAAAGAGAAGCTTTGCGTTATTCTAAACTGGTGGAAAGCCGCGTCCCGCAGATTAAAGTCAAAGATTTAAATATTCCTCAGTTTGATATGGTGCTCTTAGGCATAGGAAATGAAGGACATACTTCTTCGATATTTCCCGGCCAGGAGCATCTCCTTTCCGTCTCCTCCTCTTACCTGCCTTCAATACATCCGGTAACCGGTGTGCGCCGTGTGGCGATGACAGGTCATCCTATGATGAAGGCGAAGCAGACCGTCTTTTTGGTTATGGGTTCCGCCAAAGCTGAGATCTTGGACCGTATCATTAATCTTAAATTTGACTGTCCTGCCCGCCGGGTGATGTCACAGGCCTTTTCTCCGGAACTGATAGGGGATGAAAAGGCAATGGAGAGAATACGCATTTCTATATCTTAATTCAGGACCATACTCCTGAAAATAGGAATGCCCGTATTTTCTTTCTGTTCTTGATCACAACATAAAAGGACCCACTTATAAAAGATAAAGCAAAGTTGGTACGCAACAATGAAGATCGCTACAATGCACTAAGGTATGTCATCCTTTGTTTTGCTCCTTCATTTAAGATCGTTTGTCATTACTGTTACTTTGACCTGGTTTGATAGTGTTCATCGCTTGTGTTCTATAAAAATTCTTCTGGTATGCAGAGTATGTGTTACTGAAAATCAATACTCTATTCAACCTCTTGGATATAAACGATTTGGTCAATGGGTTCGGGTATTCCCTTCTTGTATTGACTAAATCTTTGGAGAAATCCTTGCATATATCGAAAAAATTCACGAACTTTGAATAGAAGTTGTACCACACATTGAACAGTTCTTAGATGTTTTTTCACTACCAAGTTACTGAATATCAATGCTATGTGCAACCTCTAAAATATAGATGTTCTGATGATTAATTCCACCAACGGGTATTATGTACAAGTAATTATAATTATGGCAATAAAGACTAATGACCTTGATTTAAGTGATCTTCTTGTAGATGTTGAAAAGGGAAAACTCCAACTTCCTGATTTCCAAAGGAATTGGGTTTGGGATGATTCGAAAATATGTAAGTTGATTGAGAGTGTTACTTCTGAATTCCCTATGGGGGCAGCTATGTTCCTGGATTATGGTGGTGACTCGATAAAGTTTAAATATAGGTTATTTACAGGAGTTGATGATTCTTATACTTCTCAAGAACCCTCATCACTGGTGTTAGATGGACAGCAGCGATTAACAACGCTTTTTCAGGTCTTCAAAAGCCGAAATGCTGTAGAAACATGCTTACCTCAAAAAATAGATACCAAGATCTATCGGTTCTATTATTTGGATATCAAAAAGTGCCTTGATCCTGATGCTGATAGGCTTGATGCTATAATCTCAATCTCTGAAAAGAAGTTGATTACATCAGAAATTGGTAGAAATGTCAAATTGGATTTGACAACCAGAGAACAGGAATACAAGGAATTGATGTATCCGCTGAATATAACATTTAATGTTACGGAAATAAGTCAATGGATGCTTGGTCTATTGGAATATTATAAGGATAATCATTCTGAAATGTTCCAGTTATTTACCAATTTCCAGAGCAAGATCCTTCAGCAAATTCAATCATATAAAATACCGGTGATCTCTTTGTCAAAAGATACTTCTCCTGAAGCCGTTTGTCAAATCTTCGAGAATGTTAATACGGGTGGCGTTGTGCTCACTGTTTTCGAATTGGTAACAGCTAAATTTGCTGCTTATGGAGCTAAATATAATCTAAGGGAAACTTGGGATGAAATAAAAAATAGTTTTGATAACAGAAAGGATGATTTGCTCTCGGAAGTTACCGGAACTAACTTTATTACAGCTATGACATTGCTTATTGCATATCTGAAGAGTCGTGCTACTGGTTCTACTGTAAGTTGCAAAAAACGTGATGTACTTCGACTTGACGTAAAGGATTTCTATAATTATAAAGATACCTTAGAACGGGGGTTTATTTCAGCTGCAAATTTCTTGGCTAAACAGGGGATATATACTTCTAGGGACTTGCCTTATAGCACACAATATATTCCTCTAGCTGCTATATTTGCTTATGATGCAATGAATAAAAATTTGTTGGCATTGCAACCTAACCTTGATAAGTTGGCAAGATGGTATTGGTGTGGTGTATTTGGGGAATTATATGGCGCATCTAATGAAACCCGTTATGCCTTGGATATTATAGGTGTCTTTGATTGGCTCGATAATGGGGATGAGCCGGATACTGTGTCTCGTTCTAATTTTGAAGCCACCCGTCTATTGACACTTCAAACTCGAAATAGTGCCGCATATAAAGGCGTCATGGCTCTGATTCTCCAGGATATGCCATTGGATTTTATGACTGGGAGCAATATGAATATGGCAACTTATTTGGATGAAAGTACAGATATTCATCATATTTTCCCGCAAGCATACTGCCTTTCTCAGAAGTTACCTTCTCGCAAATGGAATTCCATTATTAATAAAACGCCGATATATGCTTCGACAAATCGTTCCATTGGTGGTCGTTCACCAAAGGAGTATATACAGACAATGAGAAATAAGGGCTTATCAGAAGAAAAAGTGGACTCTGCCATTGAGTCGCATCATATAGATCCTCATCTTTTAAAAGAAAATTTATTTGATGAATTTATTATAGATAGGGCAAAACAATTATTGAATAGAATCGAAAAAGCTATTGGCAAGTCAACTTCAGGGCGTGATAGCGAAGAAACAATCAAAGAGTTCGGTTGTCCGCTTGTGTAGAGAGTAAATAGTTGAAAAAATATAAGGTCAAATCTGTAGTTGCCTGTTGACCCCATTTTTGATATTCATTTAATATGAAGGGACGATTATTCGCAATGATTAATAAGATTTTGTCAATAAATGATTAACTTTGAGGGTGGAAATAATTAAGTATAATTATGGCAAGGAAACAGAACTTGAGTTATCACGATATTGAAACCGCACTGAAAGTGTTCAAAAACCATTGTGTACAGGCATCGGAAGTGGGCTATGAAATTCTCAAGGCTTTTGGTAAAAGTGATGCGGATATTCGTCGCTATCGCCAAGGAAGAGGAATCTTGTCTACATATAAGGGACTTCTCATTAAAGGTTTATTCGGATTCAAGTCGGCTACAACCACAACTTTGACTTCTGCCTTGGAAGCGATGAAGGAGGATGCAAAGGTCATGAAAGCTGCTCCAAAAATTATTGCCGTCAGTGATGGAAAAACCATCTTGGCTTACGATATGCGGGAAAAGGAATCCTATGAGAATCCCCTGAATCGTCTTTATTGTGATTTCGCTTTTTTCTACCCACTTTCTGGTGTGGAAAAGTTCAAAGTAGTCGAAGAGAATCCGGCTGATGTTAAAGCAGCAGAAAAACTTGCCAAGCTGCATGATGCCCTTCGAGCCTATAATGATTTTAGTGATAGTAGCCAATTGCACGATTTGAATCTGTTCATTGCCCGACTTTTATTTTGCTTCTTTGCTGAAGATACAGGCATTTTTAAAGACAAACTTTTTACTGGTTCTATCGAGAGATATACTAAGAGTGATGGCAGCGATATGGCTGCATACTTGGATGCGGCATTCAATATTATGGATATCAGAATGCGTGATAAAGATACCATAAAGATAATCTCCCAGTTTCCCTATGTAAACGGTGGTCTGTTTGCCCAACATATTCAGATACCGAAGATGGGATATAAGGCGAGGAAAATCATCATTGAATGTGGAGAATTGGACTGGAAAGATATCAATCCTGATATTTTCGGTTCAATGATTCAGGCAGTGGTTGATCCGGAAATACGCGCCAATCAAGGCATGCACTATACTAGTGTTCCTAATATTATGAAGGTGATTAATCCATTATTCATGGATGAATTACAGTCTGAATATAGCACGTTGAAAGAAGAGTTCCTTGCGTATAAGCGCCAAAAAGAGATAGGGGAGATCAGTGATAAAAACTTTGCGGAAAAACGCCAGACCATTCTCAAGAGGAGTAACGCTTTACTACTGCGCATGAGCAAGATGAAATTCTTTGACCCGGCTTGTGGTAGTGGTAATTTCTTGGTTATTGCTTACAAGTCTTTGCGATACCTTGAAATGGACATCTTGAAACTTCAACAGGAGTGTGAGGGCGAGGGTTTTCTTTTAGCTGTTATGGGGACTCGTATTAGCCTGCAACAGTTTTATGGTATTGAGTTGTTGGATTTCCCTCACGAAGTGACCATGTTGTCTTTATGGTTGGCGCAGCATCAGATGGACAATAAATTTTTTGAGACTTTCGGCATTAATACCCAAGCTTTGCCATTACATAATATTACCCAAATCAAGTGTGGCAATGCTTGCAGATTGGATTGGGAGGAGATTTGCCCACATAAGAAAGATGAAGAGGTCTTTGTTTTCGGAAATCCACCGTATTTAGGAAGTAAACTTCAAAGTAGGGAGCAAAAGGAGGATATAAAAATAACATTTCAAGAATTGAAGAATTGCAAAATATTGGATTATATTAGTATCTGGTTTTATAAAGGATCAAATTATATAAAAGGTTGTAAGGCAAAGTTGGCATTTGTAAGTACCAATTCTATTTGTCAAGGAGAACAGGTCTCTGTTCTCTGGCCTCAAATATTGAATAACCATGAAGAGATTTTATTTGCTTATACATCATTTAAGTGGAGTAACAATGCAAAATACAATGCAGGGGTGACGGTCGTAGTAATTGGTCTTGGGGTAGTAAACAAATCCGATAAGTTCTTGTATTCGAAAGGACGTAAAACTAAAGTTTTACATATCAATCCTTATCTGTCAGCCGGTAATATGGTCATAGTTCGCAAAAAGATAGGACCACCTCAAGGTTTGCCTAAAGCTAGTTTTGGTTGCATGCCCTATGATAGGGGAAATTTACTGCTCAACAGACCGGAATATGATCGTTTTATTGAAACTTATCCTTTGGATGCACACTTTTTAAAAAGAATATATGGTTCAGAAGAATTTATCAATGATATTGAGCGATATTGTTTGTGGATCAATGATGACGATTTGGACGATGCGCTTAGGAATCCAGAAATAAAAAGAAGGATTAATCGGACAAGGCAGATGCGCCTTTCGTGTAGAGATGAAGGAGGACGGAAGTTAGCAGCTAAGCCTTATCAGTTTAGGGAACATCCATCACTTCTTAGTGAAAAAATTATATGATTATCCTCAACTGAGTGATTTTCTTCAATCATAGGTTCTGTGCTGAAACGCCGGTCTATAGGACACAGCTGCAACAACTAGCCTGTCAAAAAGTCTGTCGCCAAATGATCTTCGGTTGA
>NZ_JAMXLY010000061.1 GCF_024054555.1 Segatella cerevisiae | reverse complement strand
ATCGGGGAAGCGTTTTGAAAATTCTATCAGTTTCATTTTGACGAGGTTTTGATAATTGATGCAAAGGTAATGAATATCGGGGAATACTCAAAATTATTAATCACCCAATTGAGGATAATCATATAAACCTTTACTGTTCTATCTGATAGGCAACTGGCTCTTCAGGTTTTTTATCTTTTATAAATTGATAGAAATAGCGGTAGTCACCTATAAGGGAATTGAGTGGAACACCATCAATTTTACACTTATCAACAGAGTTTCTGTCATTCTGATTTCAATGATTGGGGTTGTCATGATGATTACCAGTATGTATTCTAAACTAAGAAAGTTGTAATGGTGGAATTGAGCAAAGGGATCATTGATTGTTATCAGACGATAGCACAGGATTATTCGCATCCTGAACGTGAACGGTACCTCCGGTTCCAGGCTAACATCAGGAAGATTTTCGGAATTGATGTCGATGAGAAGGCGTTCATGGAATTTATGGAGATCCATCAGCAGAATATCGATTTCATGAAACTGAAACAGTTTCCTTCATGGGCCCATGTCATTCAACCGCAGAAGGCACCAAAGCAGGCTATCTACGTGACCCTGCATATCGGACTTTATACCAGCATCATTTATCTCCTGGTCAGTCAGGGCATCAGTATTTGCGTTCCTGTTACCAGAAGGGTATTCGAGCAACAGAGAGGGCTGTATGAGGCTTGCTTCGATCAGGCCATAAAACCTGGAAGTGCCAACCTCCATTTCGTGAATATAGAGGAACCTGCAGGACTCTTCAAACTCTTCCGTGACGTGAAGAAAGGCTATTCCCTATTGTTTTATATCGACGGCAATTCGGGAATAGGGGGGATCGAGCGCAAGGACGATAAACTCCAACCTGTTGATTTCTTCAATAAAGTATTTTATGTCAGGAAAGGTTTAGGTTTTTTCTCTTATAAATTCAATCTTGACATTCAGCCTTTATACTCGTATGTCGATGGGCAGCAGCAGGTTTTTATCAAATATCTGCCGGTGTTGCATCTCAAGCGCACTGGGGGAATAGATGATTATGAGAAAGCGGTAACGTGTAAGATATGGGAGACCTTCAAAAGTGCAATATCAGAGTATCTTCCGCAATGGGAAGGATGGCTGTATGCGGATACTTATCTTAGAGACCGACCGGTCATTGACACCAGTACCATAACCGGGAACTCGTTCCATTTTAATAAGAGTCGTTTTGCCCCTATTATAAAAGATCATGTCAATTACCTTTATGACAGATACAATAATGTGTTGATCAAAATGAGTGATACTCTCTTTGGGCTGATCCTTAAAATATTGGAGTCTAAGGAATCCCTTTCTCTTCAGGAAATCCGGGACATTATCGGCAAACCGACTCTGATAGAGGATTTGCTGAACTATAATATATTGGTTAATTGAACAACAGAGAGACTGGTATTATCTCTTTTATGAATTAAAATTGAAAGGAAAACGGGCGAAAAGGTTGCACATGTTTTTTTTTTGCTAACTTTGCATAACAGAATCACAAAGTGACGTTCTCATTGGATGTACAACCTGTTCGGTCAGGTTTGTTTATGGCACCGGTTCATAGGGATAAGGGCTTTTGCGGGGGAGTAGCAGAATCGTTTGTCGGATTCATCGGAAACCGGTACACCGACGCTCCTGCATGGCACCATCTGATATCGTGTGGAACTCATTCTTGTCCGGTCCGCTCTAAATACATTTCGCTAACGGGTCATTATGGAATATTTTGTCACATCAAAAGCCCTGGTCTATCACCGTATAGGCGACCTCTATGAGGTCACTAATTTCTTATCGGGTCAATCGGTCAAAGTGGATGCCTTGGTGAAAACCTTGCTCGACAGATGTCAGAAGCCACAGTCTTCAACTTCTGTCTTTGATTTCTTTGGAAAGGAGAAGATCAAGGAGGAGGATGTCAAGGCGCTTATGGTGTTCCTTTTCAATCATAAGATCTTGTTGAATGACAGCAAGGATGCTCTGATTGATGTCCGGGGAGTGAGCAATACATTCTTTGGTGTCCCTGCAGTTCATCTGAATGTTCTCCCCAAGGACAGTGTCCTGATGGTCGGCGCGCCTTTTGGGTTGGGTAATGCCGTTGACACGGGGACGAAGGATTTCCCCGGCTCTTTCCGGGAGTTTATCTATTGTGCTCTCTCCTGTAAGGGACTGGCGGATCACCTGGATTCCTTCCGCGTAGAATTTGTCGATCCGACTTTTGATTATAAGAACTTCTGTCATCTGATCGAAAACAAGAAGATCTGGGATCTGGGGGACATCTTTTATCATCAGGGGGAGAGCAACACGCTTTATTATACCAGAGTGGGCCAGGTGATGGAGAGGGTTGTTGCACATGGCAATATTCCTTTTGTCGTCGGTGGCGACCATTCCGTCACTTATCCGATCATACACGCCTTATGCGGCTGTCATGAGCACTTTGAGATCTTCCATTTTGATGCTCATGCGGATTATAAGAACTCCCGGATCTTGTCGATGTATGACAGCATTGGCGTGAGTCTGCTGAATCATGCGACGGTGATGAACTATTGTGCCAAAGAGAAGTCTGTCGACCATATTGTCCAGTTTGGTGTCAGGGAACCGTATAAGGCGAAGTGCGGGAAGATCGAAACGGTTACCTTGAATGATATCCGGGAGAGGACTCCGGCATACCAAGACATCGTAGACAGGGAGGAGAGCGTCTATCTGACTTTCGATATTGACTACTTTGATCCGCTGATCGCCCCGGGTACTGCCTCGAAGATCAATCATGGCGGACAATATAGGGAAACGCTGATATGCCTGAAGGAAATATTAGCCCATAAGCATGTCATCGGAGTCGACTTGGTGGAGGTCAATGCGAACCTGGACCATTCGAACCTGACCAGTTTGCTGGCGACACAACTGGTCCTTTATATTCTCGGTATTATAAAACTGTAGGCTGCGTGCTGACTCATAAATTTTAATATAAGGTAAAATGAAAAAAATACTGATAACCCTTCTTCTTGTCCTTACGGTAGTTGATGATATATATGCTCAGAGTGGTCCTGTCTCAGGGGTTGTCGTTGACAATCAGAACGCGCCGGTCGATTTTGTGAACGTCGTCATGGAGGACGCTGCCGACTCTTCGTTCATAGCGGGAACGGTGACTGATGCTGACGGCCGTTTCTCCCTTGCTGTCCCTCAGAAAAAATACATTCTCAAACTCTCTTCCATTGGCTACAAGACGAAATATGTCAATCCTGCCGATGGCTCACTGGCGCGCATTACGCTGCAAAGTGACGAGGTCAACCTGAAGGGGGTGGTCGTCAAGGCTTCCCGCCCGTCTTTCAAGGTCACGGCGGAAGGTATCCAGACCAATATCGAGAATACGGTCTTGAGTAAGTCGGGGACGGCCAACGACGTGATTGCTCATGTGCCGATGATCCAAAAGACTCAAGATGGGTTTACGGTCTTCGGGAAGGGCACCCCTAAGATCTATATTGACGGCAGGGAGGTCCAGAACTCGTCTGAACTGGATAACCTGAAATCGGAGAATATTAAGAACATTGAACTGATCACCTCTCCCGGCGCCAAATATGACGCTACGGTCCAGTCTGTCCTCAAAATCCAGACGATACGCCGGACGGGTGATGGCTGGGGATTTGACATGACTTCTGATTATAACCAGTCGGAAAATACGGATCTGGATGAGAAAATTGCCGTGACCTATAGGCATAAGTCGCTGGAACTCTTTGATAACTTCAAGTATTCTTTGGAGAACTTTCATAAGAAGAGCCGCATGTGGCAGACGGTCTATGCGGATACGCTCTGGCAGGAGAACAATTTCGACAATGAGAAAGACAGGAGCCAGAGTTTCGAGAATACGCTGGGCTTTGACTATGCCTTCAATCCCCATAACTCTATCGGCGCGAAGTATATCGTTACGCTGAGCCCCAAGGGAAAGGATATTTCCAATCTGTCGAGTGATGTGACGGCCAATGGCGAATATTATGACAAACTCAATTCTTCCGTCAATGACATTGCCCATTACCGCCCTTCTCATCAGTTGAGTACTTACTTCATGGGTCAGGAGGGGAAGACGTCCGTCAATTTCAATGCCGATTATCTTTTCAGTCAGATCAGACACCATTCGGCGACGGACGAGGTGAGTGCTTCTTCCGAGAGCCGGCTGGTGACTTCTGACAGCCATGTCATCAACAGACTGCTTGTCTTGAAACTGGTATTGGGGCATCCTCTCTTCGGGGGTGACTTTGATATGGGGGCTCAATATACCAATACCAACCGTAATGACGACTATATCAATCCGCAGCAGATCGTACCTTCCACTTTCAGTCAGTTGAAAGAACAGTGCATCGCCCCTTTTGTAGACTATAGCAAGGTCACTCCTGTCGGTCTCTTTACCGCAGGACTGAGGTACGAGCATTCTTCATTTGATTATTATGAGAACAAAGACCTCATGAAAGATCAGAGCCGCAAGTTCAGTGACTTTTTCCCGAGTTTTTCTTGGGGCATTCAGGTGGGGCAGTTGCAGGCACAACTCAGTTATACGACGAAGACAACGCGTCCTACTTACCGCCAGTTGTCCAATAACGTGACTTACGAGAACCGGTTTACGTGGCAGAGCGGAAATTCCCTGCTTCGCCCGGAATATATCCATGACATCACCTTGCAGGGCATGTATAGTTGGCTGCAGTTCAATTTGAGTTATAATGATGTCAAGCATGCGATTGTCTATTGGGGCGAACAGGTCCCTGAAGATGAATCGATCACAAAGATCTCTTATAAGAACCTTAAAAACCTGAAGTTGATGACGGCAGCACTGGTGTTTGCGCCTCATTTCGGGTATTATAGTCCCCAACTGACCGTTGGCGTACGTAAGCAGTGGCTGGGACTGGATACGGATATGGGGAATTTCAATCTTGACAAACCGCTGTTCTTCGGGACCTTTGACAACAGTTTTAATTTCGGGAAATCGATGGTGGCAAACTTTCAGGTGACGTTCCAGGGGAAAGGGAATTACCGGAATGTCTATCTCAATAAAAACAGTTCCACCATCAATCTGATGATGTCAAAGTCTCTGTTGGATGACCGTTTGACCATTCAACTGAAGGCTAATGATATCCTCAAAGGCCAGCGTGACGGGAATTTGCTTTATAATCAGAAAATGCAACTCTACCAACTCAACACTTATGATAGCCGCAGCATCGAGTTGACGGTATCTTATAAGTTTAATGTAGGCAAGAGTAAATATAAGGGTTCTGAAGTGGGAGAGACAGAGAAGTCCAGACTGTAGTCTTTCGGGGATTGTCTCCCCTTCCGATCGTGTGGAATCTTTGCCCAGTATTCCTTCGGTCTGTCTGCTTGGGCAGTCTACTGATACAACTGGATTCAGTTGACGATCTTTCCGTCGAAGAGATGGATGATCCTGTGTGCGATGGCGGCGTCGCGGTCGTTGTGGGTGACCATGACGATAGTGGTGCCTTCCTGATTCAGTTCTGTGAGCAGCCGCATCACTTCCGCGCCGTTTCTGGAGTCGAGGTTGCCTGTAGGTTCGTCGGCCAGAATGATCTTGGGGTGAAATACCACTGCGCGGGCGATGGCGACACGCTGCTGCTGGCCGCCGCTCAACTGGTGGGGGAAGTGCTTCGCCCGGTGGCTGATGTTCATCCGTTTCATGATCTCCCTGACGCGCGCCTTGCGTTCGGAGGCCTTCACGTTCAGATAGGTCAGGGGGAGTTCGATGTTCTCCTCCACATTCAACTCGTCGATCAGGTTGAAACTCTGGAAGACAAATCCCAGTTGGCCTTTCCTGACATTGGTCCGGTCCTTCTCTTTCAAATCCTGTACCTCCTTCCCGTCCAGCCAGTATTTGCCGGCGGAAGGGTTGTCGAGGAGTCCCAGAATGTTCAGGAGGGTGGATTTCCCGCATCCTGAAGGTCCCATGACAGCGACGAATTCGCCGTCTTTTACTTCGAATGAGACATCGTCCAATGCGATGGTCTCCACGTCTTCTGTCCGGAACGACTTACAAAGTTTTTCTACTTTTATCATAGCTTAGTGAATTTATTATGCTTAGTTTTCTTTGATATGCAGGATGGGGTTCTCGTGGGACGCCCTGTAGCTCTGGATGAACACTGCCGAAATTGATATGGCCATGCAGAACAGTCCTGAGACGAGGAATATCCAGGGGCTGAGGGCGATGCGGTAGCTGTATCCCGATAGCCAGTCGCTCATGAAGTACCAGATGACCGGTACGGACAGGACGAAGGCAACCAGCACATAGGACAGGAACGTGCGTACCAGTCTGACCAGCATCTGCCGGCTGTCGCTCCCGAACACCTTGCGCACGGCGATCTCCTTATTGCGTTGCTGTATGAAGTAGGTGCTCATGGCAACCAGTCCCAGCAAGGAGATCAGAATGGCGATCCCGGCGAAGAGCGAGATGATCTTTGACATCCTGATCTGCTGGTCGAAGGCTTCTTCGATTTGCTGGTCAATGAAGGGGTGGTCGGAATCTAGGTCGAGGTGGAATACGTCTTTGTAGACCTTTTGTATCTGCCGGTAGGCCTCCACGGGATTGCCGGTGACTTGTATGACAAAGTTCCAGGGGCTGGACAGGGCTTTCTTGACGAAAATCAGCGTTGGATGCTGCTCTTCCGTTATGTCTCCGATATGGAAGTCCCTGAAGATGCCGCGGATGTCCAGGTTATAATTAGGAATACTGATATGCCGGACACCGGGTTTCAGCCCCAGCTCCCGATAGGCTTGCCGGTTGATGTAGCAGCCGTTCTCGTCGTCGAGGTGGTAGTCCTGCTCTATGGGGATGCCGAATATTTTCATGAACTGATCGTCCACGGTGAAAATCTGAAAGCTGATGGATTTGCCCTGGTAAATTAGGGTATTGTTGTTGCCTCTGTTCAGGGGATACCCGCAACAGGCAGAGGCGTTCTTGACACATGGAAGTTGCTTGACGGTATTGAGGAAAGCTGCCGACTTGGCACTGTCACCCACAAGATTATCGATGCCGATGATGTTGTTCCTCTGGTAACCTAATGGTGCCTTCGTCAGGTGGTGCACCTGCAGCACCATGGTGAGGGAGACACCTGTCAGTACCATTGTGATCGTACTCTGGAAGATGATCAGGAATTTGCTGAATACCATCTTCGTCTGATGGAGGAATGTTCCCCGTACCACCTCTATTGGCTTTTCCCTGGAGATGAAGAGCGCCGGGGCAATGCCCGAAAGGATGCCGGTGAGCAGCATGAGCAAGAGCAGGATGGCCAGATGGGCGGGTGTGAACAGGGCACCCATATAGAGTTTCGTATCCAAGAGTTTTTCGACGTATGGTGCAGCTGCGAGAGCAAGCAATATGCCGATGACCAGAGAGATGAAGCAGAGGACGACACTTTCCTGGATGAGTCTCAGCGCAATGTCCCTTCGCTGGCTTCCCAGAAGTCTTCGTGTGGCCATCTCACGTGCGCGCCTGCCGGCCTGTGCAATGGTGAGGTTGATATAGTTGATGATGGAGAAGAGCAGGATCACCACGCCTACTGCAAAGAGGATGTTGACGAGGTTCTTGTCCCCTCGTAATGTATTCTCATTACTTGAACTGATGTTAGAGAAATACAATTTTTTGAAGGGTATCAGCAGTGGGGTCACTTTTGTGTCGGGTAGCCTGTAGAGCCAGAAAAAAGTCTTGAAATACCGCTTCATATCGTTTGTTTTGTTTTCCAGGTGTGTATTCGGTTTAGTCAGAATGAATATTTCTGCCCCTGTCGAATTCTGCAACCCTTCGTTTATACTTGCAGGATTGAAGTTCTTCATATTCTCGTATCTGGCGATGATGTCAGCGTTGTCAATGGATGATCCTTTCATCTCTTGGGCTACGCCTGTGACGACCAGGTGTATGGAGTCATTGTAGGTGATCACCTTGCCGAGGGGATTCGCATTGCCGAAAAGTTTCTTTGCAAAATTTTCTGTAACTACTGCGCTGTTGAGTTTGTCCAGCACATGGTTGCGGTCTCCTTCAGTCAATGGAAAGTCTAGCAATTGGTAAAACGTGGAATCGACAAACAGGCACTTTGCCTTTTCTTTTTCTCCTGAAGGCTGATTGATCAATGCATCTGTCTTGCTCAGTCCGCAAGTCTTTTCTATTTCCGGATAACGACTTTTCAGATATTTCTGGATATTCCAATTTGATCCGTCTACAGAATCTGTATTTTCACCATCATCCTCTTTGCACCCCAATAGGTATATCCGGTCTGCCTTGGAATGCATCTTGTCTACATTGTATTCCTGTGTGGTATAGACGCCGATGAGGATGACGAACATCAGGCTCACCGATAATCCGAATACGTTGATCAACGTATACACCTTGTTCCTGCTGAGGAACGTCAGGTAAGATTTTACATTCAGAATATTTCTCATTGTCTTATTCTATTTTCAGTACTTCATTGTCTTTATAGGCTTCATAGCCGCTTACGATGACTTTCTCACCCGGTTCCAGGCCTTCGAGCACCTCATAGTACTGGGGGTTCTGCCGGCCTATCTGGATCTTGCGGCGATAGGCCTTGCGGCCGCTCTTGTCCAGAACGAATATCCAGTTGCCACCGGTCACTGAATAGAAGGTTCCTTTGGGGATGATGACTGCCGGTTTCGACTCTCCTAGTTGCAGGTCAAGATAATAGGTCTGTCCTGTCCTGATGTTCTCAGGCCGCCTGCCCTGGAATGTGAAATCGATCTTGAAGCGCCCGTCTTCCACTTCAGGATAGACCTTATGGAGGGTCAGACTGTAGTTCTTGCCGTCTTGCTGGAATGTCGCTTTGAGTCCGGGGTGCACGCGGTCGATATAGTGCTCGTCGATCATGGCTTCTACCTTATAGTCGCTCAGGTCGTTGATCTGCCCGATCTTTTGTCCCGGCTCGATATTCTGTCCCAGTTCTACGTCCAATTCACCTACTTCGCCGTTTATCTGACTGCGGATGTTCAGGTTTTCCTTGCGGCGGCGGACCAGCAGCACGTTCCTGTGCATGTTCTCGAGATTATCCGACATCTCTTCCAGTTGTGCCTTGCGGTAACGCTCGTCGCCTGCCAGTTGCTTCATGATGAGGGCATGCTTTTTCTTTGCCAGGAGATAGTCTTCCTTCGCTTCCAGAAATTCCTCCTTGGCTATCAACTGCTCCTTGTACAGCATTGCTTCGTGCTGGAACTTCCGGTATTTTCTCTCGATGTCCATGTCCTGTTGCAGTTTCTCGTTCTTGTTGGTCATCCCTTCCTGTTCCATGCTGACCTGCGTATTGCGGAGCAGGTCCTGCTTTTCAGCGAGTTCGGATTCGGCGCTCAGGATCTGCAGGTCCAGATTGGAGTTGCTGAGACGGACGATGATGTCTCCCTTTCTGACGTGGGCACCTTCGTCCACTACTTTTTCTGTGACGATGCCGCCTTCCTCCGGACTGATCTGCACAATGCTGATAGGGGCGACATTGCCGTCGAGGCTGACGTAGTCGTTGAACTGTTGTCGGGTGACGTTACAGATGCTGATTCCCCGTCGGTCTACATTCATCGTTGAGGCGAAATGCCCGGTAGCCAGAATGATGAGTATCCCGGCGATGACGATCACGCCTCCCATATAAGGCCAGTATTTGCGGGGTATGGCATACTTCTTCTTTTCGATCTTGATATCCATGTTTATCTTCCTTTCTGTTCTCTTGCTGCGATGAGGGGCTCGCCTTTATAATAGTCCACCAGTTTTTTCTTGAGGAGATACATCATCTGCATCTGGAGCAGTGTGATCCGTGATTGCAGCAGCGTCTGTGCTGAGGTATGGAGGTCAAAAGTGCTCAGCATCCCCTCTTCGTATTTCCGCCTGGAGAGGAGGCACGCCACAGAGTCTGACGCTACTTTCCGGCGCATCTGCAGCAACTCCTTCAGGTATCCGTCACGGTCGGCAACTGCCATTGCAATATCATCATGCAACTTCCGGAAGGTTTCGTTGAGCGTGATCTGTGTCTTCTGCCAGTCTGATCTGGCTTCCCTTGCACTGTGCCACAGCGAGGGCATGAACAGGGGAAAAGAAACAGTGAGTACGACGTATTCACCCTGGTTGTTGTGGATTTGGGAGTGGAACGGCTCGTACTCACCTTTCTGAGAGAGATCTTTATAATAATTGGTGGTGATGCCGCCGCTGAAGGTGACGGTAGGCAGCATTTTTGCTTTTTGGATTTTGTAGGCATACTTGGCATTGTCTGCATTGAACTCGGCTGTCAGAACTTCCGGTGACCATTTCCTGAACGAGTCGTAGATCGCGTTCGCGTCGTCGCTTTCTATCCGGGGCTGACTGTCTTCGGAAGAGGTGCTGATGAGGAGGGTATCCTTCACGGTGAAGTTCATGGATGATTTGAGTGCGATCATGGCTTGGGTATAAACGTTCTGCTGATGGGTGAGATTGTACTCGTCTTCTGAGACCTGAGATTCGATCTGTGCCACGTCAGGACGGCTCTTTTCTCCGAGTGCTGCCATCTTCTGTGTCTTCTGCAGGAGTTGTCGACTGTCATCTAACTTTTCCTCCGCCAGGGAAATGCAGGCTTTGGCATAGGCTGCGTCCACGTATTTCTGCATCACTTCGATGGCTTTGTCGTCACTGGCTTTCTGCAGGGCGGTCTGCGAACTGCGCTTGGCCAACCTGGCTTGCTTGAAGGCGTTCAGGGTGGCAAATCCGTCGAAGACGTTCAGTGTCGTGTAGAGTTCATAATAGTTGTTGAAGGTGGTGACATTGCCGTAGGTGTTGTCCTCCGGATTGATGTTGCGCCCCCAACTGTATTGTGCGTTCACTGTGGCTTGCAGGGTGGGGAGGAAACTTGCAGCGGCTGCCTTGTACTGGTCTTGTGCTCTGTGTATCTCTACCTGTTGTTTTTTCATCTCGGTACTGTGTTCTACGGCATACTGCATGCAATCGTCCATGGTCCAACTTTCCTGGGCTTGCGCCGGGCAGGTTACCATGCCTATCAGAATGCCGATGATGAGTTTGTTCCGCTTCATATATTGTGATACTGTTTCGCAATATAGGAGGCAAGAGGTGTGCCAAATATGTTATCTCTCTGTAAATCAGTAAGTTGCTTGTTTGCCTCGGACTGGTTCTGTGTCCAAAAATTGGACAGAGGTGTCTAATTTCTGGACACAGAACTCGGGGGTTGTCGGTGGACAGCTCGCTCCTGACGGTTGTCATTTGGTGGTTATCGGATAGGATGGGGTAAAAATAGGGAATGGGCACTCGTACTCAGGGTTCTGCGGCAATGGCGGTCAGATGCGCTCATTTCAGGTTCTTTTGTGACCATTCTGACAATTGCCGGATATAAGGCACAAGACCATGACCGCTTTGGGTCAAGGTGTATTCCACTCTTGGGGGGACTTCAGGATAGGCCGTCCGTGTGATCAACTTGTCCTTTTCGAGTTTTTTCAGGCAGGAACTCAGCACTTTCAGGGAGATGCCGTCGATGCGACCGAGCATTTCTCCGAAACGCAACGTCCCTTCATCCTGAAGAAGCAGGATGATGAGGACTGACCATTTGTCTCCAAGCCTGTCCATTACTGTCCTGAAGGGACAGGGATGTTCGCAGGGTTTAATCTTAGTTAATTCTTTTTGCATAACGATCTCATTGTCAGCATGACTAACTTCCGGGTTATAAGATGTACCCCGGAGTAAGGTATTGTATAATACAAAGATAGGCGGTAATTTTGTATCTCGGAAATGAATCAGTATAAATAAATGTAAGACAATGAAGAATTTAATTATTGACGGACATTCACATGTCACGTTTCCTGTAGAGAAGCACCTCGCCTGTATGGATGAGGCCGGTATTGACAAGACTGTCCTTTTCAGGACGAGCATTCACCCTGAGTCGCAAAGTACTGAGGCTGGGGTGAAGGTGGAGATGCACCGGCTCATGGATCTGCTCTCCGGTGACCCTGCCATTGTCAGGGAACATGCCAAAAAGGCGAGCGAGGAACTCTTTGATGTCGTTGAGCGTTACTCCGACCGTTTCTATTGCTTCGGCATGGTTCAGCCTGATATGGACTTTGATGAGATGAAGGAGATGGTTGAGGGGCAGATAGCACAGCATCATATCTTGGGACTGGGGGAGTTTACCCTGGCAAGCGGGACTCTGCCGTCAATGGAGAATGTTTTCAAGGTTTCTGCGCAGACGGCTTGCCTGCCGCTTTGGATACATTGCTTCAATCCGCTTGTGCTGGAAGATATCCGACAGATAGAGGTGCTTGCCCGGAAGTATCCGTCGGTTCCTGTCATTATCGGACATTCGGGAGGCAGCAACTGGATGGAGACGATTGATATCGTGAAGCGCAACCCGAATATGTTCATTGATGTTTCCGCCACTTTTTCTTCGATGGTCCTGAAAATTATCATTCAGGAACTGCCGGATAAGACATTCTTTGGCGTGGATTACCCCTATGGCGATATGTGGATCATGCGCAAGATGGTCGAAAGGGTTTGCCCTGACAAGGTGACCTTGGGGAAGGTGATGGGTGGCAATATCACAAGACTGCTGAAACTGTAATAAAACGATGGCGGTATTTTCTGTTACAAGATTTCTTGTCAACTGGAAAGTACCGCTATTGTTATCTGATCACTTGATTTCCTCTAATCTCGTTTAGCTTTAATTTTTTTTGCAAAAAAAATGAGTATCATAAATTAACTATATTGCACTACTCTAAAAAGTTAGTAAAGTAGCTTAATGTTCTGTTTCATACATTTATCATTCATTTGGGGTATCCCAAAAACATTATTTCATCTCTGCTATTTTTCAATGCAATAAAAGCACACTTAAATATGGTTCATCCGACAAATGCGTAGGTGTAAATTAAAATACGACTAAAAAAGAAGATAGCCAGGTTTTTTTGCTACCTTTGGTTTATCACAACAAAAGAATAGTAAAATGAATCCCAGCTATCTATATCA
>NZ_JAMXLY010000060.1 GCF_024054555.1 Segatella cerevisiae | reverse complement strand
AACGGCTTGTTTGCCAGAATAATTGGCAAAATCAGTGCGCTAACCGTTTCTCAATATATGAATTACATTAATGGCAAGCCCATCGGTAGAATTAAATACGCACTAAATTAATTCCGCCAACGGGTAAAGATAACCATATTATCAAGAGCTTGTTTCATCCTACAATGCATTTTGTTAAACGGACTTTACAAAGCGGGCCTTTTAAGAAATTACAACATTTAAAACGTAAAAATAAATATCGAAATAACCATCTTTTTATTATCTTTGCAGTAATCTATCCTGAGAGGATTGTACAGTAACAAAAACCTCTGTCTGAACAGAAAGTATTTTAAGTATTTTAAATATCTTGTAATTATGGATTTTTTAACGAATGACAAACTTGTGATTGTCGGTGCTGCCGGCATGATTGGTTCTAACATGACTCAGACAGCTATCATGCTGCATTTGACTCCTAACATTTGCCTCTATGATGTCTTCTCTGCAGAAGGTGTTGCTGAGGAAATGCGTCAGAGTGGTTTCGACGATGTAAATGTCGTTTCTACGACTGATCCTAAAGAAGCTTTCACCGGCGCCAAGTATATCATCTCTTCCGGCGGTGCTCCTCGTAAGCAAGGCATGACCCGTGAGGATCTTCTTGATGGAAACTCTAAGGCTGCCAAGGATCTAGGTGATAATATAAAGAAATTCTGCCCCGATGCTAAATTCTGCGTTGTTATCTTCAACCCTGCAGACATTACCGGATTGGTTACTTTGGTACACTCCGGTTTGAAGCCTAACCAGGTTGCTACACTTGCAGCTTTGGATTCTACTCGTCTGAAGGGTGCTTTGGCTAAGCATTTCGGTGTAAGCCAGGCTGATGTCAAGAACGCATACACTTATGGTGGTCATGGTGAGAAGATGGCTGTCTTCGCTTCACCTACTACTGTCAAGGGTGTTAAACTGCTGGATGTCATCGCAGGCAAAGCTAAAGTCAACGGCAAGGGTCTGACTCCTGACGAATGGAAACAGATGCAGGTAGACGTTACCAAGGGTGGTGCAAAGATCATCGAGCTTCGTCGCCGTTCTTCTTTCCAGAGCCCTGCTTATCTTGCAGTCAAGATGATTGAAGCAGCTATGGGTGGAGAAGAATTCAACTACCCTGCAGGTGCTTATGCAGACACTTCCCGTTACTCTCACGTGATGATGGCTATGCCTACACGTATCACTGCCGACGGCATCTATCAGAAACCAGTTTTAGGTACTGAAGATGAATTTGCAGCACTGGATGCAAGTTACAAGCATCTTGAAGGTCTTCGTGACCAAGTCATCAAGATGGGTGTACTCCCTGAGGTTAAGGACTGGAAGAAAGTAAATCCGAATTTGTAATCTGCGACACATACATTTGAAGAGTAAGCCTCATCGGCTTACTCTTTTTTTATGCCCGAAACGCAATAAGAGTTTCCTGACTTTATGCGCTTTTCACCAAAACGCAAAAAGATGAGAAGGCCAGCCTCATCTTTTAGATCACACTCAATAGTTGCCCATCTCGTAGAAACGCCATTCTGCATTTCCCTTTATTCCGACGACCTTTATTGTCAGTTGAAAATCATGGAGAAGGTCGTCAATCCCTTCTTCCTGTCACTATTCAAGGTAAGTGCGCCCCCGCTGAGACGCATGATCTGCTTGGATACCGGCAAACCGATGCCACTCCCATCCTTCTTGGTCGTGAAAAACGGCACGAAAATATGTTGCGCCACATCCTCGGGAATTATAGGGCCGTCATCCGAAATATCGATGATGACAGCTTCAGTCTCATTGCAATAAGCCTTTATCATGATCTTTCCGCCCCCAACTAAAGCCTGAACTGCATTTTTCAGTAAATTAGTCACCACATGTCCCACCAAACTCTCATCAGCATAAAGGATCAGATCTTCCGGCATCACTTCTTCCGTAATGGAAATCTGCTTACCTGCAATCAGAGGATAAGCCAACCGTACCATCCGCTCCAGGAAAGGTTTGATATAGAATAATGTCGGCACCGGCGTCGGCACATGAGTGAATTTACGATAGTTCTCCACGAAAGTCACCAGTTCGCGGCTCGTCTTGTGGATGACCTCCAACCCGTCCTTGACGTCCCCATCGGCTTTCGGCAGCAAGGTCTCGCTGAGTGAAGTTATCGGAGTTACAGTATTCATGATCTCGTGCGTCAGGACCCGGATGAGTTTTATCCACGAGTCGATCTCGTTGTCGTCCAGTTCCGTCTTGATGTCATTGATGGTGATCAGTCGCACCTGACGGCCTTTCAGCAAAGTCTTTGATGCCCGCAGAGAAAGATGACATTCACCCCGCTCATTACTGAAAGACACCTGACTTCTCTCTCCCGGCAAGATATCCCGCACCTGACGGTAAAGACTGATGCTGATACCCTTCAATTGACTGATATGAGTCAGGACAGAGATACCGATCAACCTCAATGCGAAATCATTGTTCTGTCTGACGTTTCCTTTATCGTCAATGACGATGATGCCCGTATCGACCGAGTTGATGATCCGCTCATAGTATTTCTCACGCTCCATGGCATCACTATGCGCCTTTTCCATAATCCGCTTGATGCGGTTAAGGGCAGAGTTAAGGATTTTGTCATCGTGGGAAACTCTATCTTCGGGGAAACGGAAAGAATAATCTACATTATCCATGGCATCGAACATGAAAGCCACTTTGCGTATATTCCTGCGGTAATGCCGGAACAAACGCACGTAACCGAATAAAAGCAGAAGGACAACGACGGCAAAAAGAATGATCAGTCTAGAACTCATAAGCCGTATCTTTTGATCTTATTGTATAAGGTCTGGCGGGAGATACCCAATTTCGATGCCACCAGCGACAGATTGCCTTCACACTCTCGGATGGTCCTCTCTATGAGTTGCTTTTCCATCTCGTCCAGTGTCTGTACCTCTTTGAGAGTTTGACTCGGACGAATATCACCACCATCTATATCCTCAGCATGGATTTGAGGGCCGTCAGAGAGGATAACAGCCTTTTCGACCGCGTGTTCCAGCTCCCTGATGTTCCCATACCAGGGCAAGGACTTCAATTTCCGTTCTGCATCCTCATCCAAGGACAAATTCGCCTTATTATAAATATCCCCGTATTTCTTCAGGAACAGACAAGCAAAAGGCACAATATCCTCTTGGCGCTGTCTTAAGGGAGGCAGATGCAGATGAATGGTATTGATACGATAGAGCAAGTCTTCCCGAAACTCCCCCTTCTGCACCATGTCCTTCAGATCCTTGTTAGTGGCGCAGATCAGCCTCACATCTATAGGGATGCTTACAGATCCGCCCACCCGCACAATGCTCCTGCGCTGAAGAGCCGTCAGGAGTTTGGCCTGAAGCGCATAAGAGAGATTACCTATCTCGTCGAGGAAGAGAGTTCCACCCTCAGCCAGTTCCAACTTCCCCGGATGATCTGCCTTCGCGTCTGTAAAAGCACCCTTCACGTATCCGAACAATTCACTCTCGAACAGAGTCTCTGTGATTGCGCCCATATCTATAGGCAGCATTTTAGAGCCTGCTCTGTTAGACCAGTGATGGATCTCATTAGCCAGGACCTCTTTCCCTGTCCCGTTCTCTCCGGTGATCAGGATATTGGCATCTGTCGGAGCCACCTTCTCAACCATCGTCCGCAGTTCGAGCATCACCTCACTGCTCCCCCAGAACATGCCGCCGGTATCCTTCTCCACTGCCCTTTTCGGTTCTTTACGGCAGACCCGTTTCATGGTCTCCACCATCTTCGCATTTTCAAAAGGTTTGACGATAAAATCGGCAGCACCCTCCTTCATCCCCTTTACAGCCAGTTCGATATCCGCATAAGCTGTAAAAAGGATGACTTGAGTCTGAGGTTTTATCCGTTTGATCTGCCCCAGCCAGAACAATCCTTCGTTTCCATTATTGAGACCGCCGGAGAAATTCATATCCAGCAAGACCACATCAGGATGATCCCCACGAAGTTTTACAGGGATCAGATTCGGATTGCTGATGGTGATAATTGTCCGGAAGACATCCTCAAGCAACATTCTCACCGTTGTCAGAATATTACGGTTGTCGTCCACGACAAGCAGAGTTCCTTGTTTTGTCATGTTTTTAAAGGTTCTTTCTTCTTGCAAATGTAATACAAACTCTGCAGATGACCAAACGGCAAGAAGTATTAAAAAGTTTCTCTCCCTAACCAGGAAAGAAACGAGGAAGCAGAATTCAGTTTATGCCCCGGCTAAATACCTATGGATCTGTGCCACAGCCTCATCTGCCCACGTTGCATCATAACCGGCATTCATACGGATGAGTTCACGGCCCTTGATCGTCGTATGGAACATGATCTGGTATTCTCCTATCGTATAAGGCGTGGCCGTATTCTTCGCCGTGATCCCGACAATCTCATCCAGTTTGATCTTCTCCCCATCCGCCAGAAGAAAACCTTTCTCTGCATAAATGAGGACTATCCCCGAAGGTTCATTGGCTTTCGAGGCATTGATGATCACACTGTCATCCGGTTCACCGTATTCCGAGACTACCGCTTCGAGTGAAGTATATTTCTCAGGAGCAGGCTCTGCCCCTTCCTGTCCTTTCTGTTCACCCTGTTCTTTCCTTTTCAGGAAGAAATAGGCGACAGGAAGGACCAGCAAGAGGAGGAACGCCCCCGTACCCGAATAGAGAACGATCAGCAGGATGGCAACAACAGCAAGAAAAAGACGGTGCTTCATATCAGTCTATGCTTTTAAAAGGTCTTTTGTTTACCGGTTGTAATGGTTGGCAAAGACCAAGGCATATCTTGCCATGTCACTGACCTGTGATTTCGTAAGCGTATACAATCCATGCTTTTCACCCGGATAGATGCGAAGGCGGTAAGGCACCTGCACGGCTTTCAAGTGTTCCTCTAATTCATAAGCTTGTTTCACCGGGACCGTTTCATCATTGTCACCATGAGAAATCAGAATCGGAGGCATCCCCTTATGGATTCTGTTGACCGGAGACAGACGCTGAGGACTGTCATCCGGGAAGACACGCAGCATCAGTTTTCTCTTTTCCACCAGGTCAGGTTTGACGATTTTCACCAGTGACACGATAAAAGGCGGAAGTTCTGTATGGAAGAGACTGTTCAGGTTAGTCGGGCCATAGTCATCCAAAATAAACCGGATAGGGACAGGACTCCCTGAATCGCTCCCTATCAGCAATGCGAGGTGAGCGCCGGCTGACGTTCCCCACAATCCGATGCGCCGGATGTCCAGATGATATTTTCCTGCATTCCGGGAGATCCAGATCAGTGCGTCCCGGCAGTCGCTCAGTTCTGTAAAGGCATCCTTCCTCCAGCCGTCTGCAAGTCGGTAGTCAATGGCTATCACCGCATAGTGTGCCCGCAGGAAAGTTTCCGTGAGTGCCTGCTGATAGTGACTCCAGATCCACGACTTGTTGCCGTGCACCCAACTGCCGCCATGGATATACACCAGTACCGGCCGATGAGACGCTGTATCATTCTTCAGGGAATAAATGGTCAGTCTCAGAGCACTGTCGCCAACAGACTTATAGCGGATGTCCGCTATCGAGTCCACATCAGGAGCAGGTTTTGTATTGACGTACATATCTGGTTTTTCTTTCTCCGTATGTGTACATGCCTCAAACCCGAAGAGGACTGCGCAGGCACACAAGATCAACAGGAAAATTCGTTTCATCTGAAATTATTTTTATCTACAGGATTCCAAGGCTGACCTTCAGCCCAGGAGATCCATATCTTCTTGATCCAGCACCAGATCAGTAGCGGCAAACATCGCTTTCAGATGGCTGTCTTTAGTGGCACTGACGATAGGAGCCGTCACCAGAGGATGAGCCAGCAGCCAGGCCAGAGAGACCGTAGCAGGTTGCACGCCATGCTTGTCAGCTACTTGCCTCAGTGCAGCCAGGAGTTTCTTGCCGTGCGCATCGAAATACTTCTTGATGCTTGCCCCACGGGCGGTCTTGTCGAAGTCAGCTTCTGTCTTGTACTTTCCGGAGAGGAAACCCGATTCCAGTGACCAATAGGTAAAGACACTCAGGTCAAACTGGCGGACAACAGGGGCATACTCTTTCTCAAACTGGTCACGCACGATCAGATTATAGTGTGGCTGGAGGGCGACATACCGCGGCAGGTTCTTCTCCTCGGCGACCTTGAAAGATTCCTTCAGGCGTGCAGGAGATACGTTTGAAGCTGCAATATAACGGACCTTGCCAGCCTTGATGATCTCGTCATACGCCTCCAGCGTTTCCTCCACCGGAGTCACTTCATCATCGAAATGAGTATAGTACAGATCGATATAATCTGTCTGCAGGCGCTTCAAACTGGCATCTACAGATTCGAGGATATGCTTTTTGCTGACATCCACCGGATGTTCCTTGTTCTCCGAACCAACTTTGGTAGCGAGGATGACGTCCTGGCGGTTGCCCCTTGCCTTCAGCCATTTCCCGATGATCGTCTCCGATTGACCACCTATTCCATTGACCCACCAACTGTAGGTGTCTGCCGTATCGATAAAGTTATAACCTCCGGACACAAACTTGTCCAGTATTTCAAATGACTGTTTTTCATCGAGCGTCCAGCCAAACACATTTCCACCAAAGCAAATCGGAGCGATCTCCAGATCAGTATTTTTAATTTTTCTCTTTTTCATATCGGTTATCTTTAGAATTTTCAGAATAAATAAATCCGCAATACGGACAGATAAAAGGCATAACCGGTACCTGCAAGAACAGATGCCGGAATTCCCGCTTATCAGAAGGCCGTATTCACGACCCCACCATCTACCCGTAAAGCTGCTCCCGTCGTAGCGGAAGAAAGATCACTGGCAACGTACAGTACCATATTCGCCACTTCTTCAGCAGATGCGAAACGGCGGATGATAGAAGAAGGACGCTTTTCACGTACGAAATCGAGCGAAGCCTCTTCCACGCTTATGCCACGTTCCTTGGCCAGTTCCTGCATACTCTTCAGGTTGGCAGCAGACCACGTTGGGCCGGGTAAGACCGCATTGACGGTTACGTTTGTCCCGCGAAGATATTTAGCCAAGCCCCTGCTCAAAGCCAGATAAGCCGTTTTGGTCACGCCATAAAGTATCATGTCATCAGGAATATTGATAGCAGACTCGCTGGAAAGGAAGATGATCCTTCCCCTATTTCTTTTCTTCATCCCCGACACATAATGCCGGGAAAGGCGCACACCGCTCATCACATTCACCTCGAAGTCGTGGAACCAGACCTTATCAGGCGTCGTTTCGAAAGGTTGCTCGCTATAGATGCCTACGTTATTCACCAAGATATCCACATCAGGTAGCCGCTTGATCAAGGCATTGACTTCTTCCACCTTACTGAAGTCAGCAGGTATACCCTCGACATCTGCGCCCGGGACAGCCTCTTTCAGTTTGGCGACAGCTTCATCCAGTTTAGCCTGGTGGCGTCCGTTGATATAAACTTTTACTCCTTCTTTCAGGAATCCCTTTGCAATTGCAAAGCCTATTCCGTCCGTTGATCCTGTTACCAAAGCTTTTCTACCCTTAATCTTCAAATCCATAATACCAATCCTTTTATTAATTACCGTACTATCACTATTCCTTTCCAAACTCCTGCGCCTCCTCTCCGGTTATTTTAAAGAGCGGGCATGAGTTTGAATTCTTTTATGTAAAGTTGAATAAAAAACATCGCATTAACAAATTATATAAATATTTTTAAGAATAAATGATATATATTTTCACACCGAATACAATCTGACTCCTGGAGTAGAATTCATAAGGTCGAAATACCCTGATTTCCGCCTGACGACAGACCGCTATAATCGCATCTCCGACCTAACTGACTGATACGAAAAAGCCGCCTCTGATCAACTCCTATTCTTCCTATATACTCACTCCGTCTTACAAAAAAATCTCTCTATCCGGTATTGCCTGAATGGAGAGATCCTTTATAGATGTTCCTTTGGAAGCAACTCATACGTTGTCTCTGAAAGGACTGTTCACTTGCCTAATCTGATCACCAACCTGTATTCTGATCGATCTTGGTCTGCGAGTTGCCGTCAATGACCGCCTGAGGTATCGGCCACAGCGTCCACTTCGTGACGGGTTGTTGGGAAGCCTTGAAATACCCCTTCCAGTAAGGCTGGTAGGCAATGTACATGGCATGGTCGTTGATGCTCTTGATGCCGTCACTGCCCATTCTGAGGAGGGTCACCCAGCGACGCTCCTCGCCGTACAACTCACGCGCACGCTCGTCGAGGATGTACTGCAGCGTCATGTCCGAAGCCGTGGCCAGCACCTTGCACTGCGCACGCTTCCTCAGGATGTTGACGTCGGCGGCAGCGCCTGCCTTGTCGCCCTTGCGGAGCTTCTCCTCCGCACGGAGCAGCAGCGTCTCCGCCGAACGCACCGCATAGCGGTCACTGTAGATCTGCGAGCGGTCTCCGCCGTCACTGATGTCGTCATAGCCCCAGTCGTCCACGGGGGCGAACTTCGTCCAGATCGGGAAGAACTCCGTGATCCTCTGCGAGCCGGCGTCGAGCATGTCTATGCCGCAGGCCTTGCCGTACATGCTGCTCTTCGTGTCAGTGCAGACGAAGGTCCGCCTGATGTTGCAGGGCGCATTGCGGATGTCACCCTCGTCGTTGTTCCAGATCTGCTCGATCACGTAATCGGTGGGAGAGTATACCGCCGTGCCCTGTCCGCCGAGGTAGGCGCTGACGTTCCCGCCGGGATAGTCGGCCGTGTTGATGTTCGTAGCCCAGGGGCCTGCGCCTCCTCCGGTATTCTTGTAAGCGGAGCCCCAGACGGCGTCACGCAGCACCGGAGAGAAGTTCTTCGGTGACGGGACGTAGTTGTCGCCGGCGTATTTGTGGTAGACCGTATAGTCGTTCTCCAGGGTCCAGACAGCCTCGGTGTTGCCCTCGGAATGGTCGTAGTTGCCCTCCTGGAAGAGGTCGAAGAACACGTTGCCGTCCTTGTAGTAGGAGTCCACGCCGTTCTTCGCGTTCCCCGATACCGTCCTCGTGCCGAAGCGTGAGGTCATCAGGGGGTGCATGGCCATGACCGTGTCGGCATAGGCGATGGCCGTATCCAACTGGGCGGCGTTGTTGTCATTGATCGTTGCCAGGGCAAGATAGGCCTCGGAGAGGAAGTGGCAGGCCGCGCCGCGTGCCACCCTTCCTGCCTCCGAGGGGTACTCGGGCAGGTTGGAGGCCGCACGCTTCAGGTCATTGATCGCAAATCTGTACGTCGCAGCCCTTGAGGAGCGGCTGAAGTCGAGCTTGAGCGTCTCGTAGAACCTGTCCACGAGGGGCACGCCCCCGAAGAGCTCGCCCAGCGAGAGGTAGCCATAGCCCCTGAAGAACATCATCTCGCCGTAGTTCTCGGCCTTTTCCCGGGCATTGTCCCAGGTGATGTTCGGGGAGTTGTAGCCCTCCAGGGCCTGGTTGGAATAGTTCACCAGCTGGTAGAGCGCGTTGAAGATGTTGTTCGAGTAGCTCGAAGTCGGGGACCAGTTGGAGAAGTTGCTGTAGCCGTTGCCCGTACTGCGGAAGTACGGCGTGTCCATCTCGTCGGCGCCCACGCCCGTCCAGAAGTTGTCGATCTGGTACCAGTAGCGGATCTGGACGTAGAGGTTCGTCACGCAGGCCTTGACCTGGTCGACGGTATTGAAGGCATTGGAAGTCGTATAGGTGGACTTCGGGTTCTCCTTGAGGAAGTCGTCGTCGTTGCAGGACGTGAAGCCCAGCATTGCGACGGCGGAAACCATTAATATATTCTTGATTTTCATATCAACTTAAGATTGAATTAGAACGTGAGTTTTAGACCGAAAGTGAAAGACTTTGATACAGAAAAGTCATAAGAACCTCCATTTGTCACAGTCTGCTGGATTTCCGGATCACCGCCATCCCAATTGGTTATAGTAAAGAGGTTCTTGCAGGCAACATAGACCTGAAGATTGGATATCCTCAGATTCCTTACCCAAGGCTGCGTAAACGAATAAGACAATGTCAGGTCGGAAAGGCGTACGAATCCGTAATCCTGGACAGGGGTATAGTTGTCATTATTATAGGTGACGCTCGGGTATTTGTTGCTTCTGTTCTCAGGTGTCCACCAGCCGTGGTTCAGGTTGTTGTCACCTGTTAAGTCAGATGCCGTACGGTAAGCATAGGTATTGACATAGCGGCCGTATCCGTTACCCCCGAATGTTCCAGTGAAGAGGAAATAGAGTTGCAGGTTCTTGTATGTCAGGGTATTGCCCAGGCTCATTCTGAAATTCGGGACAGTATAGCCCAGTATCTTGCGGTCACTGGAAGTGATCTTTCCGTCACCGTTTACGTCCTCGAACTTGACGTCACCGGGTTTGGCACCGTTGGCGGCTGCGTAGGCCTTGTCAGCGTCTGCCACTTCCAGATTGCCGTTGGCATCATAGACGGGCTTGCCGTTGGCATCGTAGGCACACTGGATGATGCCGATGTTCTTGTAACCGTAGATGGCGCCGATGGACTTGCCCAGGAACAGGCTGTTGGTTATATCATCCTTGCCGTCACCGTAGAGGGATTTCAGTTTGTTCCGGTTCAAAGAATAGATCAACTGAGATTCCCATTGGAAGTCCTTTGTCTCGATGTTCTTCGTATTGAGGGTGAACTCTATCCCCGAATTGTTGATCTGTCCCATCGTCTCCTGCATGCTCGTCAGACCATTGATGATGACAGGAATGGAGCGGGTGAATATCTGGTCAGTCGTCTTGGAGAAATAGCCGTCGAAGTCAAGGCTAATACGGTCCTTCAGCAGGCCCAGTTCGAAACCGTAGTTGATCGACTGCGTCTTTTGCCATGCCAGATCCTTGTTGCCGAGAGTTGTAATTCTCTGTGCCCAACTTGCCTCGGATGTATTGCCGAAGGGGTAACTGAAACCGCCTGCCTCACCCAATGTAATTTGGGATAGGGTTTCATAAGGGCTGAGGTTCTGGCTCCCGTTCTTTCCCCAGGAAAATTTCATTTTCAGGTAAGATACCGGTGTGACCTTCTTCATGAAGGACTCGTTAGAAACAGTCCATGCCAGGCCCACAGCAGGGAAGACACCCCACTTGTTGTTTTCTCCGAAGACAGAAGAACCGTCACGACGCACGGACAGGTCCAGATGGTAGGTATCCCTGAAAGAATAGTTCAGACGTGCCAGATAGCCTATGTCATTATGCTTGTTATAGATAGGCGCATCGATTTTTTGGACAGCACCATAATTCAAGCCCCAATAGCCCAAAGTCGTATTGCCCAAAGAGGAAAAGTCAGAAGCCCTGAAACTACGGTCATCACTAGTTTGGGAGTCCCTGGTATATACCAGCGTCAAGTCAACAAAATGTGGTCCGAACTCATGGGTATAGTCCAGAATATTGTCCCATACCCAGTCTACAGTTTTAGTACGGTCAGTATACCCATTGGCCTGTGCAAGGTATTTGGAAACAGTAGCAGGGGAATAACGGTCCTCACTGTCGCCTTCCTGGACATAATACCCTTCATGAGAAAACAGGTCAATTGCATTATGCCCTACTGAATACGAACCGTTCATTCTGAAAGTCAGACCGTCTATCCAAGGACATTTGATCAGCACGTGCCCATTGAGAGCCAGCGTACCATCAGTTTCAGAGTTGTCCTTAGTCCCACTTTCATTATTCCACATAGGGTTGACGGGACCTTCATTTACCGGATATTTTTCCATTCCTGCCCCATTAGGCCGCTCAGGTCTGCCATAGGGACTCATCCTGACCGCTTCATAAAGGTTATACGTTGTCGGGCCGGAATAGTCATTATAAGTGTAAGAAGTCTCACCCCCGATCTGCAGCCAGTTTGTAATGTCACTCTGCAGGCGCATCAGCAGATTGGTCCGGTCAAAATCGTCACCTCTGACAATGCCAGTCTGATCAATGTAAGAACCCGAGAAGAAATAATTGAGGTTCTTGGAAGCCCCCGACACAGAGGCATTGTAATTCCGGGTTATACCGGTTCTTGTACTATAGTCAAACCAGTCAGTAGTCTTCCCTGCCTTATAGTTGCTGTACTCGAAGGATTTCATCCACGTCGGGTCAGCGTCTTCGGCAAGACCGTTCTGGAGATTGGTTTTCTTGACATAGTCAGAAGGACTCAGGACATCCGGCTTAAAGGTCGGTGAAGACAAAGCCCAAGAAGTATTGAAACTGATTTTTGGCTTGCCTTCTGTACCTTTTTTGGTAGTGATCATGATCACACCGCTCGCAGCTCGGGAGCCGTAGGCGGCTAGAGAAGTCGCGTCTTTCAGGATGCTTATGCTCTCGATGGTATTGGGATCAATATCACGTTGCTGCCCAGTAAACAGCATACCGTCCAATACGATAAGAGGGTCTGAATATCCATTGACAGCTTGCTGACCACGGACTTGCACAGTAGAAATTCGACCTGCCCACTGATTAGGAGCAACATAAACACCGCTGACAGTACCCCGAAGGAGAGACATAGCGTCCGTTGTCGGAGTCAGAGAAACAGGAGATTTAGCCACATCAACTGTAGAAACATCCCCGGTAAAGTTCTTGCGTTTGACCGTACCATAGCCTACGACGATGACCTCATTCAGAGTCTTGTCATCTGTAACCATGTGTATCTTCATCGGATTGTTCCCTGCCTTGACAGTCTGAGACTTGTAGCCAATATAGGAGACAGTAAGGCTTGTTCCGGCAGGGACGTCAAGAGAGAATTTCCCGTTGACGTCTGTCACAGTACCGTCTTTGGAACCCACGGCTTTGATTGTAGCCCCGATAACAGGCTCATCTTTCTCATCAAGTACGTAGCCCGTAACTGTACTCGCCTGCTGCTCTATCCTGATCAGATTTGAGGCATGTGCACCACAATACCCGGAAGAACTTGCCAGGATAACGAACAATCCTGAAAACAGGATCTTTGACTTAACATTCTTCATGAACTAATAATTTAATCTATTGAATAATTCTTAATTATCTTGAATATACCTATTATCACTAATAGCTTCAGAAAAATAAAAACCTATTAAATACACCATGTCAGACACACCTCATTTTCCATACTGCAACAGCAGTCCGTGGAACGGAGGTCCACATATCATAAAATCAGAAATTATTTCATTGGAAACCGATGAAAGACAAATGGTTAAATAGTGATGTTTTCTAATATCCATCGTATGGTAGAGCATTACCTTAAAAAATCTTCGCAAAGTTACACACTTTTTAGCATCTTGACAATCCCCTAAAATTGTGATTTATTAAGAGACAGAAATACATAATTACCTAATTTAAGGGATGCCTTAAATGTAGGCCCCTAAAAAAGAAATCAGTTATTCTGACTTCTTTCCACGTCATTGTATGTATAACCGTTGGTGGAATTAATTCAGAGTGTATTTAGCCTTCCCAATCGATCGTTAACTTATCTCATTACGATACACTAATTCATGGAAAACAGTCCTATAGTTTATTTTGCATCATTACGGAAGATCATGAATTGCTCACAGAATTGTGGTAAGTTGGTTTCTATTCACTTCCCAGCCCTTGATATAGCTTGAAAGCCGGTTTTTCATGTTAAGGCAATCAGAAATTTCAGGTTTATACAAGACTGTCGCCAAGAAGTTGAATACGGACAACTAGACATTGAAAATTACTTAGGAGCCTTATCACAATCAAATGATTAACGAGTCATGATACGTACAACTTTTTGAACATAACTCTTACCCGTTGGCGGAATTAATTTAGTGCGTATTTAATTCTACCGATGGGCTTGCCATTAATGTAATTCATATATTGAGAAACGGTTAGCGCACTGATTTTGCCAATTATTCTGGCAAACAAGCCGTT